>JAZRQP010000078.1:0-2709 GCA_045649885.1 Faecalimonas sp.
ACCACGGTTTTCTGCTCACCGCAAAAGGTTGGATCCTTTCGCCTGCTTACGATATGAACCCGACACTGAACGAGCACCAAAGTCTGCTTATTAACAGCAAGACTAATAAAGCCGATTTGTCCATTCTGCTCGCTTCTTGCGGGGAGTATATGCTCACACCTGAGGTTGCAAAGAGTATCATCAACGAGGTTGTAACTGCTGTCAAGGATTGGCGAGTGTTGGCAAACAGATTAGGAATCGCTAAGCGAGAAATGAACCTGTTTGAGGGAGTGTTTGATAATCGTATTGAGGTCTATAACAATACAAAGAACTTATAAAAGAATTAATTAAAGGATATAATTATTGAAAAGAAGATGAACAAATATCGCAGAACTATAGTAACACTTGATGACACTAAGACAGGAGTAGATTATATGCTGTTCTGTGTGTTTGAGAAATTGTGGCCCGATATGGCTTCTCCTAATCCACTTCATAGTCATCCAAAAGGCAGAAATTTCAATAAAGACGGACGGTTTGACATATGTGTTCATGTAGATGAAATCGATACAACAGACAACATAGAGGATGATCCACTACCTCATATAATGTTGGAGAATAAGGTAGAAATGCTTTGGGGGGATATGCGAAGAGATCCCGATTCTGGCGTTCGCGGTTTTATGCTAAAAAAAGATCATTACGATATCGGGATGTTGACAGAAATGTTTCCTGAGTCACAATCGGTACAAGAAATATGGGCATGGTTTGATTTACAAAGTAAGATGCGAGTTTTCCTTGAAGAAAAAAATATTAAACTTAATAAAATTGGTTCATTTACCCAAAAGCATCTCGGCATCAATCTAGCAGACAATCCACTGCATATAGGTTGCATTTATGTAATTAAATATAGTCCAATAAAGGTTGTACATATTGAAGCTGTTCCAATGATACCAGCTGTAAGATGTGAGTTAGATTGGAGATCGAGTGCCATAAGAGAAGATGTGTATGTAAAAGTAACAGAAAAAGTAACGGACAAACAGAGTATTCCAAATACTTTTGTTGAACAAGTAAAAAAAGGCAACACGTTCGCTCTTATTCAAATGGACAGCAGACCAAGACTGATAGACATCGATATAGAAAACAATGCAGGAGAAGTTCTATTTTTCTTAAGAAATGTTGCTTTTATAACGTCCATTGTGTCATCCCAGTCAAGATTATCTCAAAGAAAACAAGAAAATCCACTAACCGAAAAAAACATTGGGCTAGAACACTATCTAAGGCCTGCTATTTTAGAAAAAGAAGCTGCGGATAAACGGGCCAAAATGGAATTCGTATATTTTGATGGAAACCCTGCTAAGCAAGCCGAAAACAAAGAGGCAGCTATAAGATGTATTAAGGAATTGCTTGGGAAAGCAAAAAAAGAGTTAATTATTGCAGATCCGTATTTTGCGGTAGATCAACTTAATGAATACATAACCACGTTGAATAGTGATGAAAAACTTGAAATAACAATTGTTAATTGTAAAGAACAATTAGAGAGTGTAGCGCATTGCAAAAATATACCTTTTCAAGAAATGGAAGATGAGATGAGAACCGTTGTGAGCAACTATAATAAAATTGTAAGCGGGAATCATATCTCTCTTTATTGTATTACAGGAAAAGGACGATTACATGATAGATTTATTTTGACGGAAAATGAAGGTTGGCAGATAGGCTCCTCTTTAAGCGAATTTGGTACTAGAGCATGCTGTGTTATCAAACTCTTTGATAGTGCTCATATGGAGTTAAGTGCGCTCATCCGTTTGTGGTGTAATGATAGTAATATTTCATATAGAATTGAGTAAAAGGTGATGGATAGAAAATATTTATTTTTAAATAACGATATCTCTGTATTGTTATCACACGAACAGAGGATTAAGCTAAAAAAGACACCAGAATCGGATGATGAACTAAATGTAATTCGACAAGAGGCGGAGTGCATTATACAAAATCCGACAGAGAATATTGATGTAGAATGTATAATAAAGAGAAGTATTCGATACTCGGCTACTGACGAATATTTTTTAGCTCTGTTTATAGAGGGTAAGGATTCAGAACAACTTAGCAATTTGCAAACTATAGAACATGTTGCAACCATGACGCTATTGCCTGAAGCTATATTGATGGCGGGAGATATTCTATTAAAAAGAAAAGACTATTTTGATTGGACTATCCTACTAAAATCATTACACTACGTACCATTACAAAAAGCCTTTTGTTATAGTTTAAGACGAAACGAGGACTTTTGTGAGGTGCTAAAGGTCTTAGACACCAACGGATTAGATTATCCTCAGACATTTCTATGGATGTTTTGGAATCATTGGTTTGAATGGTTTGCTCAAGTTGGAGGAAAACTTCTGACTTACGACGACAAGAATGGTCTCTATGAGAAAAATAAAGAATCTAAAGCTTTAATAAAAGAAGCCAAATTGATTAAAGCAGAATGGGATAAAGAGATGACTGTAATGATACATGAAGTAATGTTAGGCTTTGCTCTCAATTTACAACCAGAGAAAATGCTTGTATGGGCAACTAAAAAACTTTTGAGAAATGATGCGTTGAGCAACCCATATAGTGCTAATTATAATCATTGCCTCGAATCTGTTTGGGAAGAATTATCTGGAATGGCCACCTTGAGCATAATGTTCAAAGAGGACTTAAATCTAAATTTGCTTGTGTTGATGGCAGAAAAAG
>JAZRQP010000079.1:0-4173 GCA_045649885.1 Faecalimonas sp.
TTAAGGTCATATATAGTATGTCCGTTACCGTCAAAATCGCCTGTGAACGGTTCTATTGTCTTATCAGTTGTATAACCGATACCACCAAAATCGTATTTCATTTCAATATCTCTCATGAGGGTATATTTTCCGTCAAGAGGATAATCTTCCGATCTACCGATTTTATTAAGCTCTGCTTCTGTGTAAATTGGTATACGGTCCGAAGGTGCACTCTCTACCACGCCAAGATTTTCATCGGTTACCATGGCTTCCCTGATAACATCATAATTATCAGCATAGTCTCCGGGGATGCCATAGATAAATTCTTCATATAACTCAAGATATTCACGGTTGGCATTTTCCTGGAAGTAGTCTCGAAGCTGTGCCACACGCTCTGAATGGTCTGTACCATAGTCCATTTCAAGAAGCTCCCACAAAGGCATAAGTTTAAGGTCGTCAGTCTGAATCATTGTAGCCTTTGTTGAACCTGTATTTTCGTCCATTGTGAACATTGACTGAAGCCAGCCGTTAACTGTTTCGTCAGCATCACCTGCTATAATCTTATCAAATGTTGAATAGAAAGGATCACCACCGCGAACACGCATGCTTGTCTGCTTGTTATTATTTGCAAAGCTGTCCTCGTGCTTTTCGCCGCCTGATGCATTAACTTCAACATTAACATCGGCAATATCTGCCGCACTTACGTTAACGGTTGCGTTTGTTGTGATATCAAATTCGCTCTTCATTGAATTTGATGCATCTGTTCCTTCATAAGAGGTATATGCTTCACCACCTGCGTCATACTGTGTCACAATATGTGTTCCGTATGTATTGAACAAATCCTCGGGTCTCATATGAACAAGGTCATATGCAAATGTAGGATTGATTGACACATATTCATCATTTTCATCCTTCGCCCATGGCTCGCTCATTTCCATATTAAGTGAATACTTATATGCCTTGGCAAGAATCTCAAGAATAAGTCTTGAAGTATTCACTGTGCCGGAGGATTCCCATTCACCTTTAAAACCGAACTTGGCTTTAACCTCTGCCTTTGCCAAAAGGCCCTCTTTGGTTACTCCGACTTCAGTAGAGATATCGGTATGTGTATTGTCTAAATATGATGACATACTTGTGATATACGTCATATTGGACTCAACATTACCAATTCTTACCTTTGTGGGATTAAGAGTATCTACACTATCAAACAGGATTGCAGACTTAAGGTTTGCTGATTCAAAAGTCTTACATTCAAGCAGATTGAAACCCTTACCCAGTTCTACGCTTGCAGGAATATCTTCGTCTGTTATAGCAAATGTTGTAACAGGTGCTAAAGACAAAAGCATTGCTACTGCAAGAATAGCCGAACAAATTCTTTTTGAAAGTTTTGCTCTCATAAATTCGCTTCCTTTCCTATGTTATATATATTTATAAATCATTTTACTGATTTAATAACATATTTTCGCATCTTTGGAATATTGCCGCCATCTGTGCTCTTGTTGCAGATTCTTTTGGGGAGAGAGTAGTTTCGCTCGTTCCCGATATAATACCGTTTGAACATGCAAACCTAAAAGCATCTTTGGCATAATCCGAAATATTTTCAAAGTCTTCGTATGATGTAACATCTACATTTTCGCTTACCGACATATCTAAGCCTTTGAATTTCATATAGCGGTGAATGATGGTTGCCATCTGTTCACGGGTAATAGTATTATCAGGTGCAAATTCTGTTTCTGACACGCCATTTACTATTCCGTTCTGAACCGCCCAGCCCACTGCATTTTCATAATATGTACCTTCAGGTACATCTGCAAAATCTGCTTTGGTTGCAGTTGGCTCTTTTTCCAATCTGTAAAGAACCGTTACAAACATCGCTCTTGTAACTGTATTGTTAGGTGCGAATTCAGTTTCGGAAATACCCTTCATAAGTTCTTTCTCGTTAATGTATTTTACATACTCATAATACCAATCATCCGTCTTTACATCACTAAAGGGGTTAACCCATTCTGTTTTTACGGGTTCTTCTTTTGTTGTCTCTTCTTTAGTTGTTGTTTCCTCAGTAGGTTTCTCAATGGTTTCTTCATCTGATTTGCCTGATGAAGAACTTCCGCCTGGTGAACCGCCCGAACTGCGTATTTTTTCGAATGTCACCTCAATCTCGCTGTCCGCATTCACCGAATCATAGGTATATTCAAGTACCGCACCTAAACTTGCTCCGTCAACCTTTACATCATTTACTTTATACCCGGAATCAGGTGTGAATATAAAGAGTAGTTGTTTACCCTCTGTAGCTTTAATTTCACCTGACGGGTTAATTTTTCCGTTTGCTCCTGCAGTTGCCTTAATTGTGTATTCTTTTGCCTCGACTATAGGAGTGTCCGATTCTTTTATATTTACATGGGTCACTGCATTTTCAAAAGGAACTAAATCTCCATCTTTTGTATATGCTTCTATGTAGTTTACATTGATTTCGGTTTTTCCTGCCTTCAGCGCTTTGAAAGTAAACGTACCAAGAACACCTTCAACCAATGTATTTTCCATGGCGAGTGCATCCATCCAGAAAAGTTTCAATGGGGATTCATCTGTTTTGGCTGTAAGCGTTCCTCCGATAAGCTTTGCATCATCGTATCGCAAAATTTCAAGAAACTCGGCATCAAACTCAATCTCACAGAGCATCGCAATAACACCTGTAGAGTCTGTTGCTTTAAGCTCAATTTCAATATTCTCTCCCGAAACAGTTTCATACTGTCCTGATACAAATGCGCTGCCGCCCTCTGCATATGCAACTTGCGAAAAGAGGGAGATAAGCATACACAAAACTAATCCGGCTGATAATATTCGTTTGTTATTTTTTCTCACTTCAATACCACCTTTGACTTTCAATTTTTAATTTCTATATAATTTGCCACTTTGGCAAGAACAACAAATTTTTTTGGAGTTTTTAATGTTATTTCCTGTTGAACTCGTTGTGACAAATACTGTAGAGCTTTTCACCGGCAGACTTATTTGTCATCTCAAGCATATATTCCGGTTTTCTGAAGTCTGAATATTCACAGAAAAAACAATCGTGCTCGCAGCCTGAAGAGCAGGTTAAACTCTTTTCCCACAAAGGACATTTGTATAACTCAGATACAATCAAATATCCGTCGCTTGTGTATTTTAATTCTTTCACTTCTATACCTCCTATATCCTCATATTTACACATTATGATTTTATCAAACTATAATAAAAAATGTTGATTTTGGCATAAATCGCAGATTTTTGGCACAGATTGCATATTTTTTTGATAAAACAACCCTTGATAAGCACAAAAAAACTCTCCCGAAGGAGAGTTTCAAGATTTATTATTTTAATAATTTAAACACACTTTTGAACTGAACGTTCCGTCTTGGGCAGTGAAATCGTACATGCCCTCGTACTTCTCTGTGGTTGTTATAACAGAGCTGATTCCAATACCGTAATCTACTTCATCAAATTTCAGATTAGTTTTACACGGATTTTCTATCTTCACAAGCAGGCGTGTTTCTTTTTCTCTTATATCAACATCAATAATTTTCTCTTTTGATTTAAGCTTCTTTGTAGCGTTGATTGCATTCTCAAAAAGATTGGCAATAACTATAACCATGTCTTTAGGGGATACAGGTATATCATTTCCGGCACGAGCTGAGATTTTTACTTTAATACCCGCATCTTTTGCTTTCTTTTCATACACAGAAAGAACTGTATTTATCGTTGGATTTTTGCAATAGTTTATTTCGCCAAGGCTATCGGAGTCATCGTCTACAAGAGTTTTTAAGTAGTCCTTTACGGTTTCAATGTCGTTTTTGTTTGCAAATTCCAAAAGCACAAGGTTATGATGTCGTCTGTCGTGTCTTGCCATGCGGTCTGCCGCCATTTGCAGATTTTCATTTTCAATCTGCAAAAGCAGAAGTTTGTTTTGCTGTTCGGTTTCTCGTTTCATCGCAACTTCTGTCATATTTTTAATCTTGGAAAATATGACAGGATATACCGCAAAGATTGAAATGCTGAGGAAAAGAAGCGGTATAAATCCGGGTTCATAAATGCTTGCAATTTTAACGGGAAATACCGATAGTGCAACTAATGTAATTACAAATATGACATTTACAAAAACAAGCTGATACCACCCTGCTACCATACTTTTTGATGCTACACGGCATAAAGGACAAACAAAAT
>JAZRQP010000080.1:0-1821 GCA_045649885.1 Faecalimonas sp.
CCTGCGGTCCAATCCAGCCGTGTTCATTGGTGGTGGCAGTGTTTTGTACCGGGATTATCTTGAACAGTCCTCCATGGTGGCTTCTGCAACCTTCGTAGATGATCCGAATGCGAATGCCCTTGGCTATCAGGCATTGGCAGAGGCACAGATGTCTCTTGGCCGATGCTGAACTGAAGTAGGGGAGAGCCTATGAAGAAGGATGGAAGATACAGATACTCGCTTCAGTTCGGTATGAGCTCCGAAGAGGAGATCCGGGCAGGTGAGCTTTTGGAAAGTTTGGGAAACAAGAAAAGTAAGGTGCTGATCGCGGCGCTGAATGAATATGTTACCAACCATCCTGAACTTGAAAGCGAACGGTGTGAATTAAGGGTTAGTTACCAGTCTATCCCGATGGAACTTCTGGAATCTAAGATCCGGCAATTGGTTGAGGAGCGTCTTGGGAGTGTAACAACTTCCCATCAAACAACCATCGCGGCACCGGAACAAGTGGAACATGTCAGCCAGGATATTGTCGATATGCTTGGCAATCTGGAGTTATTTGAGTTTTGAATAGAGGGCCTTCCGGTTTTCTCCGGAGGGCCCTTTTGCTTGTCCCTTGCGAATATATATCTTTTGGCACGCATTCAAACGAGGCATCAGAGGGATTTTGTTCATGTTTTGGAACAAAACGTTTATTCCCAAACATCCGTTCTGTATATAAAATTGCATAGGATTCGCAAAAAATAGGAGAATTACAATTCTTTTCGGAACATTTGGCAGAATCGGACGATTTTTCTCCAAATACACATAATCGAAACGTCAATATATATATACAAGCGAAAGAAGGGATGTTTATGTACAATAGTGAATTTATCAAATACCAGGAAAACAGATTTGATTCGTTCTGCAGAACTGTAATTCAAAATTCATCATTGGATAATCTGCGAACCAGAAAAAGGCGCGAGGAGAGGTATTTGCCACTGGAAGAGGTGAAACAGGATGTTTGGAATCTGAAGAAAACTGAAGATACATACTCTATTTACTCAAGAACTTATAAAGTGAAAGGAATTACTATAAAGGTAACCGACGAACGAATTGGAGAGGCAGTTCAATTTATTATGCCCAATCAAAGAGCAGTCTTGCTTCTAAGCTTTTTTAAAGAATATTCAGACATGGATATTGCGAGATTGCTGGGTATTAGTCACAAAACAGTGGCGTACAGAAAGAAAATGGCAATGAGAAAACTAAGACTGCTGCTGGAGGGTATGGATCATGCGTAAAAAGAAGATTGACTATGAGACGATTCTGGCATGTAAAGCTGGTGATGGCGAAGCTTTTAAACGAGTGCTTGCCCACTACGATGCTTTAATCAATTCGGCTGCATCCAAGATTGTTACAGATGAGTATGGAATGAAAAAAGTGGTGGTGGATAAGCAGGCAAAAGAAGATATCCAGCAGAATCTAATGCTTCAGATTTTTTTGAATTACAATCATTTAGCAGAACCTCCCGGAGACCAACAGAAATAATTATTGCAGATCTGATGGAGAGCCTTAACACTAAGGCGTTTCCTCAGGTCTGCAATGGACCACATACAACTGAATAAGGCACCAGATACGTTCTGTATGTGACGAGCCAATTGGTGAATGCGCGAGGATTAGCGGCCTTGAGAGGAGAAGAGGAAGGTGCGCAGGGAGCGATGCTATTTACACCAAAGAACAATACCGGCAAACTTGTGCGGCGGGGAATTACATACAGTTGATGATGATACTTGCGATGGCCATGGGTCACACCGTGGGTCGCCCCGTCATGAGAATGGGGGGAGGCACTATAAATCCTATGGA
>JAZRQP010000081.1:0-9242 GCA_045649885.1 Faecalimonas sp.
TAAAGATTATCAATTAACGATGAAAGTAAGTGACAGAGAACATTTGCAATGCTGGCTGGATAATAAATTGATAGTTGAGATATCATTAAAAGATAAAGGATTTACAGATGTGAAACCTTGCTTTGGATGGTATTGTAGTGGCTCGGACGGAAAATTCAATACTCCTCAGTTCTGGGAGATTGCAAATGAGGTAGACGATAGCGAAGAAGTTATGCCGGTAGCAGATGATTTGACCTTTGATAATGGAAAGAAAGTTTCATTTGGTCAAGGCATAAGTTCTTTAGGAGCAGAAACCTATGTGATTGGCGGTTATACACTTGAGGATGAAGATGCAGAAGTGAGTGAACTGTCAGCGGATGTGAAATTCAGCAAGGTGGCATTGTATCAGGCGGTTGGAATCCGATTTGGCACATTGATTGATAATGAGGAGCAGGAGCATGTGCTATATTTCGCACTGCAACAGACTAATTACGGTACAGGGTTGAGATGGGGACTTTATATTGATGGTCGCGCAGATAGAAATATGCTTACATATGGAAGCTATAATAAGAATTTTGATTTGGAACACACTTATACATTGAAGATGTCATTTAAGGATCAGATTCTATCTGTTACAGTGGATGAAAACGAGGTATTACGAAAAAATATTACAGAGCTTAAGGAAGCAAATAAATATGTCGAACTTGTAGTAGATAAAACGGAGCTTGTTTGTGATATGGCAGCTTCCATATCAAATGTAAACTTAAGTGGTACAGGAGTCAAAGAGCGCTTGAATTTGAATACAATGACTAATGGAACAGTTGCTATTGCTTGTAATAATGGTGATTTGAGCAAAGGGGCAAAAGTAATCGTAATTCCACAAGCAGAGGAGAATTATAATGTAGTGGCAGGCAGTATGCTATATAAGATTGGTGAAGATGCTCATTGTATTAACAACTTGGATGAACAGACTGGTGGTCACGTTTTTACGATGCCGGAAGAAAATATCACATTGTGTTGCGAGTTCTCAGAGAATAGTGAACAGAATATTTCAATCGCAGTAGTCGGTGCCAGCCTGGAAAAGATAAATGAAAATTCGGATGAATACAAAGGGATTCGCTTTTTGATTAGAATGGGATTACCAGATACGACAAAGAGTCCAATTGGTCAAAAGGTTGTATATGAAGGAAAGGAGTACACAATCAAGGATTATGGTACGTTATCCGCGAAAGTGAACGACTATGATACAAAAGGTGATGATGCATTCAAGAAAGTATCTCAAGCAGACATTTGTGATACGACACAGGATTTTGCAGATTATATGATTGCATATAGAAAAGTCAGTGATTTGAATGAGGAATATATCGTAAAGGGTTATGTAGAACTAGAACCAACGGGCCTGAGAAAGTCAGTGATACTAGAGACTGAACCTTACAATGAAAGTATTGTATCTACAAAGGCGAAACTGAAGTAAGTTTAAGGTGACGAGGAGCGAAAATGATGAAAAAGAAAAAGACAATTCGAATCATGTTGATTGTGGCTGCTTTGGCGGCAACAGGCGCTTGCCTCTATGGAGGGGTTCAGCTCTCTGCACAATCATATATGGAAAAGGAAAAGAAAGAAACGAATCGCGTTGCTTCAATCACGGATGTTTTTCATGATCAGGCAAATGAATATATCACTCCGGATGAACCGAAAACAACAGAGGATATTACACTGCGAATTCGTACAGCAAGATATAATGTAACAAAAGCTCAGATTCAATACACAACTGATGAAGGAAAAAGCTGGAAAACAGCAGATATGGAATTTGAAAAACATGATGAAACAGGATACTACGATTTCTTCAAAGGAGTGATTCCTGCACAGAAAGATACTGTTTACTATCGTTTCATTTGTGCCAATGATGCTGAAAATAGTACGGTATATGTTGATAGGAGGCTTTTGCCTGAAAAAGCAGACATGGGTACCTATAGTGATTGTTTTATGGTGATTCCGGGATTCTCCACTCCGGACTGGGCAAAAGGAACCCTTTGGTATTCTTTAATGCCTGATGCATTTTTTAACGGGGACACATCAAATGATGTTACGATTTCGGATAAGAATCGAGTTAATTCATGGAATCATGTACATAGAGGGCTTGATGATAGATACGGTGGTGACTTGGCAGGCGTAGTAGCGAAAACGGATTACATCAAAGAACTTGGTGTGGACGGGGTCTATATGAATCCAGTTTTTCGTAGCGGACAAAATGCCGGATATGGTCCAACTTATTTTACGCAGATAGAACCAAGCTTCGGTAATGAGGAAACTTTCCGTCAGATGTGTAATACTCTTCATGACAGTAATCTTCGTGTAATGATGGATGCGGTACTTACATTTACTACTACAGATAGTATATATATAGATGGTAGTCACAGATATCCACTGGATGCGGCCAATGAAAGTAAGGACAGTCAATATTATGATATGTTTGCTTATTATAATTGGCCAAGTACCTATGTAACCACATGGGGAGGTGTTGCATTAGATCATGGTAAGGAAAGCACCCAAAAACTGTTGTATAGCGAAAAGAATTCGTTCATGCAACACTACACCGCAGCACCATATTCCGTTGATGGATGGAGATTTGACTGTGGTGGTTACTTGTGGGGGACAACCGAGACTGGAAACGAGTCTGCAGAGGTGGTTATGGGACGTATTCGCGAGTATCTGAAAACAGCGAATCCGGATATATACTTGATTTCAGAAAGTGATTCCAAAAATCTCAAAAAGGGAGTATGGGATGGAGAATGGAATCTTGAACTGATAGAGGCATTTAATCGATATGCGAATGGTGTTACTAGTGAGGCAACATTTAAAGATGTTTTGAATAAGACAATACTGCAGTACCCAAGACCTGTTGCATTATGTATTACTAATATGCGTTCACAGCACGACAAATTACGTATTACTAATACTACATGGGAAAATGATAAAGCATCCGTTCTAGTACAGTTGACATTTATAGGAGCACCAAGTATCTATTATGGAGAAGAAATTGGTTTGGATAGAAAAACCAGTTTTGGAGTAGGCTCACCTGGTACTTACTATGCAATGGAGTGGGACGAAACTAATTGGGATTATGAGAAATATAATCTCTATCGTGCGTTAGGAGAATTGCGACAGGAGTATAGTGCTGTAAAAACAGGAGCAATTAAAGATCTTGTTTGTAATTCTAATGATAGCATCTACGCATTTGGACGTTGGGATGACGAGGGAACAGTTATTACAATCGCATCTCAGAATAAAGAAAATGTGGATGTAGAATTAAATGTAAGAAGTTTGAGCGTGAAAGATGGAACAATCTTTACAGACTGGTTTACTGGAAAACAATATAAAGTAGATTCAGAAGGTAAGATTTTAGCAGATGTAATTCCAGGTGGAACGATTCTGGTAGAAGGAAAAAAAGCCAGCAAGAAATACTCTTCAGAAATGAAATCAAGCAATGTAGAAAAAGAAGTAAACTTTGATGATTTTGAGAATAAAGATGGAGATCGATTGTTCGCAAACAGTGATAATAAGAAAGCTTCTTTGAAGGACGGGAAATTAGTACTGAATGGCAAGAAAGGTCTGGTGAGTCAGACAACCCACGGAAAAGATGATGACTGGACGTTCCAGGCAAAACTGGAAAGTAGTGCGAGTGCCAGTTCATATGCCGGAATTCTGTGTGCGGATGGCACCGGTCAGTTCGTGGCAGCAGGGCGTACCGAATTGAATGGGAAAAAAGTGTTATTTTTTGGTCGAACAACCGATGGTTCAGTAGTAATCGACCACTATGTGACTGATACCGATTTAGATAAGCCGGTAATTTTACAACTCCAAAGAATTGGAACTACATATTCGGCGTTATATTCTTATGATGGCGAGTCATTCAAAAGTATTGGAAACAACTTATTTGCAAACTACAGTAATGAATTAGTTGGTGTCTTTGCAGATAAAGTGAAAGCAGAATTTGATTATGCATGTTTCGGAAATAGCATTGTTGATGGTCAATCTGTGAATACCCCATATTCAGAGGGAATGATTGAACTTAATTATTCAACAGCTGTTACGGCAGCAAAAATTGAAGGTATGGAGATTGTCAGTGGCAATTGGGAATATTATTTAGAAGGTTACAAGCAGTCTGATACAGAAGGTCTCGCAACGTTAGGTGTGAATAACAAGCAGTATGAAGATGTCCGTGTAAATCTTACAATCGAACTACAAGAGGGTAAGGGATATGCCGGAGTTGGATTTGGAAAGAAAAATTATGATTCCGATCCAGAGAACGGATTCTTATTGAAGTACACAGCAGAACAGAAATTGGTACTTATGAAGAACGGTAAGAAGATGGCAGATGCTACTGTGAAGACAGACAAAGGAGAGGCACTTCGTCTTGTGCTGGAAACAGAAGGAGAAACCATTCGCGTTTATGCAGGGCAAGAAGCGAAGAAAGTATTCTCTTTGGCTGATACCGGTTATGTGAGAGGATATATTAATTTCTGTACTGTAGATGCTGCAGCCCGCTTTATGAACTATCGTATTAGTTCCTTAGAGTCACAGTGGTTCCAATTATCAGGAACCGATACAGTATTTGGTGGAGCAAATGTGATCACCTGTATTGGTGAAACAACAAGTACAGGTGATACTTATGGGGGAACAACCCGTATGGGTGTGGCTGTTACCGATTTTGCGGCAATTGCACAGATTCGCATTTGGGACAAAAAGAATGCAAGTGGAACTCAAGCAGAAGGCGGCATCCTATTTGGTGCTTCAGAAGGAAGGTCCAAGAATATTGATGGTGTTAGTATCTCTGTGATGGAAGGTGGAAGTCTCAGCCTCAAATCCAACGGAAAAGAGGTTGCAAACTATAGTTTGGGAGAAGAAGTTAAGGAAGTACAACTTCTGTTTGTGAGAAAAGACCAGCAATGTAGTGTTTGGGTAGAAGGAATTAAGGAGCCGGTTATCACATGGAAGGATGAGATTGAAAGAGGCGGTGTGTATCAACTGTATTCTGTGAACACAACAGCAAGATTTGCAAGATTAGGATTAGAAGATATCCATGATGTGGATATAGAAAAGAGTAATCTAGTACAGATGTGGAATAACGGACAAGTGCCGATTTCAAAAGCTACGGATTTTGTTGCAGACTTTGAAAGTCAGGATGCATCACAGAGTCTTTTGAAATTAAACCTGTGGCATGGTGATTGGGAAATCAAAAACGGTGTCTTAAGTTGTATAGAAGCACAGGGGTCAGTAGCAAGTATGGTCATCCATGATCGCATTTACAGTGATTTTGAAATGAGCTTTAAATATCGTTTTGATGAGGCAGATAGTGCTGGTTGGGCACATGTAATCTTCAGGAAGCCGACAGTAACTTCGGCACATTACAGTGAAAATTACAGCGTTTTGATGTCATTAAGTGGAGGAATACAACTTTTCAATGGAAAGGCGCCAGTTGCTAAGGGTAAGATAGAAAACCTGAAGTTACGTGAATGGTGTAATTTAAAAATCATCTGCAAAGGTAACCAGATTTCCGTATATAACGATGAGAACCTGATATTGAGTTACACGGATCCGGGATATGGAACAACATATGCAACAGAAGGATTTATCAGTTTTGATTCGAACAAGACTCGTTATTCAATAGATGATGTGAAGATTCGTTCGTTGAAATAGGAGGTGACAATGTGAAAAAGAAAAATTCAATATTGATTATAGCTTTGTTATGCATTGCTAGTGTCATTTTACTTGTAGCATGTAATGATGAAATAGTCACGAAGCCTAAAGTGCCACAAAAGAGCGAACAAAAATCAAGTCTGACAGTATCTGACTATCAGGAATACGATTACGACCGAAACAGACTGAGTCAGACGGATGCGATGAAGTTTCATGGTGAAAGTTCAACTAATAGTGGTTTAAATGAAGAAGTAGAAGAGAAAGATCCTGTGACAAATGAAAAACTGACAGCACCAGAGTTCCATTTTCTGAACGGACAGAATGGAGAGGACTGCACGATTGTGGTCCTCCCAAATGGCGAGATTATGCTATATAATGTTGGCTCGTCGGATGATGCATTTGGCAGCTATCTTAAATCTTATCTAAAGGGTATGAAGGTCAACCGTATAGATTACGTTATACTTTCAGATTATGCTGATGATAGAATTGGACAACTCGCTATGTTGGTGGAAGAATTTGATGTTTCGGAAACCGAGGCATATGTCCAAGGAAACACAATGAAGAATAATGATGCATCGCCGATTCACGAAGAGTTGAGCACGTTCCAGTCCATGGATGCTCATGCATATGATAACTTTATGAATGTCATGAGAATCTTCCGTGAGAACTGTGGAACAGTGACATTTATCAATCAGGAAAATTGCAATATATCAATAGGTGGTATGGATTTGGAATTCTTTAACGTGGATTACACACCATATAAGGATTTCAGAGATTGGACCTTGTGTTGTAGGATGAGTTACAATTATGCATCTGTTGCATTTCTGGGTGGAGCGACATCAGAAGTGTTAGACATATATGCTACGGAGTTGGAACCATGCAATGTTGTTCGTGTGAGTGGGCACCTCAGAGATTACTATAGCAAGGAATTTTATGAAAGTGTTGCTACAGACATGACAGTATCCCAGTTGGCAGCTTCTGTGGCAGAGGATACATTGACTAAATCTTGGCTTCAAAACATTTTACAGGAACAAGGAACCGATAGTTACGTAACGGGTATGAGTAACTCTGAAATTGTGATTAAGTTGAATAATGGCAGCGCTAAAGTGATGAATGGTGCAAAACCTGCAGTTGTAGAGTTTGAAGGATTCTGGACAGAGTGGATTGATTAACGAAAAGAGAGCGTGAAAGGTGGTTTATTATGGGAAAATTAGATGTTGCGGCTTATGTATGGCCGGCATATACAGGTGACGAAGGGAGAACCCGCATTTTTTGGCCGGAGGGCTATGGAGAATGGGAGACTGTGAAAGCAGCCACAGCAAAATATGAGGGGCATCAATGGCCAAGAAAACCTTTATGGGGTTATTGTAATGAAGCAGACCCTTATGTGATGGAAATGCAGATTGAAGCAGCAGTTGATCATGGAGTAAATGTATTTATCTATGATTGGTACTGGTATGATAATCGTCCTTTCTTAGAACAATGTTTGAACAATGGGTTCCTAAAGGCAAAGAATCGTTCCAAAATGAAATTCTATATTATGTATGCAAATCATGACGTTGCTTATGGATGGGATAGACGTATAGCTACGAAAGATTACGATACTCATATATGGAAGGGAAAGATTAATGAGGAACAGTTTCATATAATCGGAGAACGTTGGATTAAACAGTATTTTACCCAACCGGAATATTATAAAATAGATAATAAGCCTGTATTAAGTATATATGACTTACAAAATTTCATTGATAGCTTTGATGGAATGGAAAACACCAAAAAGCAGTTAGATTGGTTGGAGGAACGAGTGAGAGAATGTGGTTTCGATGGAATCCATTATCAATTAGTGAAGTATGGTAAGGTTCATGCAAATCTCTCGGGATTTGACGGTGGACTCAAAGTGTTGAAACCAAAGGATATGGTGGAACATTTATCATTTTCTTCCCTCACCCATTATCAATTTGCACATTTTTGTAATATGAATCAGACTTATGATGAAATCATGAAAACAGTCCGAGAAGAATGGCAAGAGATTGAACGTGACTTTGAGATTCCGTATTTTCCACATGTTTCTATAGGATGGGACAATACTCCTCGTTATGCTACTCATATAGATAGTGTTGTAAAGGATAATCCACCTGAGAAGTTTGAAGCGGCATTACGTGAGGCTAAGGCAATTGCTGAACGTACCGGTGCACCTATGGTGACTATAAATAGCTGGAATGAATGGACAGAAACCAGCTACTTACAACCAGATGATTTATATGGTTATGGTTATTTAAATGCGGTAAAACGAGTATTTGTGGAGGATTGAGTTGCTCATTACTAAAAAAACGTGGTGAATTGTAATGTAACGAAGAAAACACTTGACAATCCTAAATAGAAAAGATATGATAAATTAAACCGATTTAATTATATAAGGAAGGATGATATGATGAAAAAAAGAAAACATGGTTTTTTGGCGGTAATGTTGACACTTTCAATCCTTGTCGGCATAGTGCCGATGTATGTAGACGCAGATAACACTGCTATGATTAGTTCACAGGAGGCAGTTCCTGAGATAGGAAGCAATATGAATTTATTGCCTGAAGAGACGACGTATTTTAAAAACATTCATAGTAGTATTGCATTTGATAGCACTGTGCGTACTCGGTATGTTGTACTGCCAGACAATTTGTTTAGGGCCGAACTTAAAGAAGACACATGGGCATTTTCTACTACGATAAACTTCAGTAAAGTAGCGGCTCAGGGTCCGTCTGTAAGTATTGTTAAGGGGACCTATGAAGGGAAGGAAACTCGTGTTCGTTTTGAGATAAAAGATAAGTCATATGTTTTATATCGAGCATCAGGAAACCCAGATGTATATGGTACACAGATGCAGAGCGGGACTACGGGAGTGGCGTTAGAAGAGAATAAAGATTATCAATTAACGATGAAAGTAAGTGACAGAGAACTTTTGCAATGCTGGTTGGATGATCAATTGATAGCTGAAATAGCATTGAAAGGAAGAGGTTTTACTAATGTTATGCCTTGTTTCGGATGGTATTGTAGTGGCTCAGATGGGAAATTCAATACTCCTCAGTTTTGGCAAGAGTCAGGAATAAAAGTTCCTGAGATGGGAAGCAATATAAATGTATTGCCTGATGCTACGGGTTCATATCCAACTTTCCAAAGTAATATTGCATTTGGTAGTGCTAGTGTTGTGCTGCCAGACAGCTATTATAAAACTGAACTCAAAGAAGATTCATGGGCATTTTCTACTACGATAAATTTCAGTACACTAGGGAGTGAGGGTCCAGCTATAAGTATTGTAAAAGGGACCTATAATGGAACAGCAGATTATCGTGTTCGCTTGGAGTTAAGAAAAGGCTCGTATATTTTATATCGAGCAACAGGACAACCGTTTGAATATGGGACGCCGATGCAGAGCGGTACTACGGGAGTGACGTTAGAGGCGAATAAAGATTATCAATTAACGATGAAAGTAAGTGACAGAGAACTTTTGCAATGCTGGCTGGATGATACATTGATAGTTGAGATATCACTGAAAGAACAAGGGTTTACCG
>JAZRQP010000082.1:0-1697 GCA_045649885.1 Faecalimonas sp.
TTCACACCTTCTCTTATAATGTATTCAGGCGAGAGCCAATACACACAAGGAATGGTGAAAAAATGACCAAAGAAAATCGGAGAAACTTTTGCATTGCAACAGGCATACTTTTAGCATTTTTGTTATGGACGGCAGCAATTCAATTTGTTGATGTACAAGCAATCGGACCACAAGAATCATCTGTCGGATTTGCAACGATTAACCAGCGCGTTCATAACCTTACAGGTGTGCATATGTCCCTGTATACTATCACAGATTGGCTGGGGTTGGTGCCACTCGTTTTTGTAACGGGGTTTGCATTGCTCGGACTTATTCAATGGATTAAGAGAAAGCACCTCTTGAAAGTTGATTATAGTATCCTTGTTCTTGGCGGATTCTATATCGTTGTGATGGCGGCATTCGTTCTCTTTGAGGTGCTTGTCATAAATTACAGACCCGTGTTGATTAATGGGATTTTGGAAGCATCTTATCCATCATCAACGACAATGCTTGTGATGTGTGTCATGCCGACTGCAATAATGCAGTTTGATACCCGCATCAAAAACGATGTTCTCAAACGATGTGTTACTTATGCAATTACTGCTTTTATTGTATTTATGGTAATTGGAAGACTTGTTTCGGGTGTACATTGGTTTACCGATATTATCGGCGGTGCTTTGCTCAGTACAGGACTTGTGCTGATGTATCGTGCTATTATCGGTTTGGAAGTTAAATAAATTCCAATTTGTGTAAGAAAATCATGGCTAAAATACTTGACTTTATTTGTAATAGGTGTATATTGTAATGATTTGGTTTTTAGACTAAATGGGTGGATTTGGGGAACGAAAGGAGAAAAAAAGATGTATAATTTTGAATATGTCGACAAGTCAATTTGGTCCCCGGCGAAGGAAAATGTGGAGCGGATTTTACATGAGGTTCAAAATCTGGTCCGCCATCAGTTTACCTTCTCGTACACCTTTATCGGAAGTACAAGTAGAAACATGGTAACGTGTGATTTTAGTTCTAATAAAGGTTTTGATTTTGATGTTAACCTCTACATTAATGATGATAACAAATATAAGGCGAAAGACCAAAAACATATTATTATGAACGCACTTAATCGTGTTGGCTGGAGATATGGGTATAGTAATTGCGAAGATTCTACTAGGGTAATTACGATGAAAGTAAAGGACACACCATTTTCTAGGGTCCTCCACAGTTGTGATATTGCAATTGTTAATGATTATGTTGATAAAAATGGCAATCCAAGACAGGAATATATCCATTTCAATAAAAAGCAACAGACATACGAATGGAGAGACCAACCTAAAGGGTATAATCTTGAAAAAAAGATTGATTGGTTGAAAAAGAAGTCTTTATGGAATGAAGTTCGGAATGTGTATTTGTACAAAAAAGACACCAATACAAATCCTGATAAACATTCACGGTCTTTGTTTGCAGAAGCAGTCAATGATGTATGTCATCGAAACGGTTATGCTAAATAAAAGAAAATTTCTCAATCTTGGCCTTGCGCCACAGTTCGTATAGACGTATAATTGAGCCACAAGATTAACTATATGTCAAAGGACAAACTAATTTAGCCTCTAAAGGGCAAACAAAATTATTCTGAATAAACAACATATAGAGAATCTTGTATGGGCTCTTCGAGCCCGTCCAGGGTTCTTTATTTTTTTACCTTTTTTCACGGTTGTTACCCT
>JAZRQP010000083.1:0-13113 GCA_045649885.1 Faecalimonas sp.
CCAAAGCTTCAAAGCAGTCCCTAACGAAATCATAGAAGCTGCCCAACTGGACGGTGGCAACACACTGCATGTCATATTCAAGATCATGCTCCCAATGAGCAAAAGCGGGTTGGTGTGCACTGCGCTGCTGTCTTTCTTAGATGGGTGGAATATGGTAGAACAGCCCATTGTTTTTCTGAAAGAGTTATCTCAGTATCCCCTGGCAGTCGCTCTGGCCTCTGTTCCACCCGGAGACCCCAATGTGCAGCTGGTCTGTTGTGTGCTAACCGCATTGCCGCCTTTGCTGCTGTTTGCCTTTTTCAACCGGGAAATGGCAGAGGGAATTGAGTTGGGAGGAAACAAAACGATATGAAACGAAGAAGCTTATGTGTAATATGCCTGGTGCTTTACATCCTTATTTCGTGCACAATCCTCTCCCTGAAAATAGAGAAGGAAATGCTCACACAGGTAGAAGTCCTGAAAATCAAGGACAATGGTATGTGGGGACAATCTGTGTCAATTTCCCAAACGGCTCTTTTTGAAGATGAACGCGGGAAGCACCTATACGAACTGGTTGAGGGTTCAGGATGGGAAAGTGGTTTGCGTGTGCGGGAAATTCCTCAGGACGGCTATGAGCTGGATTACGAAAAAGGCACAATTCGCCTCCCCGGAGGGAAAGACTATTGTTTCATTGCCACCGCTTCCCGACAGCCTGTTGTTGGCGAGTTGGTTGAGATTATCGAATCAAAAGACGCAGAAGCCATATCAGATGCGTTTTTGTTTGTTTATCCTCAAGGTGTACCCGAAGATCTTTTGGTTACGGATGGTTTGTCTATTAAGGAGCAATCAGAGGAAGCTGTTTTGATTTCAATTGAGAATACCACAACTTACTTTTTTGAGCACAAGCAAATGGGTGAACACCAAACAATGAAAGGCCACGACTGGCGAATCTTCAGCCAGGAAACCGTGCGTGATTTTTGGGAGCAGATTCCTTTGGTTGTACTGCTTGCAGTGTTGCTGCTGGCTGTAACTATTTTGTGGGTATTCTCCTGTATCGTGTGTACTTTTACATATCATCCAAAACGATTGTTTGCCACCATAGGAGCAATCAGTGTTGCGTCACTGGCTGCAATATGTATTATTCTCAGTTATATAGATCTGCCATCGACTATGCTCCCGGATACCAACATCCTAAATATCCGGCATTATTTTAGCGAATTAGAGATGATGCTCTCAGGACTAAAAACGCTCCCTTCTGCATTACAGGAGTTTTCAGAGGTAAAGACCACAGCATCTACCCACTGCACTGTGATTGTTGCTCTTGGTTTAGTCCTGACAGGAATTGCTACCATTAGCGAATGGATCTATATTCGTAAAGCTTGAATGCCTAAAAAATATGCGTCTATGTTTGAGCCCAACGGATGACAACATTGTACCGTAGATAAACGAGTAGTACTTGAGGTGATAGTATGAAAAACCTGAAAGAATATAGAGACAAAGAATTAAAATGGTTTTTATTTGCAAACATCCTCCTTATGATTATTAGTTCTGGTCTTTTGGTATTTGGTGAAACAGTTGACTCATGGATTAAAGGAGTATCTTCTGTGCTCAATGTTACTGTGTTTTCATCTGCCATATACATACTGACGTTCGTTTTTGATTCCGTTGTGCCTTCTCGCGTAAAGGTATTCCTGGTTTTCTTGTGGGGGAAGCAACCAAGTGCCACAATTTTTACTGATTTAGAACGTAAATTTAGTGACAATCGTTTTACCTTGGATGATGCCAAGAATAAGTATACTGATATATATGAAACCATAAAGGTCAAACCAAAAAAATATGATCAAACTGCACTGTGGTATGAGATATATAACAGGAACAGGGACAACACAATTGTTTTTGGCTCCAATAGAGATTATTTGTTGCTGCGTGACATGCATGCCCAAACGATTATGCTAATCATAGTATATATCTCACTTTCGCACATAACCGACATTATAGCCTTTTCCAAGGAATACATAATCTATTTAACATTGATGACTATTCTGCTAAATATCAGTGCTAGAGTGCAAGGCAAGCGACTGATGTACAATGTTTTGTCAGTAGATATAAATAAAACGGAAGATGCAGAAAAAGCTAACGGAAAGGGAGAAAAAGATGATAAATAAAATATATGATCCCGACTATGCTGCCGCATGCTTTTTTAGGAGCACCGTTCAACCGCCCCAAATGAAAGTCATGCTGCAAATTACGGAGAAGTGCAACCTAAGGTGCGCCCATTGCTTTGCAGAGTCAAATTCTGTCGGTAACGAGATGACATTGCAATCTATATATGATATACTTGTTCCCCAATTCATAAAAAACAACGTGGTGAAAGTAACATTAACCGGAGGAGAACCCCTGGTACATCCGCACGCGAAAGAGATTGCCCAGGTGCTGCTAGAAAATAAAATAGGGGTCAGTATTTGTACAAACGGAACATTAATAGATCCGTCATGGGCAGACCAACTGACCCGGTATGATAATGTGCATTTTAACGTAAGTTTGGATGGAATGACATTGCAATCTCACGGGAAATTCCGGGGAATTACATCTGAATCGGTTATTTCCACAATCAAGCATAATATTAGTACACTTGGTAATCACGGATTACTAAATGGAATCTTGACAACACCAAACAAATATGCGACGATTGAGGAGTATGTTGAACTATGTCAGTTTGCTAAGCAAACTGGTGCCAATTATGTCCTTATGAATCCCTTGTCCCCGTTTGGACGTGGCGCAAAGACACAGCCGCTTGCGTATTCAACCGAAGAGATGATTGAGCTTAGAGAAAGGACCTCCTCACTCATTTCGGAGGATTTTGAAATCGTATACATTCGCTTTCCCAATGCTGAACACAAGCCACTTAGAAAATGCTCATTAGGGTCAATTCCGTATATTTTTTGCAATGGGGACATTGCAATATGTCCGTATATGGTCTTTGCTTCTAGCGGAAGCGATTTGTATCAGGAAAGTGATTTTGTTGTTGGGAATGTTTTTGAAGGTGCAGATATTGGAAAAGAGGTAGCAAATTACCATATTCCCCATGCAACAGGTACGCAACACAAAAATCCCGAATGCCATAACTGCGGAGGAGGCTGTTATGCGATCAAGATAGCAAACAACCTTCCCCTCTCTGGCTGCGATATTGACATGTGCCCTGTAGCGGAGGTGTAAGGATATGGCAAAAGGTGTTTTTATTACAATAGACGGCCCCAATGGGGCTGGAAAATCCTCCTTTATTAAGAAATTATCCGATAAAATCTCACAAACCAATCCGGTATACCTAACAAGAGAACCCTCTCCAACACAGTTCGGGGACTTTGTAAGAACAAACGAACAACACCTACGCGGTTTGCCGTATGCGCATCTTATATGGAGCGATAGACATTTCCATATTCAGAACTTCGTGTTGCCCGAACTAAACGACGGCAAAATAGTTATAAGTGATCGTTACATTGAATCAAGTCTTGTATTGCAGAGTTTCGATGGTGTACCTATTGAAGATGTATGGGCCTTAAACCAAGAGTTTGTTATACCGGATATTAGCGTTATGCTGTATGCCGACCCTGAAATACTAGCAGATAGATTATCTCAGAGAAATATCTTAACCAACTTCGAGGAGCGAATGACCCGAGAGCAAGAAGTGGCTGCATATAAGACTGCAGTCGACTTTCTGTCAAGCAGGGGATATCGACACCTAGTTTGTAAAAACAATACTATTGAAGATCTTGAAAGAAATGTTGAAGAAGTCTACAACAAAATATGTTCAATGATGGGGTGACTTACAATGAGTTCGTTAAAGATAATGACTTTAAATATTGGTAATCCATCTCTGCAGCGAGCAAAGCGGCAAATCGACTGGCTGGAAAATCGCGAAGAAGACATTTTTGTATTGACGGAAACGAAAGTGAGTGAAGGTTGTTTTTACCTGGAAGAATATTTCGGAGAGGATGGAGCCACTCTTTTTAATTATGGTGAGAAAGCGAAATTTAACGTTTGGTTTCCAAAGTCACGCACTGGTGATTTAGGTGTCATGGTGTTAAGTCGATTCCCAATTGTAAGAACCAATTCTTGTTTTTCTGAAAACGATCCTTTCTTTTCAAGATTGGTAGATATAACTATTGATTTTAACGGACGAGAAGTTGGCATCATGGGCCTCTATGTCCCCTCGCGTGACTCTTCTCCAGAAAAGATCAAGCGGAAGAAAGACTTCGTCATCCAATATTTGTTACACTTAAAAAAGGTAAGTGCCTCACAACAAACACCTTATGTTATTTGTGGAGATCTGAATATTTTAGAGCGTTCCCATATTCCGCAATATAAGAACTTTTTAGCATGGGAATACGATTTTTATGACCGTTTCGACCATTTTGGCTATACGGATGCTTTTCGTACGCTGCACCCATCTGTCAACGAATACAGCTGGGTTGGAAGAACAAATGATGGTTATAGGTATGACCATTGCTTTGTCGCAAAGGAACTCGCCCCACATCTTGTCGAATGTTCATATGTACATGAAACACGAAAGATACCGATCACAGATCATTCTGCAATGACCATGACGCTAGAATTGTAGTGTCTTTGCACTAGTTGAGAATATTCTACACCAGCAGCAAATACCATACTTTACTATAATACCGGACATTCCAACACTATAGGGTGTAAACCACCTAATCAAACTTTCTCTTATCTACAACACCCGTACATATAATAAGAATGCACCGGCTCAGTTGCATTTACTGAGACCGGTGCTTTTTTGCGCTCATTTTATCTTACAATAACTATTTATTATTGTGAGATTAAATGGAGGCACACAACATTGCTCTTTTTATGCTTCTCTGTCAAAGATCGAATTCCATTAGTTAACGATTTCTATCATTTCCTCTCCAATTTTGGTTTAGATATATGGTATGATCGTAGAAATATCTATTTAGGAGATAACCGTCGGGAAAAGAACATATGTTGCGGCGCAGAAAATCCTAATATAGCTTATGCTGTTGTTTTTTACTCTAACAATTTTGAATGTGGCAATATCTGTTTGGAAGAATACGATATATTAGCAGACCGTTATTATAGGGGAGAGGTTTTTCTTTTTCCGGTTTTCATCTCTGAAGTACCTCAAAAAATTGATCGAAAATTCCAACTCTGCAAAACACTTGTCTATAAAAACATTCACGATCAATCAGATTTTAATGCTCTGGCGTTACATATAATCGCAAAAATAACTTCTGATGAAATCTGTAATACAAAATTTAAAAGCATTCGTGATATAGAGTTAAACTACGGTGATAAAACTTGCATATACTATAAGTTAGTAACGGAGTATCAAAATATAAAGAAAACAAATTACAATATGAGGATTGCTTCATTGTATTCTTTATATCTAATTGCTTCACACGAGCATAACCTAAACTTTTTCCACAGCAAGACAATGAGTTTTATTTATCACCAGAATTGTTTAGATATACTAATAGATGAAAAAAGAGAACTGCAAATTATGGAGAACATAATTTGCTACACCCTTTCTGTTTTATAAGACTTAATCAAATTAACTACAAGGTGTGCAATATTCTCGATGTCGTTAGTATTACCCAACGCCTCAAAAATCTTTTGATTAGTCAGAAAAACATTACTACACCTAAATTCCTTAGAATTAAATATTTCCTGTGCTGCATATCCGGTTGATGGGATAGGTATAACTAAGGGGTACTTTTTTTCTTCCGAAGGATTTGCGAACATTAAAAACTGGCTAATAACATTTTGGCTTGACGTTAAAGATGCATCCTGCCCACACACAACTATCATTGTGTCACAATCCTTCATTATTAAACGATTCTTTACATCTTTCTCTTCATTAGTATCGTTTGTGAAAATCAAAGGGCGATTAACAAAGTGTTTCTCAGCATTACGCTTGTTTATTTGAGCAACAACAATTTCTCCTAGACCCCTACCGTTACCGGAATATATATTGAAACTATTCTCTGTAAGTTTTTGGATAAGACAATCAATCAAATCCTCTACATATACACGCTCATCATTATTTTGCAGATGCCTGAAGGAGCCAGATATGAGCACATTATGGTTACAAAATCTTTCATAAAGCTTTTGTAGGTAGATATCTATCTCATTGAAATTCTCAATATATATTGTCTTAATGTTATACTTGTCGTAATAGTATTGTGCTTCTAGTGCACTGAATTCTTCGGTGCACTTCTCGTTATCTTTCCTTTTTACAAACCGATAATGTACTTTTCCTTGATTAGGAAATACTTCCTTAATTTCTCGAAGTGCGTTTAAAACTAAATCGTCAGTAAAGCTATAGCCAATAAACAAGAAAGAATCCAAGACTAATTGCCGCTTAAGCATTTCAAAAATAAGTCTTTGTTTTTTAAAATAGTCAAAGAAATCACTTTTGGTTAGGACCATTGTATCTGGTTTGCTAACACAGCCATTTAGTTTATATACGACATAGCGCGAACCAAGATTTTCTGTGAACAGATCTGCGGATTCCTTGATAATTGTAGGAGCGAAACCAAACTTTCTTTGAATTGTATTTTCAATAATTGAATCAAAATTCGTAGTCCATATTTGATTGATATTAAGATTTACGATGTTGTTAATGTGTTGAGACTCCAAATCTGATACAGCAGAAAGATTGCTACAGATATCCCTGAAAAAAGACTCTGAGTTATAGTATCTTTTTTCTAGGTCTGCAAGGAAATACACATCTGAAGAATATTTCTTATAAAATCCTTTTGTTTTCTCTGTGAAAATATCTTGCCATTCTTGTTTTGTTGCATCGCAATCGGCGCCTGCTCCACAAAAAACAGAGAATGTTCCATTCAGCATTTCTTTAACTATCTCATCGATATATTCCATATTTTTCTCTGCCATAAGACACGTTCCTTCTTACGATAATAAATAGTTATTGTAAGTTCTTTTCGTGACCATTATATCGTATTTTGGTAAAATATTCAATATCTTATCAGAATATGAGGTGTACTATGAAAGCGATTAATTTAGTGGTTGAGGAATTTTTGAGTGTTATTAAGTCCACAAAGAATTTATCTGACAAAACTATCACAGCTTACCGATCTGACCTGATGGACTTTGTAAACACAGTGGGTCCTGGGCCGTTGAAAGAAAATACAATCTTGAACTATGTACAGAAATTATCGCAGGTCAGACGCTTAAAGGACAGCACCATAACCAGAAAACTGGTAGTGCTGAAGATGTTTTTTGAATATGCTCATTTCCACAATTACATACACCAAAATTACTTTCTGTTACATAGCTTTAAGTTTAAGCGAGAAAAGCAGCTACCCAGAACCTTAGCTGTTAAGGAAACAACAAGGCTCCTTAACTGTGCAGCAAGCAAAGCCGCAACCGCGACAACCACTTTCGCAAGA
This sequence comes from Faecalimonas sp., assembly GCA_045649885.1. Lineage (GTDB taxonomy): Bacteria > Bacillota > Clostridia > Lachnospirales > Lachnospiraceae > Faecalimonas. The sequence continues at coordinate 7,431 of JAZRQP010000083.1, forward strand.
TGGAAGACTTTGCGAGACTTGGCGCTAGTCGATGTTTTGATAAGCACTGGAATACGAATTGCTGAAGCCTCTAACATATCGACACCAGACATAATACTGTCAGAGCGAACGATATTGATTCACGGTAAAGGCCGCAAACAACGGCTAATATACATCTCTTGCCCTCAGACCTGGGCAAATCTAATGCAATGGCTGAAAATCAGACAGCAGCTCGTTGCCGATACAGACATGGTTTTTGTAAATCGATATGGCAACCAACTTGGCATTCACGGCATTGAGTACATTTACAACAACTTAAAACGGGAATCCGGGATCAATACAAAATCTACCCCTCATTATCTGCGGCATACCTTTGCAACAAATTTATTGACCAACGGCGCAGATCTGCGATCTGTTCAGGAGATTCTTGGACACAGCAGTGTTTCAACTACGGAGCGTTATACTGAGGTAACCACAAAGCGTAAGAAGCAGGTGCTGGACAAGTATAATTACAGAAATAAGATGGGATAAAATGTTACCACACAAAATAGTTGATATTTTTATTTGTGTGTGGTAAAATGTAGTTGGTGATAGAGATGCTTATAAATTCAGTTTTAAAAAACGAGGCTGTTCGCAATGAGCAGATGATTGCAGAATATGAAAAGCGAATCGCGGAGCTACCAAGGGGTTCTTTGATTTGTCGCAAGAAAGAATACTATTATTTGAAATACCGTAAGGATGGTAAGGTCTGCGACGAATATATTGGGAAAGATCCCGAGAGGGTTTCTCAAGTCAAAGAGCAATTGGAACTGCGAAAACATTATGAAAAAATGCTCTTGGCACTAAGACAAGAGCAGAAGGCTATTACGAAAATTATGGAGGGGTTAGTATGATCTTATATCACGGAAGCATTGATCTTGTAGATAAGCCGGAAATCAGAAAGGGCGAAGTTTTCCTGGACTTTGGTGTAGGTTTTTATACAACTACCTCCTATGAGCAGGCCGAGCGTTGGGCTAGGATCAAGATGCGGCGGCACAATGCCACAGTTGGATATGTATCCATCTACGAGTTTGATCTGGAAGCAGCCTTCAAAGAGTTGTCCATTGATAGATTTGAAACAGCCGACGAGAAATGGTTGGGATTTGTGGTGAATAACCGAAAAGGTGTTCCTGCCAGTGATATAAAAGATATGCACATTGGCCCGGTGGCCGACGACAATGTATATCAGTCTATCCGCTTGTTTGAAACAGGCGCTTATGATTCAGAATACACTGTGAAGAAACTGAAAACCGAAGTGCTGCAGGATCAATGGACTCTGCACACAGACAAAGCCCTGTCCTACTTAAAGTTTGTAGAGGCAAAGGAAATCAGATAAGGAGGCGCAATATGAGTCAAGAACAATTTGTAGCAATGATGCCTTATATCAGCGCAGATTTAGTAGCACTGATTGCAGAAAAGCAAAACATATCCCACGAAGAAGCCATTAAGAAACTGTATGCATCTAAGCTCTATGCAACACTGGAAAAAGAAGAAACAAAAGTGTGGCAATATAGCACACAGATGCTCTACTCTCTATTTGAGCAAGAGGAAAAGACCGGAATGATTCGTTTCCCTGATGTATAAGGAGATGAGACTATGAGCAGAGAAATGACATTTACCGTGTTTTGCATGGAAAGCTATAAGCAGCATCGTAATCTCACCGGCAAGGCCGTTGCCAAGCTTTTCAGCGACTATGGTGTGTTTGATTATATCTATGAGTTCTACGATGTGCTCCACACCACCGGACATAATTATATCAACAACGATATTGATATCTATCTGAAATCCCGCGGTGCTGTGATGCCAGCTTGATATAAAGATAAGGATGTGACACAGTTGATGCAAACAAAAAGACAATTTGTTGAAGGATATATTGAAAGAGTTGCGCAAGCAGTAAAAGTCTTCTACGAGGCAGATTCTGCTTCTGCAGATCAGGCGCAAAACGATTTATTTGATTTATTGATTGAAATTCGAAATGTTTTTGACTCAGATATGCCCAACATTGACAGCGCTATTTTTCTGAGGAACGGTACTGCAATTCGGGATGCAAATTCTGTATTGGGAATATTAAAGTTCTATTTAATTAACAACGAAGATGCACAAGCTGATCAGAGTGTTCCTGCACCACAGGTCACAACTGGTGATAAAATCTTCATTAGCCACAGAAGTGTTGATAAGAAGTTTGCAGAGATCATCGAGATTTTTCTGACTTCGTGCGGCGTCCCAGCGGATGAGATTTTTTGTTCCTCTCTTCCTGGTAATGATATTGAAGAAGAGATTTCAAGGGAAATCAAAATTAATCTTCAGCAAAGTGCGATTAATATTGTCCTGTTATCTAAAGATTACTACGAGAGTGCATATTGTCAAAATGAGGCCGGGGTCATTTGGTTTCTGGATGCCCACAAGATTGTAATCGCTTTGCCTGAAATTAACGAAAACTGCATGTTAGGTTTTCTAAACAGCGAATATAAAATCCGCAGATTAGATAATGCAGATGATATGTTTTCTATTACAGATATTATTAAGCGCGTTTATCCAAGCTTTATTACATCATCCGCAAAACTGAAAAACAAGATTGAACAGTTAAGCTCCCAGTATGCACAAGCACTAGAAAGCCGTGTAGTTAATTCTAAAATGCTCTATTCAGATGGTAAAGGATATTACTATGCAACGGTGCAGGAAGACCGAGGCCTGGATAACGGATACAGATGTCTGAAAATAGACGGGCTATTGCCTACGGGAGAGCCGTATAAGGACGATGAGACACATTGGTTATTCTTCTCAGCAGATCGATATCCTGACTTGCAAGTAAATGACCGAGTTAAATTTACTCCTACCAAATGGCCCCAAAAGCTGCGTGACTTCCCTGACCTTCAAAACACGAGGAATATTTACATAGAACATCTTGAAATACTATAGTAGTGATACTATCTACATGGTTGTAAAAATGCCACCCAAGCCTTTACTGGTTTGGGTGGCGTTTTGGGAATGAAACTACTGTGTCTTTTTAGAAAGTTCTTTCTTCTTAATATCTGACCAGTGAACAAGTAGGCTGCAGAAAATCGTCTCTACCATCAGTATTGCCAAACAAATAATTAATACAAGTATGGTATTTGCGCCTTCTGAAAGCGGAATCGGCTCCTTCTGGAAATACACCAAGGCAGCATTTAGTACAGATTGAATGATCTGAAGAATGTAAAACGCAATTGGTTGTGCTATTACAAGGAAGATTACCAGCACTATAAAAAAGCCAAATCCAATGTTTACTCTACCGGGTATTGATGTGACGCGTTGAAAAATGATGTTTATAAAATGCTTAATTACATCAAACAAGTTAGTTCTTGGTTCCTTTGCCATACTGATTATCTTTCCAATCATTAATAATTAATCTTAAGGTAACCCAAAGCGATATACAGCTTAAGATCCACACAAAAAAACAAAAGAAATATGCATCAACAGTATTCCTCAAAAGGATCATTGTTGCAGAGCCAATAATACCTAGCAATAACGCAATGATAAGTATAAATTCTATTCTTTTACATTTTTCCATAAACAAACTAATTTGAAGACTTTTAGTATTCTGTTTTAATATAGCGGAAACAATCTCGTTTATATTTATTTGAACATCTTCTATCTCATCTTTATTTTCAAACATCTCGCGCGCTACTTCTTCACGCATTTTCTCGAGGTTTTGAGAATGCCTCGGTATTAATTTCTTTCTTTTAGTGTCATCATATGTAATAGTAGAAATAAAATCATTAATTGCTGATACCGATTTGTTACGCTGTAGATTTAATGCTAATGCGGTGGCAACCATTATCTCGCCTCCTTAAGAAACCGAAAACTTCATCACAACTCTTGTAGCTTAATATGCATTTGTTCGATTGGAACCACAAAGAAGGTAGCTAATTGCTTTAATGATATTTTAGGGTTCCTCTTTAATAATAATAACAATACATCTGTAGGAATTAGCAAATCCCGTGCAAATCGATCTGCTTCTTGCTCCTTGGACCGATTAAAAAATCTAAACTTATCCTTAGATATATTTAATACATCACCAACTGTTTGCAACTCAATATGGCAAGAAGAATCGACATTCATATGCAGACAACAATGTGCTAATTCGTGAGCTAAGGTAAATCTAGAGTCTGGTTTATTTGAGCTCTTCGAATATAGAATAAGCAGATCATCACCTTGCGCATATGCCAAGCCAGTTATTTCGTTGTTTTTTAAAGGCAAAGCTTTTTGCAGATCTTTAAATGAAGCAGATGCATAATCAATTTTCCAATTATGCAATATTTGTTCAATATCAATCGGCAAAGAATTTACACCCTTCAAAAAGTCGGCTGGACATTTATTATGTATTTCTCCTAATTTTTTACACATAATGATCCCTTTTCTTCTTTTAGACTTAAAAAACATAATCCACCTCATAAATTACATTTTCTTGGTTTGATCACCAACAAAATATTATACTTGATGAACTATGCACGTTTGTGTCGATTCCTGCGTTTTTTGTAGATATTTTAATGTTCATTTATATATTAGCATGTTTGACAAGAATTGTCAATTTTTTGCAATATTTCTTTATATAATACCTTTTTAACATTGCGCACGCAAAAAGCAACAGAAGAATGAAGATTAGAGGTGTGGCCAACCCCTTAGCCACACCTCTCAAAAAGGACACTATTATAGTCAAACCAAAGTAGCTGACCCTGTGATTGGCATTTCTGTTGTGTCCTCACGAATATACTTGTACACATCAAGTAGTGGCGGAGGGAATGCAGATGAAGCAATCTATTTCCTATTGGCAGGTGGCAGGCTTCCTATTTACATCCATACTGGGGACCTTTCTTCATTTTTTATTTGATTTAAGCGGTCAAAATGTTATTGCTGCAATCTTTTCCGCAGTAAACGAATCCATTTGGGAGCACATGAAGCTGATCTATTATCCTATGCTTCTGTTTGCGTTGATCGAATTTCAGTTTTGGGGAAAGGATCACAAAGAGTTCTGGTGTATTAAGCTGGCAGGGATTTTGCTTGGGTTGACGCTTATTCCCATGCTTTATTATACCTATACCGGTATCTTTGGCGTATCGGTAGATTGGCTGAATATCACCATCTTTTTCCTTTCGGCTGGTGTTGCATTTGGGGTGGAAAATAAGCTGTTCCAAAGAGAAAACCGCTGTTGCCTGTCTTCCCAAATGTCTTTCATCATAATTTGCATGATTGGTGTTGTTTTCACCCTTTTGACATTCTACATCCTACAAATTCCCTTCTTCAAGGATCCTGTGACAGGATACTATGGTTTTCAAAAATAATGGAGGACCGTTTATTCCCGCCATCTCTGTCCACCATTCAATTTAAATCCAGAGAATCTCAGCATCATATTTGGAAAACAGCCTTACTACATAAAAACAATAACCCCTGAGGTTTTTAAGCCTCAGGGGTTATTGTTACGCTTAGCGCAAATACATTCCTCACAATGTGCAGGGTTCGTATTTGCGCGTCATGGTGACCCGTACGGGAATCGAACCCATGTTACCGCCGTGAAAGGGCGGTGTCTTAACCGCTTGACCAACGGGCCTGGTAGCGGCGACCTGACTCGAACAGGTGACAGGCCGGGTATGAACCGGGTACTCTACCAACTGAGTTACGCCGCCAT
>JAZRQP010000084.1:0-18110 GCA_045649885.1 Faecalimonas sp.
ATTTTCCCGGATGCAAGCAAGGTGGAGACCTTTGTAAAAGGGCGATTAGAATTGGTGGAATTCCCAGTTCGTGAGGGCAATCCGGTTATCGGATATAAGCTGGCGGACATTTATTCCAAATTCCAGATTAAGATTTTGATTTGTGCCATCCAAAGGGGAAGCGAAGTGTTTATTCCGGATGGTGAATTTGTGATTGAAGAAGGGGACAAACTTCACATTGCGGCTGCACATCGAGAGATTGAGCAGTTTTTCAGCAGACTCGGAAACCGCAAGCGTCGCGTGCGCAACGTACTGATTTGTGGTGGCGGACGTGTTGGGTTCTATCTTGCAAAGAAGCTTTGTTCCATGGGTATGGAAGTGAAGATTATTGAGCAATGCCACGAAAGATGTGAGGAATTATGCGAAGAACTTCCGAAGGTAACGGTGATTCACGGCGATGCGACAGACCACGATTTGCTCTTGGAAGAGGGCGTTCGTGAGGCGGATGCCTTGGTTGCCCTTACCGGTGTGGATGAAGAAAATATTATCATGGGCTTATTTGCAAATAAGCAGGGAGTACAGAAAATCGTTGCGAAGGTAAATGAGGATTCCAGAGCACAGATGGTGGCAGGTCTTGGTATTGACAGTATTGTTTCTTCTAAGAATGCAACGGTTGATGCGATTTTCAGTTATGTTCGTGCAAGGCAAAATTCTTTAAGTAGTGCCAACATTGAGTCTATGTACCGTTTGGTAGATGACCGTGTGGAGGCATTAGAATTTGTAATCAAAGAAGAAACGAAATATACCAACATTGCGCTGAAAGACTTAAAGACCAAACCGAATAATCTGATTGCTTGTATCGGACGAAAACGTCAGATGATTATTCCAAGTGGTAGTGATAGTATTCAGGTTGGAGATACGGTAGTTGTGATAACAAAATCAAAGAAGATACAAGATATTACAGACATCTTGGAATAGAGGGTAGTTATGAATAGAAAAATGACGACTTATATTTTAGGAAGAATGCTTGGAGTAGAAGCATTGGTTCTTTTGATTCCGGCGCTGGTGTCTGTGATATATGGAGAAGAAGGGTGGAAGGCATTTCTTCTCACCAGTGGAATTTTAGTGCTGTTATATGTGCTTTTGGGGAGAAAGAAACCGGAGGATTCTACAATTTACGGAAAAGATGGATTTGTCATTATTGCGTGCGCCTGGATTTTATGGTCTGTTTTTGGGGCATTGCCGTTTTATATTTCGGGAGAGATTCCGTCTTTTGTAGATGCTATTTTTGAAACCGTGTCAGGATTTACAACGACAGGGTCCACCATATTGACGGACATTGAGGCTCTGTCTAAGGGAATGAACTTCTGGAGATGTCTGACTCACTGGATTGGTGGGATGGGCGTGCTGGTGTTTGTAATGGTAATTGTGTCCTTGGAGGATAGAAACTCCATGCATCTGATGAGAGCGGAGGTTCCGGGTCCGGAGACAGATAAGCTTGTTCCGAAGGCAAGAGATACGGCGAAGATTTTATATAGTATGTATTTTGTGCTGACAGTAGCAGAGATTATATTCTTGCTTGCAGGAGGAATGAATCTGTACGACAGTATTATTCATTCTTTCAGTACAGCCGGTACAGGTGGATTTAACAATCGAAATAACAGTGTTGCCTATTATGACAGCGCTTATATTGACGGCGTGATTACCGTCTTTATGATTCTGTTTGGAATCAACTTTAACATGTACTATCTTTTGCTATTAAAGAAGGTAAAGGATGTATTTAAGAACGAGGAAACAAGGGCGTATCTGGGAATTATTCTTGGTTCTACATTGCTGATTACAATGAATATACTGAGCATATACGAGAAACCATTAAAGGCCTTTCGATATGCAATATTCCAGGTGGCATCGATTATAACTACAACTGGATATGCGACGGCGGATTTTAATCTCTGGCCGGAATTTTCAAAATGTATTCTCTTAGGATTGATGGTATTTGGTGCCTGTGCAGGTTCTACCGGTGGTGGTATGAAGGTTGCTCGTGTTTTGATTTTGTTAAAGAGTGTAAAACGCGAACTGAAGCGTTTGCTTCATCCAAAATCCGTTGCAATTGTCAAGGTTAACGGCAAGAAGGTAAAAGATGAAACCCTGCAGGGTGTTTATGTATATTTTATCAGCTATATTGCAATATTTATGGTGTCAGTATTGTTGATTTCCTTAAATAATTTTGATTTTGCAACCTCATTTAGTGGGGTGCTTACGACCATAAATAATATTGGACCAGGGATTTCAGCCATTGGACCGATTGAAAACTTTTCGGTGTTCTCTGATTTTTCAAAAATTATATTCTGTCTGGATATGTTAATTGGAAGATTAGAAATTTTCCCGTTCTTGGTATTGTTCTCTCCAAATTTATGGAGAAAGAAATTTTAGGAGGTAGTTATGAAGAATTTTAAAATTAAAGCAATAGGAACAATTCTTGCACTTCTTTTTGCAGGACTTTATTATTATATAACATTGCCGGCAATTAATATTCATGCATCTGGTTTTTGGTTCTTTATTATTATACTGATTGCATTTGTTGGGGCTCTTTATATTTTCCGCAAACGTTACGGTATGTTTGAGATTAAGGAATCAAAAGTGGTAAAGGTGCTGGGAGGACTCCTGATTGCAGTGATTGCGGTCTTTTTGATTGGCTCACTGTTGTCATCACCAATTATCAATGCTAGAAAGTATCAGAAGCTTCTGACAGTAAAAAATGGTGAGTTTACGAAGGATATTGAGGAGCTGTCCTATGACCAGATTCCATTATTGGATAAGAATTCGGCGGCCCTTCTTGGAAACCGAAAGATGGGAAGTATGATTGATATGGCTTCACAATTTGAAGTGGACAACATTTACAGTCAAATCAATTATAAGGATAAACCGGTGCGTGTGTCGCCACTTCGTTATGCAAATGCAATCAAATGGTTGACGAATCGCGGGGAAGGTATTCCGGCATACATTACCATTGATATGGCAACGCAGACGACAGAGCTTGTGAAACTGAAAGAGGGTATTAAGTATTCGACCTCGGAATATTTTAATCGCAATATCCACAGACATTTGCGTTTTAACTATCCGACGTATATCTTTAATGAACTTAGTTTTGAGATTGACGAGGAAGGCATTCCGTACTGGGTGTGTCCGGTGAAGAAGTTTAACATCGGCTTATTTGGCGGTGAGACGGTAGGACGCGTAGTTCTTTGTAATGCAATTACCGGTGAAACGGTGGACTATGCGATTAAGGATGTACCATCTTGGATTGACAAAGCTTATTCAGCAGAACTCTTGATTGAACTTTATGATTATCATGGTACCTTAAAACATGGATTTATCAATAGTGTATTAGGGCAGAAGGATTGCCTGGTTACCACAGAGGGTTATAACTATCTGGCTATCGATGATGATGTATGGGTTTACACAGGTGTAACATCTGTGAATAGTGATGAGTCAAATGTGGGATTCGTGCTTATGAATCAGCGTACTATGGAAACGAAATTCTATGAGATTGCAGGTGCGGAAGAGTATTCTGCCATGGATTCAGCAGAGGGTCAGGTACAGAACCTGGCGTACGAGGCGACTTTCCCATTGCTTTTAAATATTGGGGGCGAGCCGACTTATTTTATCTGCCTGAAGGATGATGCAGGGCTTGTGAAAAAGTATGCCATGGTAAATGTGCAGAAATACCAAGTGGTAGGAATCGGTGATACGGTCAGCGAATGTGAGGAAGAATACCATAAGCTTCTTTTAAAGGAAGGGCTTCAGATTGAAGAGGATACGCGCGAATCTGGTTCGATCACCGGGAAGATTACCAAGATTGCGCAGGGCGTAGTGGATGGTGATTCACATTACTTTATGATGATTGAAGGTTCGGATGATATTTTCGACATTTCTGTGGTAGAGTTTATCGACATCATCAAATACGAAGTTGGTCAGGAGATTTCACTGGAATATAAGATTGGCGAGAAGACGAATGTGGTAACGAGTGTAAAATAGATAAATTTCTTATTAAATAAAATGGATGGGAATTTTGAAAAGTTCCCATCCATTTTCTATGTCCGTATTCTATTATAATTAATTTAAGAAATTACATTTTTCAGCGTCAAGACTTGCTAAATCTTCTTTACTTGCGCTAAGGCTTACGTAGAAGTCAACATTGTGTGCTTTAGAGATACTGTCAAGAGTATCGATAAAGCTTGGGATTACATCAAGGGAAACACCTTGTTGTTTCAAAATACCATCAATAAAGATTACTTGGATATCACTGTTTGCACTAAGCATACCATAAATAAATCCTGTATATTCGCTAATGCCACGGATAGAAGGGTAATCAGCCATAACGATTGCTCTGATATCAAAAGACAAGCTATATGTATCATTGTGGCTATTCTTAATGAATACTACGTTTCCGTCACATTCCTTTGCTTTTTTGTTTGCAGCTTCGATCATAATCTGAGTTTTGCCGCTACCTTTTTGCCCTGTTAATAAATTAATCATGGGGATCACTCCTTTGCTATGTAATTACAGATATTATACAACAGAATTAGAATAAGAGCAATAAATAAAACGGAAAAATAAAAAAATAGGGTGTGAAAATGGAGAGCGTTATGTTATACTGTCCCTATAAGGCAGAGCCAAGAACACATAAGGAGCAAACAGTATGAAGAGAGTATTACTAAAGCTAAGTGGAGAAGCACTGGCAGGAGATAAAAAAACGGGCTTTGATGAAGCGACTTGTATCGGTGTTGCAAAGCAGGTGAAGGAGTTAGTGGACGATGGTATTCAGGTTGCAATTGTAACCGGTGGCGGGAACTTCTGGCGTGGAAGAACAAGCGAAACCATTGACAGAACGAAGGCTGACCAGATTGGTATGCTTGCAACGGTTATGAACTGTATTTATGTGTCGGACATTTTCAGACACGTTGGTATGCAGACAGAGATTTTCACACCGTTTACATGCGGAGCATTTACGAAATTGTTTTCTAAGGATGCGGCTGTGGAAGCATTGAATGAAGGAAAGGTTATTTTCTTTGCGGGTGGAACCGGACATCCATATTTTTCAACAGACACAGGGGCTGTCCTTCGTGCGATTGAGATTGAAGCAGATGCAATGTTGCTTGCAAAGGCGATTGACGGTATCTATGACAGCGATCCGAAGTTGAACCCGGATGCGAAAAAATACGATGAGATTTCCATTCAGGAAACCATTGATAAGCGACTGGCAGCTGTGGATTTGGCAGCATCTATTCTTTGTATGGAAAACAAGATGCCGATGTTGGTATTTGGATTGAATGAAAAGAATAGTATTGTTGAGACAATGAAAGGAACATTTACAGGTACGAAGGTAACTGTATAATGATAGAAAATGTAACTGTTCAGAGCCAAGCAAAATTTTATAAAGCAGACGTAAAATGCTTGCATTTTAAAGTATGTTTTTAAAATTTTATTTGGCGGATACGCCACACTGAGAAAACACAACGTGTTTTCGAGGTTGGCTCTGAATAGTTACTAGAAAATTATAATCGGAGGATTTTATTATGAACGAGAGATTACAAGTATTTGATACAAAGATGCAAAAATCAGTTGCAAACTTAGAGGCTGAGTTGGCAACCATTCGTGCAGGACGTGCGAACCCAAATGTGTTAAACAAGTTGACAGTGGATTATTATGGAATCCCAACACCAATTCAACAGGTGGCTAATATTTCTGTTCCAGAAGCACGTATGATTCAGATTCAACCATGGGAAAAGAGTCTGATTAAAGAAATTGAAAAGGCAATTTTGATGTCTGATATCGGAATTAATCCGAACAATGATGGTTCTGTTGTTCGTTTGATTTTCCCTGAATTGACAGAAGACCGAAGAAAAGAAATCGTGAAAGACGTGAAGAAAAAAGGAGAAGCAGCTAAGGTTGCGATTCGTAACATTCGTCGTGACGGTAATGATGCATTTAAGAAATTAAAAGGCTCAGAAGTTTCAGAGGACGAAATCAAAGATTTAGAAGATGAATTACAGAAATTGACAGATAAGTACATTGCGAATATTGATAAGGCAGTGGATGTGAAGTCAAAAGAAGTTCTTACAGTGTAGTTGAATAAGAATGAGGGAAGATAAGTGGGGAAAAGCCTCGCTTATCTTCTTGTTGTAATAACAAAGATGCACCGTGCGGATGCAATGGGGCGTGAATTTGAATGGAGGTGCCGAAATTGAACGTACCACAACATATCGCGATTATTTTAGATGGGAATGGTCGCTGGGCGAAAAAGAAGGGAATGCCGCGCAGCTACGGGCACACACAGGGCAGCAAGAATGTGGAGCGCATTTGCGAAGATGCCTATAAAATGGGTGTGAAATATTTAACTGTATATGCTTTTTCTACGGAAAACTGGAAGCGTCCGAAGGACGAGGTGGATACCTTGATGAATCTGCTTCGCAACTATATGAAGACGTGCCTGAAAACGGCAGAAAAGAATCGGATGCGTGTGCGCGTGATTGGTGATAAGACCGCTCTGGCTGAGGATATTCAAAAGCGTATTTCAGAGCTGGAGGAGGCAACCAAGGATAACGATGGTCTTTGCTTCCAGATTGCATTGAACTACGGCAGCCGAGATGAAATGCTTCGTGCAATGAAGCGGATGGCTACGGATTGTGTGGATGGCAAAGTGGGCTTAGAGCAGGTGGATGAGGCCTTGTTTGAGACTTACTTAGATACTCATGATATTCCGGACCCTGATTTGATGATTCGAACCAGTGGAGAGCAGAGATTGTCCAATTATTTATTATGGCAGCTGGCCTATAGCGAGTTTTATTTTACAGATGTATTATGGCCTGATTTTACAAAAGAGGATTTAGCGAAAGCGATCGAATATTACAATTGTAGAGACAGACGCTTTGGCGGTGTGAAGGAAGGAGAAAACTAATGTTTAAAACAAGATTATTAAGTGGAATTTTACTTGTGATTATTGCATTAGCAACGATTATTACCGGTGGAGATGTGTTATTTGCAACGCTCTTAATGATTAGCTTTATCGGAATGACGGAAATCTATAAGGTGCTGGAAATCAGTGGTACAGCTCTTGGAATTGCGGGATATGTGGCGGCAGTGGCTTATTACTTCCTGCTTCGTTTTCAGAGGACTGATTTGGTAACCATGCTTTGCATTGCATTTCTGATTTTGGTTATGATTATATATGTGTTTTCGTATCCAAAGTATCGCTCGGAACAGATTATGTTGGCATTTTTTGGACTGTTTTATGTAGCGTTTATGCTTTCTTATGTATATCAGATTCGTATGTTGGAACAAGGTGCTTTCCTTGTTTGGTTAGTGTTCTTGTGTTCATGGGGAAGCGACACCTGTGCATATTGTGTAGGTATGTTGATTGGGAAACATAAAATGGCACCGAAGCTTAGCCCGAAGAAATCTATCGAAGGTGCAGTTGGCGGCGTAGTAGGTGCAGCACTTCTTGGTGTGCTTTACGCATTGGCAGTGAACCGTTTCTGGGAAGGCGCAAGTGCAGACGTTTTGCAATACGCAATCATTTGTGCAGTTGGCGCATTGATTTCCATGGTGGGCGATTTGGCTGCATCGGCAATTAAGAGAAACCACGATATCAAGGATTATGGAAATTTAATTCCTGGACATGGGGGAATCTTAGACCGCTTTGACAGTGTGATTTTTACAGCGCCGATTATTTATTATATGGCAATTATGTTTTTGTAGGAGATTAACCTGATGAAAAAAATAGCAATTTTAGGTTCTACAGGTTCCATTGGAACACAGACCTTGGAAGTTGTGAGAGAAAATGGCGATATAGAAGTCTTAGGACTTGCTGCCGGTAATAATATTAAATTATTAGAGGAGCAAATTCGTGAATTTCATCCGAAGGTAGTAGCAGTTTGGTCTGAGGATAAGGCAAAGGAATTGCGAGACAATGTGAAGGACGTCAATGTCAAGATTATTTCGGGAATGGAAGGTTTGATTGAGGTTTCTGTTTTGGAAGAAACGGAAATTTTGGTAACTGCCATTGTGGGAATGATTGGTATCCGTCCGACTATAGAGGCTATTAAAGCAGGGAAAAATATTGCCCTTGCGAACAAAGAAACCTTAGTGACGGCGGGGCACATTATCATGCCGCTTGCTGCAGAGCACAACGTGGCGATTTTGCCGGTAGACAGTGAACACAGCGCGATTTTCCAATCCTTGCAGGGAAGTTCACGTGGAGAATTGCATAAGATTTTGCTGACTGCTTCGGGTGGTCCTTTCCGTGGAAGAACAAGAGAGGAACTTACTTGTATTCAAGTGGAGGATGCGTTAAAGCATCCAAATTGGGAGATGGGAAGAAAGATTACCATCGATTCTTCCACTTTGGTCAACAAAGGACTTGAGGTTATAGAAGCAAAATGGCTGTTTGATGTGGACATTGACCAGATTGAGGTTGTGGTACATCCGCAGAGTATCATCCATTCCATGGTGGAGTATGTGGACGGAGCGATTATCGCGGAGCTTGGAACACCGGATATGAAGCTGCCGATTCAGTATGCCCTTTATTATCCGGAGAGAAGATATTTGCCGGGTGACCGTGTGGATTTTGCGACTTTATCCCAATTGACTTTTGAGAAACCGGATTTGGATACATTCTATGGCTTGCGACTTGCCATGGAAGCAGGAAAAACAGGTGGCTCTCTGCCAACCGTTTTTAACGCTGCAAATGAGCTTGCGGTCAGCAAGTTCCTGAATCGCAAGATTAAGTATTTGGAGATTCCGGAAATTATTGAAACATGTATGAGTCTTCATAAAAATATAGCATGTCCGACAGTGGATGAAATCTTAAGGACAGAGCAGGAAGTATATGAACTAATAGAAAGTAGGTGGTAGAGTGGGCATCATTCTTGCAATTATTGTGTTTGGACTGATTATTTTCGTGCATGAATTGGGGCACTTTTTACTTGCAAAGTTAAATGGAATCCGTGTGGATGAATTTTCAATTGGTATGGGACCTAGACTTCTTAGTTTTGTGAGGGGTGAAACAAGATACTCCCTGAAACTATTGCCAATCGGCGGCTCCTGTATGATGGGTGAAGATGATGTGAATGACGTTGGAGAAGGAAGCTTTAACAGCAAATCTGTCTGGGCGAGAATTTCCGTTGTGGCAGCCGGTGCTGTTTTCAATTTCATTTTGGCACTCATTTTTTCCATGATTGTGGTTGGATACACGGGATATGATGAACCTGTTATTTCCGGTGTTATGGAAGAATTTCCGGCAGCGGAAGCAGGCATGCAGGCGGGAGACCGCATCATTAAGATGAATAACAAAAAGATAAACATCTGGCGTGAGGTTACGTACTACAACATGTTCCACCAAGGTGAAACAGTAGATTTGGTGTACGAGCGTGACGGAGAAAAACATGAGGTTACGATTACACCAAAACAAGATGAGGATGGCAGTTATTTGTTGGGTGTCACATCACCTGGCGAACTGAAGAAGGCAAATCTTTTCACGGCATTGAAATATGGTGTCTACGAAGTGAAGTTTTGGATAGCTACCACCATCGAAAGTTTGAAAATGCTAGTGACAGGTGCAGTTGGAATGGATCAACTTTCCGGTCCAGTTGGTATCGTCGATGTGGTGGATGAAACTTATCAACAAAGCAAGGATTACGGCGTTGTTGTTGTGATTATGCAGATGCTGAATATCGGCATTCTCATTTCAGCAAATCTTGGTGTCATGAATTTGCTGCCACTTCCTGCATTGGACGGCGGAAGATTAGTATTCTTGATTATCGAGGCGATTCGTGGTAAGCGTGTTTCACCGGAAAAAGAAGGCTGGGTACATGGTATCGGCATGATTCTTTTGTTGGCATTGATGGCGTTTGTATTGTTTAATGATATTAAGAGGTTGTTTTAGGTCGGCTGGGTGAGCCTGGCGGGGCGACTGGATCGGGTCTGGCGGGGCGACTGGATCGGACCTGGCGCGGTGACTGATTCGGGCCTGGCGGGGCGACTTTCTATAAATGGGTGTTTTATAGGCTTCTATACCCACGATTTTGAAAAATCGTGGGTATTTTCATGCCAGATATGCCTTATTATAGAAATTAGCAAGAAAAAAAGCTTGATTTTACAAGCTTTTTTGATATTTATGGGTATTTGCTAGTGAAAATGTCTTGTTTATACCCAGAGCATGACAAGTAAAACATTGCTGTTTAGGCTTAGAGGCATAACAGCAAGCAAATCATTTTATCAAGTAAAATCAAAGCTTAACGACTATATATCTCCCTTGTGATTGTATCATGTGAATTTCCTGCAAAATCCACTGCTTCAACAAGCTTCCAACTATTCAAATCTAAATCAAGTTTGAAATCAGATGGGTAACTTCGATTCCATTTGTATATAATAAGTTGCTCGATGTTGTGTTCGTGAGATTCGAGGTTTTTATCTTCAATAAAGCAGTACGCTTCTTTTGGAGTGTCTTCTAAAAGCGTATCTGAAATGTTTACCTTTATATTCATACCTTCAAACAATTTCTCTGAAAAAGAATCTATCCACACTTCATTTGTCAAACTAACAATATCCTCCAATACCTTGGCATCTCTGCTTTGGCGTCTTTTGTTAAATAGAATTCCTTTGTTATCATCTATGCAGATTATTACCTTCATGTTTTTCACCTTTCTTTTTTCTTTACATACAATAATAGTAACAGATTTTTAGCGAGGTATCTACATGAATATTCTGAGGGCTTCTCAAGAAAACAGAAACATCGGAAATAACAGAGATGTTTCCAATAATATTGACACAGGACGACTTCAAATCAATGTCACATCGGCAATTACATCTTTTCCGGTTGCAGATGCAACGATTTCTATCTCATACACAGGTGTTCCAGAGGCGACTTTGGAGCAGCTTCGAACAAATTCTTCGGGGCAAACAGAGACAATAGAACTAGATGCGCCACCGGTGGAGCTGAGCTTGAATCCGAATAACGAGATTCAGCCGTATTCCGAATACACATTGAATGTAACAGCACCTGGCTTTGAGCCAATTAGTATTTCGGGAACTGAAATTTTGGCAAATGAAACGGCGCTTCAAAACATTACTATGAATCCAAGTGAGCCGGATGAAACGGGAGAAGAAGTGTTTGTAATCCCGGGACATACGCTTTATGAGGAGTATCCGCCGAAGATTCCAGAACCGGAAATCAAACCGGTACGTGAAACGGGTGAGATTGTATTGAGTCGTGTTGTGGTTCCGGAATTTATTGTGGTACATGACGGGACGCCGAATGACACCACTGCTAGAAACTATTATGTTAGATATAGAGATTATATTAAAAATGTGGCTTCCAGTGAGATTTATGCAACATGGCCTGCAAATACGATTCGTGCAAATGTGCTCGCAATCATGTCATTTACTTTGAATCGTGTCTATACGGAATGGTATCGAAACCAAGGCTATGATTTTACAATTACATCTTCAACGGCATTTGATCACAAATGGATTCCGGAACGAAATATCTACACAAATATTTCGCTAATTGTTGATGAGCTGTTTTCAAACTATTTATCTCGTCCTAATGTAAGACAGCCGATTTTAACCCAATATTGTGATGGGAATAGGGTTAGTTGTCCGGGCTGGATGACACAGTGGGGAAGTAAGGCCCTTGGTGACCAAGGCTATTCTGCAATTGAGATTCTTCGATATTTCTATGGGGATAACATGTATATCAATACGGCGGAAGAGATTTCCGGTATTCCTTCTTCGTGGCCGGGTTATGTTCTTTCCCAAGGCTCAACCGGGGATAAAGTTCGTCAGGTTCAGGAGCAGCTGGCAGTGATTTCGGGTGCATATCCGGCAATTCCGAGAGTTACAGCGGATGGCGTGTATGGTCCTGCAACGGCAGAAGCAGTACGTGAGTTCCAGTCTGTATTTGGGCTTCCGGAGACGGGTACAATCGATTATAGAACATGGTATAAGATATCGGAGATTTATGTTGGAGTATCCCGAATCGCTGAGTTAGTGTAGCATAGAAGTCTTATTGCAAACGCAGGACATTTTCAGTCGATGAATGTCCTGTGTTTTTTCATTTTTAATATATTATTTCTTTAAACAAATCTCATTTTCTGTTACTATAGAAGTATCTTGATAAGGGGAAAATGAATATGAAGAGATCAAAAAGAATTTGGGCATTATTATTAATGATAGGGATACTGGCTGTTTATGAGGTGCGGGATATGCGCACCGAACATCAAGAACCAGTATCGGTAGGTACACTTGCTGAAATTCCTGTATTTGCCGGCGAACCATATGTTGTTTTGAATGACAATGAACCGAATTTCATGGAAGAGGATATGGTTGCCGAATCCTATGAATACTATAGTAACTTAGATGAAGATGGGAAATGCGGGGTTGTGGAGGCAAGTGTTGGTCAGGATATTATGCCAACAGAGGAAAGAGGAAGCATTGGACAAGTAAAGCCGACGGGATGGCAGACAGTTAAGTACGATAACGTAGATGGAAAATATTTGTATAATCGCTGTCATTTGATTGGATTTCAATTAACTGGGGAAAATGCTAATGAAAAGAATCTAATTACCGGAACAAGATACATGAATGTAGAAGGCATGCTGCCTTTTGAAAATATGGTTGCAGATTATGTGAAAGAGACGGGGAATCACGTAGTTTATCGTGTCACCCCAATTTATGAGGGAGATAATCTAGTGGCTTCCGGGGTTCAAATGGAAGCAAAATCGGTGGAAGATGACGGCCAAGGCATTTGTTTCAATGTGTATGTCTATAATGTACAGCCAGGCATTGACATCGATTATGCAACTGGAAGTAGTCAATTGGCTGATGAAGATAAACCATAAAATTGCTTGTAAATATGATGCCATAATGTTATGATAAAAGGTAACGAAACATCACGAAAAGAGGTTAAGAAATGATAATAGATATCTTAGGAATTGTGATTGGATTTTTACTTTTGGTGAAAGGCGCAGATTGGTTTGTTGACGGTTCTTCTTCCATTGCGAAGAAGCTTCGAATTCCGGCAGTAGTCATTGGACTTACCATAGTTGCTTTTGGGACAAGCGCTCCGGAGTTGGCAGTTAGCGTGTCAGCTGCGCTCAAAGGGAGTAATGATATTGCACTTGGAAATGTAGTTGGCTCGAATATTTTTAATACCTTAGTGGTGCTTGGTGCAAGTGCTGCCATCACACCGATTGCAGTGGGAAAAAGTGCAATTAAAAAGGATTATCCATTGTCCATTTTTGCGGCAGTATTATTAGGTGTTCTTTGCTTGGATACCATTGTTTTCCAAGCTGCAGATATGAAAATTAGTCGCATAGATGGTATTATTTTATTGATCTGTTTTGCCTATTTTATGTATACAACAGTGCAGGCAGGCTTGAAAGGCAGAGCGGAGGCAGAAGAAGAGGAGATTCAAAGTTTTCCAACATGGAAAAGTATTTTGTTTATTATAATTGGTCTTGCCGGAATTGTGGGCGGCGGTCAACTGACTGTCACTTGTGCAAAAGGTTTGGCGAGAGATTTGGGAATGACTGAGGCAGTTATTGGACTGACTGTGGTAGCCCTTGGAACTTCACTTCCGGAGTTGGTTACTTCAGTAGTTGCAGCTAGAAAAGGGGAAAGTGATATTGCAGTTGGAAATGTCATTGGCTCTAATATATTTAACATTTTCTTTATTTTAGGTACGTCGGCAACGATTTTGCCAATGCAGAATCTGGACCCTTCTTACGTATTTGATTTACTTGTGTTGATTGTTGTGATGGTTGCAACATTTATTCCAATTGCAATCACGAAAAAGGTTGGAAGAGGCATGGGTATCACCATGGTATTGGCATACGTGGTTTACACTGCATATCTCATTATAAGATTATAGATAAAATCATATAAAAGCAGGTAGTTAGATGAAAAACAAAATCAAACAATTTTCGAAAGGCGATTTCAAAGTAGAGCAGCCGGACATTCGTTTTTCTACAACACATATTCATATGTCTGTTGGGGAGGGCGAGGTTTATGAAGGCAGTTTTCTTATAGAGAATGTAAAAGACGGAGATATCAGAGGACTTGTATATCCGTCTTCTTTTCGTGTGCATTGTTTGGAAGAAGGGTTCGAGGGGAACCCGGTGAAGGTGAATTACACCTATGATAGCAGAGGCCTTACTCCGGGACAAATGGAGCAGGGGAAATTCACGGTAGTATGTAACGGCGGTGAATTTGAGCTGCAGTTTGATGTGGTGATAGAAAAGCCGTTTATCATGACTGCTTACGGAAAGATTCAGACACTTGCAGATTTCAAAAAATTGGCTATTCAGGATTTCTCAGAAGCGAAGAGTCTGTTCCGCTCCAGACAATTTTATGATGTGCTGAAGTATGAAGAAAGACGAGTGAGAAATCTTTATGAAAATATGCGCAAGTGGTCTTTGGATGAGCAGGCATTGGAAGAATTCCTCGTTGGAATTAAGCAGAAGGAAAAAATCTATCTGACTTTGGAACAGGATGAAATCACCTATGATAATATCTTGGAAACACAAAAGGCTTGGATAGACATTCGCAAGAACACATGGGGATATGAGAAGGTCACTTTTGAAACCATGGGAGATTTCCTTGAAGTGAAACCGCAGGAAGTGTCTACCGATGATTTTGTGGGCAATACATACCGTTTGGAATATTTTATCCATGCGGAAAAACTGCATAGTGGTTATAACTACGGAAAAATTTTAGTTGCTACACCATACGAGACATTAAGCGTTCAAGTGACCGTGCACCAAGAGGCTAAGCGTGATGAAATGCGTGGAATGAAGGGCATGATTGCAGGACAGGGCCTGAAGGAATACCTGGGATTTATTTCCGGTAAGATAGGTGTCAGTGATTGGTCACAAAAGGCGATTAAGCGTGTAGACCAGCTGCTTGAGTTAGAACCGAACAGTGAATATTATCAGCTTTTGAAGTCTCATATCTATCTGCGCAGCAGAAGGGAAGAAGAGGCCAAATGGATCTTGGATAACGGCAATTATTCTAAGTTTGTCATTGGCCGCAAGCCGGAGATTAGCGCTTATTATATGTTTTTAACTGCATTGTTAAAGAAGGATACACTGCATACGAATCGTGTCTTAGAGGAGATTTATCGTGTGTACATGAAGCACCCGTACTCCTGGCCGTTGCTTTGTATGATTATAAACTTGGATACGAAGTATCGGGATTACAATGACAGAATCCGAGTGCTGGAAAGGCAGTTCTTTAATGGTGCGAATCAGATTTTACTATACGCGGAAGCTTATATTTGTTTCCAGGAGCGTGTACTTTTGCTACGCAAATTGGAATCCTTTGAGATGCAAATTCTGAATTTTGCTACAAAGTATCACATGATTACCAGAGAACTGGCGCTTCATATGGCGGATTTGGTGTGTCAGCAGAAGAAGTATGACCCGAAGCTCCTTCGTATTTTGGAGCGAGCATATAAGATGTATGAGGAACCGGATATTCTTCGTGCTATTTGCATGCAGTTAATTAAGGGAAATAAGACGTCAAGTGAATATTTCAGATGGTATGAGATGGCGGTGAAGCAGGAAATGAAGATTGCCCAGCTTTACGAATACTATATGATGTCCATGAATCCGGAACGTATACAAGGGGCATTCCCAAGAATTGTTTACTTATATTTCCTTCGTGGCATTAATTTGGATTATCGAAGAACCGCACTGTTGTATGAAAATATTCTCAACTTTGAACAGGAAGATAGTGAAATTTATAAGCAATACTTTGAGCAAATGAAGGTGTTTGCCACAGAGCAGCTTCTAAAACGTCATATCAATGATTCGCTGCGTGTGATTTATAATCGACTGATTAATCCAAACACCATCGCTTTGGATGAGTTGGACGCTTTGTATGATGTGTGCCACGCGTATCATATTACAACGAAGGTCAAGGGGATGAAGTTCGTCCTTGTGATTGAAAGTGATGGAAGCGTAAGGCAAAGGGTTGCATATAAGGCGGAATATGGTGCAAAGATTTATTTATACAATAAAGAGGCAAGAATCGTTTGGGAAGGGGATAACGGCAGACGTTATGTGGATTCCATTCCATACGAAACCAGAAGATTGTTTTATGAAATGCGCTACTTAGAGCTTTGTAAACAGCGTAAGACGATACACGCCACATCAGAGCAGATGGAGTCAGCTATTGAATTGAGTTATGAAAATCTGAAGCAATACGGTATGGATGCCTTTGAGAAAAAGGACATCTTTGTTCTGTGCTCGAAACGGGTAAGGGAACAGCAAGAGATAGAGGATGATTTTTTGTTGCATCTCTGCTTTGAATTGGTGAAGGAAGGATTTTATGATAAGGCTGTGTTGACCTATTTGGCACAGTACTATTGCGGCGCCACACGGGACATGAAGATGGTTTGGCGGAAGGCAAAAGAGTATGGCGTAAGTGCAAAGGCGATTGCAGAGCGTATTATTACGCAAATGCTTTTTTCTGAGGTGATGTTCCAAGAGGAAGAAATATTTGAGGATTATTATGCAGGACGACCATATTTCCGCTTGAAACAGGCGTACCTTGCCTATGTATCAAGGATGTATGTAGTGCAGAACCGAATAATGCCGGCTGATATTGTCCGTATTATGCTCCAAGAATTATCGCAAAAAGAATATCTTGCAGATATTTGTAAGGTGGCAATCCTGAAATATTATGTTGGAAAAGAAGTAGAACCGGCAATGGAAGCCTTGCTGCAAGAATATTTTGCAGAAATGAGCCGCAAACGTTTGGTATTTCCATTCTATTTGCAGTACCCTGCAAAATGGTTGAAGGAAGCGCAGAGTTACGACAAGGTTATGGTGGACTATCGAAGCCGTTTGGGTGGAAAGGTCAAAATTGTTTATCGCATTTTGCGGTTGGATGAGATGGCTGGCGAAGAATATGCGGAGACCTTGCTTCCAATCTACGATGGCGTTTATGTCAAAGAATTTGTTTTATATGAAGGGGAAACTCTGGAATATTATTTTGTAGAGGATAGTAAGGACAAGCAGATTGTCAGTGAAAAGGCAAGATGCAGAAAAGAAAATATTATTTATGAAGATGGCAAATATGGAAGATTGAATTTGATTTCACGTTTGTCAAAGGAAAAGCAGTATGAGTCCATGCTACACTACCGAAAAGAGGAACAGGTTGCAGAAGAGATATTTGTTACTTATTAATGTACAGGGAGGAGGACGTGTGATATGTCAAATAGTATCATAGGCTATGAATTGAATGAAAGATATTGCCAGATCAGCTATTATCATGAAGAGAACCAAGAACCGCAAACGCTAGAGACAATCGCATATTCTGCCCACAACTTGTATATGAGAGCAATTCGGCATGAAAGTGATGAGATTGTACATTTGCTAAGGGAGTTTATTGAAAACTCCTTGAGCAGATTTGAAAGCATTGGACAGATTGTGTTTACTGTGCCGGAGTTAAATGTGGATATTGTGCGTATGCTAAAAGGAATTGCAAAACGCATGGGTATTGATAAGGATAACGTTTATGTACAGGATTACAAAGAGAGCTTTTGCAACTTTATGATTTATCAGCCGAAGGAATTGTGGCAATATGAGGCGGCCTTGTTCCATTGTGACCGCCATGAGGTAAAAGCCTATATGCTGCGCAAACTGCGTACGGGATATGGCAAGGGCAGGGATGCTTTTATTACCGTTGATGAGGTGGCAAGCGCAAGAATGGAAGAGTTGGCTGCCGTATATCCGGTGTTAAATGTGGACAGAGCTAAGGAGGCAGATATTCAATTCAAACAGTTTGTACAGGGCGTGTTTGATAAGAAGTTGGTCTCTTCCGTGTTCTTAGTAGGGGAAGGCTTTGAAAACAACTGGTATCCACAGTCCCTCAAAGTGCTGTGCAATGGGAGAAGAGCATTTCTTGGCAATAATTTATATAGCAAGGGAGCTTGCTATGCTGCCTACAAGCGAAGTTTGGAATATGAGGATTCTTTAATCTATTTGGATGAGACCAAAATGATGGATCAGATTTGTTTGAGGCTTCGCATGCAAGGCGTGGATAAATGGTATCCAATTGTATCC
>JAZRQP010000085.1:0-8542 GCA_045649885.1 Faecalimonas sp.
TTTTATGACTTGCCCTTTTTAAACGGTATCATAGCAATTGTATTTCACGCCTTGAGTGCTGTATGTATTTGCAGAATACTTCATGTGCAGAAAAAAATCACTGCTTTTTTCATAGGTGCAGTCATTGTTTCGTTTCCGACAGTCACTTCGGTTATGATGTATAACTACGTGGCGGATGGTTACAGTATCGCGTTTTTTCTTTCAACGCTTGCGGCGCTATATATGACGAAGGAGAAACCGAAGTTTATTCTCTCGGCGGTACTGATTGCTCTATCAACAGGGATTTATCAGGCGTACATAACTGTAACAATCATGCTGATTTTACTAAAATTGATTGACGAAATCATTTACGAACACATATCTTATCGTATTATTTTGAAAAAGAGCGTGACAATGCTTTTGACAGGGCTTTTAGGTGTGGTACTATACAGCATGATACTCAAAGTAATTCTCAGCATTTTTTCTGTAGGCTTGCTTGATTATCAGGGAATTAATTCGTCAGCCTCATTATCGGCAATTGATATACGTGGCTCCCTTTACTCAATAAAGCAAACATTTATTCACTGTTTCTTTGATGTGTCAAAGGGGATAAACCTATATTTAGTTCTCAATATTTTTGTTTTGGCATTTACGCTTTCTCATTATTTGAAATATATCGTAATAAATAGGCTATATAAAAATTATGTAAACCTTATTATGGTCATCATACTAAGTGTAATGCTTATATTTGGAGCAGGAGCACTTGCATTTATAAATGCGGGCATTGACTATCATAATTTGATGCTTATGGGATATGCAGTGTTTTATCTGTTTTTCCTAATACTTTATGAAAGAGGAGCAGATAACGATGAACGACATTCCCACATCAAATGCTGGATTATATTGTTAACAGCGTTGACAATTATCGCGAATCAAGTTGTGATATCCAATGTAAGTTATCACAAGGCGCAAATGGCATACGAAAAGTCCTATGGGGTTTTGATACGTATAGCAGACCGTATAGAACAGGAACCGGGAGTTGAGGATTGTAATAAAATTCTTGTGCTTGGTGCGCTTGATAATAGTGAAGCATATAGCGTCAATCTTACGCCGAATATTACCGGAATAACAGACGGATATATCATTCGTGCGGATGATGAAACAGTAGGACAAAGTGTATTATGCAGTGCTTTGAGAGACTATTGCGAAAAGGATTATGAATTTGTAAGCGGTGAGGAGAAGAAGAAACTCGCCAAAAGAGAAGAGGTAAAATCTATGGAGCAATGGCCATCAAAGGATTGTGTGGCAATTATAGATGATATTGTAATTATTAAACTTGGTACAGAGGGTGAAAATTAAGTGATATATATTTGTGCTGACGATTATGGACTCAATGATATATCATCCATGCACATACAACAGTGCATAGATGAAGGTGCATTGAATAAGGTTAGTGTATTTCCAAACTTTGAAAAGGTGGATTTACACAAATTATTAAATAATAAAAATATTAGAATTTCTTTACACCTAAACCTTGTTGAGGGAAAGTGTATGGCAGATGCTGATGAAATCAATTTGATTGCAGACAAAAACGGTAATTTGAAACACACCTTCGGTGGACTCTTGAAACTCAATTTATTTCATGGCAAGGAGTTTGAGGAACAAATTTATAAAGAAATTAAAGCCCAGGTATTGTACTGGAAAAACATTTTGCCCCAAGACATACCGTTTTGTATCGACAGCCATCAGCATACACATATGATTCCAGCTGTATTTAAAGCATTACTCAGGGTTTTGAGAGACGAAACAATAAATTTGGAGTATATGAGGGTTCCGAATGAACCTTTGTTGCCATATATAAAAAATCCCTCGCTGTACTTTACGTATAGCGGAATAAATATTATAAAGCAATGGCTTCTCAAATTCTTATGGCTATTTAATAAAAGACAGGCTAAGCGATACAAAATACCCACAGCGTATTTTTTTGGAATTCTCTTTTCAGGACAGATGGATGAAAAAAGAGTTAGTAAAATTTTGCCGGAGTACATCAAAATGGCAGAAAGATGCGGTAAGGATATAGAAGTATTATTCCATCCGGGGTTTTTAAATAAGAATGAAATTGATTTAAAAAATAAAAACATCGTATTTCATAAATTTTATTTATCAGAAAACAGAAAAACAGAATTTGATTCTGTAATGAAAATATTAGAAAGAAGTGTGCTGTAATGCCTTATATTGAACGGGACAAAGTTGACGAGAGAACAAGAGAAAAATTAGAAGCAATTATTGAAAAATCATATGCATCCTATTGGAAGAAGAAAAGAATCTTTGACGTCTTTTTCGCAACATTGATTTTGTTGTTTTTCCTACCTTTGATGATTATAATTGCTATCATTATAGTAATTGATGATCCGAGTGCTGGGCCGTTTTATAAGCAGATAAGAGTGGGCCGTCATGGAAAAGAATTTTATATGTATAAATTTAGAACCATGCGACCAAATTCGGATAAAATAATTGACAATTTGGTAAAACAGAACGAAATGGATGGGCCAGTATTTAAGATGAAGGAAGATCCGCGTATAACCAGAGTCGGAAAGTTCTTAAGAAAAGTTTCTCTTGACGAACTCATGCAATTTTTTAATGTGCTCAAGGGAGATATGACTCTCGTAGGTCCGAGACCGCCACTTCCAAGAGAGGTTCAGTTTTATACTGATTATCAAAGGTTACGTCTTCTTGTTACTCCCGGTATCACCTGCACCTGGCAGATTCACAAGAACAGAAATGATGTTCCATTCGAAGAATGGGTTGAAATGGATATCGAATACATACAAACAAGAACATATCTTAATGATTTGATAATTATGCTTAAGACACCGATAGTTATGCTTACAGCTACCGGACGATAATGCAAGTTTGAGGTGAAGGAAATGAAAGTTGCTATGATTGGGCACAAGGTTGTTCCGTCAAGACGTGGTGGAATAGAAAATGTTCTTACAACACTGTGTCCGATGCTGGTTGAAATGGGATTGGATGTTACTTGTTATAACAGAACATCGGATAAGGTTGAAAATGAATATGTGGGCACAGTAAAGAACAACATGTATAAGGGTGTCAAAATTAAAAATGCATGGACATTGAATATTCGTGGATTTGCTGCAATGATTGCATCATTTACAGCGGCAATATCTGCTTCCTTTCAGGATTACGATGTGATTCACTTTCATGCAGAAGGTCCCTGTGCGGCATTGTGGATTCCGAAGCTTTTTGGTAAAAAATGTGTTGCCACGGTTCACGGACTTGACTGGCAGAGAGAAAAATGGGGCAAGGGATTTGCATCCAAGTATATAAAATTTGGTGAAAAGATTCTTGCAAAATATGCAGACGAAGTGATTGTGTTAAGTCAGGCTGCTTACGATTATTTTAAACAGACGTATAACCGCGACACGGTAATTATTCACAACGGAATCAATAGACCGGAAAGAAAAGATGCAGAACTGATTACAGAAAGGTATGGACTTCAAAAAGATGGATACATATCTGTTGTTTCAAGATTAACTGCAGAAAAGGGGATTCATTACCTAATTGATGCATTTGAAAAAATCACAACGGATAAAAAGCTTGTTATTGCGGGAGATACAAGTGATACTGACGACTATGTGAGATTGCTGAAAGAAAAAGCCGGGGACAATCCAAATATTATTTTTACTGGATTTGTATCTGGTGATATTTTAAGAGAAATATATTCAAATGCCTATATAACGGTATTGCCTTCCGACCTTGAAGGTATGTCTTTATGTCTTCTAGAGTCACTGGCATATAAGAATGTACTTTTGTGTTCCGATATTCCTGAGAACACATCAGTAGCTGAAGACAAGGCAATTTACTTTAAAAGGGGAAGTGCTGAAGATTTAGCTGAAAAACTTCAGACGCTGTGTGATGACAGTGAATTTGTGGGAAAGTTTAGAGAAGGTGTAGATGAATTTATTTTAAACAAATATAGCTGGCAGGATGTTGCAGAGTCCACATGTGAGCTTTATAAAAAATAAAAGTAAAGGTTTGTTTAATATGGATAATAGAAATAACGTGGAAGAAATCGAACAATATACGCAACAGATAAAGGAACTATTTAAAGAATTAGTAGCACCTGAAATATATGATAACTGGGTGGATGAGTTTGAGATTGAGAAGATTCGGGGGAAGAAAGTATTCTTTGCTTATTATGGAACGCGTCGTGTTAAAAAGTTTAAAAAACAATGTAAGAAAGCCCTGAAATATTGTGTTCGTTCGATAATTGGCAAAAGAAGAAAAATAAAAATAAGAAAAAGAAAAAAGGTTTTAAATACTGAGAAAAAAAAGAATATTAAGGCACTAAGATTATTTGTGACAGGTATGTTTTTTGTTTGTTTTGCAATAGCTATTATTGTTATCTTGGGTAATTATATTGGGAACAGAAATTTTAGGGAAACTTTTTACAGTGCAAGCAGTATTAAAGTGAACAACCAGATACGTGTGATACAAGTATCAGATTTACACACCTGTTCTTATGGCGAAAATAACAAACAGCTGTTGAAGCGTATTGAAGAATTAGCACCAGATATCATAATCTGCACTGGAGACATTGTTGATTATGTAGAAGCTGATCTTGATTATGCTGTAGATTTGGCAGGGGAGTTGTCAAAAATTGCTCCGTCATATTACATATATGGTAACAATGAAGTGGAAGGTATTTATAATTTCCCATTAAAAGAAAAGGAACTTGATGAGGAGTTTGGGTTTGATAGGAACAATCGTGATGAATCTGCACTCCTGAAAGTCCAAGATTCATTTGAGGAAGAACTCGAAAATGCGGGAATAAAGGTTCTGAAAAATGAAAAGGACACAATCAAGGTGAAATCTACGACAATTGATGTGTACGGTGTTTTAACATCCAATCCGTCTTCATTCTGGTCTTATTCAGGGAAAAGTTTTGAGAATTATATCTATGAAGATATGGATAACCTTAAGATTACCGCAATTCATGAGCCGTATATTTTTGAGGAGTTTCAGCCTGAATTTTGGGGAGATTTAATGGTTTGTGGACATACGCACGGTGGAGTTGTACGTGTCCCTATCCTTGGTCCGATGTTTACCAAAGAGGGAGGGTTATTTCCTGAACGAAGTGACAAATTTGTTTATGGCAGATATGATGTTGCCGGCAGACCACTCATCGTGAGCTCTGGTCTTGAAAATCTAAATGTTCTTCGTATAAATAATCAGCCAGAATTGGTTATTATCGATATTAATAAATTTTAATTTAGGGAGAAAGACGAAAAATGGTTACTGGAATACTTCAAAAATCAATCATTATAATCGTGTGTGCATTATTGTTGGCATCAGTAGCAAGGATATTTCTTCGCTCTAAAAATGTAAACCGCACAGAACGTACACAGATTTTTAAAACGGCGGAATATTTGAATGCGTGGGTTATTCTGTTGTGCTTTATTATTACGATGACATATGGAATTTTCAATCACTTTGAACTTAAGAAGTCTGTTCATGCAGTTATTTCATTGAATTATTCTGAAGCATCACAGGCGCAAAATTCCAACGGTACCAGATACAATATGGCAGAAATTATCAGTGACGAAGTTGTTGAAAGAGCCATAGAAAAGGGTGCTCTAAAAAATGTCACGGTAAAACAACTTAAAAATTGTCTTACAGTTTACCCTTGCGTGCAAGGTGGCGTTGAGGATGAATCACAGTATCATATCTCCACCGAGTTTGTGGTGGAATACCATGCGTCAAAGGACACATACCATCTTGATTCCGAGAATGTTATTAAGTTAGTTGCGGCAGCATACAAGGAACATTACATAGAGAAATATACCGATAATTTCAAGTTGGATGCAGAAAAGCCTGATTTTGAGAAAATGGAATATATGGATATAGTGGCGTATTTGGATAAGGAAACGACGGCACTTCTTGATTATTTGTATGGCATGGCAGAAGAAAATTCGAGTTTTGTCACAGAAAACGGCAGCACATTTAATTCCATTGCGGGAAAGGTATATCAGTTCCAAGAGACTCAGATTAACCAAAATTTAAAGTCACTCATTTTGCAAAACGGCATTGTGAGAAAGGGACAGGAATATGTTGACAGGTTATTGTATCAAAACAAAAATGTTGATTTTGACCGCCAGAAAAACTTTGCATCTTATACCCTTTGCAATCAGGCAATCGATATGTACAGTGAAGAGATGACACGAATCGTACTTGTTCCGACATGGGATGAGGAAGGCAAATATTATATGGGCCGAACAAAGGTCGGCGTTGATGAACTGTCTGTTATGGCTACAAACTTCAGTGATTATGTAGCGTCTAATGAAAAAGAAATTATGGATAATAACCTTGTGATTAATAAGATGTCTTCCAATAGCAGCGGATCACAACTTCAGGGGTCTGCAGATTCGCTCATAGACTCGAGTTATGAGATTATCAAGGGCTTTGAAAAAGAAACTATAAAAGCGGGCAGAGAATATTCCAATCATAAAATGAATCAGTGTATCGCAGTGAGTATTTACGGAAATTCGCTTATGAATGAACTAAAAACGCTTGTATTGTTTGCTGCTTTTACATATGGAATGATTATGTTACGTCGGATTTCGAAGAGATTTCCTAAAAAGGCATAAATTATCAGAGGGAGGATGACAATGAAAAAATTTCAAATTTTTAGATATTTAAAGAAAATTCTGCCACTGATAATTGTTATCTGTCTTTTGGCAACCGGTGCTGTTTATTATAAACTTTCAGCGTCAAATAACTATATAGCTTCGGAGGTTATCCATTATAATGACGAGCAAGCGGAAAAAGGACTTGCACCTGACGGAGGTAAGCTGGATGTAAACGAAATAAAATCATCTGCGGTAATGTCCAAAGTTGTTGACAAATTGGGGCTTACAGGTATTTATTCGGTTGACAGTCTTATATCCAGAATCTATATAACTCCGGTTGAGGATAAAGATAAGGTGGCACAAAAAGATGCCATGCTTGAAGTTGGGGAAGAATACATATATAAACCGAGCACATTTATTGTTTCTTTTGCTGCAACAAGCGATGAAGGGGCAGAATTTGCAAGAACAATCCTTGATGAAACACTGGATGTATATTTCGAACAATTTAGCCAGAAGTATGTAAACGTAGCCCCAGCAAACAACACTATCGAAAATCTGAATAAAAATGATTATGATTTTATTGAAATCATGGAGCAGATTGATACGAGTATTGAGAACACTGTGACTACCTTGTATCAGAGAATTGAACAGAATAATTATTATAGATCAACAGAAACAGGGGTGTCTTTTAATGAGCTTGTTGATGATTTTAACTATTTAAGACAGGTTAAGGTCTCAGCCCTTTTTTCAAAGATTTATAAGTATCAAGTGACAAAAAACAAATCGGTGCTTATTTCCGACTATACGACGAGAATCGACAACAATAATATTTCTAATGCAAAGGAAGAAAGTCTTGTTGAAGATGTTGTTGCAGTAATCGAGGCTTACGTCAACAAAATGAGAGAATCGGGAAACACCAATATTACCTACGAATATATTCTTGACGATCTTCACGAGAGAGATCTCCAGGAATACTTCGGTGACCAGACCGTAACATATGATGAATTGATTTACAGCTGGAGAGACCATAGGGAAAGCAAAGAGCATGCAATTATTGATTCTGCATACTGCAGATATATTTTAGATACATTCACAAAGTGCACAGGTAATTGTAACGGTGCCTGCGCCACTTCTAATTTAACGTGCACAGAGCTTTGTAACGCAGAATACGCTGCTGTTAGAGAAGAAGTTGAAAAAGAAATCAATACTTTTCTCGATGAACTGACTATTCTGTACGATATTACGACGAAAACAAATGATGAATATAATAAATACCTTGGCGCAAGTTATATTTCAGTATTATCATCAGCATCTGTAAAAGAAAGTGTGAATGTACCACTTTATACTGCAATTGCATTTTTCTTCCTTGTAGTTCTTTGTTGCGGAGGCGCAATTGTACTGGGAAGAGCAGCCGATATTATAAATTATATTTTCTATGCAGATCACCTTACGGGATTTAGCAACAGAGCATATTTTGATAAATATTTAAAATCCAAAGATAAAAAACTTCTTGATGACGGAGTTGTTTACTGTATGGTTGATATATCTAATTTGCTTCATATCAACGGAGAGTATTCAAGAACTGTAGGTGATGAAATTATAAAGATGTTCACAAACTACCTAAAAGAAGCTTTTGGAAAATCAAAAACTGAGTATATTTATAATGGCAATGGTAGCTTTATTTTGCTGACAGAAGATTCAGATTACATTACTGTTGAAGATATCATGAGATTGTTCCGGTTAAGACTGGACGAAAGAGAAGAACACAGAGACGTGGTGATTGAGTACAAGATTGGTATTGCTGAAATATTTAAAGAAAACAAAACGGCACGAAAATTACTCTCTGAAGCAATTGAAAGCAAAAAAGTCTATATTTCGGACTTAAAAGATAAAGGTTGATTTTAAGAGGAAGG
>JAZRQP010000086.1:0-2656 GCA_045649885.1 Faecalimonas sp.
GAAGAATTGATAACGAACTTGCAAACCACTCTGCCTACAAATAGCATCAACAATGGCCAATCCTAAACCGGTAGAACCTTCCTTTTTCTTGGAACCTTGATAGAAACGCTCGAAAATGCGCTTCTCGTCCAACGGCATATCGGCTCCTGTATTACCAATACGAATAGATGTAGAATTGATTTTGACACCAATAGTACCCCCATCTATATTATGCACAAAAGCATTCTTCAATAAATTAGTAACCAATACCACAGACAAGGTTTCACTCATTACTACCCGGAATTCCCCATCTTGTTGAATATCAAGTGAAATATCACGATAATCATACACTTCTTTAAAATCACCGACATAACGATTCAACACCTCATTGACACTTATCGGCATAGTCTCTACAAATTGGCTATTGTCTATCTTGGAAAGAAGCAAAAGAGACTTGTTAAGTTTGCTTACATATTCCAAAGTCTGATAAGTCTTCATGATTTCATCCATTTGTTGCTCACTCAAAGTTTCGTCTTCCATGAGCATCTCCAAACGATTCCGACAGACAGCCAGTGGAGTTTGTAATTCATGCGAGGCATTACCTATAAATTGTTTCTGCTGTTCAAAAATTTCTTCACTATGAACAGCATAGCGCATCACAACATCATTCAATTTACGGAATTCCGTTACCTGAGTAGGATTATTCAACGGTTCGTTCTTCTTACCCAGACGAAAGCTGTCCAGCCACCCCAACAAACGATAAAAAGGCTTCATACTACGATGGAATACCCATATATTAATAAGGAGAATTGCTATCAACAAAGTAGTAAAAAGTCCAACTAAAAGATAGAATATAGCAACTTTCAAGTCACGTTTTTCGATAGTAGGGGTATAAACAGACAACTCAAAATGCTGTCCATCTTGATTTTTAAAAAGAGTAGTAAGAATACGTGCTGGTTCTGTCTCTCCTTTCTCAGCAATGTAAACCATGGTATCCCGATAATGGATGGCAGGTCGCGAAAGAACATAAGAAGAACTCACTTCTTTCAGAAAATATTGGTTGTTCGACCCACTATCATTCGAAGGCAAATCCTTCCCAGCCAACGAACGAATGATAATCAACTCGGTGTAATCTTCCAGCGAGTCGTCCACCTCATCGTTTATCTCTGCCATCATGCCCATATAGAACACTACCGCCCATCCTAGCAAGACGATGAAAATACCAGACAACAGATTAATCAATACCCGATAAAATAGTTTCATACACTCCTCTCCTTATTTTATTCCACTACCAATTTATACCCAAAACCATATACAGCCTTGATTTCTATACTTGCACCTGCTTCTTTCAGTTTCTTTCGTACATTCTTGATTTGTGCATATATAAAGTCGAAGTTGTCCACCTGGTCGATGTGATCACCCCACACGGATTCCGCCAAAGTATTCTTATTGACCATACGGTTAGGACGATTGAGAAAATAATGAAAAATATCGTATTCTTTACGGCTGAGTTCCAGTTGCTTCTTCTCTACCCATACCTGAAATGTATCGGGCAATAAACGGACATTGCCCACCTGTATACTATGCTCTCCATCTCTATGCTTCCTGCGCAAAACACTTTTTACGCGTGCCGATAGTTCGGCCAAATGGAAAGGCTTGGGCAAATAATCATCGGCACCTAATTCCAAACCAAGTATCTTGTCTTCCAACGAATCCTTGGCTGATATAATAATAACATTTTCTTTCTTACGCAATTCTTTCAAATGACTGAGCAACTCCAATCCGCTCCCACCAGGTAACATAATATCGAGCAAGATACAATCGTAATCATACATTTCTATCTTGTCAAGTGCAGAATCAAAGTCACAAGCAACCTCTGTAACATATCTTTCCTTCTCCAATGAACTCTGAATCAGTTCGCGTAATGCCGGTTCGTCTTCAACTATCAGTATTTTCATAAAAAAAGCCTTTTCTTCCTACAAAGAAAAGGCATAATTCTGAAATAACACTGAAAAACTCCGTTTATTTTTAAGAATTCATACACAAAACCATGATAAGAATGACAATCAACAACAGGATTATCAATTCCCATTTTACTCTCCATTCATATCTATTCATTGCTGTTCTTTTCTCAAAACAACAATATAAGAAGGATAATGTTCATAAAAAAAGTGGATATACGTTTTGTATATCCACTTATCGGCGGAGAGAGAGGGATTCGAACCCCCGGTACCTCGCAGTACAACGGTTTTCAAGACCGCCGCAATCGACCACTCTGCCATCTCTCCAAAACTTCTTTGAGAGAAGTGCTTCGTTTCAAAAGCGATGCAAAGGTACGACTATTTTTTGAATCTGCAAGTGTTTCGCTTGAAAATTTCAATATTATTTTTTACTTTTGCAACAACAAAACAAACAAGAGTATGAAATTCAAGCATTTACTGATTATACTTTTTTTACTCCCTTCTTTGGCCATACAGGCTCAAAGAAGGTCTGAAATGCTTGAAAAGCAATTGGAGGAAGTAAAGAATAACCCGGACAACCACGATGCCTTACTCTTTCTCTGCGAACATTACTTGCAGCAAGGCAACCATTCGAAGACCATTACTTACGCCGAATATCTCAAGAACATGACGGACGGACAGCAAAGTCCAACTGCCCTACTCAGTGCTCATCTTTA
>JAZRQP010000087.1:0-41033 GCA_045649885.1 Faecalimonas sp.
ATGAATTCGATGATGAGTTTGATGATGAGATTGGTGCTGAAGGTTTTTATATCTTCTAATCATCATCTAGTTTCTTGTGCCCATCTTTTTTGATGGGCTAATTTTTTGTTTTTTTCTAAAGTAAGCAATTTCCTATAAAGCGAAAAAGGCAGTCTGTCTTTTTTGACAAACTGCCTCTTATTAATAGATGTATTAATCAATTACAATTAATCCCTCAGAGCAAATCACATCAATGACTTGTTTTACATATTTTTCACAGAGTTCATCTGTTTCTGCTTCTACCATAACACGAATTACTGGCTCTGTACCGCTTTCACGTACTAAGATACGTCCGTTATCTCCAAGCTCTTCTGTTACTTTTTCAATCGCTTTCTTTACTTCCGGATTTTCTCTTGCTGTCTTTTTGTCTGCAACTCGTACATTCTTTAATAATTGTGGAAAGATGGTTACATCTTCAGTAAGTTTGGAAAGTGACTGTTTCTTTTCAAGCATTACTTCCATCAATAATAAAGAGGTTAAGATACCATCACCAGTGGTTGCATATTTGCTGAAAATAATGTGACCAGACTGTTCACCGCCAAGAGAGAAATTATTTTGCAGCATGTTTTCATATACATATTTATCTCCAACGGCTGTTTTTTCATATTTAAGTCCCACTTTATCGCAGGCTTTGTATAGACCAAGGTTTGACATAATAGTAGTTACAATTGTGTCTCCGTTTAATCTGCCTTGTTCTTTCAAATATTTTCCGCATACATATAAAATCAAGTCGCCATCTACAAGATTACCTTGTTCATCGATTGCAAGACATCTGTCTGCATCGCCATCATATGCAAAACCAACATCTAATCCGTTTTCCTTCACATATGCCTGTAATTGTTCAATATGTGTAGAACCACAATTACGGTTAATATTCGTTCCGTCTGGTTCACTGTTAATTACATATGTTTTTGCTCCAAGTGCATCAAATACACTCTTTGCAATTGTGGATGCGCTACCGTTTGAACAGTCAAGACCAACACGTTTATCCTTAAATGAACGGGTTGCCATAGCAATCAAATGTCCAATGTAACGGTTTCTTCCTGCAGAGTAATCTACAGTACGTCCGATGTTTTCTCTTGTTGCATATGGAATCTCACCAAATTCACCATCAATGTACGCTTCGATTTTATCCTCTACTTCCGCTTCCATCTTGTGACCTTTGGAGTTAATCACTTTAATACCATTATCATAAAATGCATTGTGACTTGCTGAAATCATAATACCACAGTCGAAGCCTTCTGTACGTGTTACGTATGAAACACTAGGTGTTGTCGTTACATGCAAAAGATAAACATCTGCTCCTGATGCTGTAAGACCAGCTGAAAGAGCATCCTCAAACATATAACTACTTCTTCTTGTATCTTTACCAATTACTATTTTTGCTTTATGTTCTTGACCAAAGTACCATCCCAAAAATCTACCTACTTTAAATGCGTGTTCTACCGTTAAAACTACGTTGGCTTCTCCTCTGAAACCATCTGTTCCAAAATATTTTCCCATTGTGAATCCTCCCTTTATTTGACTTATGCGCCAAATTTTTGCACAATCTACCTTGTTATTATATAACTATTTGTTTTATTATACAACTGTTTTTTCTTTGACATTCCTGTCGTTTGTAGCACAAAAAAGGAAGTCGCAAATTGTTTTGCGACTTCCTCTTACCTCTCTTAGTGATGGAATAAACGGATTCCCGTAAATGCCATTGCCATATTATATTTATTACATGTTGCGATTACATTGTCATCACGAACGGAACCACCTGGTTGAGCAATGTATTTTACACCACTCTTGTGCGCTCTTTCGATGTTATCACCGAATGGGAAGAAAGCGTCTGAACCAAGAGACACATCTGTCATCTTATCCAACCATGCACGTTTTTCTTCTCTTGTGAACACTTCCGGTTTTACTTTGAAAATGTTCTGCCATGTTCCTTCTGCAAGAACATCCATGTATTCATCTCCGATGTATAAATCGATGGAATTATCTCTGTCAGCTCTACCAATGCTGTCTACAAACTGTAAGCCCAATACTTGTGGAGATTGACGTAACCACCAGTTGTCAGCTTTCTGTCCTGCAAGACGTGTACAGTGGATACGAGATTGTTGCCCAGCACCGATACCGATTGCCTGTCCGCCTTTTGCGTAGCATACAGAGTTTGACTGTGTATACTTTAATGTGATAAGTGCGATTGCAAGGTCAATCTTTGCTTCTTCCGGAATCTCTTTGTTGTCTGTTACAACATTTGCCAACAACTCATCATCAATTACAAGTTCATTTCTTCCTTGTTCAAATACGATTCCGAATACTTCTTTATGCTCAATTGGATCCGGCTCATAATTCGGATCAATCTCGATAACTGCGTAGTTTCCTTTTTTCTTAGCCTTCAAGATTTCCAAAGCTTCCGGTTCATATCCAGGTGCAATAACACCATCAGAAACTTCACGTTTGATTAATTTTGCAGTAGCAACGTCACAAACGTCTGATAAAGAAATGAAATCGCCAAAAGAAGACATTCTATCCGCACCTCTTGCTCTCGCGTATGCGCATGCAAGTGGAGATAAATCTTCTACATCATCCACCCAGTAGATTTTTGCCAATGTTTCATCTAATGGAAGACCAACTGCTGCGCCTGCTGGTGAAACATGCTTAAATGATGTGGCTGCCGGAAGTCCGGTTGCTTTCTTTAATTCTTTTACTAACTGCCATCCGTTAAATGCATCTAAAAAGTTAATATATCCTGGTCTTCCGCATAAAACTTTGATTGGAAGCTCCCCTTCATTCATATAAATTTTTGAAGGCTTTTGATTTGGGTTACAACCATATTTTAATTCTAATTCTTTCATCCCGTATCTCCTAACTATATTACTGATTCTTATTCACAATCTTTGTTTCGTATGTTCCTGTTGCG
This sequence comes from Faecalimonas sp., assembly GCA_045649885.1. Lineage (GTDB taxonomy): Bacteria > Bacillota > Clostridia > Lachnospirales > Lachnospiraceae > Faecalimonas. Next base: position 2,951 of record JAZRQP010000087.1, read on the forward strand.
ATATCAATATAACGAACAAATAAAGAAACCTTGTTTTCTTCGTTTAAGCTATTCCAAAGTAATTCTGTGTAAGCATCCATATCGTCTAAGATATTTACCAGCTTTGGCTCTCCTTCAAAGCTTGGAAGTGGATTTCCATCGCACTTGTATGTATGAATGAAATGTCCTTCTCCTGCTACCGGATTGTCATATGTAAATGTATAACGGTTACAGCATGATGGGTCACCATTGTTGCTCTTTAAAATAGACATTGCATAGTCGTATTTCCCTGCTTCGATATGCATTACCCCTGAAATACGAGGTGTGTAGTTTGGACCGTCTGGTTCAAATTCTCTGCATCTTAAAGATTGCTCAAATGTAAGCTCCTTGTCCATACCATCGTAAATAGTATCTGTCTGGTCACCGTTTGTTACGATTGTTCTATTTCCTAACACGCGAACCGGTGCATAGATAATCAGGCTTGGGTCTGTCAATTTGGAAGGGTCAAATGCCTGTGTACGAATGCCTTCTCCCTCTGTTACAAACACACGGTTTCTGCTGTTTTCACTTCTACCCATAATAAAATATGCAGTTACTGCTTTTTTCCCATCCGGTGTTTTGCCAATGATAATTCCACGTCCTGGATACGCGTTGCCTTGTAATTCTTTTTCGATTGATAACATTTCCATGAATCATTCTCCTTCTCTTGGGGTAAATTTCCTTTAACATATCAATTATACCTAAAAGCAGGTGTAATTACTAGCCCCTAATTTATTAGTATTACTTCTAAAATTTACGCAGTTGCTCTTCTTCATCCGATGCTGCCGCGCGAATGGATTTAATCTCCACAAAATAGCCCGCATTTGCATTGATTTCTATCCACACTCTGTCGCCGACCTTATGTCCTAGCAAAGCCTTTCCGATAGGAGATTCCGTACTAACCAGATTCTTAAGAGAATTCCCTCGAACTGTGGTCACGATTTTAAATTCCTCTACTTCATCGTCATCCTCAAAATACAACTCTACCGTCTTGTTAATTCCAACCTCATCGTCTTTGGATTCATCCTTCACAACAATCGCCGTCTTAATCATTTTCTCCAGATAACGAATACGGCTCTCATTCTGATTCTTCGCCTGCTTCGCTGCTTTATATTCAAAATTTTCACTCAAATCGCCATGTGCTCTGGCAGTTTTCACATCTTCTAATAATTCTTTTCGAATCACACATTTGCGATGCTCTACCTCCGCCATCATGTCGTCTATGTCTTTTTGTGTCAACTCGTTAAACATACTTTCTAACTCCTAAAATTCTTCTAAGCGGAAAGAGACAATCAAAAAAGATTGTCTCTTGTTTCTATACTTCTTACCTTGCACATTTGTATAACAACTCATCCCATCTTCTGTCAACTTCCTGCTGGAACTGTTCAATCAGATGTTCATTGCCTGGTTTGAAAAGATGCTTGAATCTTCCCTGTGGTCTTAAGAAGTCCTCAATCGGAAGCTTCTTCTTTGGCTCATAGTTGAGAATCCATTTACCTTCCACCACTTCAAACAATGGCCAGTAGCATGTATCCACACCTAACTTACAGATTTCCATAATATCCGGTGTGTTGTATCTCCAGCCACGTGGACATGGTGCCATGATATTTAAGAATGCAGCACCCGGTGTATAAATGGCCTTCTCAGCCTTGATGTGTAAATCCTTAAAATTCTGCACAAAGGTAGTCTGTGCCACATATGGAACATCATGAGATGCGATAATTGATGCCAAATCTTTTCTGTTCTGCATCTTACCATTGCTCTCACTTCCAACCGGTGTGGTTGTAGTATCTGCATACATAGGTGTTGCCGAAGAACGTTGGATACCTGTGTTCATGTAAGCACCATTATCGTAGCAAACATATACCATATCGTGGTTACGTTCCATTGCACCTGATAAGGATTGGAAACCGATATCGTAGGTACCGCCGTCACCGCCAAAGGTGATAAACTTGTAGGTTTCATCTAATTTCCCTTTTCTTCTCAGTGCATTATATGCACCTTCTACACCACTTAAGGTTGCGCCAGCATTTTCAAATGCATTGTGGATGTAGCTGTCTTCCCATGCTGTATATGGGTATGTAAATGTTGATACCTCCAAACAGCCTGTTGCGTTTCCGATTACTGCTTTGTCGCCTTCGCGAAGTCCGCGAAGCACGTTTCTTACTGCGATTGTACCGCCACAGCCGGCGCACATTCTATGTCCCGGAGCAAGACGTTCCGGTTTATTCATTGTTTCTTTAAAATTATATGCCATTTCGTCCTCCTCCTTACTCTCTGATTCCCAGATAACGATAGGTTTCGCCTGCATCGCCATCTTCTACTATTTGTTTTAATGCGTCAAATACGCTTTCCATATCTTCTACACGCACGTCGCGTCCGCCAAGACCGTAAATGTAATTCACAGCCAGCGCCTGTGAACGTGCACGATACAATGCCGACATTACATCTGCACCAAGTGGACCGCCATGATTGCAATATCCTTCTGCTCTGTCCATGATTGCCACTGCTTTTACATTTTTAAGAGCTTCTGCAAGCTCATCTGCCGGGAATGGACGATACAAACGAATCTTGATAAGACCAACCTTTTCGCCTTTCGCGCGAAGTGCATCGATGGCATCCTTCGTTGTTCCTGCTGCAGAACCGATAATAACAACTGCTCTCTCTGCATCTTCCATGCAGTATTCTTCAAACAGACCATATTCTCTGCCCGAGATTTTTGCAAATTCATTTGCCACGTCTTTTACCACTGCAACAGCATGCTTCATGCCTTCTGCCTGATTGCGTTTTGCTTCCATATAATAATCGGTAATCGCATAAGGACCAACTGCCATAGGCTGCTTTGGATTGAGCAAATAATTCTCTGGTTCATATTCACCAACAAAGTTTTTCACTTCACTATCATCTAACAACTCAATGTTTTCAACCGCATGACTGGTAATAAAACCGTCCTGACAAATCATGATCGGAAGGCGTACATCCTTGTGCTCGGAAATGCGGAAAGCCTGCACCATGTTGTCATAGGCTTCTTGATTATTTTCTGCATAAATCTGAATCCAGCCGGCATCTCTTGCACCCATACTGTCCGAATGATCACAGTTAATGTTAATCGGACCGGAAAGTGCACGGTTTACTAATGCTAATGCAAGCGGAAGTCTGTTCGATGCTGCTATGTACAATTCTTCCCACATGTACGCAAGTCCACAGGAGGATGTTGCTGTCAGCGCTCTGGCTCCTGCTGCAGAAGCACCGATTGTCGCACTCATGGAGCTGTGTTCACTCTCTACAGTAATAAATTCGGTATCCACCTGACCATTTGCTACAAAGGAAGCAAAGTATTGTGGAATTTCGGTAGATGGTGTGATAGGGAATGCAGGGAATACGTCCGGATTAATTTGACGGAGCGCGATTGCAACTGCTTCATTTCCCGATAAACGTTCTCTTTTTCCCATATTATTTCACCCCTTCCATTGTAATTGCACCGAACGGACATGATTTCACACAGATACCACATCCCTTACAGTGTTCCAAATCAAATGCACCACGCTTCATATCCTTAACCGGAATACAGCTATCCGGACATACTGGTACACATAATAAGCATTGTTTACATTTGTCTTCAATAAACTCAGGTTTCACGGAAGACCATTCCCCTGTCTTAAACTCCTTAGAAGTTCCGGAGCCGACAATAATCATTCCTTCTGTTAAATCCTGCCATTTTGTTTTCACGCCTAATTTATTTACATCACTTACCATGATTATTGCACCTCCTGCATTGCCATCTTAAGTGCAGCCATATTACCATCAATTACTTCCGGCTTGCTTGCAAATTTGTGTTTGAATGAGCTTTCCATTTCCTGTAAAAATGTTTCCTCATCCATAATACCTGCCACCTTTACAATCGCTGCAAGAAGTGGTGTGTTTGGGAAATATTTACCCATTGTTGCCATAGAAACCTTGTGAGCATCAATGATATACACTTCCCCTTCATATCCCTTTAAATGTGGAATAATTTCCTCTTTCGTGCGCTGTGTATTAATTAAAATGGCACCGTCCTTCTTAAGACCTTTAGTCACGTCTACTGTTTCCAAAAGTGACTCATCCACTACCACCACATACTGTGGGTCATAAATATTCGAATGTACGCGAATCTGCTTATCACTGATACGATTGTATGCCGTGATTGGCGCACCCATACGCTCCGGGCCGTACTCTGGGAAACCTTGTACATATTTTCCTGTTTGAAATGCAACGTCAGCCAATAAAAGTGCAGCTGTCTTGGCACCTTGGCCACCTCGTCCATGCCATCTGATTTCTGTAAGATTACTCATTTGACCTTCTCCCTTCAATTCTTCTCCTTATATATAAGGATATTTTACTAGAAGATTCTGGATTTGTCTAGAGTGCACTCTGTTTTTTTGATTTGTGTTTGCGCGTGCTGGTTATTGGTACCCATTTACTACGGTGTGACAAGCCAAATTTAATTTCCACACCGTAGTTGCCCCACTTCTACCCCATAAATCAATTTTTACACAAAGAAAAAGTGCCTAGAAACAAACATTTCTAAGCACTCTCTTCGTTTATTCAATGCCGGCAGCGGGACTTGAACCCGCACGTGGTTGCCCACAACAGATTTTGAGTCTGCCTCGTCTGCCATTCCGACACGCCAACCACCAAACCATTGTAAATTCAAGACTTCTCATTTATACTCGTCAGATTTTGTTTCATTTACACTCGTAAGATTCCACTTTCCTATGCTTTAATCTTGCGAGTAGTTTATACTATTTCTCTGATGAATTTAATTATTTACGATAAGCAGGAAAAAGTAAATCCTTTTGAGTAAATTATTTTAGCCAAAAATCAGTTACACATAAAAATGATATAAACCATTTAAGCCAAAATTTAAAATCCGCTTAAATGGTTTTGTCAAAATATCTCAAATAGATTCTATCATTTAAGAAATTTCTTAAAGTTTCATTTAAGAAAAAACTTAAATGGTTTCTATATTTATTCACACAGATTCAACGCTCTCTAGAAACACTTGTTAATTGTGACACGAGATGTATTCTCTTTGGATAATCTGCCAAACTCAATTCCATACCCTAGATTATTAAACAACTCTTCTTTTGCGTGTAGCTTTTTTGCAAATTTGTCATAACCCATAAATATATCCACCTCATAAGGACAACTCGGAGAATCAATTATCCAATTACATGTTATATCATACAGCTTCTTCATTCCACCGTCATAGCAACCTTCATAGTCCTCCTCTAATACATCGAACATACATCTCATAAACTCCCAATCCTTATCTTCACAGAATGCTTGTTGTATATATTTCTCTTTCATTATTTTCATAAAGCGTTCATATCCATTTTCTTCGTCCAAAATATCTGCTACTAGTGAACCAAACACCTCAAATCCAGCTAATCGATTATAAGCTTGGTGTGTTTTCTCCCACTCTGAAAATCTATCTATTGCAATTGACAACACAATTAGAAGTTCACTCATTATTTGTGCTCTGTTTTGTTCGTACAAAGGTAAAAATTTATCTTCTCGGATTCTTGCTTTTGAAGACATTTTAGGAACATCAATAAACAAAGTTCTGCTTAACAAATCATCTTGAGTCAAACAATTACGGACACTTGAAATAGTAAGTCTTGTTCTTAAATCGTAAACCACCTCATCACTATCTGTATATTTTTTTCGATAACTTTTCTTGCCGCCAGTAACACATTGACACAACAAATCGCTTTTGCGCTGGTTTATTTTTGAAACATTATCAAAATTAACTAGATACGAACGATTTAGCATGATTGCCAAGTCTTGTAATGGCGTATCGTCCCAATTTATTAATCCTCTTGTGCTAGGGTCTAATAAATCAGCAATAACATTCTGCATAGAACTTTTCCCAGTTCCTGCACCACCCAAAAAGAATAGTATAGGTGTATAAATTGTTGGATTCATACTTGTTACTAGCCATGTTTTCAAGAGAAACAAATCATCAGGCGAAAGGTTGAAATATGTGTCTAAGCTATCCAAAGGTTTACCTGTAACAAATTCAATGGCAGTCTCCATTGACAATACTTCCATAGGCTCTCTTATTGATTCTCCGCAAAATAACATCTTATCACTTTCACAATCAAGAATATTGTAGCATTCATCTTTAACTTCTATATACTGAAGTTGTTCATTTGCCATATCTATTCGTAATGCGCCTTTATCGAACATATAACGTTCAGAATACAACTCATCTTGATTACTGTCAAATTGCAACTCGCATTCAATAATCTTTAATCTCTTTTTGATGTCTCCCTCATCAATAAACTTATCTGTTGCTTCATAATACATTCTTGAAATGTAGTTGTAATACTCACTGCATTTTGTTGATACACTTTTTTGACGATAATTGTAGTCAATAGTGGCATACAGTTCGGATTTTGTCTTTCTGTATTTCAGTTCTTGCATTACTCCTAACAAGGTATCCCCGCTACAATTTACATTTTGCATATCTTCCTTTTTGCTTACAGTTTTTTTCATGGATATATCCTCCCAAACTCAAATAAAGTAACCATTTGTGTGGTTCTATATAATACAAGGCGATATGTCCATTTTCCTAAGAAATAAGTTGAAAAAAGTGCACAAAACACAAAATCTATGGAAAACGAAAAATTGACGACACAAAATCTATGGAAAAAATCAAGAATTTTCTATGTGAAAAATTTGAGCATATTCCTACAACAACTATTTCAAGAAAAAATTCTACGTTTTGCACAAAAGAATAGCTCATATTCTTACATTCATCTTCATAAACAAAGCAAAAATTAAGCACCTATTTTCTTGATGAAAATAAATGCTTATTTTACCTCCGTAGCTCCGTAGTTTGATTATATCAACAAATAATAATTGCTGTATTTTTTATTTATTCATACTCTGCATCTGTTCCTTCATCTGGAAGTGTTATACATTCTCCTTCATATCCTTCCCAGCTGAGATATATAGTTAGTTTTTCAATATCATATTCCAAATAATATTTTTCATCTTCTGTGGAATAAGAATAAATCCTCGATTCTGCAATCCCATGTACTGGCATAACAACTTTACCACCATCATCAATTGTAATGATGATTTGCGAATCGTCACCCTCTATTTCTACTATATGTTCTTTTTCGTTAGAATCAAAATAGACACACCGAATACCATTCCCCCATATACTGTAGGTTTTGCTCTTCGCATTGCTCTCGTCACGGGCTTCATAATTAGGACCTGTTCGTCTGATGTTCCATTGTAATCATATTCAACCACTGAACTAATTTGGTTTTCATTGTTCTCTTGTTTATTAGAAATCACATTCTCAGTTATGTTTATCAATTCTTGCGATATATGTATTCCATCAGAAAAAGTATCTTCCATTCTTGTGATTTCTAAAACCAATCCCACATTAGGCGCATAATATGCATAGTAATATCTTGTTCCATTACCCCAATCTAAATCGGGGTCTTCATACCAACCATGTTGCTTCGTTATCACACACAAGCAATTTTCAAATATTCCAGCTTCAGTTGTTACAGTATATGTTTCATACGCTGTTTCCATTGTTCTGGATTCATTTGCATCCTTGCTAATTATTTCTGAACGTCCTTGCGGAAGTATGATGGTGTTTTCGCTTTGTTCTCCTAATATATTATACGGATAGAGTTCCACAACGTACCCTTTACTATCTACATAGTAAAATCCTTGTATACTTTCATCATTAGTTCCATTCAGGATAGGATTTTTGTACAAAAAACAAGGGTAGCCTTCAGAATATGTAATTGTCTTTTGAGTCGTATAAGACTCTACTTCTCGAACAGGTTTTTCCTCATATGTATAAGTACCTTGAAACGGAAAATATATGCGCAAGTCATCAACATAGTCCCAACCATCAACTTCAACATATCCACTGTATTCATAGGTTTCTTTGTTAAATTCTAGACTTTGATTGAGATTTACTCCCGTACCTCCGTAAAATTCACTCACAACAGCACAGACTGTTACAAAAATACTAAACAAAATACTAATAATAGCCCAAGTGTATTTTTTGTTCGTTTTCTTTGCTCTAATACATAGATAAACTGGAATACAAATGAATCCCCATATTTTCCATTTGCCACGTATACCTTGTTTCTTTAGTACATAGCAATCAAACCACCACCAAAACAAAGTTATTCCAAGACTAGGTATTTCAATATCAAATAACAACAATAAAGCAAGTGCCAACAATTGCATTAATACAATTCCAACAACATTGACTTTCCCAGCTCGTTCAAGCACTTCATTGGTTAATTCCTTGTTTTGGAAGAATGACTTTTTCATAAAACGGTCAAATTTGCTTTCTTCTGTCTGCGAATTGGTTGTTACATCATACTCCACATCATTATTCACAGATTTCACCGATACAACATTCTCGTTGTCACTAACAATTCTTTCCCCACAGTTACTACAAAACATATCCGTGTTGCCTAATTCATTTCCACACTTTCTACAATACATAGTTCATCCTCCTAAAGATACTCTGGTGAGCCTTCGCTCAACCATTCATCATAAGTCAATACGCACTCACAAACATATCCACCATTTAAATTGTATATACGCTGACCGTTTTGTGCCTTGAAAATCAATGGCGGATTTAGTTCATAAAATGTTCTTTCAGCCTCTTTTCTTGTGTTTGCCAATATTTCAACATTGCCACGCAACTGACCGTTTCTATCCTCATAACTCCACATAATTATGTATTTATTTCTATTCAAACATTTCATATCCTCAGTATCCCTTTGCATGAAATACATTTAATCATCTTCATCCTGAAAATAACCACCTTCAGCGTCATCCTCAATTTCTTCTTCCTCAGTCAGCTCACCTGTTGAATTTTTCAATAATTCATTTGCTTCTGTCACCAGTTCTTCAACTGTTTTTACTTCAACGGGATACTTTTTCATACGCAATCTCCTTGCTGTTGTTTTTAACAACAATGAATACATTATAACAAGTTTTAATTTAAAATACAACTATTAGCATATATCAATAATACTTCTAGTTGATTTTCATTTCTTTCCAATTCTTGTATCATTCTATTATGCTGATAGTTTCATTTAGGGAGGTAACACTTTGGACAGAATCACATTAGGCAAACGTATTCGCGAAGAACGTCAAAAACTGAATCTAACTCAAGAAATGCTAGCTGAGGATATTGACCTTACCACTGCATACATAGGGCAGATAGAACGGGGAGAGCGTAATCTCACATTGGAGAACCTAGTGAAAGTAGCCAATCGTTTAGGGGTAACTGTTGACTATCTGCTTGCTGATTCGCTATCGTCATCCAACGATACATACATAGTCCAACTTGCTCAGCTCTTAAATGAAAGAACGCTACAAGAAAAGGAAATGGCTGTCGATGTACTTAGGACGTTATTTCGACACTTAGACTAGTAGGGCGGAGGTACGGAGGTAGTTTCAATAATTTATCCGCTATTACTACATACGTTAACTATGAGAAAGTAATCCATAGTGCGAAAGGGAAGGAAAAAGTGGTTAAAACGCAAGTTTTAACTGCTTTTTCCTTTTCTTTCAAAGTAAGGACTACTTTATCTGTTTTTCTATCAACTCTCTTATTTCTTCATCTGTTAAATCATCAGGCAATCCACTTGATTCTTTTACTTTTGGTTGGAACTTGTTTGTTTTTATTGCCTCACGTACCAGTTCTATAATTGATTTTCCAGTTGTTTTGTTGTTTTTCATTACACCACCACCTTTGAACTTATATATACTTTTATATACAGTTTTCTAATCTAAATTATTTAAGTTGTGGGGCGAGGAGCTTTAGCCCGCATGCCCCTTTTTTGTGCTACCCGTAAGGGTACGCACCCCTACGGGAATGCGAATGATATTTATTTTCCTTGTTTTTTACTTCCGTACTTCCGCTGTCACAAGCATTTGAGTAGGAATCGTATGCCCTCTTTAAATCCGTAATAGAAGTATTCTTTTTCTACCATCCCGAATACTTCATACAGCTTTTCTTCTACTGGCAAGTATTGGCTTTCTTCAATCAACTCACTCAGCATTTTCCACAACACTTTTTCAGCCAGCACTAACTCTATTGAACCCTCTGTTTCAAGCTGATTGCACATTTCATCTGTAATGTAGTGTTCCATTCTATCCTCCTATTTCGCCAGTGCGAGTTTTGGCTTTGTGTGGCTGAGTTCCATGCGGTCAAGTGGGTTGAACTTTTGGAAATCCACTGTTAAATCGTTGCCAAACATTTGAACGTACTCTTTTACAACTGACAAGTCACTATGTCCCAATATTTTCTGTAAGCGGAATATGTCACCACCATTCAGTATCCATTTTTTAGCGAATGTATGGCGGTAAAGGTGAGCTGATGTTTTGTTGACACCTCTTTTTCGGTTGTACGCTGAAAGCATGTCCTCATATGTTCTCAAATCACCTTTTGCACCACGTGTATTACAGAAAACGTAATCATCTGATTCCCCTTTTCTGTATTTCAGATACTCTCTTAGTATCTTACAGAGAGAATCTGACATGGGAATTATTTGTGCCTTGCGATTCTTTGTCTTGTTAATCTGTATAAGTTGATTATCGAAATCCAAATCACGTATTTGTACGTTGAGTGCTGACGACAAGCGATTTCCAGTTGCCAGTAAATAATTTGAAAATACCCATATCTTATATTCTGAGAAAGTGGCAGTTTTTAAGTTTGGTTTTTTGAGTAGCACACTTAACTCACTATCTAAATATGTTTCCTTTATTTTCTTTTCAACTTTTGGGATTGTTACTTTGAATGATTGCAGATAATTTTCTTCCATTGCGAAATATAGAAATGCACGTACACCTCTGAGGTAGGAGTTGATTGTAATATCATTGCAGACATGATTTTTTCGCAGATATAAGATGAAGTTGTCTACGTCAGTTGACGTTATATCACTTATTAGTTTTTCTTCATCATCTAATGTTCCCTTAAATACCCGAAACTGATTCTGATATAGTTTTATGGTTTCCTCCGACAGATTCTTAATGGTGCAATGATTTATGTATTCATCAAAGCATTCAGCCACAGTTAATACATCTGGGTTTTGTAGTGAGATTTTTTGATTTGACATTCTCGTTCCCCTCTTTCTTTACACGTTATATCTTTGAAATTAGTGAAATGAGTCTTACGAGTGTAAAATGAAATGTATTTCAGATATTATGATTTATGACAACAAAAAAACCATGTAAATACTGATACTTACATGGTTTTATGCCGGCAGCGGGACTTGAACCCGCACGTGGTTGCCCACAACAGATTTTGAGTCTGCCTCGTCTGCCATTCCGACACGCCGGCTTTCCATCATTCAGAACACAATAATGTGCCCCAAACGACTTATTCATAATATCGTAAATGGTGGTTAAAGTCAACCACTTTTTTTATTTAATAAGAAATTTTGTTCTGTTAATTTCAAAAAACCATGTTTCCTCTACACAAAATATGATTCACATGGTATTATTAGGAAGTTGTTTACATAATTTCATAAAAAAGGAAGGTTTTTACATATGTTACAAATAATAGAGAAAATAAATGCTGTGGTAAACGATTTTATTTGGGGCGTTCCGGCTATGGCATGTATCATTGGTGTGGGTCTTCTACTCAGTGTGGAAACTCGCTTTATTCAAATCCGTAAATTCGGATATGCGCTGAAAATGACAATTGGGCGCATCTTCAAAAAATCAGAGGCTTCATCCGGTGCAATGACACCGTTCCAGTCGGTGTGTACTGCCTTAGCGGCAACCGTGGGAACCGGAAATATTGCAGGTGTGGCAGGCGCAATCGCCATCGGTGGTCCTGGCGCGGTATTTTGGATGTGGATTTCTGCACTTCTCGGCATGTGCACCAAATTTGCTGAAGTAACTTTGGCGGTACATTACCGTGAGAAAAACAAACACGGGGATTATGTAGGCGGACCAATGTACTATATTAAAAATGGCCTGAGCCGCAGATGGCATTGGCTTGCATACGCATTTGCATTCTTAGGTGTATTTGCAGTATTCGGAACAGGAAATGCAACTCAGGTAAATACGATCACAACCGCTATTAACTCAGCCTTAATGAATTACAAAATTCTTGATGCCTCCTCTGTTGGAACCTTTAATTTAGTTCTTGGCATCATTATTGCAATCTTAGTTGGGGCAATTCTTCTTGGTGGAATCAAGCGTATTGGTAAAGTGACCGAAAAACTCGTACCTTTTATGGCTCTTTTGTATGTCACTCTCGCCGTTGGTGTTATTCTACTCAATATAGACTCAGTTCCAGAAGTATTTAGCTCGATCTTTGAAGGTGCATTCAACCCAGCTGCTGTTACGGGTGGTGCCGTTGGCTACTTCTTTACCAGCATGAAACGAGGCATAGCAAGAGGTATTTTCTCAAATGAAGCAGGACTTGGTACGGGCTCTATCGCACATGCCTGTGCGGATACGTATAAGCCGGTGCAACAAGGACTATTTGGTATCTTTGAAGTGTTCACAGACACCATTTTGATTTGTACCTTAACTGCTCTCACCATCCTGTGTGGCGGAACTGCCATCCAATATGGTATGGACGCCGGTGCAGAGCTTACCATTAGTGGATTTGTTTCTACGTACGGAAATTGGGTGTCAATATTTACCGCAATCGCCCTTTGCTGTTTTGCATTCTCAACCATCTTAGGCTGGGGATTATATGGGGCACGATGCATTGAATTTATCTTTGGCGAAAAAGTAATCAAACCATTTATGGTTGTATATTCATGCATTGCGATTGTAGGTGCCACAGCAGACCTCGGTTTGATCTGGGGCATTTCAGAAACCTGTAACGGACTGATGGCAATTCCAAACTTAATTGCCCTATTCCTCTTATCCGGAAAAGTAGCTCAACTGACAAGACAACATTTTCGAAAATAGTTCCATAAAAAGTGGAGTTCCTTATGATTTCTATCATAAAGAACTCCTTTTCTACTTCTAGTCTTGATTAAACACATCGCGTTTCAACATTTTTTCCTGATGTGCAATAATGGTTGTACATACTGCATCACCTGTAATATTAACTGCTGTACGCATCATATCCAAGATTCTGTCGATACCCATAATAAGCGCGATTCCTTCCACCGGAAGCCCCACGGATGCAAGTACCATTGACAATGTAACAAGCCCAACACTTGGTACACCCGCAGTACCAATGGATGCCAATGTAGCTGTTACTACCACAGTTGCAAGGTCTGCCGGTGATAGATTAATACCATAAACCTGTGCAATAAATACAACTGCAACACCTTGCATAATCGAAGTACCATCCATGTTCACAGTTGCCCCAAGCGGAACAGTAAATGATGAAATCTGCTTTGATACACCCATTTTCTTATGCAAGGTATCGATAGACATCGGAATGGTCGCATTGGATGTCGCTGTTGAAAATGCGAATCCCATAACCGGCGAATATTTTTTGATAAATTTCATCGGATTTAATCTTGTGAATACAAATAGTAAAATCTGATAAATTACAAAGCACTGAATAACAAGTGCAGTTGTTACGCTTCCCATATATTTTAGCATTGGCAAGAATGCAGAAAATCCGAGATTCGCAAATGTACGTGCAATCAAGCAGAACACACCGATTGGCGCCACCTTCATAATTGCCATTGTCATTTCCATCATAACATCATTGAATTCACTAAAGAAATTCGCTACTGTAGAAGCGCGGCTTCCCAATTTAGCCAGCATAATTCCTACAAACAACGCAAACACGATAATCGGAAGCATATCCCCGCTTGCCATAGAGGAAATCGGATTCTTCGGAATAATGTTTAAAATCGTATCTACCATGCTTGTCTGGGTAGCCGTGGTAGACATCTCTGCCTTCTGCACAGATTCCATATCAAGCCCTATTCCCGGGTTAATCACATAGGCAGTTCCAATTGCAATTGCCACTGCTAATGCCGTTGTAAACAAGTAAAAGAGAACCGTTTTAACCCCAACCTTACCAAGTGTTTTGGTATCACCAATTGCCATGCTGCCACATACCAATGAGCAGAATACCAACGGCACCACAAGCATTTGCATCAGGCGGATAAAACCTTGTCCAACCACATAAAATACACCCTCAATAATAATGGTGTCTCGTATATATCCTTTCGGCATGAAGTAATGAATACCCACACCAAGTAAAGCTCCCACAATCAATGCAATGAAGATTTTTGTGGAAAGCCCCATTGATTTTTTATTTTTATTATCCGACATTATTGCAATCCTCCAGTTTCATCCAAATATTCTTTCAATGCCACTCTCCAGTCTTTCGGTTCCTCCATGCCTGTCAAACGCATCATCATATTGTCCAGAACAGAATATGCCGGACGTCTCTTATTCTCAGATACCACAGGAAGCAGTTCCAACTTACCCGCATTACCTGAATATTCTAAGATTGCTCGAGCAAATTCAAATCTGCTACAGCTTCCTTGGCAAACCACATGATACAGACCAAATGCATCGTTGTCAATAAAGTATGTAATCACCTTTGCCAATTCCTTCGCACTCGTCGGCACTGCATAACGATTATTCGGCACCTGCATTGACTCTGCTCTTCCTACATGCCAGAGCACCTCATCCACAAAGTCTCTTCCTATGCCGTAAATCCATGAGCTTCTTATAATAACAAAACGGTTAGAAAGCTGTGTCAAGAACTTCTCTCCTGCCTCTTTTGACTTTCCGTAAATCGTTTTTGCATGTGTATCATCGAACTCGTTATATGGCACTTCTGATTCCAAATCAAACACATCGTCTGTTGACATCTGAATCACTTTCGCATTCACTTCATTTGCCGATAATGCAATATTTCTCACACCGATTGCATTTACCTTATAAGCCTCATCGCGATGTTCTTCACAATATGTAACATCTGTAAGACTTGCACAGTTAATTACAACATCCGGACGATTCACGTGCATGTATTGCTGAACCTGTTTCAAATTCGTAATATCTACTTCATGAATATCTGTTGTCAAAAGTTGATATTGTGTACAATCTAATAATTCAACCAGCGCAGAACCAATATGGCCTTCTGCACCTGTAATCCATATCTTTTTCATATACCATTCCCTCCTCGCATCTATCTATTATCATTTTATAAGAAATTCATTTATTCGTCAAATTATTATACCAATTTATAGTAGACATATTTTTAACTTTAGTGTAAATTCAAGGAAATAGTATTTTTATTGATATTATAAATAAACGCGAGGTTAAAAATGTATACTGAAACACAAAACTACTCTAGAACAAAACTATCCTGTTATTTTTCCTATCTGTCGATGGCAACTCCATTTAGTCTACCACCGCTTCTATTCGTGACATTTCGGGAAATGTACGGGATTTCATATACGTTACTGGGAACCTTGGTGCTAATTAATTTTTGCACACAGTTGACGATTGATTTGATATTTAGTTTCTTTTCCAAATATTTTAATATTCACATGACGGTGAAGGTGATGCCAATACTTACATCATTAGGTTTGATTATTTATGCTCTGATTCCTTCTCTCGCCCCGGAATATGCTTATCTCGGCTTAGTTGTAGGAACCATAATCTTCTCAGTGGCCGCCGGATTAAGCGAGGTGCTATTAAGCCCGGTGATCGCCGCTATACCTTCGGAGCATCCGGACAAGGATATGAGTTTGTTACACTCCCTATATGCATGGGGCGTATTAATTGTTATTGTTATCAGTACTGTATTCCTTAACATATTTGGAAGAGAAAAATGGATGTACTTAACTGTCTTTCTGGCACTCTTCCCACTGGTTGCTTCTTATCTTTTTGCAACCTCGCCGATGCCGGATATGGTGCTTTCCCACGATTCAAAATCTGGTAATGCTAAGAAACATCATTTCGGGTTAGCCTTGTGTGTTGCGTGTATCTTTCTTGGAAGCTGTGCAGAAAACACCATGTCCAGTTGGATTTCGGGATTTATGGAAAATGCTCTTCACATACCAAAGACACTGGGAGACATTTTTGGAATGGCGTTATTTGCAATTCTTTTGGGACTTACCAGAACCTGGTACGCAAAACACGGCCGTAATATTATGAACTTTTTGCTTGTTAGCATGGTTGGTGCTACTGTTTGTTATCTGGTAATTGGTCTGTCAGGCAATATGGTTCTTTCCTTTATGGGATGCGTTCTGACCGGATGCTTTACCTCTATGCTTTGGCCAGGAACTTTGATATTAATGGAGGAAAAACTTCCAAACATGGGCGTGGCTGCTTATGCACTTATGGCTGCAGGCGGTGATTGTGGTGCGTCGGTTGCACCGCAGTTAATGGGAATTGTTGTTGATAAGGTTTCGATTAGTAGCTGGGCTGAGAAGCTAAGCATGACCGTGTCTCTTGCCCCGGAACAGATTGGAATGAAAACCGGAATGCTGGTTGCGGCGGTATTTCCACTGGTGGGGACAGTATTGCTCATATATATTAAAAAATACTTTACGCATCATCCAAATTCATAAAGATTACAAAAAAGACTTCCCAATTGGAAGTCTTTTTCTATGTTATATCTGCGTTAACGTTTTGAGAACGAGAAAAACCTGAAATTAAAGGGTTTGTTGGTATGAGTGTTGCTTACATGTTTTTAACGTAGGACTATTCAGAGCGTTCCACGCCCACGCTTTCACTTGTATGTTCTATTATACACTTTGCTCAATGTATTCATACATCTCATCTAACGCCTTTTCATAATGGACCATTTTCTTTCTAAGTTCACCACACAAATCTTCATTAAAAAATATTTTTTCGCCTTCGACATCTCCAATATAAAAATCAACTTCTCCTTGACGTGCATTTTTAACATGAGCAAGGGCATTTCTGTATTTAATTATTTGACTGTTATACAAATCAAAGAAATCAATATCGTTAACATCAGATTGTGGAGTTACATTTCTCTGTACTATAGTCAACAAAGAATCTCTCATTTGCTCATTGCTCTTTATACACCAATTCAATAGGCGAGCTTGCCTATAAGCCGAAAAATCACGTTCCTGTAACAAATCATCAATATTATCTTTGTCTATCCGAGAATACTTTTCATTTAACCTTTGCGCAGTTCTAAGATTGTCCTGAAGTATATCTCGCTTTATTTTATTAGAAATACTCGCCTCTTTGTCTCCTAATGTCTTCCATAAAACACTTATTATATCTTTTATTTTAACATCAAAATCACTTGTGGTATCCATCACAATACCTCTAATATTTATTAAGTTTTCCGTCCGTCTTATAGCCTTATCAACGAGCAGTTTAATGATATCATGAAATTCTCCATTATCTCTATCTGCAATAAATACACCTTGAAGACCTTCTTGTTTCATAATATTACTGATTATATCAAAACCGTGACTCGAATAAAAAAGTGCGTCATTTACATATCGTCCTTTTCTTAGTTCACTAATAATATCAGAACCATAAATTGTCTTTATTCCTGTTTCTTCTTGTGCTTTTTCCAATTCATAATCTACTACTAACAAATCATATTTTTGAATTTGAAAATTTTCCACAGAAAAATCAGATGCCTTTTTTATTCTCTGAATATCCACCTTGAAATTTTTGCTTTCAATATACCTTTTAACACGTCTTGAAGTGGTGTCGTACCACTCATCAATATCTTCAAACCATATTATCCTAAAAGTTAAATCCATATTAAAACCTCATCTGTAATTCGAAACCAGCTTTATATTTTTCATTTACGTCAACGATACCATTCATTTTTTGAACATACTTTTCAACGGTATATAATCCTATGCCTGTACCTTTAGTCGTCGTAAATCCTTGTTCGAAAACTTTTTCACCACGAATGTGCTCTTTTAACCCAAACCCATCATCTCTCCAAGTAATAACAACACCATCTTCCATCTGTTCAAAAAGAATAGTAAGTATATTTGCATTGGCCTTTTTGGAATTATCAGCAATATTATCAATAATAATACTAAATTCCAATGGGTTAAACATCATATTCAATGTTTCTTCACCTATTATTTCTATTTGGAATTTATGACTCCACTGTTTTTCCACGTAAGATCTGGTGAATTTTACAATATCCATATTTTTATTGCCTGTATCTGCATTATAATCTGTATTGATAACTAAATTATAGGCATTTAAGATTTTCGAGCATGTTTGCCTTATCTCATGAAAAACAGACAACATTTCTTGTATATCTTCTCCATTTCTTACCATTTCCATAATTTCTTCAATATTAGAGTCTATTGTATCTGCATAGGTTTTCATAATATGCATGGTATCAATAGCCGCATCTGCTGCAACATCAATGCGTGACTGCAATATGCCAACTTGCTTTCGAGTTGTTTCTAATTGCTTTTTTGTCTTTTCATGCTGCTCAACTTCGCTTTCTAATTCTCTTCGGTTATCTTCAACTTCTTTTTTTAATCGTTGTGCTTCTTTCTCAACCTTGTCTGTTTGTTCAAGAATTTTTTGATCATCTTTTTGTTGAGCCAACTCACGCAATTCATCTATCTCTGTCTTCTTATTGGCATGTCCCAAAATAATTTGAGACAATTCATCATTGTACGTTGCGTTCAATAATGCTTCTGTCTTAAATTTAGGCTTGATTTTTTTTAAAACCATTTCCAGACTGTCATATTCATTCATTGTATTTGCTAAACTTTCATTGTCAATTACTTCCTCACCCCAATGAATAACATTAACAACATACTTCTCCAAAGGTTTCAATAAATATTCATAGAAAAAATCTTCTAGTTCAGCAGTTTCGTGAGACGATATAAACCCATTATTGCGACTCGATGTTTCGACGAATTTACTATTATCCCCGAAGATATCTATTCGTCCACATATTTCTCTAGTCCCCAAATAGCGGTTATACCCTTGCGCTTTTCTCCGGTCAATGTTCATAAAGTCTTTTTCCGGTTCACCATATGGATAAACTCTGAAACCATTCTTATATATAAACACACTTCCGTAGTTTACGGATTGTATCCCCATCATCTTGGTGAAATTTACTTTTGCTGCTCTGTTTAAACTATACAATGTACCTTTTATATTTTTTATACCATATCTGTTTTTTTCTTCAATTTTAAACAGTTGTATACCTCTGTCATTTAATGTTGTGATAATTTTCTTCCCATCTTCAGATATATCAGCCGTTATTTTAGTTGTTTTGATATTGAGCACTTCAAACACATGATTAAAAATCTGTCCGTTTACAATATCTTTGTCAAACACTTCTTTGGAGGATTTTTTTAGTTTATTATCCTCTTCCACTTCGTCCTGTACATCCAGAAAAACATTAAACATGTCGTAGTTCTCACTAGCATCTGGATTCACTAACTGAGTTAATGATTTCTTTAATTTAAGTAGTTCTTCTCTATTCCACTTTTCTCTTAATTGAGAAACTTTGATAGCGGTTCCTTGTGTGTCAATGTCAGGACTGTCTGCCACTTCATACATTACCTCAATATTCTGAAATTCCTGTGTGTCTGTTTTCTCAAACGCATTCCAATCAATCTTAACACAATTACATTCTTTGTCATCAAAGGTCTTAGAATACAATTCTACACATGCACCTAGTCTGTCACACGAAAACCTTCCCACTCCCTTTGCACCAGCATAATTTCTTCGTGATATAATATTATCCCTATATGTACTATGTTTTTTTTCAGAATAAGCCACAAATAACCATTTATCAATTATTTCTTGCTTCGACATCCCTTTTCCATCATCTATAATATAAATAACAGGACTCTCAGTGTATAAATTTTCGAATTTAATCGTTACATTCTTCGCCCCAGCATCGTAAGAATTTTTCACAAGTTCAAAAATAGCAATGAATTTATCATTAATCAGTTCCTTGCCTATAATATTCTTTAATCCTGCACTCACTCTGAAATTCAATTTTTCACTCATGATTCATTATCTCCCATAAGACCATACCAACTTGTTCCGCGAATAACGGTGGAACTGCATTTGCCACCTGTGTATATCTCGGAACATCATATTTCCTACGCTCCCCACCTGTCGTATATTTCCCTAAAAATACATAATCGTCTGGAAAACTCTGAATTCTAGCGCATTCCCTTACCGTCATTATTCTTGGTTCTGAATAATGAATAAAATCATCTGGAATCGATGTTACCGTCGGGCATATACAACGCCTCTTTAACGGAGTCACCCCGCGTTTTTTCAATCCATCAACCAATCCCATCTTTGGAGTAATACGCACAGACTCCTGAGTCGCGTCCATTAATCTCTGAAATAATTGTACCGTTTCTTCCTTAGGTCTTGCAAATCTATGACTATCAGGAATGGCATTTGCTGCTACCTTATCTCGCATTAATTGTTGATATGGAAATTGTATTGGTCCATATACTCCGTTCATAAATCTTGGGGAATCGTTACTGATTACTTCCCCATATACTCTTTCCAAATCTCCAATAGCTTGTTCAACATTAACAGGAGCCTCTATATTTTTCTCCTTCAAAAATGGTTCTTTTCTGTCATACAGTAATTTAAAAAACAGATTCGGATCCGTTGTTCGAGTTGCAAATAATATAAAACGTTTTCTGTTTTGCGGAACACCAAAATCCGACATTAATACCACTTTATATTCAACCTGATAACCTAATTTTTTCAATTGCTTAATTAATTTCTGCGAATAAGGCTCACCCTTGGTATCTTTCCCACGGTATTTTCTTTTGAATCCTACCGTAAAGCCATGTACGTTTTCAAAAAACAACATCTCGGGTTGAATAGTTTCAACAAACTTAATGTAGGAATTGTAAAGTTTGTTTCTCGCATCGTTTCCTGTTCTCTTCCCCGCCATCGAAAATCCTTGACACGGCGGACCTCCAACCAATAACTGCACTTGCCCCCTTAGTTGTCTTAATTGTTGCTCATATTTTTCTAACACTTCATTAATATCCAAATTAGCTTGTGGCAACCATTCCGGCCAACGAAAATGTCCTCTGTTTACTATAAGATTCTGCCTTAATGTCGAAAAGGCATCTTCATTTTTTTCAATTGCAAAAAGAGCTTCCCATCCTGCATTTTGTAAGCCCAATGACAATCCTCCGCATCCTGCAAACAAATCTATATACATGCCTTTCCTCCTTAAGTATAAAATCAATATATTATATCATATTTTTTTATTTAATCCAACAACTTGCGATATTTTGTTTTTATTTTATTGCAATTTACCCAACTACATTTGAACGCCACAATGTCTTGGGTATGGATAACCATCTGCCATAACCAAAATGGATTCTTCACCCGCTTGCAAACATATACAATGCCAAACACCTTGACTTACATACATCATATCAATATTTTCCACAAAAAGAATATTGTCCTTCTTAAGATTATTTGTAATTAACTCAAAATGTTCCTTCGATAAACTTATGGTTTTTGTTATGACCGTTTTTCGTTTCAGAACACTGTTTCTATCAATGGCTACTTTGGTTTTTTCAACAAGTGTTTGATAATTGTCTGTATCTCTAAAGAAATATACTTCCTGCATATTGAACACCTCCTCATTAAATTTATGCCCAATACTTTTCATATAATTCCTTTATGTTTTTCCGCTTATATGATTCTATTTGAACCTTACCTGTAGATTCATCTTAATAAGCATCTCTCCATTTTCTTCATACAGACTCATATAATCATGTCTGCTGGTAGATGCTCTTTCAATTATCGTGTTATCCAACAAATACTGTTCAAAAAAATTCCTGTTGTAAATATGGTAAGCCAAGATTTCGCCATCCGCCTTTACAATTATATAACCGCCATTAGCTTCATCCAGACCATCCCACACCTTTGCTGGTTTCATTCCAAGAGCACAAGAACACAAGAATTTCTTAAACTTGTATTCATACATCATTGACTCGCCATACCCCAAAGGATCACGCTCACCTACAAGTTCCACAAGCTTTTTACATTCTTTGATGTCCTCATCGTAATGATACAAAAGCATATTGCCAATAATCTGCGGCATATTAGTATCTATCATCATCAGATTTCTTTTGAAGCCAGCATGATTCATACCTGCATATTCTACAGTACCACCACAATCCTTTATTGCCTTCATTCTCTCTTTAATCTTTGTTTTTGTATCAATGGCATTAATTTCTTCTGCCTGCTTTGATGTGACTCCCTTAACTCTATAAATAAAGTTCGTCGTCTGCCCTGCATTCATTAATGTAGGTGCACCTCCAACTTCTGACTTTATAGAAAATCCGACGTTGCGGATATAATTAGTATGAGTATCTTGAATCTGCATAGATATATCTGTTGTGTCACTAGATGGTGCCTTTATTTTTGTCACTTTGATTCCATTTGCAAATTTCGCAATCTCCTCTAATTCGAAACTACCACTGTGTTTAGAAATTTCTTCTAAAAGTTGATTTGCTTTATCCTCCACCTCAGTTCTGTCAACCGACATTAAAATATTAGTTTCTATTTTAATATAAATTTTTTCATTATGAATCACATAATCAATGACTTCTCCCTTGTTCTCCTCTCGCATTATCTTTAATATCGGATAATACACTTCTTCAATCTTCTCAACCTTTTCATTAGCAGCATAAACTCTGCCCTGACTAAGAAGTTTCATAAATGCATACAATTCAGACCATTCACCCTTGTTACCCGACATTCTTGTTTCTTTATTTGCCATTCTCAAGCACCTTCCTTATTTCTTTTGCTATTGCTTCAATCACGTTAACGGTTACACTGTTTCCAAACTGTTTATACAAGTGGGTATCTGCCAATTCCAATTTGAAGTCATCCGGGAATCCCTGCAATCTAGCCCATTCTCTTGGTGTCATTTTTCTGATTCCCTGCCTGTTAACCTCTCCTTTTATATGTGTTATTGGTTTAAACGTAGTTAAACGCTTGTCTACGATAAGATTTCTCTCACGTCCCATTCCACCACATACAATGGCTCCAGCTTTTCCATCTAAATCTCTAATCTCATATCCGAAACCATTCCCCTTGGATTCGTGACGTGCTTTATGTTTTACCAGTGTATCAATATAAACAGTGGAAAGATAATATTTAACACTCACCTCTTTATCTTCAATGATGTCACGAATGCATGTATTTGGATTTGTTGGTTTCGGAAACTCAAACGAGCTGCTATCAATATCTTTTCTAAATGCAACAATATAAATTCTTTCTCTGTTTTGTGGCACTCCAAAATCTTTGCTATTCAAAACTTTGCTATAAACATTGTAGCCAATTTGCTCAAACGCCCTTTCGATGACTTTAAATGTTCTCCCTTTATCGTGAATAGTAAGCCCTTTAACGTTTTCACAAAAAATCACTTTCGGTCTGTGATATTCGCAGATTCTAACAACATCTTGGAACAGCGTACCTCTGCACATTCCCTTGTAATCATCATCAAATCCCATTCTCTTCCCAGCAAGAGAAAATGCCTGACACGGGAAACCAGCTAAACAAATATCAAACTCCGGAATATCCTGCTCCTCAATCTTTGTAATATCTCCTGCAATATCAAATTTGTCTTGATAATTCAAACGATATGTCTTCTGTGCATATTCATCCCACTCACTCACAAATACCGTTTTAATTTTCTTTCCAAATGCATTGTCGAAACCCTTTCTAATTCCTCCAATACCCGCAAACAAGTCTATTGATTTGTACATTATGAAATCTCCTTTATTCTATCTCGTAATCATTTAAACTTTCATCAAAAACAGTTTCTTCTATAACCTTGATGCATTCTTCAGTCTGCTTCATAATCTCTTTTCCCCAGAAACGAATCACTGTCCATCCAAGAAACTGTAACTGTTTATTAATCTCATCATCTCTTTGCTGATTTTTGGATATTTTATTTATCCAAAACTCTGCATTTTTGCCACGTTCTAACTGTGGTTTTAATACTTCCCAGTCTTTACCATGAAAAAATTCACTGTCACAAAAGATTACAATCTTATACTTCGTCAGAACGATGTCTGGTTTCCCAGGTAATCCGGCATAATTCTTCCTATAGCGATACCCTCTTTTCCACAATTCTTTACGAAGTATTAACTCTATTGACGTATCTTTCGATTTGATATTCTTCATGTTTTTATGGCGTTGTTCTTTTGTAAGTCTATCCACGGTAATCACTCCGCTTCATCTGTTACAATTTCTAAAATATCAGAAATTTCACATTTTAGTGCCACACAGATTTTAAGCAGAATATCTGTGTTTACATTTTCATTTCTTCCCAATTTGGCTATTGATGCTGTACTCACACCTGCCTGCTCCGCTAAATCCTTTTTCATCATCTCTCTGTCAATCAACAATTTCCATAATCTCTTATAACTTATC
The DNA here is from genome assembly GCA_045649885.1 of Faecalimonas sp. Classification (GTDB taxonomy): domain Bacteria; phylum Bacillota; class Clostridia; order Lachnospirales; family Lachnospiraceae; genus Faecalimonas. The sequence goes on from JAZRQP010000087.1 coordinate 27,383, forward strand.
TTCATCGTTCCCTCCAACTCCAGAACATACATTCGCTTTTGTAGTTATCTTATCACACATAGTCCTATATGACAAGCACTTTTTCATAATTAATTATGAGTTCTCACATTTTGCATTTCGTTCTCGCAATCTCATAGTTCTCTGTGCATAATAGACAATACGGATTTCTGCGAAGGCAAGAAAGAACCTCGAATCCACTCGTTTCACTCGCTCCTTCTCGGCCATTTCTTGTCTTCCAATGAATTGCTGTACAAAAAAAGAACTTCTCGAGTAAACTCGGAAGTTCTTTCCTTGAACTGCAATTCGCAGTAATCCTTAACGTTTGCTGAACTGTGGAGCACGTCTCGCAGCTTTGAGACCGTATTTCTTACGTTCTTTCATACGTGGATCACGTGTTAAGAATCCTGCTTTCTTAAGAATTGGTCTGTAATCTGCATCAGCTTGAAGTAAAGCTCTTGAGATACCGTGACGGATTGCACCAGCTTGTCCTGTGTATCCACCACCGTGTACATTTACTAATACATCGAATTTGTCTAAAGTTTCTGTAGCAACCAATGGTTGACGTACAACTACTTTCAATGTTTCTAATCCAAAGTATTCGTCCATGCTTCTTTTATTAATTGTAACGTTACCTGTACCTGGTACTAAGTAAACTCTTGCGATTGATTTTTTTCTTCTTCCTGTTCCGTAGAATTTTGCGCTAGACATATTATTTCCTCCTCTTACCTAATTAGAATGTTAATACTTCTGGTTTTTGAGCTGCGTGTGCGTGCTCTGCTCCAGCGTATACATGAAGTTTCTTGTACATTTCTCTTCCTAATGGTCCTTTTGGAAGCATGCCTTTAACAGCGAGTTCGATAACCTTTTCTGGTTTCTTGTTCATCATTTCTCTTAATGTAGTTTCTCTCATACCACCTACATAATCAGAGTGATTGTAGTAGATCTTTTGATCTAATTTCTTACCTGTCACAACGATTTTCTCAGCGTTGATTACGATTACGTAATCACCTGTATCAACGTGTGGTGTATATTCTGGTTTATTTTTTCCTCTTAAAACTTTTGCTACTTCAGCTGACAAACGTCCTAATGTGCATCCTTCAGCGTCAACTACATACCATTTTCTTTCAATCTTGCTTGGATTAGCCATGTAAGTTTTCATTGGGTTTCCTCCTAAATAATTCTCAGTTAAATTGTTCTCATTTATATAGGAATCAGTCCACTCCGGGGCATTGGCGTAAACTGCTTCTTCTATTCTCATGCCGTTATATTATATTACGTCACAATTTCCATGTCAAGGAAAATTTTATCTTTTTTTGCGAATTATTGCAAGCATTTCTTTGCTTCTTCTATATCTTTCTTTACCTGCTTTAGCACTTCTTCCAGACTGCCAAATTTCTGAATCGGGCGTAAAAATTTGTGTACTTTCAGTTCCACAACCTGCCCATAAATATCCTGGTCAAAATCCAAAATATGTGCTTCCACTGTCACCTGCTGCTCGTTATCCACCGTAGGACGTAATCCAATATTTGTAACTGCCAAATATGTTTCCTCGCCCACCTTGATTCGTGTCGCATACACGCCACATTCAGGTAATAGGCTTTTGTCAGCAACCTCTACATTTGCAGTCGGCATTCCCACGGTTCTGCCCAGCGCTTTGCCATGTACAACTTCTCCAGCCAGAAAAACAGGAAACATTTTTTCATGTGAATTACTCATGACCTATTTCACAACCACTTTACGGAAGTTCTTCTTACCTCTTCTGAGTACAAGTCCTTCCTCTGGAATTTCATTTGCTGCAAACATTGCTTTGATGTCAGTTACTTTCTCGCCATCCACAGCAACACCACCCTGTTCTACCGCACGTCTCGCTTCTGATTTAGAAGGAACCAATCCGCTCTTGAAAAGCAATGTAAGAATATCGATAGAACCATCCACGAGATCCTCTGCTGCCAGTTCAAATGTTGGCATATTTGCTGCTGCTCCGCTTGAGAATAATGCTCTTGCACTTTCCTGTGCTTTCACTGCTTCTTCTTCGCCGTGAACTAACTTCGTTAATTCATATGCCAAAATCTCTTTTGCCTGGTTGAGCTGGCTTCCTTCCCAAGCATCCATCTTGTCAATTTCTTCTAATGGAAGGAATGTAAGCATACGGATACATTTCAGAACGTCCGCATCTGCCACATTTCTCCAGTATTGATAAAACTCGAATGGAGAAGTTTTATTTGGGTCAAGCCAAACAGCACCTGACTGTGTCTTACCCATTTTCTTTCCTTCTGAGTTAAGAAGCAATGTGATTGTCATAGCACTTGCATCTTTTCCAAGTTTACGACGGATAAGTTCTGTACCACCAAGCATGTTGCTCCATTGGTCGTCTCCACCGAACTGTAAGTTACATCCGTATTTTTGGAACAATGCATAGAAGTCATAGCTCTGCATAATCATGTAGTTAAACTCTAAGAAGCTAAGACCTTTTTCCATACGTTGCTTGTAGCATTCTGCAGTCAACATACGATTTACACTAAAGTGCGCTCCGACCTCACGTAATACGTCAATGTAGTTAAGGTCTAATAACCAGTCTGCATTATTTACCATCAATGCTTTACCTTCTGAGAAATCGATAAACTTGCTCATCTGCTGTTTGAAGCATTCGCAGTTGTGCTCGATGGTTTCCTTTGTCATCATCTGACGCATATCACTTCTTCCCGATGGGTCACCAATCATAGCTGTACCGCCACCGATTAATGCGATAGGTTTATTACCTGCCATCTGAAGACGTTTCATCAAACAAAGCGCCATAAAATGTCCTACATGAAGGCTGTCTGCTGTCGGGTCAAATCCAATATAAAAAGTTGCCTTACCATTATTCACTAAATCTTTAATTAAATCTTCATCCGTTACTTGGGCAATCAATCCTCTTGCCTGTAATTCTTCATAAATTCCCATGTTTTTTTCTCCTTGAATTATCAGCATTTTTGCGATATCTTTATAATAACTAGGAGGAGAAATTATGTCAATCTTAGATTACGAAAAAGCGTATAAATTAGGAAAAAAAGAGTATCAACAACGTATGTCGCACGGAGAAAAGCCAACATTGCTCGTACTTGACGATATATTGCCAGCAAAAGGCTCCTATTCTGAAATTCCATTAGGCCTTGTCCAGATACCATTGGAACAGGTCGTAGGAACCAAGACAAACAGCAGATGCAACGCATTTGCACGAAACTTCATGCCTATTTTGGAAAAAGACTCCGAGTTCGCCCAAAAATGGGGTGCCTTAAGCACTGCCGTTGAAGAAAACGGATTGCGCGACCCTATAAAAGCCTACGAATATATGAATCAGTTTTACGTGGAAGAAGGCAATAAACGTGTCAGTGTATGCAAGTTTTTTGACGGCATAGAAATACCGGGATTTGTTACAAGAATCATTCCAAAAAAATCGAAAGATAAAGAAAATAAAATCTATTATGAATTTTTAGACTTTTATGAATTGTCCCATATCAACTACATTTGGTTTACCAAGGAAGGAAGTTTTGCAAAGTTACAAGAATTAGTCGGCAAAGAACCTAAGGAAATCTGGTCAGATGATGACCGCATGGACTTCTACTCCATCTACTACCGGTTCAAAAAAGAATATGAAAGCAAAAAGACGAACCTTTCCATTACAACGGGAGATGCCTTCCTATCCTTCATGGAAGTACACGGGTACGAAAACATTTGCAGTTTCTACACCGATGAATTAAAGAAAATGATTCAAAAAACATGGGAAGAATTCAGCCTGTTAGATGAAGATGAAAATATTGAAATCATGCTTGACCCAACGGAAAAACCTTCCCTTTTGGGCAAGTTACATTTATTTGGCACACCAAAACTGAAAATTGCATTCTTATATGAAAAGACAGCCCACTCTTCTGCATGGACTTATGGGCATGAGCTTGGCCGTCTGCACTTAGAGCAAGCCTTTTCAGACGAAGTTGAAACACTTTTTTATGAAAATGTAACTCAGGAAAACGTGGAAAGCTACATAGAAAAAGCAGTCAGTGAAAAGTGCAACATCATTTTCACAACCACACCTGCTTTCGCGCAGGCAAGCGTGAAGGCTGCCATTGACCATCCACATGTAAAGGTTCTAAACTGCTCGGTAAATACTTCACACCGCTACATTCGAACCTACTACATCCGCATGCACGAAGTAAAATTTTTAATGGGCGCAATCGCCGGAGCAATGGCTGAAAATAACAAAATCACTTACATCGCGGATTATCCGCTTTACGGTACAATTGCACATATCAATGCATTTGCAATGGGCGCAAAAATGATTAATCCACGTGCTGAAATCCACTTGGATTGGAGATGTCTAAAAGACAATGATGTCATGAAGAATCTACAGAAGCTATCGCCTTCCTGCTTCTCCACAAGAGATATGCTGATGCCGGATGACGATGTGCGCTACTTCGGTATTTATCAGATGGAAGACGGGCAAATGCGCAACCTTGCGATGCCACTCCTACACTGGGGTAAATTTTATGAGCAGCTTATTCGTGCCATAATGGACGGTTCCTGGAACCATGATGACAGCTCCTCCATGCACAAGGCAATTAATTACTGGTGGGGCATGTCAGCCGGCGTAATTGACGTCATTTGCTCGCGCAATCTACCAATTGGAACGAAGCGCCTGATTGACCTTTTAAAGAAAACCATTATGAATGGAGAATTCAACCTATTTAAAGGTGTTCTCTACTCACAGGATGGAATTGTACAGCCGGACCCGAACCATATACTTACACCGGACGAACTGATCAACATGGATTGGCTTGCCGAAAATGTAATTGGCCACATTCCAACCAAGGATGAATTACTGGAAAGCGCCATTCCTGTATATTTGCAACAAGGAATCGATACGAAAGGATAGTTTTATGAAAATATTAGCGTTAGCAGATGAAGAATCTGCTTATCTATGGGATTATTTTGAGAAAAGCAAATTAGAAGGTATTGACCTTATCATCTCATGCGGCGACCTGAATCCGAAATATCTTTCTTTTATTGCAACATTTACAAATGCCCCTGTCATCTATGTACACGGGAACCATGATAGAAAATATAAACAGATACCGCCGGAAGGTTGCATTTCCATTGAAGACCAAATATATGTCTACAAGGGTGTTCGCATCCTTGGACTTGGCGGGTCCATGAAATATAATTCAGACGAATGCCAATATACAGAACGCGAAATGCGCAAGCGGGTAAGAAAGCTCCGCTGGAAGCTCTTCCGCAGTAAAGGCTTTGACATTCTGGTCACCCACGCTCCCGCCTTCGGGCTCAACGACGGGGAAGATTTGCCACACCGTGGGTTTCAAGTCTTTAACACCTTAATAGAAAAATACAATCCGAAATATTTCCTGCACGGTCATGTCCATATGAGATATGGCAGGAAGCATGTAAGATTTGATACTTGTGGAGATACAAAAGTAATAAATGCATTTGAACGATGCGTGTTTGAGTATGAGGGGTGAAACAAAGGCTATGCGACATCAAATCGCATAGCCTTTCTTATTAAATCTTAAATTCTCTTATTCTTCCACGCTTACTTCTTCGTCTGCAACAACGTCTTCTACGACTGGAGCTTCTTCCACTTCTTTTCCAGTGTCAAGTTGAACATCGCGGTATTGTCTCATACCTGTACCAACAGGAATCAACTTACCAATGATTACGTTTTCTTTCAGACCAAGTAATGGGTCAACCTTACCTTTGATTGCTGCTTCTGTAAGAACTTTTGTTGTTTCCTGGAAGGAAGCTGCTGAAAGGAAGGAATCTGTTGCAAGAGAAGCCTTTGTAATACCAAGCATTACTGGTTCTCCAGTTGCAGGTTCTAATCCTTCTGCCACAAGTCTTTCGTTTGCTTCTTCAAAGTCAAGAATATCTACCATTGTTCCTGGTAAGAATTCGGAATCACCGTTTTCTTCCACACGTACTTTCTTCAGCATTTGACGAACAATAACTTCGATGTGCTTATCGTTGATATCAACACCTTGGAGACGGTATACACGTTGTACTTCTTGGATCATGTAATCTTGTACCGCACGTAAACCTTTAATCTTCAAGATGTCGTGTGGATTTACACTACCTTCTGTAAGTTCATCACCTGCTTCCAATACAGCACCGTCTTGAATCTTCAATCTTGAACCATATGGAATGAGGTACGCTTTGGATTCACCTGTTTCGTTGTTTGTTACGATAACTTCACGTTTCTTCTTTGTATCGTTGATTGTAGCTACGCCACCGAACTCTGTGATAATAGCAAGTCCTTTTGGTTTTCTTGCTTCGAAAAGTTCTTCGACACGAGGAAGACCCTGTGTGATATCTCCACCGGCAACACCACCGGTATGGAAGGTTCTCATGGTAAGCTGTGTACCTGGTTCACCGATTGACTGAGCAGCGATAATACCAACTGCTTCACCAACCTGTACAGGTTCACCTGTTGCCATGTTCGCACCATAACATTTTGCACAAACACCGATGTGTGATTTACAGGTAAGGATTGTACGAATCTTCACTTCTGTGATTGGACCGCCATCCTTATTTACACCATATTTCATTACGCGCTCTGCACGTTTTGGTGTAACCATGTGGTTTGCTTTTACAATGATGTTTCCATCTTTATCGCAAATATCTTCACATACATAACGTCCTGTAATACGTTCTTGTAAGCTTTCAATTTCTTCATTTCCTTCCATGAATGCTTTTACATACATACCTGGAATTTCAGCACCTGCATCTACACAGTCTACTTCGTGGATACTGAGCTGTTGTGAAACGTCAACAAGACGTCTTGTCAGGTAACCAGAGTCGGCTGTACGAAGAGCTGTATCGGAAAGACCTTTACGAGCACCATGGGCTGACATGAAGTATTCCAATACGTCGAGACCTTCACGGAAGTTTGACTTGATTGGGAGCTCGATTGTACGACCGGTTGTATCGGCCATAAGTCCACGCATACCTGCAAGCTGTTTAATCTGCTTGTCGGAACCACGGGCACCGGAGTCAGCCATCATGAAGATGTTGTTGTACTTATCAAGTCCGTCTAAGAGGGCTTTTGTAAGTGCATCATCTGTATTCTTCCATGTCTCAACAACTTCTTTATAACGTTCTTCTTCTGTGATAAGACCACGTTTGAAGTTCTTTGTAATTCTATCCACAGTGTCTTGTGCTTCTTGAATCATCTGTGGTTTCTGTGGTGGCACTGTCATTTCGGAAATGGATACTGTCATCGCAGCTCTTGTAGAATACTTGTATCCTGTTGCTTTGATTTTATCCAATACTTCCGCTGTTACTGTAGCACCGTGTGTATTAATTACTTTTTCAAGAATCTGTTTGTTTTGTTTCTTTCCTACAAGGAAGTCAACTTCCAAAAGAAGTTCATTTCCTGGGATAGTTCTGTCTACGAAACCTAAATCCTGAGGAATGATTTCGTTAAATAAGAAACGTCCTAAAGTAGATTCTACTGTACCACTCTTCACTTCGCCATCAATTGTTTTCGTTACACGAACTTTGATGCGTGAGTGTAAGGTGATAGCACCATTTTCATAAGCTAAGATTGCTTCGTTTAAGTTCTTGAAGCACTTACCTTCACCCTTAACCCCTGGTCTTTCCTGTGTCAAATAGTAGATACCAAGAACCATATCCTGTGAAGGAACGGCTACCGGACCACCATCTGATGGTTTCAGCAAGTTGTTAGGTGAAAGAAGTAAGAAACGACATTCAGCCTGTGCTTCTACGGAAAGTGGCAGATGGACAGCCATCTGGTCACCGTCGAAGTCGGCGTTGTATGCGGTACATACAAGTGGATGAAGTTTGATAGCCTTACCTTCTACAAGGATTGGTTCAAATGCTTGAATACCAAGTCTGTGAAGGGTAGGGGCACGGTTTAACATAACCGGATGTTCTTTAATTACTTCTTCCAAAACATCCCAAACTTCCGGTTGAAGTCTTTCTACCATCTTCTTCGCATTTTTAATATTATGAGCTGTACCGTTAGCTACTAACTCTTTCATAACGAATGGCTTGAATAATTCGATAGCCATTTCTTTTGGAAGACCACACTGATAAATCTTAAGTTCTGGTCCTACAACGATTACGGAACGTCCTGAGTAGTCAACACGTTTTCCAAGTAAGTTTTGACGGAAACGTCCTGATTTACCCTTTAACATATCAGACAATGATTTGAGTGCTCTGTTACCAGGACCTGTTACCGGACGACCACGACGACCATTGTCGATAAGTGCGTCAACAGCTTCCTGAAGCATTCTCTTTTCATTACGTACGATAATGTCCGGAGCGCCTAATTCTAATAATCTTCTTAAACGGTTGTTTCTGTTGATGATTCTTCTGTACAAATCATTCAAATCAGATGTTGCAAAACGTCCACCGTCTAATTGTACCATTGGACGTAAATCTGGTGGAATTACAGGGATTACGTTCATAATCATCCATTCCGGTTTGTTTCCTGAACCTCTGAATGCTTCTACAACTTCCAAACGTTTTACAATTCTTGCACGTTTTTGTCCGGAAGAACCTTTTAATCCTGCTTGTAATTCTTCATATTCTTTATCAAGGTCAATTGCTTGAAGGAGTTCCTGAATTGCTTCAGCACCCATTCCAACACGGAAAGTATTTCCCCATGTTTCTTTTGCGTCTTGATATTCTTGTTCTGACAATACTTGTTTGTATTGTAAGTTTGTTTCACCTTTATCTAATACGATATAAGATGCAAAGTATAATACTTTTTCCAATGTTCTTGGTGATAAGTCAAGGATTAATCCCATACGGCTAGGGATTCCCTTGAAGTACCAGATATGTGAAACAGGAGCCGCAAGGGCAATATGCCCCATACGCTCACGTCTTACACTTGCTTTTGTGATTTCAACACCACATCTGTCACAAACAACACCTTTATAACGGATTTTTTTGTATTTACCACAGTGACATTCCCAGTCCTTGCTAGGTCCGAAAATTCTTTCACAGAAGAGACCGTCTCTTTCCGGTTTCAAAGTTCTGTAATTGATTGTCTCTGGTTTTGTTACTTCGCCTCTTGACCACTCTAAGATCTTTTCAGGTGACGCCAAGCCGATTTTGATTGCATCAAATGTTATTGGCTCGTATGCTGCTTCGTTATTATTTACTGGCATTTATGGCAATCCTCCTATTCTTCGTTTAACATATCATAATCCACATCCATTGCATCAAGTGCATCGAATGTATCTTCATAAGAATCTTCTTCTACATCCACAAGCTCTCCGCCTTCAAATTCTTGTTGGCTGTAACCATGTTCTGCAAATGATTCTTCTTCCTGATATCTTCTGTCTCCTTCAATAATAGAATGTAAATCTGTATCACCGTAGTCGACGTTTTCTGTGATTTCAACTTCTGTGTTGTCATCCTTCAGAACTTTCACATCAAGACCAAGTGATTGTAATTCTTTAAGAAGTACCTTGAATGATTCCGGAATACCTGGTTTCGGAATATTTTCACCCTTGATAATTGCTTCGTATGTCTTCACACGACCAACAACATCATCGGATTTTACAGTTAAGATTTCCTGTAAGGTGTATGCAGCACCGTATGCTTCCAGTGCCCAAACTTCCATTTCACCAAATCTCTGTCCACCGAACTGAGCCTTACCACCCAATGGCTGTTGTGTTACCAATGAGTAAGGACCGGTAGAACGAGCATGAATCTTGTCGTCTACCAAGTGGTGGAGCTTCAAGTAATGCATGTGTCCGATTGTTACCGGGCTGTCGAAATATTCTCCTGTTCTACCATCACGAAGACGTACTTTACCGTCACGTGACAATGGAACACCTTTCCACAATTCTCTGTGGTCTCTGTTGTCTGACAAATATTGCAATACTTCCGGAAGCAATGAGGCACCATGTTTTGCTTCAAATTCTTCCCATTCAAGATTTACATAATCATTTGCCAAATCAAGAGTATCCATAATATCTTCTTCGTTAGCACCGTCAAATACTGGTGTAGCGATATTGAAGCCTAATGCTTTTGCAGCAAGACTTAAGTGGATTTCAAGTACCTGTCCAATGTTCATACGTGATGGTACACCAAGTGGGTTCAGCACGATGTCAAGTGGACGTCCGTTTGGCAAGAATGGCATATCTTCTACAGGTAATACACGGGAAACAACACCCTTGTTACCGTGACGACCAGCCATCTTATCACCTACAGAGATTTTTCTCTTCTGTGCGATGTAACTTCGAACAGATTCATTTACACCTGGAGATAATTCATCGCCATTTTCTCTTGTAAATACTTTCGCATCTACAACGATACCATATTCACCGTGAGGTACTTTGAGTGAAGTATCTCTAACTTCTCTTGCTTTTTCACCGAAGATTGCACGGAGTAGTCTTTCTTCTGCTGTCAGTTCTGTTTCTCCCTTTGGAGTTACTTTACCAACTAAGATATCTCCCGCACGAACTTCTGCACCGATACGGATGATACCTCTATCATCAAGGTCCTTAAGAGCATCATCACCAACACCTGGAATGTCGCGTGTGATTTCTTCTGGTCCTAACTTCGTATCACGAGCTTCTACTTCGTATTCTTCGATATGAATAGATGTATAAACATCATCTTGTACTAATCTTTCGCTAAGAAGTACAGCATCTTCGTAGTTGTAACCTTCCCATGTCATGAAACCAATGAGTGGGTTCTTACCAAGAGCCATTTCACCATTTGCAGTAGATGGGCCATCAGCGATAACCTGCCCTGCTTCTACTCTTTCGCCTTTCAAGACGATTGGTCTTTGGTTGTAGCAGTTGCTCTGGTTACTACGTAAGAATTTTGTTAACTTGTAAGTTTTCTTAATTCCATCATCATTTTTGATAATGATTTCTGTTGAAGTAGCACGTTCTACTGTGCCTCCTTCTTCTGCAACCATACATACCCCTGAATCTACTGCTGCAGTTGTTTCGATACCTGTACCAACAACCGGAGCTTCTGTAATCATAAGAGGTACTGCCTGACGTTGCATGTTTGATCCCATCAGCGCACGAGTAGGGTCATCGTTTTCAAGGAAAGGAATAAGCGCTGTCGCTACAGAGAATACCATCTTAGGTGATACGTCCATGTAGTCAAATGCTGTTCTTTCATATTCTTGAGTTTCTTCACGATAACGACCTGAAACATTCTTGTGAATGAAGTGTCCTTCTTCATCTAATGGTTCACTCGCTTGTGCTACGTGATAGTTATCTTCTTCGTCTGCTGTCATATATACAACTTCGTCTGTAACGACTGGGTTCTTCGGATCTGCCTTGTCAATCTTACGGTATGGAGCTTCTACGAAACCATACTCGTTAATTCTTGCATAAGTTGCAAGTGAGTTGATAAGACCGATGTTTGGACCTTCAGGTGTCTCAATTGGACACATTCTACCATAGTGAGTATAGTGAACGTCACGAACCTCGAATCCGGCTCTATCTCTTGATAAACCACCTGGACCAAGTGCTGACAAACGTCTCTTGTGAGTAAGCTCACCTAATGGGTTGTTCTGATCCATGAACTGTGAAAGCTGTGAAGAACCGAAGAATTCTTTTACAGCTGCAGTAACTGGCTTGATGTTAATCAATGACTGTGGAGAAATTCCTTCCAAGTCTTGTGTTGTCATTCTTTCACGAACAACTCTTTCCAATCTAGCCAAACCAATTCTGTATTGGTTCTGTAACAATTCACCAACCGCACGGATACGTCTGTTTCCTAAGTGGTCGATATCATCATCTGTTCCCATACCATATTCCAAATGCATATTGTAGTTAATAGAAGCCAAAATGTCTTCTTTGGTAATATGTTTTGGAATCAATTCATTTATATTTTTACGGATTGCTTCTTTCAGTTCGTCAATGTCTCCGGCTGTCTCTTCTAAAATCTGAGCAAGCACTGGATAGAATACTGCTTCTGTTACTCCTACTTCCTTCGGATCAACGTCAACAATTGCACTAAGGTCTACCATCATGTTAGAGAGAACCTTGATATTACGGTCTTCTCCCTGAATCCATACATAAGAAACAGCTGCATTTTGGATTGCTTCAGCTTTTTCTTTTGTCAATTTTTCTCCTGCCTGTGCAATCACTTCGCCTGTTACAACGCTTACAACATCTTCTGCTAAAACTTGTCCAGCAATACGATATTTAAATGCTAATTTCTTATTGAATTTATAACGTCCTACTTTTGCAAGGTCATATCTTCTTGCATCAAAGAACATTGCAGTAATAAGGCTTTCTGCACTATCCACTGCAAGAGGTTCGCCCGGACGAATCTTCTTATATAATTCTAAGAGACCTTCTTGATAATTTTCTGCAATATCTTTTCCGAAACTTGCTAAAATCTTAGGTTCTTCACCGAACATTTCGATAATCTCAGCATTTGTTCCAACTCCAAGAGCACGGATTAATACTGTGATAGGAACTTTTCTTGTTCTATCTACACGAACCCAGAATACGTCATTGGAATCTGTTTCATATTCAAGCCATGCACCACGATTCGGAATTACAGTAGAAGAATATAATTCTTTACCAATCTTATCGTGTCCGATTGCATAGTAAATACCTGGCGAACGAACTAACTGGCTAACGATAACACGTTCTGCACCGTTAATTACGAATGTTCCGGTTGCTGTCATGAGAGGCAAATCTCCCATGAAAATCTCATGTTCGTTAATCTCATCCGTTTCTCTATTATATAATCTTACTTTTACTTTTAATGGTGCTGCATAAGTAGCATCACGCTCTTTACATTCTTCGATTGTATATTTCACATCATCTTTGCATAATGTAAAATCAACAAATTCCAGACTTAATTGCCCGCTGTAATCAGTAATTGGCGAAATGTCTGCAAATACTTCTTTTAATCCCGCATCAAGAAACCATTGGTAAGAATCCTTCTGCACCTCGATTAAGTTCGGCATCTGTAGAACTTCTTTTTGTCTAGAATAGCTCATACGCGAACTTTTTCCGCTTTTAATAGGATGAATTCTGTTTTTCTCCATTGACGTTTTCACTCCTCGTATCAATAATTTTGAGAGTATTTGGGCATAATACAAGCACAATACTCCACAATAGTGCAACCTAGAATGTACCACAAAATACAAGGGGTGTCAATAAGTTTTTAGAAATTTTTTACAGTATATTTTGTTTATTTCTTGTTTACACGAAGAAAGGGCGCTGTACCTTATGTACAACGCCCTGTGTTTAGCATATTCCATTAAAAGAATTATTTTAATGTAACTTCTGCACCTTCAGCTTCTAATTTAGCTTTGATTTCTTCAGCTTCTGCTTTAGAAACGCCTTCTTTGATTACCTTTGGAGCTCCGTCTACTACTTCTTTAGCTTCTTTTAATCCAAGTCCTGTGATTTCACGAACAACTTTGATTACTTTAACTTTTGAAGCACCTGCATTTGTCAACTCTACGTTGAATTCATCTTTTTCTTCAGCTGCTGCTGCTTCGCCAGCACCTGCTGCTGCAACTACAACACCTGCTGCTGCAGATACACCAAATTCTTCTTCACATGCTTTTACTAAATCGTTTAATTCTAATACTGATAATTCTTTGATCGCTTCGATCATTTCAGCTACTGTTAATTTTGCC
>JAZRQP010000088.1:0-2841 GCA_045649885.1 Faecalimonas sp.
AATGTTGCGAAGCACATCGTATTCACATTCTTCGCCAAGCGTATTCATAACAACGGAATGGAAGGTACTCTTTTGGCTTCCGGCTGACATTGGGAAGGTACAGCCGAGTGCATTTTCAATAAATTCCGGTTGTAAATCCTCAGCTTGTTTTGAATAATACAAAACGCTGTGGATATCGGTACTGCGGTCATTGAAAGTTGGGAAAAGAAAGCCTTTTGCCGGTGGTTCAATGAGCCAGTCGCGGATACGGTTCTCGATGCGATTTGTTTCCGGATTGTAGCTGAGACCTTCTTTTGACAAATGTACAGGGCAGATGCTACATAGTAAATATTCATATACTTCATCGGAGGCATCAAACATTTCGCTGCCATCTGTAGATTTCCCAGGAATGTCGTATGCCACATGAATCAGGATTATGTAATAATTTTCACCATAGTTGTAGTTCTCAATAATTCTTTCATAGAACTGTTCAATTAGCATATCATTTTGCAATTTCGAATTACGTAACTGTAATAAAAACTCCTGTGAACCACCCGGCATTTCCTGTTCTAGGGGAAATTCCATATTAATCAGGTTCTTTCCGATTGTTCCCGAAAGTGTCTGCTTGAATATGGTTAAATATTTAAAAATTTCTTCCTCTGGAAGAGATAAAAATGCATCTTTTGACGTGGCAACGATTTCTTTATTTCCATTTACATAACAACCGCAGATGCGAGTAATAGAGCATTCTTCCGGTTTGTATTGTTTGCGAATTTCTAAGATTTCTTTCTTGTTCATAATGTACCTCACTTCTTTTGTGCTAAACATAAGTTTAACATATCAAAAAAAGATTTACAAACATATGTTAAGAATAGGAGGTGTTTTTATGCCAGACCAAAAGTTAGAGAATTTATTAAACCTTGCTTTAGATGCCACGGAAGAGGAGCGGGATAAATCCTTGGAATTAAATGTGGGTTACAATCCAATAGACAGGGAGTGGGACTTGATTATCAAGTACTCCGGTTCCTTAGATTGCGTGCGTGCACTGGGGGCTCAGGTGGTGGAAATGCAGAATGAGTTTGCCATTGTGACTATTCGAGAAAGTCTGATTGACGCCATGTCAGACTGTCCGGCGGTAGACTATGTTGAGAAACCAAAGAGGCTCTTTTTTCAGATTGAAAATGGAAAGAGAGCATCTTGCATTACGCCTGTGCAGCTACCGCCGGAGTCTTTGTCTGGGGAAGGTGTTTTGGTTGCAGTAATAGATTCCGGAATTGATTATGAAAATGCGGTTTTTCGGAATGAGGATGGGACAACAAGGATTCGAAATCTGTGGGACCAGACGATTAGTGGAAATCCGCCGGAAGGCTATGTCATAGGAACAGAATATACGCAGGAACAGATTAATCAAGCACTTCAGGCACCAAGCCGTCAGGAGCGGTTGCAGATTGTACCAAGTCAGGATTTCTCAGGACATGGCACCTCAGTAGCAGGAATTGCAGCGGGAGATTCCGAAGAGTATCGGGGCGTGGCGTTTCGAAGTGATTTGTTGGTGGTAAAGCTTGGAACACCAAGAGAAGGAGGCTTCCCAAGGACGACGGAACTAATACAGGCTTTAGATTATGTGGTTCGAAAGGCATTGGAGTACCAGTTGCCTGTTGCTGTTAATCTTAGTTTTGGAAATACCTATGGTCCCCATGATGGCAGTGGACTTCTGGAACGATTTATAGAGGATATTGCAAACACATGGAAGAGTGTCATTTGTATTGGGACCGGAAACGAGGGGAGCAGTGCGGGCCATACATCGGGAGTTTTATCGGATGACGAGGAAGTGGTGATAGAACTTGCCATACAGGAAAATGAGCCGACTGTGAATGTGCAAATCTGGAAAGCTTATTTTGATTTGGTAGATATATCTTTAATATCACCTTCAGGTGTGAGGATTGGCCCTATTCAGGAGCAGTTAGGCTCGCAGCGGTTTGTGGTGGGTAATACCCAGATTTTATTGTACTATGGGGAGCCAAGTCCATTTAGTATCGATCAGGAGATCTTCATCGATTTTCTACCTAGAGATACCTATATCGATAGTGGAGTGTGGCGAATTGTATTAACGCCGAGGGACATTGTCAACGGAGAATACGCGCTGTGGCTTCCAAGTCAGGCTGTGTTAAATGTTGGAACCGGATTTTTATTTCCAACAGAGGAGAGAACGCTTACGATTCCGTCTACTTCTTATGGAACAATTGGTGTAGGGGCATATGATTCTGCCACATTTACCTATGCAGATTTTTCGGGACGTGGTCCGGCAGGACCAGGGAGACGCGCCAAACCTGATATTGTGGCGCCGGGGGTGGATATTCTTGCGCCCGTCCCAGGCGGTACTTTTGAAACCCTAAGTGGCACCTCATTTGCGACGCCATTTGCAACAGGTAGTGCAGCACTGATGATGGAGTGGGGGATTGTGAGAGGAAATGATGCATATTTATATTCAGAAAAAATTAAGGCTTACATGCAACGCGGTGCAAGGTCCTTTGTGGGAATTACGGAATATCCAAATACGCTGGTAGGGTATGGCGCGCTGTGTTTGGAAGATAGTTTGCCAGGATAGATTGATATTAAAATAATGAGATTAAACGAATAATTGTTAATGCGCATGAATTATAGGAACTAAAAAAGCGAGTAATAATCTTAAATAATAGGATTTTCCTTGCTTTTTTGAAGGAATGAGTATAAAATAAAGAAAAGCAAGATACTATGTTTCATGCAGTGAAAGAAAGGAAGAGGAACATGACAAAGTATATCGCTAATGTTAATACTTATTTAACACAAATGAAAATCAAACAGACTTATGTTAGCTTGAAG
>JAZRQP010000089.1:0-2263 GCA_045649885.1 Faecalimonas sp.
ACGATTTTGTGTAACATAGTGCAAACATTTTAAAGTTCGTGCAAACAGATTTTAAAGCGACGGCAGGGCTGTTTGCTTACCTCTTCGACGGGGTAGCTGGTCCCGTCTATCCGTCGGGTGCAAATATACGCAAAAACCGCCATCGTTGTTCTCCTGGGGGCGGTTTTTTATGAAGTTTTAATAAATTCCACTCAAAATTCCTTTTATTCTTGGGATTTTCGCCCCCTTCCGCATTAGTTCTGGGCGTCGAAAAGGTAATATTAGAAAATGTGTCTATCGATGATATCGAAGTCAAGAATGGAATATATGGTTGCGCCAGTGCTGCTGGTGTATCAGATTCTCCATCAGGAACAGACGGTATACTGGTAATTTATTATGTCCCCGGATTGTTTGCTATCCGTCTTTACTTGTGTATGGATGCTTCCAAAGGAATTTATATTGGAACAAGGCCGATGTTTGGTCAATACAATTGGAGTTCTTGGGTAAATATAAAATAAGGTGGCTTTTTAACGGCCACCTTTATTTATTTATAGCTGATGATATGCTTTGTACCGTTCTTGTCGTAGAATCTTAACTCGCCATTATCACCTACTGCAAGTTCGCCAACCTGAGTATTTGTTTCAGTAAAGAAAGCAATACCCGCTTCTCCTGTGCCTATACGTCTAATTTTGAGTACCTCAGGGGAGGTGCTTCTTAAATCCCCGACGCCCAGGGCTTGGTTGCTGGGCGGTCTTGCAGGCGTTCCAAAGATAATAAGAGAAAGTTCATTCAACACAGATAATCCGCCACTTGGAATGAGCATTATAATAAAAGATGCTTCTCTCATATATTTTTGTTTTATGAACTCAGCTACGTCTGGCTTTCGTCTTCAGGCATATTACACTTCAGGAATAGCAACATTTACTTGGAAGTTCAAATATGGGACGGAATGGTATTAATTCCTGGGCGCGAAGATTGGTTTTAAAGTATATGCATCTGGTGCGTTGGACTCCAACATATACCCTATGGATTTCGGAACATGTATTCAGATAGTCGCATATTATAATATATTTATGTGCATTGGAACTGCATGTAATTTTGTTTATTTTATAGTAGGCGGTACAGCCCCTGTTAAATCCTCATGGAAAAAAGCTGCATTAACATAAAAAGGGAGGCTAATAACCTCCCTTAATTCGTCAATGATATTTGATGCCAGCTGCTTCCTGTACCTCCTCCGTCATATCTAACAAAGAAGTGGTTAGAGCTGTTACCACATATTTCCAACTTGTAGGCATCTCCATAACTAATTATTATTTTTGAAGACCTTATATTTTCAGGCCATTCTTTATCTGTTCCAGATGCACCTGAACCAGGGCTATATGCCAGCATGGTTTCAATAGTCATAGAACCCAGACTCACGCCCAGAATGTATTTTTAACATATAAAAGTTTGGTAGTTTGAATTATTGTATGTATCTTTGCAACCGAAAAGCAGGTGGAGCAATCTTTCCTACGGTTTAGGAAGAGTGAGTGAAGTGCGAGTTCAAATCTGCAAGCCTGATAGTTCAACTCTTGACGGCGCCAGGCCAAGGCAATATCTCACTCATCTGCTTACATCTAATAGCGGCTTTCGTAGTCGCTATTTTTTATTGTGTTGTAGCGTTCTGGGCGCGTATTACTATTTAATTAGTGACAATGGTCTCTATACAGCTGACCTGAATAGTATAGATACAAACATGATTGTATTTTGTACACAATCATCTGCGCCAGCAAATGCTCCGGCAAACGAAGATTTTATTTGTATATCATTATTCGTTTCAGAGGGAATTTCCAAAAGAAGAGGTATCCAACGTATATTCACAAAGACGGGAACTGCATACTATCGTTTTTACGATGCAAGCATTTCGTCAGGAAGCAAATGGAGTAGTTGGTTTACCAAATGAAAGTGGGAGTATTACGCTCCCACTTCACATAAGACTTTCCATGCAGACCATTGACTTGCTGCATGATTTTGGCTTCGACAATAAAGAGTAAGTTTTTCACCTGCATACTCGGCTGACAATTCAAATTTCCATGAAGATGTACCTATGGTGAGAACAGGAAAATTAGACCCACCCGGAGCAGTTCCACCATTACGGACTACCACGCCCAGAACTGATGCAAAGTCGGCAACGGTGGAGTGGCCGATGGTGTTGCCTTGGAGTCCGAGAGCCTTCTGCACATTAGTGCCGAGGTTCTTAGAACTGTCATTTAAAATGATACCGATACACTCCAAGACAATATTC
>JAZRQP010000090.1:0-1548 GCA_045649885.1 Faecalimonas sp.
CCAAATTTAGAAATGGCAGATATAGGAATGATTTCGGCCTGCGGTATCAATTCATGCCACTCTTCCACACATTTTACCAAGGCTTCCTGATTGCTCAAATCGATTTTATTGATAAGCAAAAGAATAGGAACTTGCATCTTACGCACCTTTTCGATGAATTCCATGTTCTTATCCGGCTTTTCCACCACATCGGTTACATAGAGCAATACATCTGCATCTGCCAAAGCCGATTCAGAGAAATTCAACATCGATTCCTGTAACTTGTAATTTGGCTTCAAGACACCTGGAGTATCAGAAAACACAATTTGCATCTCATCCGTATTCAAGATACCCATGATACGATGACGAGTAGTTTGCGCCTTGAAAGTAGCAATCGAAATACGTTCACCTACCAACAAGTTCATCAAAGTAGACTTTCCTACATTTGGATTACCTACAATATTTACAAATCCTGCCTTATGCATATCAATCATTATTGCTTGCAGACAAAAAAACGCATCCGGTATTTCTAGATGCGTTTTCTATAATCTGCGGATTATTTATTTCATATTACCATCATAACCCCATTTTACATAAACGGCACCGTATGTAAATCCTGCACCGAATGCTGTAAATATCAGGTTATCACCTTTTCTCAGCTGTTTTTCATAATCCCACAAGCACAAAGGAAGAGTTCCTGCACTAGTATTACCATAACGCTGAATATTCACCATTACTTTTTCCAACGGAACTTCAAGTCTTGAAGCAACTGCATCAATAATTCGCATATTAGCTTGATGAGGAACTACCCAATTGATATTTTCCTTAGTCAAACCATTCTTTTCTGCAATTGTAGCAGTAATTTCAGACATGTTCGAAACTGCATATTTGAATACAGTTCGACCTTCCTGATAAATGTAATGCATTTTATGGTCAACAGTGAAATAAGAAGGAGTACAAACAGAACCACCAGCTTTCATATGAAGGAATGGCAATCCCTTACCGTCTGTACGAAGAATAGAGTCCATAATACCAACTTCTTCTGTAGTAGGTTCCAACAAAACTGCAGCTGCACCGTCACCAAAAATAGGACAAGTAGCACGTTCTGTATAGTCTACCATTGAAGACATCTTATCTGCACCCACCAAAATCACCTTTTTATGTCTACCTGAAACAACAAGTGATGCAGCAACCTCCAAACCATATAAGAAGCCACAACATGCAGCTTGAAGATCAAAAGCAAAGGCATTCTTCAGGCCCAACTTATCACATAAAATAGAAGCAGTTGAAGGGAAATGATAGTCAGGAGTAGTCGTACAAACAATGACTGCATCAATATCGTCAGGATTAACTCCTGTTTTTTGCACCAATTGCTTTGCCGCCTTACGCGCCATATAAGAGGTTCCCAAGCCTTCTTCATTCAGGATACGTCTTTCTTTTACTCCTATTCGAGTCATAATCCATTCATCGGTAGTATCTACCATTCTTGACAATTCATCATTGGTCAAGACATAATCAGGTACATATCCACCAACTCCTGTAATTACAGCATTAATTTTTTCCATCATT
>JAZRQP010000091.1:0-7375 GCA_045649885.1 Faecalimonas sp.
TATACAAAGAGACTGTGGTTGTAGCCTTTGTTAAACCATCAAGTGGTAGGAGATAGGAAACAATCCACAGTATCTCCAATAGTATAGCATACAGACCTTGGAGAGGGTCTATAAACACTACTACTATATAATACGAGGAGATGGACGCATTTAAAAATGCAATGAAAGTCTACGAGGAAGAAAAAGCAACAGGAATTGCCATGGCTTATCAGTATAAAAATGATTATAAAAAAGCCTATGAGGAATATGAGCAGATTTTAAATGAATACGGCGAGCAAAAAATAAAGTCAATGGATGAATTCATAGAAAAAATGGAAGAAGTTAAAACCTATGACTTTATGCCATTAGAATATGCTCATTTAATAAGACCAATTATCGTCTTGTTAAAATCAGGTCGTGCAGACGATTATAAAGAAGCTTTAAATATTGCAATTCAAGAGGAACGGGAAGAACAGGCAGAGGCCGCAAGAAGAGCAGAGGATGCGCGAAGGACTCGAATTTTGGAAGAACAGGCAGCAGAGGAACGTAGACGAACAGCAGAAATGGCACGGCACAATCGCGAGATGGAACAACAGCAACAGATGCAACAAAAAATGATGCTGGATGAGCAGAGAAAACAGACAAAAGCCATGGAGGCACAGCAAAGAGAATCCTCCAGAGCTGCCATGGAGGCAAGCAAAAATGCATCTATGAGATGTGCTAGATGTGCAAAACACGATGCTTGCGGACGTGCAAGAGGAGTTCCAAATTGTGGAGCGTTTGAGCCTAAACGATATTAAAAATATAAAATTAAATCACATGAAGTTTCATATAATAAAAAACACTTTGGTATATTATTTCTCCTTTTACAGATAATACTTTTACAGTAACATTTGTAAAAGGAGATTTTTATATATGAAAGCAACAGGTATTGTACGCCGTATAGATGACTTGGGACGTGTTGTTATCCCAAAAGAAATCAGAAGAACCCTTCGCATCCGTGAAGGTGATTCCCTTGAAATATTCACAGACAGACAAGGGGAAATCATTCTGAAAAAATATTCACCTATAGGAGAACTTTCCCATTTTGCAAAAGATTATGCAGAAAGCCTTGCGAATACGCTTGGAACTACTATTTGTATCACAGACCATGACCAGGTGATTGCAGCAGCAGGTTATGGAAAAAAAGAGTTACAGGATAAATACATTAGTAAACGCTTGGAAAGTGCAATTGCTGAAAGGGAACAGATTTTAGCGTATCAGGGAGAAAGAAAGTTTGTTCCTATTACTGATGAAACACAAAATGATTTCTACGGGCAGATTATCAATCCGGTTATTTGCGAGGGAGATGTATTGGGCTCAGTTATTTTATTGGAAAAGCAAGATAAGAAGAAATTAGGAGAGATGGAACAGAAGGTGGTAACATGCGCATCTAATTTCTTGGGAAGACAAATGGAACAGTAAGCATAATTTGTCCCTCTTTCTCATACATTGTGGTAGAGAAGGAGGGATTTTTATGCGCAAAAAAGATGTGGGAAGAAAAGTAATGTGGGTGCTGAAATCATTATTGGCATCTTATATCATAACAGGCATCTTGTTACTTATTTTAGCTTTTCTTGTGTACAAGTTTGAATTGGACGAGCAGGTTGTGGTAGGGGGCATTGTGTCTATCTATATTATATCAACATTCATGGGTGGATTTATCATTGGGAAGCTGACAGAGGTGAAAAAGTTCTTATGGGGAATGATAATCGGAACAATCTATGTCTTGTTATTGTTTGCCATATCATACGGTATTTATCGCGAGTTTAATACAAATGGTCTAAATACCATATCAACGATTATTCTCTGTGTTGGCGGTGGCACTTTAGGAGGGATGTTGGCGTAATTTTTAGATGAAAAAACTTTACAGATAACGAAATGAACGTCATAATAGTAGGGATAGAGGATGTCTTCTATCCCTACTATTATTTTGTAACAAAAGAAGTACTATTTCAGAGGTGTACAATGGAAAAATGGGTTGTTATGCGCAAGGGTGCAGATTTTCAGAAAATTGCAGAGAAATTTGAAGTTCATCCTATTATTGCAAGGTTAATTCGTAATCGAGATATCATTGGTGATGAGAATATTGATTTTTATCTCAATGGGACAATCGGAGATTTGCACGACGGCATGTTGATGAAGGATATGGATAGAGCCGTTGATATTCTGCTTGAAAAGATTCATGAACGTAGAAAAATTCGTGTTATCGGAGATTACGATATTGATGGTATCAATGCCACCTACATATTGTTAGAAGGTCTTCGTATGCTTGGGGCAGATGTGGATATTGACATTCCTGACAGGATGAAAGACGGTTATGGCTTAAACAAGAACCTCATTGACCATGCCTATGAAGAAAACGTGGACACTATTATAACCTGTGACAATGGAATCGCGGCATACGAGGAGATTGCCTACGGAAAACGTCTGGGCATGACCATTATTGTAACGGACCATCATGAAGTTCCATACGAAGAAGCAGGGGATGAAAAAAGATATGTTCTACCACCGGCAGATGCAGTAATTGATCCAAAACGGGAGGATTGCATTTATCCATTTAAAGAACTTTGCGGTGCAGCTGTCGCTTATAAGGTGGTTGAAGCATTGTTTGAAACCATGGGAAGAGATGCAGAAGATGTGGATTACCTGATGGAAAACGTGGCAATCGCTACAGTGGGGGACGTGATGGACCTGGCGGGTGAAAATCGCATCTTTGTCAAACAAGGATTAGAAATGTTGAAATGCACGCAGAATTTAGGGTTGAAGGCTTTGATTGAATGTACCAAAGTGGATGTGCAAAGACTTAGTGCGTACCACATTGGTTTTGTGATTGGTCCATGTTTGAACGCCAGTGGCCGATTGGATACAGCCAAAAGAGCATTGGAGCTTTTACGCGCAAAGAATAAGAAAGAAGCAGATATTCTGGCAGGTGATTTAAAGGCCCTCAATGATAACCGAAAGGATATGACAGCCATTGCCGTAGAAGAAGCAATCAGGCAAGTGGAAGGGTCAGATTTAAAACTGGATAACGTATTAGTAATTTATTTGCCGGATTGCCACGAAAGCCTGGCAGGGATTGTGGCAGGAAGGATACGAGAGCGCTTCTATAAACCGACATTTATTTTGACACAGGCAGAAGATGGAATCAAAGGGTCAGGGCGTTCCATAGAAACCTATCATATGTATGAGGAGTTAAATAAATGTAAACACTTACTAACAAGGTTCGGTGGGCATAAGTTAGCAGCAGGATTATCATTGGAAAAGCACAATCTGGAAGAATTGCGCAGAACATTGAATCAAAATGCAAATCTTTCTGAGGAAGATTTGACACCGAAAATATCAATTGATATGCAGCTTCCATTTGCTTATGTCAGTGAAGAACTTATTGAACAGTTGGAATTATTAGAACCATTTGGAAAAGGTAATACCAAACCGCTTTTTGTGGAAAAGGATTTGGAGATTATAAGCACACAGGTTTTAGGCAAGAATCAGAATGTACTGAAAATGCGTGTGAAGGATGGTAGTGGCAGAATGATGGATGCCACGTATTTTGGTGATACTACATCTTTTCTTGCATATTATGAAGAGAGAAAAGGTCAAAAAGCAGCATTTACCTATTATCCGACCATAAATGAATATCAAGGCAGAAAGAATGTTCAAATTGTGGTGCAATCTTTTCGGTAACAGTATGAAAAAAGTTTGAAAAATCGACAAGAAAATGATATAATATCGTATATTTTTTAATTCAGGAGTGACGAATATGAAAAAATCTATTGAAGAATATGTAAGAAGTATACCTGATTTTCCGGAAGAAGGAATTATTTTCAGAGATGTGACTAGTATTTTGGAAGATGCAGAAGGTTTGCATTTAGCAATTGATTTGATGCAGGAGAAACTGAAAGATGTAGAGTTTGATGTGGTTGTAGGACCGGAGTCAAGAGGATTTATCTTTGGTGTTCCGATTGCATACAACTTAAATAAAGCATTTATACCTGTTCGTAAAAAGGGAAAACTCCCATGTGAGACAGTTGAGATTGAATATGATTTAGAATATGGAAGTGCTGTAATTGAAATGCACAAGGATTCTATCAAGCCTGGACAAAAGGTAGTCATTATTGATGATTTGATGGCTACAGGCGGAACCATCGAGGCGATTGTCAAGTTAGTAGAACGTCTAGGCGGAGAAGTAGTAAAAACAGTTTTCTTGATGGAATTAGAGGGTCTTGAAGGAAGAAAGAAATTAGAAGGATATGATGTAGAAACAGTGATTGCTTATCCGGGAAAATAAGTCATCAGAGGGGGCATATAGATGTCTGACACAAAAATTTTGGAAAATCCATATAGTGGTCTTGAAATTGTTGATGGACATGCGGTAAAAGCACCGGAGGACTATCAGGATCCAAAGAAATTATATGACAAATTAATAAGACGAGTTCGCAAATATCATCCGTCTGACGACATCTCTATGATTGAGAAAGCGTTTGATATCGCTTATCATGCCCATGAAGGACAATGTAGAAAATCCGGCGAGCCGTATATTATCCATCCGCTGTGGGTGGGTATTATTCTGGCTGAGCTGGAGTTGGATAAGGAGACAATCATTGCCGGTATTTTGCATGATGTTGTGGAAGATACTGTTATGACTGAAGAAGAGATTACAGAAACCTTTGGTAAAGAGGTTGCGCTTCTTGTGGATGGCGTAACAAAGTTAGGACAATTATCTTATTCTTCAGATAAATTAGAGGTACAGGCAGAAAATCTTCGAAAGATGTTTCTTGCCATGGCAAAGGATATTCGTGTTATTCTGATTAAACTCGCAGACCGTTTACATAACATGAGAACCTTGCAGTTTATGCGCCCTGAAAAGCAAGTAGAAAAAGCGAAGGAAACATTGGATATTTATGCGCCGCTTGCACAGCGTTTGGGTATTTCCAAATTAAAGACCGAGTTAGACGACCTCGCGCTCAAATATACCAAACCGGAAGTGTTTGATGATTTGGTGAATCAGATTAACGCAAGGGCAACTGAACGAGAACTGTTTGTGGCGCAGATAGTAGAAGAAGTATCTAAGCATATGGAGGATGCACATATTAAGGCTGAAGTAAAGGGCCGTGTAAAGCATTTCTTCAGTATTTATAAAAAGATGGTCAATCAAGACAAGACCGTTGACCAGATTTATGATTTGTTCGCTGTTCGAATAATTGTGGACTCTGTGAAGGACTGTTATGCGGCGCTTGGTGTTATTCATGAAATGTACACACCGATTCCGGGACGTTTCAAGGATTATATTGCCATGCCAAAGCCGAATATGTATCAGTCTTTGCATACCACACTTATGAGTACAGCCGGTCAGCCGTTTGAAATTCAGATTCGTACTGCAGAGATGCATAAGACGGCTGAATATGGTATCGCGGCACACTGGAAATATAAAGAGTCTAATGATGGCCAGAAGAATGTGGAAGCGCAGGAAGAAGAAAAACTTTCTTGGCTTCGACAGATTTTGGAATGGCAGCAGGATACGGATAATCGTGAATTTTTAAGCCTTCTCAAGGGTGGTTTGGATTTATTTGCGGAAGACGTATATTGCTTTACACCGAATGGAGATGTAAAGAACCTGCCAAACGGCTCTACGCCGGTTGATTTCGCATACTCGATTCACAGTGCCGTTGGAAATAAGATGGTGGGTGCCCGTGTAAATGGTAAATTAGTAAATATTGATTACCAGATTCAAAATGGTGATAGAATTGAAATTCTCACATCCCAGAATTCCAAGGGACCTAGCCGAGACTGGTTAAACATCGTTAAGAGTACACAGGCACGCAACAAGATTAATCAGTGGTTTAAGAAAGAATTTAAAGAAGAAAATATTATCCGTGGAAAAGAACTTCTGCAGCAATATTGCAAGACCAAAGCACTTGTGTACAGTGATTTAACGAAACCGAAATATATGCAGGTTGTGCAGGCAAAGTATGGATTTAAAGAGTGGGATGGTATTCTGGCAACGGTTGGTCATGGTGGCTTAAAAGAAGGTCAGGTTATTAACCGTTTGTTAGAGGAGTACACCAAAGACCACAAGGAAGTTATTACCGATGAGAGCATCATCGAACGCGTGAATGAAGCTACAAAAAATAAGGCTCATGTTGCCAAATCAAAGAGTGGTATCGTGGTAAAAGGTATCGATGATATGGCAGTTCGTTTTTCACGCTGTTGTAATCCGGTGCCAGGTGATGAGATTGTTGGTTTCGTAACACGTGGACGTGGAATGTCGATTCATAGAACAGACTGTGTCAATATATTGAATCTCTCGGAGTCAGAGCGTATCCGACTGATTGATGCAGAATGGGAAGCAAGCATCACAGAGGAACGTGGACAATATTTGTGCGGTATTAAAATTTACGCAAATAACCGCCAAGGTCTGCTTATGGAAGTTTCTAAAGTGTATACAGAAAATAAGATTGATATCAGTGCGATTAACACACATACGAGTAAGCAGGATGTGGTTACCTTCGATATCAGTTTTGTGGTAAGCGGACGCGATGAACTCAACCATGTCATTGAGAAATTGCGCCAGATACAAGGTGTGATTGATATCGAGCGTACAACAGGATAGTATAACATTGGATAAGCAAGGTTCAAGGCGGATGCCTTGGACCTTTTGTTATAAAGCTGTGTTTGTTCGTATATAAAATTAATGAGCAAATACTAACCCTAATTGTGCATTTTTGGGTTAGAAAAATGTAGATTATTTTATATACAAACGAAATTTTGGAAAAAACCAGTATATGGGCTTAATTTAGGTTAGATTTTGACCATTTTTTTTAAATACACACCAAAAATCAGTAGGTTGGTCTACATAAGTAAATCTTGTGTATGAAATTTGAATGAGTTATAATAATTAGAGCAATAAAAAACATATTAAGGTAAGTAAATCATGAAAATTGAAAAATTTGTATTAGGTTCCATGGGAACCAATTGTTATTTATTAATAAATGAAGAGACAAAAGAGTTGGTTGTGGTAGACCCTGCCACTTGCCCGGATTATCTGGTAAGTCATATAAAATCAAACGGCTATACACCAAATGCGATTCTTTTGACCCATGCACATTTTGACCATGTCATGGGGATTGACGGTTTCGTGAAGGAATTTGATATTCCGGTATATCTTCATGAAGACGAAAAGCAAATCTTAGAGGACCCTAGGCTGAATCTGTCAGGAGTGTTTGGTGTGAGTTATTCTTATAGCAAGGTAGAATGTTTGGTGGACGAGCAAATCTTAGAACTTGCTGGTTTTCAATTCAAAGTAATTCATACGCCAGGGCATACTGCAGGAGGCTGCTGCTATTATGAGGAAGCA
>JAZRQP010000092.1:0-22278 GCA_045649885.1 Faecalimonas sp.
ATTTTGCCTTTGAATATCAATTATTATATCCTTCCAATTAATTTGATCATAATATTTTTCTGAATACAAAGCAATTTCATAGGCTCTATATAAAAATCTATCAGCCATAGACAGTTGCTTTTCGTATACCGCTTTAACAAATTGTGGCCCTATAATCATATCCATATATAAATGATACAACATATGTAATAGTGTGGCCGTTTCATTAAAGGTAGTTATCGTCCTATCGAACACAATCTGGTCTATAGTATTCATTCTTAAATATGTTTCATCTATATTTAATAAAGGATTTAGTATATTCTTGTGTAATTCAAGAAGTACCAGTCCTTTTTTCATGGCCAAATGATGTTTATTGTTTAACACAGTTGAATCAACTATTTCAAACCCAATATTTTGCAGCATTCTAAAAGCTCGATCATAATCATTTTCGCAAACATAAACATCAATATCACTTGCAAATCTATCTTCTACGTTGCGGTACAAGCAATTCGATAATACAATTCCTTTAAAAGCTATATATTGGATGGTATTATCCTCAAAAGTTTTACATATCAAACTCAATTCCTTTTTAAAACAATAGAATAACATTTTTAAAAAATAGTATTCTTTATTTATATAACAAGATTCATCTAGTCTCATTTCTCTTCCCAGCAAATAAAGCATACTATTTTCACATAATACATTTATTACTTGATTTTTATCGTATTTACTTAAGTGTTTTTTGATATCCTCTAAGGTTTTCATAATACATTTCCTTATTATGTTTAATTATACTTATAATGTAATATTTCATCTTGAATTAAATCATACTTATATCGTTCAGCCTGCAAACGGAAGATATGGGCATATTTTCCGTCTATTTTCATAAGTTCATCGTGATTTCCAGACTCAACAACACTCCCTTCCTCTAACAAATATATCATGTCCGCTTCACATGTAGTCGATAATCTATGTGAAATAAAAATCAAAATTTTTGTATTTAAGATTTTCAAGATATTATCATAAAACACACTTTCAGATTCTGGATCTAACGCCGATGATGGTTCATCATATATACCTATCAAACTCTTATTCACGTTTGCCAAATTCCTTGCCAAAGCTAATTTTTGCATTTCACCGCCTGATAACAAAATGCCGTTATCGTCAAAAATTTTTGTATAATAACTATGTATACCTTTAGGTTCATTAATTATTTTTTCGTACAATCCTACCTTTGTTAATGAATCTATGATACCCTGTTCATCTTCATCGTCGATATTTTTTTTCATAGCCACATTAACACTAATTGGCGCAGAAAAAAGGGAAAAATCTTGAAACATAGTCGCAAACAACGCTCTATATTCACTCAAGTCAAACTTTCTAATGTCAATACCATTTATAGCAATATATCCTTCTGAGGGATCATATAAGCGTAATAACAATTTGATTAGTGTTGATTTTCCTGCACCATTATGGCCTACAAATGCTACCTTCTGCTTTGCTTTAATAGTTAGATTGACATTCTTCAAAACCTTTTCCTGTGAACCCGGATAAGTAAATGTTAGGTTCACAAATCTAATTTCATGGATTTCTTTTGGAACTCTAACGACATTTTCAACATCGCGAATCTTTGGAACATATTTCAATATATATTTTAAGTTTTCAATATATAAACTGGATTGTTTTAAATTAGAATATGTATAAAAAAATCCACTTGCATTATTGGCAAGATTCCGCATTGACTCCCATAATGCAGTTACTGAACCAATAGTAATACTTCCTTTCAGATATAAATGAGAAAAATAGGTCAATGGCAAAATCATTTCTGTGATTATTAAAGCAATAGTTCGTACAATGTCATTAATATATATCTTGCCAGATGCATTCATATACTTTTGTTCAGCAGAATTAAGACTCTCTACATATTTGTCTTTGAAATATCCCGCTATACCATTATGAATACGCAAATCCTTAGCCGATTCTCTCGAAAAAAAAACACTTTTACAATAGTCTGCATGTCTGTTATATGGTATAACATCCATATCTCTTTCAAACATGTATTCCTTATTTTTATTAACAAATATTAATGACGAAAAAAAGTAAAAAGTAGCTAATACAATCGCAAAAGGCTCCATAACAAAAATCAATGACATAAGACCAATCATTGAAATAATGTTAAAGATAAAAGTACTAATTACATTTAACGCCGCTATAGCGCGTCCTCCAGTTTCAGCTAGTGCCTTTGTATATTTGTTATAGAAGTCCGTATTATCGTAACACTCAAGATCAATTGTTAATGCTTTAGTAATAATATCTTCTGTAATTATTTTTTCCAAGGCATATTTTGCTTTTGGTAATTCAATTTGCATTATATACTCAAATAATAAATCGTAACCTTTTTTTAATATTGCATATGCTAGAATTATAGGAATGATGTTAATCAACTCTTTTTTTCCTACTAACATATCAATTAATACCTTGAACAAATATATAGTAATTAACTCTGTTGCACTACTCCATATTGACTTCCCGATTTCCCAAAAAATATATTCCTTTCGTGCTTTATATAAATACTTTAGCATAAACCAATTATTTTTAATCATCAGTATCATATTAATCTCCCTTCCGTCGCCTTTCAGATGCTGACATAAATAGTAATGAAAGTGCTTTACACCTTCTAATTTTCGTGTCACAATCGTTCCAATTGTTAAGGCATCCCAACATCAATACCAGATGCATCCGCCCATCTTGCTATTGATGTGCAATGTGCCTCTCTTCTTAGATGGAATTACTGTTAAATAGATTCACTTCGCGAGCCTTCTTTGGGTATCTAATCCATGATTTTAGTTTGATTTACTTTCTTTTAAACTCATCTCCCAACCTTGTGAAAACACAAATATAATGAAAAACTTCAATTCTTTTGCTTTTAAATCTGTATATTATTTGAATAAGACTGTGCATGTCTCAGACTCATCCTCTTAAAGTTAGTGTGTCTAAAATGTCATTACCACTCCAATAATCGACATTAATTATCTCATCACATAATTGTACTAAATTTTTCGAGATTTTTGAATGCCTAATTATATTATCACAGATTGCCGCATTAAGTATTAATTTTTTTATAGCTTCATAATCTTCTATCTGTTTAATTTTTACTCTCGTTGCAGAGTTTTTTCTGTTTAAAAATACAACTTTTTTAGGTCTGTAGTTGTTGATGTTCTGATTACTAAAATACGGAGTAAGAAAAAAATAATTTTTTGTCTCTAATACATTATATTTTTGTTTTATGGTTTCAAGATTCAATATGGTATTTTTCCTTAATTTAATAGGCAATGACAAACCATATAATTCACCAGCGTCATTGATTATTGCTACATCATCAGACAAATAACCATACCCTTCTAATGTGAGCGCAGTACCTAGAGTTGTTTTACCCTGATGTGTTGGTCCTACTAACAAAATCGCCTCATTATTTTTAGTAACAACGAATGAATGAAAAAAAGCCCACTCACCTACGAAACAGTGATTCAAATCAGTGATAATATCGATAGTAGCAGAAATAATTGTTTCATTATCAATTTCACTGCATCTTAAAAATTCTTTTTGTTCGACATATATCTTTAATTCTGAATAAAAGCTTCTTATATGTATAACTTTACTATTTTGAGTGCACACAAGATTTTTATCATAGTTTAAATCAAGATTTTGAAAAACAGTATTGATAAGTTTAAATGTTTTTTTTGATTCAATAAAAAACTGAATACTACAATCAAAGTTGATAAAAACCATTTCTAAAAAATACACAATTGTCACCCTCACATTACTATAATCTTGTGTTAATATAAAAACTTTTCAAGTCTAAATTTTGATAATCCCTACTCTTCTTTTTAGAATTTACACAGAAATATCGGTTGCTTAACTTCTTATTTCCGAATATCACTAATCACTAACTATATTGTCTTGACACAAACGGATTAAAACAATCTGAAATCGAATTCTTTTTTTGAAACACTTAAGAGTTAATGCTATATCCACCACTATATTTTGTACCACTTGGGCATATTACATAGTTAGATCCGGTTGGACAAAATCCCGTATCCGGACTATAGCTTGCATTACTCGGACAATACGCGCTAGCTGAGCCACATGTGTTCCCCCACGCTGTGCCATACGCACAATAAGTAGCTCCACAAGAAGCAAAAGCAATGATAGTTTTCTTTAGTTCTTCTTCATTAAATGAAATAATTGTTGGTTTTAAGTACATAATAATTCCTCCCACTATTATATTTTTTGTTTTTAATTATTTACGTCAAGTATTTTTTTTATATATTTATTGAACAAAGTAATATTTCGCGAACATTTACCATTAGTAGAAAAAATATTTTCCTTGAAATTATATGCTTCGGCAGGACATCCACCATTACACATACTTTTGTAGGCACATCTTGCGCATTCATTAATATATTTCTGTCTTAAACTCATGAGTTGTAAAAAATCTTTCATAGAATCTCCGTTTATAATATCTTCCAATGGCGAACATTTTATATTCCCCAAACTAAATATCTTATCAGTGAACAGTTGACAAGGGTATACATCTCCTGATGGTGAAATTCTCAATCCACAATTTATATTGTCACGCCCATAATATGGGCATCCAATCGATTCTTTTAATCCTTCAAAAATAATCTCGCAAATATATTTCTTTTTTATCCTATTAACCTCATTTTGTATTTCAAATAGAATGCCCTCATCTTCACTCTGAATAATATTTTCACAGAAACCTCTTCCTCCACCGACAGGATTAATAAGAGCTAAATTTACATAGTTTATACCCAATCTATCTGCTAGAGCAACAACATCCTCAATATATCTCCAATTCTCTTTATGAAGATTCATCCTTAACTGTACGGTACCTTTAAATCCCATTTCTAACAATCTATTAAGATTAACAATAACTCTCTCAAATGTGCCTTTGCCTCTCGTGAAATCGTGAACAGCAGCTACTGGCCCATCTAGAGTAACTTGTAATACTACTGGCACTTCACAAAGATATTGATAAATCTCTTTGTGATAAATAGTAAGATTTGTTACAATCGTAGTTCGCATATTGTTGGTTATAAGTATATCAAGAAACCGAAGAAGATCGACGTGCAAAAACGGTTCACCGCCTGATAAAACTACAGAATCACATCCCAAAGTCTTCGAATCTGAAATGGTTTTTTTAAATATTTCGTAATCAATAGAATAGTCATATTGGATCAATTTTTCATTATAGCAATATAGACAATGTTCATTACAATTTGAAATTATTTCAAAATATAATCCGACAATTTTATTACGCATACATCTTTTATCCTTTCACTTTGTTGCATACATACCAGCTACTTTTCTAGTATTAAAAGTCCTCTCTTAATCATCGTTGAAATTAAATCTATAAAATCTTCTTGAACTTGTTGTAGAGTAACATCTAAGAACTCTACTCTATTTGAATATTCTTCATATAATACTTTTATAGTCTTTTTACCATCAATCATTTCAAAAATTTCTGTTGCTGAAACATTTAATAAATGTGTTTCTTTTTTTAACTCATCATATAACAACATGCCACTCTGTTCTATCTTGTCATAAATCAAATTGTCTTTTATTTTTAAAACATGATTGCTATTTATCATCCAAATTCACTCCTATCTTCTTAATGGTTACTACACCAATAACATCGCTATAATATATGAAATAATCATCGACACATGGATTGTTATCGCCCTTAGTAACAATCTGATTATCCTGTGTAAATCCAAAAATTCTATGGACAGTAATGTTCGTATTACAATGAGTAAACGCAATTATATCCCCAACTTGTAACTCATCCTTCTGTCGAACCTGTACAATATCTCCGCATTTCAATGTTGGTCTCATACTATCAGATGCTATTATCATTTCAATATAATCTGTAAAACGATGCTTAAGTCTATACTTTAATACCTGTGTTAATGCTTTATAATCCGTCATCATTTTTTACCTTAATGTATATAGATGTCTATCAACCCTTCATCTTAATATCCTTCCCAAAACTTAATTAAAGGTTCAGTACGTAAACCTGCTTTTGTGTCTGTGTCCCCCTCTAAAAATATATTGTCTGAATATACTAAATCTCAAAACGCTTTGCTGCACCTTTATCTACTATCTTCACATGCTAAAACAGAATAATTATTATTCGACAACAATCATATTTTAAAACTTTTTCTATTCTACTACTGTTAAAATATAAAATCTCAATGTCAAAGCACATTTCCACACACTTTTACATTGAGACCATATTTATAATATCATATAATTAAGAAAATTTCAATCGGTTTAATTAAAAAGATAGCGTAAATGCATTTTTCTTCCGTAAATAATCGTATGGACGATGCAAAGCAAGAGGAAGAAGACTGACGCCATCTTGTGAATTGCAATGCCTGTAAGTGGGATTAAATTGGTGATAATAAAGCTGATTAATAATAGATATCCTTCTAATTACTTCGGCAGAATCATGATAACCATATGAATCTCAATCTTTCCCAATAATAACTGCCTCTAATTTTTCGGAGTGGGCTTTTTTTTCCTTTCTCAAGGCCGAGTTTTCTTTTGATTGCGCGCTTAATCATTCTATAGGTATAAACTCGTTTGGGTATATCAAGCACATAGATGTTATCAGCATCCTTAAAGCACTTTCCAAAACCGATTATATGTATCTTCATAACTTACATCTTCCAAAACTCAATATCGTTATATACAAAGTCGGCCTTTTTACTTTCAGAAAATTTATCTATGGGATAGCCCATTGGAATCAGCTCTATATACCTTGAGGTTTCCGTACGACCGTCAACACCGTCTTTGTTAAGGGTGCAACGTGCGAAACGGAAAGTGTTTTTAGTCATATAATTTCTGTGATACTCTTTAGCAAAACCGTTTCCGTTATTATAATCCGCAGTCGGGTTTTCAAAAATCGGTTGGTCAGCCACCAAAAGCTCTCTTAAACGCGGTAACGAAATATATTCTCCGTCTTTGTCTTTCAAATAAAGTCGCCACGTTGGGTCAAGCATAACCCGTTTACCCGAAGGCAACAGACAATCCACTACAACATGGCAATCGTCAAACGGTTCTTCATAAGGCAAACAGGTAATATGTTGTGCTTTTATTCCGTTTAAACGAAGTAAAGAAGCTAAAAGTATCGCAAGACCACGACAGTTTGTTTTGTTATCGTTTCTTTCGCAAAACTCAATAATGTCGGTGATTTTTCTGCCGGAACAAATTCCTCCTGTACCGTTATGTTCAAAGTGGTCGCACACAAAATCCAAAAGTTTGAAAACAATTTCGTCTGCCCGATTATCAAAATCGTTTATGTAGTCGTTATAATTATATTTTTGGAGTATTTCGGGTACATTTCCACCCAAAACAAATTCGTTACTGCAGCCGTATCCTTTATTTCTGTCATATCCCGGATATTCTTTGAGAATTTCTATTCTTGTTTTATCAGAATTTGGGAGAAACACTTCCGGTGCAATAAATTTATACGGTGCATCTTCAGGGACATCGTCAATTTTCTCATACTTTACAGGAGTTTCTTTACCGTGCTGTGTGTAAAATCCTTCAAGCTTGCCGTCAGCATACTTAACGTGATAAACCATACGATAATATTCATCATTTATTTCATAGCAAAAGAAACCGCCTTTTTCATAAACACAGTTAGGTTCAAAATTATAATAACCGCTTGATGTAAAGGACATTTTCATGCGAAGTGGGTTTTCATCAAAAATATTGATGGTTTCGCCCATGTCCTTTTTATACCACTTTCCAACTAATCGTTTATCCATTATGTTCATGCCTTTCATATAATCTCAATGTACGTCTCATAATATTGCTCCTGAAAATTAATGGCTTGTTCGATTTTTTCCTTAGTAAAATCCAAACCAACTGGTGTCTTTCCAAGATAAGATTTTACAAGTGCTTTTCTTTGTTCGAATGTCACTAAAATTTTCCTTTATGAAAATGCTAAGCCACACATTTCACTCTATGCAACTTAGCATCTTATACTTTCACATCATATATCTATAAAATTCTACAATGTTGTTTCACGAATCACCATCGTTGGTTCAATGATATTTTCTATCGGGCACTGTCTTCCTTGAAGCATCTGTAATAATAACTCCGCCGATGAATATCCCAATTCTTTTTGATGCGGATCTACTGTGGTTAACGGTTTATCTAAGAAAGGTCCAATATCAATATTATCGTAACCTGTCACCATTAAATCCTGCGGAATACGCAATCCCATATCTGCTACCGCTTTCATAACCGGAATTGCGGCATAATCATACAGGCAAAAAATCCCATCTAGCTTTTTTACCTTTAGAAGTTCATAGGTCTTGGCGTATATCTCCGAAAAATCTTGACTACAAGTGATAATTAAATCCTCGTCTTTTGCAATGCCAAATTCCTCCAAAGCTTCAAAATACCCCTCTTTTCTTCTTAACCCTTGTCTTTTCGCTACAATTGGAGCAATAAATGCTACACTTTTACATCCTTGCGCAAGCATATTTTTCACTCCTAAATACGCACCTTTCTTACTGTCTGATGTACAGTAATGTATTTTATCATAATTACTGCTGGAAGTACCAACGTAAATGATTTTTTCCGTATCTATGTTTTTGTCTCTTATATATTCCGTCACTTCGTTTTCATAAATTGGAGAAATAATAACACCGTCTACTTTCTTATCAAGCAAACTATTGAAACTATTTAATTCTTTCTCCTTATTGTTATATGTAACATCCAGCAGAACATGATAATCCGTCTTATCAATATACTGCTCAATACCGTCCACTATATTTGCAAAAACAGGGTTGTGAATGTCAGGTACTACTACTTTTATGGAATTCGACTTACCCGTAATCAAACTTCGTCCAAAATAACTAGGCTGAAACTCCATTTCTCTGGCTACCTGATGCACTTTCTCTCTTGTCTTTTGTGATACACGCGTATCATTTTTTAATGCAAGGGAAACTGTTGCCGGTGAACAACCCATCTCCTTTGCCACATCATATATTGTCACTTTTTTTGATTCCAACTATATGCCCCCGAACATTAGTTTTAAATAGTTAAAAGACATTTTAGCACAATATAGATATATTGGCAAGAATTATATTTTT
This sequence comes from Faecalimonas sp., assembly GCA_045649885.1. Taxonomy (GTDB): domain Bacteria; phylum Bacillota; class Clostridia; order Lachnospirales; family Lachnospiraceae; genus Faecalimonas. Next base: position 9,171 of record JAZRQP010000092.1, read on the forward strand.
TTAGCCACAAATGATTGTAACGTTACATTTGCTGATTTCCTTTTCTTGCTTTATCATTGACACACTCTTTGAATACCAATATAATTGTGTTGATAATATATTTCTTAAAAATAGAGTTTGTGAGGGAAAAATGAAAACTTTAAAACCATTCTTGAGATACATTTCTCTAAACAACAAATTTGCAAACAATTTTTACACTAAGTCACGTGACTGTCGCTTTCTTTACGTTCTGAAAGGAACCTATACTTTTCATACGGAAAATGCAAACTTTAAACTATTTCCAAACTCTCTCCTGTACTATCCGTGTGGTATTTCCTATTATCTGGAAGCAACCATGGGCGATTCGCATTACGATTCGGAATACATTACAATCAATTTTGACTTCTCACACAATTATTCTCACATAAAGGATTGTCTTTTTCCTATAAAAGCAGAGTTGTTTAAGGCTGAATTTTTATTACCTTCCAACCAAAATATTGATATGCCCATTTTTTCTACTCCATTTGTAGTAGATGATATCCCTCACGTTAAAGAAGATTTGTTACGACTCACCAAGATGTTTCACAAAGTTAATCCGTATACTGAAGATATTTGTTCTTCTATCTTAAGCACAATTATCTATTCTATACTCTATACTACGGAGCAAAGAAATACTTCGAATACGATTGCAGAAAGCATAAAAAAATATATTGACAGTCATTATTCTGAGAACATTACAAACTCAACGCTTGCAAAGCATTTTAATTACCATCCTTACTACATAAACACGGTGTTTAAACAACTCACTGGAGAAACCTTACATAAATATCTGATGCGTTACCGTATAAATCGTAGCCAAGAGTTATTACTTTCAACCGATATGTCTATCCAACAAATTGCAGTTGCTTGTGGGTTTGGAAATCAGGCTCATTTTTCAACATACTTCAAAAAACTAAATCATACTACACCACAGGAATTCAGAAAAAAGTATGATTTAATTTAAGAACTTTAGAAAGCAATAACGGGGAGTTTTCAAACTCCCCGTTTAAAGTACTTGTCATATGACCTTTTTTTCGCTTCTTTTTCTAATTATTGCAGAAATCGAATTCTAAGTTTTTCTACATCCAACATTTCTGGACTTGACCCTGGACACACTTTCCAACTTGGTTTAAAAACTCCGTCCTCTTTCATTCCTCGAAGATCACCAAATATCGGAGCCAATGATGTATAGAATGTAAAGATAACTTCTACTTCTTCGCCAAAATATTGCGTTGGAACGCGGAAATTGTATGGCGCAAATGCGCATGCTCCTATTTCTTCTCCCTCAATCGATACTGTGACATATAGTTGAGAATCATCCATACATATTACGAACTCATTCGCCTCTTTTGGTACATTCATCTTACCTACAACCTTTATGTTTCCAAAAAACGTTTGTGGTAAATTATTTGTCGGCATTAGTACATCTTTACAATTTGTAAAATTACCACCAATCAAAACCGATGGAAGATATGGATAATCCTTTATATCTGTTTGTATCTCATGTGTTCCTTTAGTAAGATATACTTCTACACCTTTATAAAGTTCAGAAAAACATCCTGTAAGTTCCTCGCAGGAACTGGTAAATTCTAACTTTTTACCATCCAACAAGACGCTATCTCCACCTTGATATTGTCTACAATACATACGAACACTCATCGATTCTTCTACCTGTATTTCCGTAGTATTTTCTTGCAGGAATACACAACGGTATATGTTTTCATGGCTATGTACTACCGCCAAGTCCTTAAGAAGAACTTCTTTTCCCTCTGATGCCATGACTTTTGGAGATAGCACTCCATTTTCAAAAACCTGTACGCCAAAACTTTCCATACTAAAGTCGATATCCTCGCATACAGTATGTAACGTGTACTCTCTTCGACCTTTCGGTTCGTTTTCGTAATCAATTACGAGAATTGTTCCATCTTCATAGGATTTTACCAACAGATTTTCCACTAACTCACCGTTTCGTCCCGTAACACGCGGGCCTTGGTAATTATCATTTATCCATGCTAGCAAAGTTTCTACATCTTCAAAACGCTTACCTGTTCTTTCCTCAATAATAGTTGTTCCATCCATATTCAGGACAATCTCACATTCGTTTCTTTCCTCTTCTCGCAACATACGCCACGATATCTGCCCTATGGTCAAGTTGTGTACTAAAGTAGCAAAACGCTCTTCAACCTCCTGATCCTTCCTTTTACAAAGCGCATCTAAATATGCGGTGTATGGACAACGTACACCAACCGGTGCGAACACACGTTTATCAGAAAATTCTGCTGCTTTCTTTGCTTCATCAGCAAGAATATGTATTCCTTCAAAATCAAAGTTATAATTATTAAAATTATCAAAATAATCAGGTTTACCAATATTACCTTTCCCATCCATGTGAGAAATGGCAATAAAATAATGATTCACACCATGCGCTGCAGCATACCACAATATTTGTCTCCGGCGAGCATATGACATCGAACATGGACCTAGTGCAAATAGTTCTGCCATAGCATCCTCCTTACCGTTATATCTCATGTTCTCAATCATTCCAAATTGCATGTCATCGTGCGCACCAAGTTCTGTATATATCTCATCAATTCCAGGCACATCTAATTCTTCCACAAACTCAAACCAGTTACCTGTCGTCTCTGTGCACACAAGTGGTATTTCATCAAAAAGAACATGACCGGTCAAAAGCAAATTATGTTCTTTGCACCATCTTGCAATCGGAGTAATATAACATTCTTTAAAACGCTTGCCAATTAATTTTCTAAACACCCCCGGAAAACAAGGACTTTCTTTACCTTCCTCAAATGCAATTATATCTGCTCTCAAATCCCTTTGACATGCTTTTCGATAATCTTCTTCCACTCCCTCATAGTATGGATACATACCATCACCATTTGATGTGTAGACAAAGCTCGGCTCATCTGTAAAAATGCCTGGAATCACATTTCCAAAATATTCACCAAACCATTGATAGTATCTTTCATGTGTCAATCGAATGAAGCATTGAATTGCTTCTGAATTGAGCATGTCACTGTCAAAAGGATCGAACACTCTCTCAGCTGCTCCTGGTTGCATTACATCTACAGACACTACACCGTCTTTATATATAAATCTTTTTGCTGCATATGACGGATCCTCTTTTGCAACTGCATTTTTGCAGGAACCAGATGGCCAATTGAACTCATCATATAGCCAAATCTTCATATCTAGTTCCTTTGCAACCTGTAGAATTTCCCCACAAAAAAATCTCCATTGCTCCGACATGTATTCTATTTCAAGCCCGGAACGGGGATACAATAAGACAGAATCAATCCCAACTTCTTTATAAGCTTCTAACATCTGTCTTATATTTTGAACCGTAGGATTTCCGGTAATAGCCAGCATAGGAATTAACGGATTTTTCAACTTATTATCCATATTACATACCCTCTTTTCTAATTTTTCCCTAAAAACTACATGCGAACCTTCCCTAGAATCTTCTTGACTCTTATAATTCCATTTACACTAAGTCCAGGTTTATGCGCATCCTTTGGATATAGAATGGCATATTTTCCACTTGTTAGTAATACATTGGATGCACATTTTGCATCCTTTAAAAACTGCACATCTGTTTCCTCGTTATATGCGCCATCTAATTCTAGGAATGCAGCTGCAGTGACAGCAATATACTCACACCCGTCTACCATATATTGAATGTCTACATATTTTTTATGAGCTTCGTATTTCCCCTCTTCCGGCGACTTGGTGTTATACTCCTGAACAATGTAGAAAAAATCCTCATCTACAATATATTTTCCTTCTTGCAAAGAATCTGCATCCAATCTTTGGATGAACTTCAGTGCTTTTTCAATTCTTTGAGTCAAACAATTACTCATTATATGTACTCCTTTACCCTCTCAAAGAGATTCAAAAGTTCTGTTTTCTCTATGTCAGAAAGCGTTACACATGGCTTACGTGCCACATCACACTCAATCACTCCCATATGTTTGAGTAAGAATTTTTCACATGCAATGTAGAATTCCAATGATTGGTCTTCATACCATGTCATTGGTAAGATTCTTTCGAACATGTCTCTTGCCTGCTCAATTTTATTCTTATTGAAATGGTCTGTCATAATGTTGAATGCTCCGCTCATCACAACACCAGGCATGATTCCGGATGCACCGCTTAAGAATGCATCGATAGCAAAGATACCTCCGTTCCCACTGTAACATTTGAGTTCACCATTTGTCTTGCGAATTAAACTGCGCATCTTACGCATCGGAATTGCACATTCCACCTTGATATAATCAAACTGTTTAATATCATGAAATGCATCAATCAACATATCTTCACTCATAGTAACACCGGTTGAACGCGGATTATCTTGAATCATAACCGGCAAGTCTACAGTCTCTGCAATTTTTCTGAAATATTCTACCAATGAAGATCCTTGCGGTGTGGACAATGCAGGTGGATATAAGATTAATCCGTCTGCTCCAAATTCTTTCGCAGTAAGTCCAAGTTCAATACAATCAGCCAAGGAGTTTTCTACAATACCGACCAAAGTCTCTACTCGTTTGTCTACTGCATTTAGAAATGCTTCTATCACAGCTTTTTTTTCACTAAACGATAATTTATATGGCTCACTGTTAAATGCAAACAAGCAAATGCTGTTACATTTTCTCTCTATTATAAAATTAATAATATTTTCCAATCCTTTGTAATCAATGGATTCATCCTCAAAGAAAGGAACACTGACTACGGGACATACACCTTCAAACATTTTGTTTTCCTCCCAATTAAAATACTGTTTTTGCACCATCAACAACAATTTCCGCACCACTTATGTAAGATGCTTCTTCTGAAGCAAGCATCACAACCGCACCCGCAATGTCCTCTGGTTTTCCGATTCGTTTCATCGGAATTCCTTCGATGCACTTCGCATAATACTCTGCATCACTGAGCACGTCATCGTTAAAATCTGTATGTATGCTTCCCGGAAGCACTTCATTCGCTGTAATACCATATTCTGCAAGTTCAAGCGCCAATCCCTTTGTTAGCATTCCAATTGCAGCCTTCGAAGCGCAATAGTGGATTCTTCCCCATGCTGTTTCATACTGAGAAATAGAAGAAATATTAATAATTCTTCCATATTGTTTTTCTTTCATCATCTTTGCTGCGAACTGGCTGCATAGAAAATACCCTCTCGCATTCGTTTCCATTAATCGGTCCCATTCCTTATAAGGAAGTTCCAAAAAAGGTTTTCTGCTCAATACAGCCGCATTATTTACCAAGATGTCAATTCCACCGTGCTTTTCCTTGATTCTATGAAACATCTGGGCAATCTGTTCCGGGTCAGATGTGTCCGCATATTCTACAAACACTCTGTTCCCATACTCCTCTAATTCTTTGGCTGTTTCCCAAAGTTTCTGGCTTTCACTTCGTCCATGCACGATGATATTCGCACCTGCCTCACAAAGTTTAGTTGCAATTGCTTTGCCTATTCCACGACTTGACCCTGTTACCAAGGCCACTCTTCCTTTTAAATCAAACATATTCTCTCCTGTTTCAATCGCATATTATGATACCTCACACGTGCATCTGTAATCGTGTCCCGTCAACACTGTTCCTTTATGCTGACAACAGATTTCTAATGCACGAAGCGCATTTTCCGGCTCCTTGCAAAATCCTATTGGCCTTTGTTTCTCTACATTATCCAATAGAAAAATAGAATCGCCCGTGAAGAGATATTCGCCAACACGTACAATCATACTTCCCGGTGTATGGCCTCCTACTGTGATACATTCCACACCTTCTTCCATATATTTGTCTTTCACCAACACAAGTTGTCCTAGTTCCTTCTTTTCTGCCAAAAATGAGATGACTTCTTGTAGATATTGTCTGTGTGGATTCTCTCCAAAGCAAAGAAAATCATATTCTTTTTCACTCATATAAACTGTTGCATTCACCAGATGAAACAATCCAGAAATATGGTCGTAATGACTATGGCTCACATATACTTTGTCAATCTCCTCTGGCAATACCCCAACCTTGTCAAGATTCTGTATCAAGTTTCCTTCCGATGTCTCTCTGGTCCAATCATCTTTACTCGATTTTGTAAGATTCACGGTATCTATATTCTCAATTCCAGTATCAATTAGAATTTTCTTACCGTTATACTCAAGCAAATATCCAAAACATCCAATCTGAATACTTTCATCTTCAGACATTCCCTGAACTAAAATGGATGCTTTACAACCGATATGTGCAAAATCCAATCGTTTTAAATTCATTATTTGCCCTCCACCTTGAATCTCTGTTCTGTTCCTGGAATATATGCATACTTTTCAATAATCTCGTCATTGATATGGATACCAAGTCCCGGCGAATCCGGAATCATAATCTCTCCATTAACAATTTTCAGCGGCTCATTCAAAAGTTCCTCGCGAAGAGGATTTGCAACCTGTTGGAACTCACAGATCAACGCATTTGGAATCGCTGCTAAAAGATGTAAGTGCGCTGCAAAAGATGCACCAGAGCGGAATACGTGCGGTGCTACAGTAATACCATTAAGGTATGCATACTCTGCTGCTTTCTTAACTTCACAGATACCACCTGCATGTGTAACATCTGGCTGAATAACATCAACACAGTTATTGTCAATCAATGCTTTGTATTCATAGATAGAGCATCCATTTTCACCGCCTGCAATAGGTGTAGAACCGCTTGCCTCATGTACTTTTCTATAAACATCTAATTCATCTGTTCTACATGGTTCTTCAATAAACATCAATTCATATTCCTCTAATGCTTTTACAACACTGATTGCTTCTTTTGCTGACCATGCAAATGGAACGTATCCCTGACCACAGTCAATCGCCAAATCAAAATCATATCCCAAAGCTTCTCTCAACGCTTTTACCTTTTGAACATCACGTTTTTTGTCATATCCGCCACGAATCTTAACAGCCTTAAATCCCCCTTCTAAGTATCCATTAACCTCTTTAATTAATGAATCAATCGGTTGTTCCATGCCACCACTGGCATATGTTTTGATAGATTTTCTGTATCTACCGCCCAAAAGCGACCATACTGGAACACCAAGAGCCTTTCCTTTTAAATCCCACAATGCGTTCTCAATACCGCTGATAACTCCCATTGCAATTCCACGTCTTCCCCAGTTTGCTCCCAGCTTGTACATCTTCGCTTGGAGAACCTCAATTTCAAATGGATCCTGTCCAATTAATGTTTTCGCCAAAAAATCGCAAATTGCTTTTGCCGCTTCTGGAATATAATGGCCCGTTCCCATTTCCCCAAGTCCATAAAATCCTTCATCTGTAAAAATTTGTACCAATGATGTGTGCCATACCTTTACTTCTCCACCAGACCAGCCCCATGCTTCCTCTGGTTTGTATTTGTACGATAATAATAGTGGTCTTACTTCAGTAATTTTCATAATAAATTCTCCTTCCATATTCTGTAATTTAATTTGTCAATAATTTGTTTCATTTCTACAATGCCATCTGCGGAACGCTTCGCCAATTCCGTTCCGATAGCCATTCGTGATCTTCCAAGTGGAAACCCTGCTGCTTCCGCCAACAAACGGTAACCATGCGGAAACGAAAATTCGCTAACCTTGTCAATAAGTTCTAACATTTCTTGCTGAAACTGATAAGAAAACTCGCCTTTACCAAATTGACTAATAATACTTGATGAATACTGTGGTAACAAATAAGCAATGGCTGTAAACAAACCATCTCCCCCAAGCGCAAGTGTAGGATACAAGCATGCATCCAAACCGGTCATCATGGACATATCCGGACGATATTTGTCACGAATATTAATCATCGCCATAATCTCACACAGATTCATCCAACTGTTCTTCATTCCCTTGACATCTTCCAATTGCACAATATGTTTAAATGCATTTACCGATATCGGCGTGGTACACTGCGGAATATTGTATGCAACAATTGGAACCTTTGCCACGTTATTGCGAGATATGTCGTCATAAAACGCAATGACTTCCTCGTCTGACATCGGAAAATAATATGGGGGAGCAATCAGCATGGCATCAGCACCGATCTCACTAATCTGTTCAATGTACATATTAGTGGTATATGTATCCGGTGCAGTAGCTCCACAAATAAATTGCTTCTTTCCTTCGTTGGCATCGTGTACACATTTCATAAGTTCCAAATTCTCTTCTGGTGTCAATCTTGAAAACTCACCCGTTGAACCGCACGCAATAAAACCTGTCATGTCACTTTCTGTCAGGATTTGAACATGTTTTTCTAGAGTCTTAAAGTCAACCTTTCCGTTATCCAAAAAAGGGGTCATAACAATTCCATAGCAGCCTTTTAATAATCGTTTCATGTTTCTCCTTTCTTTTCTTGTTTCCAATTTTTTCTATACAACAACATGTTTATATATTTTCTTAATTGTATTATATTCGTACTACACATTCAATTTACATAACAAAGATGTTTTTTTTCAAAACAAAGATTACCCATCCCGTATACGCGACCATAACTACTGTACTCAAGTTTCTAATCGTCGTTCTGGTGAAATTCTAAAAACCCTAAAATATATTGATGCCCACTTTGCCGAACCAATCACTTTAGAAGAAATCGCATTTTAAGTTGAAGTAACTCCAACCTACTTCTCAGCAATTTTTAAAACGTTTTGTAATGTAACGCTTTGGAATTATATCGCAACCAAGCGGTTCAAAAAAGCCTCACGAATGGTACTTGATGACATTTATAAAGGCACGATGCTTGACATTGCTCTTGCTTGTGGTTTCAATAATACTGCCAACTTCAACAAAGCATTTCTGAAACTTACAGGTATGACACCAAGTGATTATAAAAAGGCTGAGGACATACTCCTAGATTAGAATAGTTCTACCTTAAGATCTGTTCTATGTAATATTCTCTGTCATAATCCATCACAAAGGCATTCGTAATGGTGGTAAAGTGCTACTGACACTCCTGTTTCGAAAATCCTCCTTCATGCTTATTTTTCTGCTTCCAAGAGGTTCGCAGGAATGTGTTGCAGAAGTATTTAACACATTAACAGATACACTTGGTATTAATACTTTCCGGAAAACATTTCCCGTCATACTAACGGATAAAGGCCCAGAATTTAAGAATCCTACAAGTATCGAAAAAACACCTGATGGAAAACACCGTACTCATGTATTCTATTGTGATCCATACGTATCGAATCAAAAGGCTCGCATTGAGAAGAACCATGAATACATACGCTACGTACTCCTCAAAGGAAATAGTTTTCATTATTTAAATCAAGGTGACATTACAAAACTTATGAATCACATAAATAGTACAGCTAACATAATTTATTCTAACATTGTATTTTTCAGCCGCTTCAACCCTTTTTCTTCGTTGCGAAAACTGTTTATGCGTCTGGCATTTATCATTTGATAGCATTATGACATCCCCTATATAACCTCTTTCATCTTTTTCCTGATAATAGAACAAGGCAATAAGGCGGATTTAATCCACCTTATTGCCTCACATTGATAACCTTAATCATTATAATACATGCCTTCATTATTTGGAATACGTATTTTGTTTTTGAAGATAAGTTAGATAAATTTTTTTCACTTCTTGTTAAATTTAGTCTTACACGCTGCACTCCCATCCATTTCTCTACATATTGTTCATCTGACAAAACATATGGTTTTACATATTTCTTTCTTCCTTCTGCTAATTTCGAATAGACTGTTGTTAAATCGATATCCGACAATAGTTGGGTAATCAAACTTTTTGAGGGGCTACATTCGTGAGGGTCTTTCCTGAGGGTTAAAAATCAATGAAACCCTCACGAGAGACCCTCAAAAAGTTTGGCAAACCCTCAAAAAGTTTGATTATCCCAATAGTTTTATCGCCTTATCAATCTGTTTTTTCTGTTTCTTAATTAATTCCAAAATACGCAAATCATAGTCCTTTTGTGCAAGAGCAGAAATCATTTTCTTGTTTTTACTGGATATATATATCCCCTTCTTCTGTGCACTTCCAGTCTTATGATAGTACTGCGTTACTCCATTTGACTTTGATAATACCAAACTTCCTTTTGGTGCTTTCTTAAGTGATTTTTCTACTTCTGAAATGAGCCTGTTCATTTGTTTTGCTTGTTCTTTTAATTGTTCTTTCATTTTAAATGTACCTCCTAGATTTGATTTTATTTTTGCATATAGGTACCCCTATACCGTAATTATTGACTGTATAAAATTATGTTTTTGGAATTTTACGGTGTAGCAACATATTCGACTTATGCTGCACCGTATGAGTAAAGATATGATATAGAATTCTTACGGTGCAATAATGTCAATTCTATCTCCACACCGTAATCATCAAAAACAAGATGTTCTTTCGGGATATATTTACGGTGTACAAATCCAAATCAATTTTTCACACCGCAATCACCCAAGAGTAAGGTCAACCCACGTCTCTTTTCTACGGTGTGGCAAGCCGAATTGGCTTACCACACCGTAATTCACCATGATCCAACATATTCACCATTGCATCACAGTGCAAAATCATTACTACTAAATCTGAAAACATCCGCCACCAATAAATTCTTTTAGCAGCGAATTCGCCGGCACATGTTCGCTTCCAATTCCAACAAAATAATCCAAGAATTTTAACAAGCGTTTTGCTTCGATATATTCCTCGCAATCTTTTTCAATACCAAACAGAACCGGTTCCGCATACTGTTTCAGAACAGCCAGCTCATAAATAAGTGCGGAATTAAACATCACATCTGCTTCTTCTTGATATGGGAAAATATTTTCCTCTTCCCCTTTTCTAACAGATGGCCACATTGCAATGGTTTCCTTTGCATTTGTTCCACGTGTCCTAGCATCGCGCACCATACGACGGAGAAGCCTTCCGTCTGTAGTTGGTATCCGATTATGCTCATCAATATTCAACTGGGTTAACGCACTAATATAAATCTTGAATTTGTTTTCCTTTGGCAGTTGATAAGTTAGAGCATCATTCAAACAATGAATTCCTTCAATAACAAGAACATCCTGTTCACCAAGTTTTTTTGTCTTCCCGTTATATTCACGTTTTCCTGTTTTAAAATTAAAGTTTGGAAGTTCCACTTCTTTCCCTGCAAGCAAATCAGATAAATCCTGATTAAACTGCTTCACATCAATGGCTTCTAAACACTCATAATTATAATTCCCTGCCTCATCCCTAGGGGTATCTTCTCTATTGACAAAATAATTATCCACTGCAATTGGATGAGGTATCATTCCATGTGCACGAAGTTGAATGGATAATCGATGCGAAAACGTGGTTTTCCCAGAGGATGAAGGACCGGCAATCAAGATGAATTTCACATTCTCTCTATCCGCTATCGTTCGTGCTATGTCACCAATTTTCTTTTCCTGAAGGGCTTCTTGTACCAATATCGTTTCCTGTAATTTTCCTTGGGTAACCGCTTCGTTCAAATCTGCAACCGTCTGAATACCAAGCATATCGCCCCACTTAGAGGATTCATTCAAGACTTGGAACAACTTTTGTCGTGGTCTAAAAGGTGGTACAACTGTTGGATTCGCAGCCTCTGGCATCTGGATAACAAATCCCTCACCATACAAATACAATTCAAAATACGCCAAATAAGACGCATCCGGAACCATATAGCCATAATAGTAATCCTCAAATTCATTCATGCTGTAAATATTCACCTTGGAAACGCGACGATATTCAAACAAGCGCTCCTTATCATGCATGCCATGTTGTTTAAACAATGCAATCGCTTCATCTGTATGAACACTGCGCTTTTCGATTGGCATTTTTGCTTCTACCATTTCAAGCATTCTTTCCCTTACTGATGCAAGAAATTTCTCGTCTACTTGGATTCCATCAGAAACCGTGCAATAATATCCCTTATCAACAGAAAAATCAATTCGAACCTTGCATTTTTCATCATGATTGCAAATATCATGAATCGCCTTTACCAACATCAAACATAAACTTCTTTTATATGTTTGATTTCCTACGGAGTCTCCGGTTGTAATGAATTTCAGTTCACAATCTTTCTTCAACGTTTTCTTCAACTCAAAAAGTCGGTAATTCTCACACCCAAGAACAATTGTATGTTCATACTGGTTTTGAAACTCTTTTGCAATTGTCTCAAAAGTTGTTCCCTCATCATATGTGCGAATTACATCATTTACTCTAACCTGATATCTTCTCTTTTCCATACCGTCTCCTCCTATTTAATTTATATTACCTGAAATGGATGCACGTTCTCAGCTGTCACAACCCTGACATCAAACATCTTCTCTTTTATGAATTCTGCCACATCTTCCATGAAAATATGCTCCAATCCATAATGTCCCGCATCGATGATAAAAAGTCCTCGCTCCATCGCATCAAGACCTTCATGATGGTCAATATCACCTGTCACGAGAACTTGTGCGCCTTCGGCAAGTGCAAATTCTGACATGTGTTTCCCGGAGCCTGGAGAAATTGCAACACGTTGTACTTTCTCCTTCAGATTTCCAAACACCTTAACTGTCTCCAAATGAAATCTATCTTTGACTAATTCACAACACTCCTGCAATGACATCTCGGATTTCAGCAACCCAACTCTGCCAATTCCTTCTTTTGTTTCATCATCAGTGACCTCTAGCACTGTCATATCATTCAACCCTAAAATTGCACCTGAAAGTTGTGCCATACCAAAAACATCATAATTCGTATGCATGGCATAATAGGAAATATCGTGCTGTAATAACTTTACAACACGACCTCCAATAAAATGCTCATCTGTAATTTTTTTTAGTGGTGAAAACAAAAGCGGATGATGGGTAATCAGCATATCAGCATTCGCTGCAACAGCCTGTTCAATCACTTCATCTGTTGCATCAAGTGCTACATAAATTTTCTTTACTTCCTTTTCTGTACGCCCCACCAACAAGCCTACATTATCCCACTCAAGGGCTGCATGCTTTGGATATGTAGCTTCAATTACCTTCATAATATCTCTGCAAAGCATACTCGATTCCCTCCAGTTCTTCTTGTATTTCCTTCCTGCGAGTTTCAATGTGCTCACCAAAACTCTGTTC
>JAZRQP010000093.1:0-29169 GCA_045649885.1 Faecalimonas sp.
AGAAAAAATACAAAAGATACGCCGTAACACCCACAAATGCAATCAAAATGAGAAGGAGGATTTAATATCATGGGAGAAGTGATTGTTATCACCTCAGGAAAAGGTGGCGTAGGCAAGACAACTACTACAGCAAATATTGGAGTTGGGCTTGCAAAATTAAATAAAAAAGTAGTAGTAATAGATACTGATTTGGGTCTTAGAAATTTAGACGTTGTAATGGGTCTTGAGAATCGTATCGTCTACAATTTGGTAGATGTGATTGAAGGAAATTGTCGTATGAAACAAGCTTTAATCAAAGATAAACGATTTGAAAACCTATATTTATTGCCATCTGCACAGACAAAAGATAAATCCGCAGTTTCTCCGGGACAGGTGAGAAAATTAACAGAAGAGTTAGCAGAAGAATTTGACTACATATTGTTAGATTGTCCTGCCGGCATTGAACAAGGCTTTCAAAACGCAATTGCCGGTGCGACTAGAGCAATAGTTGTTACCACGCCAGAGGTTTCGGCAATCCGTGATGCTGATCGCATTATCGGTTTATTAGAAAAAAACAATATCAAGAAACCGGATTTAATCATTAACCGGATTCGTATGGAAATGGTAAAACGTGGGGATATGATGTCTGTAGAAGATGTGACAGAGATTCTTGCAATTAATTTACTTGGAGCAATTCCGGATGACGAAAAAATTGTGGTTGCCACCAACCAAGGTGAACCTGTTATTGGCATGGAATGTCTGGCAGGCAAAGCATATATGAATATATGCAAGCGAATTACAGGCGAAGAGGTTCCATTTTTGAATCTGGATACACACAATAATTTCATTGGCAAACTTGCTAAAATTTTTCGAAAATAATTAGGAGGTGTAGTCATGAAAAACGGTTCTGTATTAATTGCAAAAGATAGATTGAAGTCGCTCCTTGTTTCAGACCGCGTTAACTGCACACCCGATACATTTGAAAAAATACATACTGAATTATTTCAAATAATTTCAAAATACATAGAGATAATTCCTGAGGAATTTGATGTAAAAATGACAAATTCCTATATACACATTACTTTAATGGGAGAAGATTTGTGAAATTTTTAAAAAAATACAATTTAAAGGATTATAATTTCATACTTGTAATATCTGTACTTGCTTTATCAGTTATTGGAATTTTAGCAGTAGGGAGTGCATTGCCTTCCGCACAATCCAAACAGATTATAGGGGTTATATTAGGTATCATTGCTATGATTGTGGTTTCACTGATAGATTTTGAATGGGTATTAAACTTTTATTGGGTAATCTACGGCATCAATATACTTCTTTTGCTTTGTGTTAAATTTTTTGGCGTGAATTATAATGGTGCACAACGTTGGATTGACCTAGGTTTTACCACCTTACAGCCATCAGATTTAACAAAAATCTTTTTAATATTGTTTTTTGCAAAATTTATTATGAATCATGAAAACCGTATGAAAGAGCCAAAAATGATTATAAAATGTGTTCTTTTGGTTCTTCCATCCTTGTATTTGATTTTGACACAACCAAACCTTTCTAACACACTTTGTATAACAGCAGTATTTTGTGTACTCATGTTTTTAGGAGGGTTGAGCTACAAATTTATTGTTACCGTTTTGGCAATTGCAATTCCATGTGTTGCTATATTTATCGGAGTTGCACTTATGCCAAATCAACCATTTTTAAAAGATTATCAACAAGAACGTATTCTTGCATGGCTCTATCCGGAGGAATATTCCTCTGATACAGGTTACCAGCAACAGAACTCAATTATTGCAATTGGTTCCGGTCAATTAAGCGGAAAAGGGTTGAATAATAACACAACAAACTCTGTAAAAAATGGCAATTTTTTATTAGAGGCAGAAACCGATTTTATTTTTGCCATCATAGGAGAAGAATTAGGCTTTATCGGATGCTGCATTGTGATATTTTTACTATTGTTAATTATTTTACAATGTATTATAATTGGATTGAAATCCCAGAATTTGTCAGGGCAAATTATATGTGGCGGAATAGCGGCACTCATTGGTTTTCAAAGTTTTATCAACATGGGGGTTGCAACAGGAGTGCTACCAAACACAGGATTGTCACTGCCATTTGTCAGTGCCGGTCTAACATCGATTGTCTGCTTTTACATGGGAATTGGTTTTGTATTAAATGTAGGTTTACAGCCGAAAAAATATTAAAGGAGTCTGGACATGAATATCGGATTAATCGCACATGATTCAAAAAAGACATTAATGCAAAATTTTTGCATTGCATATAAAGGTATTTTAAGCAAGCATCAGTTGTTTGCAACAGGAACAACAGGACGTTTAATTGAAGAGGTTACGAATTTAACCATTCATAAATATTTGGCAGGTCCACTTGGTGGGACAGAGCAATTGGGAAGTCAGATTGCGCAAAATGATATTGATGCATTGATTTTTCTGCGCGATGCAATGGAGCCAAAACCGCATGAACCAAATGTAAACGATGTTGTTCGCCTTTGCGATATGTATAACATACCGATAGCAACTAACTTAGCAACAGCAGAGCTTCTTGTTCTTGCGCTGGATAGAGGAGATTTGGATTGGCGTGAAATGTACAGATAGAACGTTTAGAAGACGTAGAAGAAATCGAAAAAGAGAATTATTGATAAAACTAATATGCAGCGTGATTTTCTTAAGTCTGGTCATTTGCATCGCCTTTATCAGTATGAATGCCCGCAATCGAATTGTAAAATATGAATCAAATGCTTATGGTTCATCTATCTATAAAGCAGATTTTTTTGCAGAGAATCTTTGCGTTACAAACGAAGAGGTAGAATTCGATGCGTTTCATACAAATGATGAGTTTAAGGGTGCACTTTTATTCGATATAGAAAATCAAAAAACTCTATTTTCAGAACATGCAAATGATAGATTGTATCCTGCAAGTACAACAAAAATATTGACTGCATATGTTGCATTGAAGTATGGAAACTTAGAAGACTATGTTACAATCAGCAAAACAGCAGTAGATGTACCTTCTGATTCCTCCACTGCACATCTGCAGGTAGGCGATGTTCTGTCGTTGAAGGATTTGCTTTATGCATTAATGCTTCCTTCCGGAAATGATAGTGCCGTCGCAATTGCAGAACATATTTCAGGAGATGTGGAAACATTTGTTGATTTAATGAATGAGGAAGCAAAGCAACTTGGTGCATCTAATACACATTTTGTGAATCCACATGGATATCAGAATAAAGAGCATTATACAACAGCGTATGATTTGTACTTAATCTTTAATGAATGTATTAAGAATGAAATTTTTTTGGAAATTGTATCCTCTAAAAGCTATAGTACCATTATTGCACAAAAAAATGGCACTAACAGAAATGTGACATGGGGACAATCCAATCAGTTTGTAACCGGTGCAAGAAAAACACCAAAAGGAATCACCTTAATCGGAGGCAAAACCGGAAATACATATGATGCCGGCTCGTGTCTTGTTATGTATGGAAAAGATTCTGATGATACGCCATATATATCCATTATCATGGGAGCGAGTTCCAGACGTAATTTATATGATAATATGACATTCTTATGGGCAGCTATAAAATAAGAGTCTGTCTTGACAGACTTTGGCGCGGTGGGCGGTTGCGAAGCAACAATTTCATTATACGCACACCTGCGCATCCATGCGGAGCATTAAATAAGAAATTGTATAATTTCTTATTTAAAAAAGGGTTCTTAAATAGAACCCTTTTTATCGTCATTGATACGTCCATAAAGTGTTATCAAATATAAACCACATAATCCTACGAGAATATACACAATACGTGAAAGCAATGTCATATTCCCAAACAGGAACGCAACAAGATCAAAACGAAAAACACCTATAAGTAGCCAATTGAGTGCACCTATAATTACAAGTGTCAGGCTGATATTATCAAAATATTTCATTCGTGTTTCCTCCTTGTTTAAGTTTCTAATTAGGATTATAACCAAGTAATAGGGAATTTATGTATGAAAGAAAAAATTTTATATAAAAAATATTCTGAGTATTTGAAAACTAAATACGGTGAGAAAGTATATAAACTACCAATTAATTTGCCAATCACCTGCCCAAACAGAATTGACGGTCAGGGATGTAGTTTTTGCGCAGAAATTGGAACCGGTTTTGAAGCTGCGGATGCGTCAATATCTGTAACAGAACAATTAAACACAACAAAACAATTAATTGAAAAGAAGTACAAAGCAAGAAAATACATTGCATACTTTCAAAATTATACAAATACATTCATGAAGTTAGAACAATTTCGTGCTTATGTTATAGAAGCAGCTACAAATACAGATATTGTAGAAATATCTATATCTACAAGACCGGATTGTATTAAGGATAGTTATCTCGATGTTCTCCTGGATATTTACAACACGTACCATGTTGATATCAATATCGAATTGGGATTACAGACAGCTAATTACCACACATTAGATTTCATAAATCGTGGACACGGTTTGGCAGAATTTATTGATGCGGTACTACGTATTAAAAAATATCCTTTTACGATTTGTACACATGTTATTCTTAATCTTCCGGATGATACTATGCGGGATACCATTGAAACTGCAAAAATTTTGTCAGCATTAAATATTGATATTGTGAAATTGCATTCGCTTTATATTGCGAAAAATACGAAGTTGTCCTATCAATATAGAAATGGTACAATAAGTATATGTTCAAAAGAAGAATATTTTGAACGAGTCATTGCATTTATAGAACACATTTCCCCTGACATCGTTATAGAAAGACTATTTAGCCGCGTGCCGGAGGAAGATGCTTACTTTTCTAATTGGAATACCAGTTGGTGGAAGTTACAAGACGAATTACTTGATAAAATGATGGAATTAAATATATATCAAGGCAAAAGGTTTGACTATTTGAATGGGAGTGCATTAAACAAACTATGACAAATGTTATAAAATATCCAAAAGAGAAACAGCTCAATATAGGAATCGTGATTTTTGGTATTATATTTGTGTATTTACTTGCAACAATTATAATGTATTTAACTGCGCCTAAAATTACCGTTTATGAAGTGCGTCAGGGGTCTATCTTAAAGGATAATGCTTACACCGGACTTGCCCTGCGAGAAGAGACAGTTGTTTATGCTGATTCTCCAGGGTACGTCAATTTTTATGCAGAGGATAACAGTAAGGTTAAGGTTGGTACAAAAATCTATACGCTTTCCAGCCAGAAATTAGATTTTGAAATGGATGCTGTTGATGAAACAGAAGAAATCCTATCTAACGAAGAAAAATATGCTCTTCTTTTGAAAATTCAGTCCTATAATAATCAGTTTCAGGAGGGTGATTTTTCTTCCACTTATCAGTTAAAAAATGAAATACAAGGTTCCTTAAACAAGATAACCAGCCAAAGCAAAACTGATCAGATTAATAATTTGATTTCTTCGGGTGCATATTCAGACTTAACTGTGAAAACTGCTGCAAAAGACGGTGTTTTGGTTTGTCTTACAGATGGTATGGAAGGCCTTTCTGTAGAGAATATTTCTCGCGACCATTTTAAAAAATCAAATTATAAAAAGAATGAATTAAGCAGTAATCAGAAAATATCTGCCGGCGAGCCAATATATAAACTGGTTACAAATGACAAATGGAATCTGATAATTGAAGTATCAAAAGAGACGCAGACTGCATTAAAAGATAAAAAGACTGTGAAAGTAAATTTCAAAAAAGATAATCAGGAAATGAAAGCTGCCATATCATTTTTGGAGCAGTTTGATACACCTGTTATTTGCCTTACATTTGACAATTCCATGATTCGTTATATCAACGAACGTTATCTGGACATTGAATTGATTTTAGAGGATGAATCCGGACTTAAAATACCGAAGTCTGCTGAAGTTTCAAAGGATTTTTATGTTGTCCCTAAATCCTATTTGACAGTAGGTGGAAATAGTAGCAAGGATGGCGTTATGCGCAAGCAAATCAATTCGAAAGGTGAAACAATAACGGAGTTTATAAATGTAACCGTTTACTATGAAGAAGACGAATACATATATTTGGATCCTAATGCATTTGAAAAAGGAGATATACTTCTAAAACCGGAATCAATGGAAACATATGAGTTAAAAGACACGCGTTCATTAAAAGGAGTATATTGCATTAACAAGGGCTATGCCGTATTCAAGCAAATACAAATTCTCTGTGAAAGCGATGAGTATTACATTATAGAAGAAGGTAATAGTTTCGGCTTATCCAATTATGACCATATTGCATTAGACAGTTCAAATATAAAAGAGAATGATGTTGTCTTTTAAGGAGGAAATTTATGCTGGCATCAAACCTACAAGAAGTAGAACGTAAAATTATGGAAGCTTGTGATAAGGCAGGCCGCGCAAGAGAAGACATTACATTAATAGCTGTGAGTAAGACAAAGCCAGTTCCTATGCTGCAAGAAATCTACAACTTGGGTGTTCGCGATTTCGGCGAAAATAAAGTTCAGGAATTGACAGATAAAGAGCCGCAATTGCCAACTGATTTAAGATGGCATATGATTGGTCACCTACAGCGAAACAAAGTTAAACAGGTGATAGATAAGGCTGTATTGATTCATTCTGTAGATTCTGTTCGCCTTGCGAAAGCAATTGAAGCAGAAGCTGCAAAAAAAGACATTATTGTTCAGATTTTATTAGAGGTAAATGTTGCTGAAGAAGACAGTAAGTTTGGACTGAAATTAGATGAAGTAATTCCTGCAGTAGAGGAAATCGCAACAATGCCACATGTAAGAATAAAAGGGCTGATGACAATTGCGCCATTTGTCGAAAATCCCGAGGAAAATCGAACTGTTTTTGCACAATTACAGAAATTATCTGTTGACATAGCTGAAAAAAACATTGATAATGTTAGTGTCGATATACTATCAATGGGTATGACAAACGATTATCAGGTGGCGATAGAAGAGGGCGCTACCATGATTCGCGTTGGAACCGGAATTTTCGGTGAGCGTGAATATCATATATAAAATAGGGAGAGTGTAAATATGAGCGTATTAGATAAGTTTTTATCCATTATGAAATTAGACGAGGACGAGTATGAAGATGATTTTTTCGATGAAGAGGAAGACTTCGAAGAACCTCCTAAGAAAAATCCATTTGCAAAAAACAGTGAAGCAAAAACACCATTTGCATCATCAGTAAGCAAGGTTACACCTATGCGTCAATCAGCTAGAAAGGGTGCTAACATGGAAGTGTGTGTAATCAAACCAACTACAGTTGATGAAGCACGTGAAATAACAGAAACATTATTAGGTGGTCGCACAGTAATTTTAAATTTAGAAGGATTGGATCTTGAAATTGCTCAAAGAATTATTGATTTTACTTCTGGAGCAACATTTGCAATCAATGGTAATTTGCAAAAGATTTCTACATACATTTTCCTTGTAACACCAACTAACGTGGATATTTCCGGTGATTTACAAGATTTGTTAAATTCTTCATTTGACGTGCCATCTATCAAATCAAGATATTAGAGGACACTATGTTACAAAAAAGATTGATAGAATTATCTAAGATTGCCTATCAAAGAGACATTGTTACATATTCGGATTTTTTAAATCTGAATGAATTAAATATTCTTCATACAACACCGAAACAAGAGTGGTTTACCAGTTATGAAACTTATGGTGGATATGAATTTTCAGAGCGTCAGATGGTTGCATTTCTACCTGATGCTCTTTGTTGTGATAAGAAATATCCAATCTGTGCACTAAAAATCGAACCACTTCAAAAGAAATTTGCTGAAAGCTTATCACACCGCGATTATTTGGGCGCGATTTTAAATCTTGGAATTGACCGCTGTAAGCTTGGTGACATTTTAATTGAAGAAGACCATGCAATTCTATTTGTGCATCAATCATTAAAAAACTTTATATTTGAAGAATTTCATCGAATCAAACACACTTCCATTATGGTGACAGAAATAGTGGTGGATGACATATCCTACCAGCCAAAAACAAAAGAAATCAGTGGAACAGTTTCTTCCCTGAGATTAGACAGCTTGTTATCTTTGGCATTTTCTTCATCCAGAAGCAAGCTTGTTGCTTATATCGAAAATGGGAAAGTATTTGTAAACGGAAAGCTAATTACTTCGAATGGATATCAAATAAAAGAAGAGGATATTGTTTCTGTCCGTGGACTTGGACGTTTCCAGTTTAAAGAATTACTGTCCCAAACGAAAAAAGGGCGCTTTTATGTGCGCATACATTTGTATATCTAAAAAAGGAGAACATATATGATTTGTTTATTAGGAATCATTATTGTAATAATAGGAGTTATAATCGATCAAGTGACAAAATACTTTGCCAGTTCATATCTAAAAGACAACCCTATTATAATAATAGAAGATGTATTGGAACTTCATTATCTTGAAAACAGAGGCGCTGCCTTTGGAATGCTTCAAAATCAGCAATGGTTTTTCTTGATTATTACAGTAATTACACTATGTATTATCACTTACATTTATATAAAATTACCTCGTAATAAGCATTTCACACCATTGCGTCTTTGTATGATTTCGCTTATGGCAGGTGCAATTGGAAATATGATTGACCGTATTCGTTTGCAATATGTAATAGATTTTATTTATTTTAAAATCATTGATTTTCCAATCTTTAATGTAGCAGATATATTTGCAACGGTAGCAACATTCGCATTAATTATTTTGTTTTTATTTTATTATTCCGAAGAAGATTTTGATTTGATTTTTAACTTATGTTTACCAAAAAGAAAAAATAAACAGGAGTCGTGTTAAATGTCAATTGAATTTAAAATTGAAGAAGCACTAGCCGGAGAGAGGATTGACAAATTTTTGTCTGATTCGCTTCCTGATGTTTCGAGGTCGTATATACAAAAATTAATAAAAGATGGTCAGGTAACTGTTAACCAAAAGACTGTAAAATCAAACTACAAATTAAATGCCGGTGATTTACTCTCCATGGAAGAACCGGAACTACAAGAACCTGATATCGAAGCAGAAGATATTCCTCTTGATATCCTTTATGAAGATTCTGATTTATTAATAATAAATAAGCCAAAGGGCATGGTGGTTCATCCTTCAGCCGGTCATTATTCGGGAACCTTAGTAAACGCCCTGATGCATTACTGTAAAGAGGATTTGTCAGGTATAAACGGGGTATTACGCCCTGGAATCGTACATCGAATTGACATGGATACAACCGGTTCCTTGTTAGTATGTAAAAATGATTTTACACACAACCATATTGCGGAACAATTAAAGGTTCATTCTATCACACGTGTTTATCATGCTATTGTCCATGGTGTAATAAAGGATGATGAAGGAACCATCAATGCGCCGATTGGAAGACATCCTATTGACCGCAAGAAAATGAGCATCAATCATAAAAACGGGAAAGAAGCAGTTACTCATTATAAAGTATTGAAACGATTCAAAAATTTCACCTATATAGAATGCCGTCTTGAAACAGGACGTACCCACCAAATTCGTGTGCATATGTCTAGTATTGGTCATCCATTACTTGGAGATTCCGTTTATGGTCCTGCAAAGTCTCCATATAAATTACAAGGCCAAACACTTCATGCAAAAACAATTGGTATTATACATCCAAGAACAGAAGAGTACGTTGAAGTTAATGCACCTTTACCAGAGTATTTTTCTAATTTGCTCAAAAAATTGTAACTATTCAGCCATAAAGACCTCAGACATGTTAGCAAGCAGCCATGCGTTGTTTGCACAGCTTCTGTCTGAGGTTTATGGCTAAGCGCCATATGTCAAATATATGTATCCTTAACTTACATGCGTGCATGACGTTTTAGATACATATATTTTCCACATGGCTGAATAGTTAAGAAAATTCTATACAATAGATGAGAATTATTATATAATTAATATATCAAAGCAAGGGAGCGTGATATATATGGCTACAAACAAAACTATTATTACAATCGGTAGGCAATACGGAAGCGGCGGACATGAAATCGGAGCAACCATTGCTCATGATATGGGTTTGAAATTATACGACAAGGAAATGTTAAAACGCGCTGCTAAAGAGAGCGGTCTTTGTGAAGAGCTTTTTGAAACTCACGATGAAAAACCGACAAACAGCTTTTTATATTCCTTAGTAATGGATACATATTCTCTTGGTTATTCTTCAGGTGGATATGCAGATATGCCAATTAATCACAAGATATTCTTAGCGCAATTTGATGCAATTAAGAAGATTGCTGAAGAAGGTCCTTGTGTTATGGTGGGACGCTGTGCTGACTACGCATTAGAGGAATTTGATAATGTAGTAAATGTATTTATTTACGCAGACCTAGAAGCGCGTATTCGCCGTGTTGCACGTATCTATGATATTACCGATGCAAAGGCAAAAGATATCATTATTAAAACAGATAAAAAGCGTGCAAGCTATTATAACTATTACACCAACAAAACATGGGGTGATGCAAAAAGCTATGACCTGTGTCTGAATAGTGCTAAACTAGGCGTTGGTGGCACTGCAAAAGCAATTATGGATTATGTGAATCTAAGAAATAAGATTGAGAAGCCGAGACTATAAAAAATGAAGAGGTACAGCTAAGGTGGAGCTTAACCACATAGCCGTACCTCTTTTTGATTACACGGTTCTATAACAAATGTTGGATATGGACCGATTACACTAAATACGTTCCGGCCAGCCGGAAATATTTCCGTTTAAAATAGCTGTAAACATTCGATTTCTTGCACCTGGATGCTCCTGGTTTAATTGTTTTACCAAATCCTTTGCATATTCTCGTTTTGTAAATCCGTCAATTGGACAACGGCTTTTTGCAACCGGAAGATTGTATTTCTTTTGGAATCCAATTACATCGATTTCATCCACGTACATCATTGGTCGAATCACAGTTAAATCCATGCGATCCAAGTATGTTTTTGGCGAAAAAGAGTGGAATCTGCCTTCAAAAATGAGAGAGAGCAGCATGGTTTCTATAATATCATCTTTATGGTGTGCGTATGCAACTTTATTGCATCCCATTTCTTTAACAGCATCATTCAATGCGCCTTTTCTCATTTTTGCACATAGCGAACACGGATTACTTTCTTTTCGCTCTTCAAATAGAATATGAGCGATCTCCGTGTCTACAACTGTATATGGAACTTCTAATTCCTCGCAGAGTGCCCTGAGAGGCTCTGTGTTAAATTTTTCATATCCAAGATTAACCGTAATTGCACTTAGTTTAAATTTCTTCGGATAAAAGCGTTTTAAGCCATGCAGGGCATAAAGCAAGGTCAAACTGTCTTTTCCGCCGGAAATACCTACAGCAATATGATCGCCTTCTTCAATCATTTGATAATCATCCACAGCTTTCCTTGTATAGCTTAACAATTGTTGTAATTTCATCTATAATATCCTTTCTTTGCTAAATATCCTTTGTTATCGTATCGCATATATGGTATAATGTCAATTAACATAAATTTTATAAAAGGAGTTTTTTATGAAGAAGACAAAGCTATCTTCCAAGTTTTGGATAGCACTTACCATTTTTAGTTTGGTCGGCCAAGTAGCATGGGTTGTAGAAAATATGTACTTTAACGTATTTATATACAAAATGTTTCATGCATCTGCCGAACAGATATCATTGATGGTATCTGCCAGTGCAATTTCAGCAACCTTGACAACGATATTTATCGGTGCATTGTCTGATAAACTCGGAAAACGTAAACTATTCATCTGCAGCGGATACATATTGTGGGGAATCTCCATTTGGAGTTTCTCGTTGATTCGTACAGATGTTATTAACCGACTCTTTCCAATGACTTTATCTGCAGCCGCTGTAGGTGTATCCCTTGTAATTATTATGGACTGTGTAATGACATTCTTTGGTTCAGCGGCAAACGATGCCTGTTTTAACGCATGGCTTACAGATGTCACAGACGATACAAATAGAGGCGCAGCAGAGGGAATCAATTCCATGATGCCATTAGTAGCTATTTTAGTTGTATTTGGTGGATTTATGGGATTTGATTTAAACAAAGCTGAAAGTTGGACACTTATATACCAGATTATCGGAATCGTTGTTTTTGTACTCGGAATACTTGCTATTTTCTTGGTAAAGGATGTTCCAGTGGATACAAGCATGAATCAAAATTATTTTGGTAATATTTTTTATGGCTTCAGACCTTCTGTTATAAGAAAAAACAAACTGTTTTACATAATTTTGATGGCATATGCAACGTTTTGTATTTCAATACAGATATTTATGCCATATTTAATTCTATACTACAACGTGTCTCTTAAGATGGATAACTATGTTCTTATTATGGCGCCGGCAGTGATTATTGCTGCAATAGTAACAGCTTTTTATGGAAGAATATATGACCGATTCCATTTCAAAATTGCAATTATCCCTGCAATTAGTACATTGATGCTTGGCTATGTATTGTTGTATTTCTTCCAATCAACAGCCCTTGTTTTTATAGGTTCCTTATTTATGATGAGTGGATATTTAATGGGAATGGCTGTATTCGGTGCCATGCTTCGAGATTATACCCCGGCAAATCGTGCCGGCATGTTCCAGGGACTTCGCATTGTAGGTCAGGTACTTGTTCCGGGTATTATAGGTCCTGCAATTGGTGCAGCGGTCTTAAAAAATGCTGACACTGTGCTTAATGATGATGGAACATATTCATTTATACCAAATGCAAACATTTTCTTAGCTGCACTTGTAGCAGCATGCTTTATATGGCTTGTTTTGGCCGTTATATTTAATTTAACTAAAAACACGAAGGAGAATTAGGCTTGATATGAAATTTGTAATACAGCGCGTTTTAGAAGCTTCTGTGAAAGTGGATGATAATGTTATTGGTCAAATTAACAAAGGATTTATGGTTTTAATTGGTGTTGGACAGGATGACACCAAAGAAATTGCTGATAAAATGGTAAAAAAATTAGTTGGTCTTCGCATTTTCGAAGATGAAAATGGGAAAACCAACTTGTCACTTGCTGATGTCGATGGAGAATTATTATTAATTTCTCAATTCACCTTATATGCAAATTGCAAGAAGGGCTATCGCCCAAGTTTTACAGAGTCTGGTTCTCCTGATTTAGCAGAAGAACTATATGAATATATCATTGCCAGCTGCAAAGAAACTGTACCTATTGTCGAAAAAGGAAGCTTTGGTGCAGATATGAAGGTAAGTTTAATCAATGATGGACCATTTACCATAGTTTTAGATTCAGATCAACTATAACAAAAATACGCCCCTGTTTTATTTGACAGGAGCGTATTTTTTACATTTCTCTCAATTTAACTGCAGATGCAGCCTGTCTGCGACGGTCTTCATCAATTGCTGCGTAATGTTTTCGGGTGGTATTTACATCTTTGTGGCCTAAAACGTCAGCTACAAGGTAAATATCACCTGTTTCTTTGTATAAATTCGTACCATAGGTGCTACGAAGCTTATGTGGTGTGATTTTCTTGTTTGGAGTTACCTGACGAGCATACTTTTTCACCATATTCTCCACAGCCTGGACACCGATACGTTTCCGCTGCATGGACAAGAACAATGCATTTTCATGAGATGGAAGAGGAGTGGTCGCTGCTCTGTCTGTTTCAAGATAATGTTCCAAAGCATCTCGAACTTCATCACCAAAATAAACAACCATTTCATTTCCGCCTTTTCGCGTAACTTTTATTCCATTATTTTTAAAATCAACGTCGCTAATATCTAAGCCAACACATTCAGAAACACGAATTCCGGTGCCTAATAATAATGTTAAAATTGCAAGATCACGTGTTCGGGTCTTGTCATAATAAACTTTTTTCTGACCTGTTAATTGATTCCCGCATTCCTCGACATAATCTAACAACATAGCGACTTCATCAATATCCAAACGTATAATTGCTTTATCATGAATCTTTGGCTTATCCACAAATACAGTAGGATTTTGTGTGATAAATTTATGCTTATAGAGGTATCTATATAGGCTGCACAACGCCGAAAACTTGCGTGCAAGACCACGTTCTGTATTCGTAATCTGTTTATCATCCGGTGAATTATATACCTTTAAATAATCCAAATATTCCTCAATATCCATAGAATCAACACGTTCCAAATCATGTACCGTAAATTGATTCGTTGTTATAGAACGAAATTGTGGGTTGTTCTCGATTAAAAAATTAAAGAAGACACGTAAGTCATATGCATAGGATATTCTTGTTTTTGATGACGTTGACGGTTCAATAGCACGAAAATAATCCTTAACAAAAGTAGGAAGTGTCTTCAAAACTTCACGTAAACGAAGGGTGTTGTCTATGTATGATTGTTCGTAGTAGGTCTTGATATCTTTAGCCATGAGAAGTAGTTCCTTTCATTAGATATATGTATATTATATCATTTGCATTGTTTTTTGTCTACATCTTTTGGAAAAATCGGTGTTTGTCGTATAGATGTACCTCGTTAATAAAAGGCTATTGCCAGGCAACTATCCTTTGCAACAGCCTTTGGGAGAGCTACTCTCACGATATTTTAATGAATTTCCGTGTCATAATAAGTCACTAATAAGTGTTGTCCTTCGTGGATAATATCTGAAGTTAAGGAATTCAATTCTTTTAACTCATCAACATATTCACGTGTATCTTCATAAGCGTCAGTACAATATTTTTCAGCAATACTCCAGAGTGAATCGCCTTGTTCTATTGTGATGCTCTTATAATATTTGTATTGTGTTATGTCTGCTGATGGATTCTTAGCCTTTGAAAAAATGGTTCCAAAAACAACACTTCCTAATGTTATAACAAACAAAGCTGCTAACAATAAAATCATTCTACGCTTTGCAATCTGTTTTCGCTTTTTTATCATTGCCCTTTTTTGTCTCTCCTGTATTGTCATCATATGTATCCCCCTATGTTATATTCTCCTATTAATCGAACATTTATTCCGAACAATTGTTCTGTTTGTATTTTGAGTATACTACACGAACAAATGTTTGTCAACACAAAAATCGAACATATTTTCTAAACATTTGTTTGCTTTTTGGAATTTACTGTGTTAATATACTATTATAGATAAAGATTTTAGGAGGTCATATTATGGCACAAGGTAAAATTAGTAAGAAACAACTTGAAATTTTAGAATACATAAAGTCAGAAATTTTACGAATCGGTTATCCACCGGCAGTTCGTGAAATCTGCGAAGCCGTGAACTTACGCTCTACTTCTTCTGTTCATGCGCATTTGGAATCATTAGAAAAGAACGGTTATATCAGACGTGACCCTACAAAGCCACGTGCGATTGAAATTATCGATGACACCTTTAATTTGACAAGACGTGAAATGGTGAATGTTCCTATGGTGGGACAGGTTGCTGCAGGCGAACCAATTCTTGCAGAACAAAATATTTCAAACTACTTCCCTATTCCGATGGAATTTATGCCAAATAACGATACCTTTATGTTAACTGTTAAAGGGGAAAGCATGATTAATGCTGGTATCTTTGACGGAGATTATGTACTTGTGGAACAATGCAATACTGCAAGAAATGGAGATATGGTTGTTGCCCTTGTTGATGACAGTGCAACTGTTAAGACTTTCTATAAAGAGGAAGGCTACTATCGTCTCCAACCGGAAAACGACTTCATGGATCCGATTATTGTATTGGATTGCCAGATTCTCGGTAAAGTAATTGGTGTATTTAGATTTTTATAATATATAAACTACAATTACAAAAGGATGTTGCTACATTTTTGTAACAACATCCTTTTATGTTTACAAATCTTCAACATCCATATATTTTCCATCTCTCCAGATTCGTTCCAAATCATAGAATAGACGGTTTTCTTTATCAAATACATGAACAATAATGTTTCCAAAATCTAATAACACCCAGTTTCCAAGTCCATAGCCTTCGCGTTGTTTTGGTTCGAATCCTTCTTTTGAAAGCTTCTCTTCTACATTTTCAACTAAAGCACGCACCTGGCTTTCATTGGAACCATTTGCAATGATGAAATAATCAGCAAGTACAGAGATTTCTGAGATATCGATTACTTTAATGTCCTCTCCTAATTTTTCATCTAATGCTTCGTAAGCTAATTTCGCCATTTTTCTTGATTGTTCCATGAGTATTACTCCTTTCATTTATTCAAAAGTTTTTTATAGTACAAATATGTCTGTTCTGTCATTGGGTCAATGACATCCTTTTTCGTCTCCAAATACGCCAATGTAGCCTTTAAAATGGTATAGAGACATTCATCTAGGTTAACCCTAGCCAAACGCCTTATTTCGTCCAAATTCGGCGCTTGATTGCGATTTGGCTCGATATAATCAGCAATATAGATAATCTTATCTAATTGGGTCATTTCTGGACGACCTGTCGTATGCCATCGTATCGCATCTAAGATTTCCTCATCATCGATGCCATAATCTGCTTTGGCAAGATATGCCCCTAATTTTGCATGCAATAAAAACGGGTTGCGTTCTTCTGCTTCTGTTATAGTTAATCCATGTTTTTTACAAAGTTGTAATTGCTCCTGTCCGCTAAACCCTTTTGCGCAGTCATGCAAAAGTGCAGCAATCTCCGCTTTTTGAACATCTTCCTGATATCGTTCAGCCAGCTTAGTTGCCGTCTCCACAACGCCAAGTGTATGTGCAAAACGGGACTCCTTCTGACTTTGTCGAACCTTTTCTTTCATTTCTTCCAAGTCATCCACAAACAAATGATGTTCTTGGATATATTGACAAACCGATTCAGGAACCATATCCCGAACTGATAAATCATCTTTTAATCTTTGACGTATTTCCGTTGATGAAATGTCTATGCTTGGAGTTTTTAATAAGCGGATATCTGCGCCATACTTTCGATTCAGATATTTAATTTGTCTTTCCATTTCATCCGTGTTTTTACCATCACGGTACGCCGCAAGAATCACACATGTTTTTACAAGCTTCTCCGGATGCACCCAGCTCTCTAATGCAAATAAGGAATCCGCACCAATAATAAAGTAGAATTCACATTCAGGATACACTTTTCTAAAATGCTCCATTGTCAAATAGGAATAATTAATCTCTTTACGTTCCACTTCATAGAGTTGCAATACAAATCCTTCCTTATCTTCGATAGCTCTGCGAACCATTTCCGCACGATGTTTTGTTTGCGACTCTATTTTCTCATTCATCTTGTGCGGCGGATTCCCGTTAGGCATAAACCAGATTTCATCCAATGCAAACAAATTCTTCGCATATTCGCCAAGCATTACATGTCCATTATGAATTGGGTCAAAGGTTCCCCCCATAATTCCAATTTTCATTATTTTTTCTCCGGCAAAACAATTTTCTTTTTATCGTCTTTTCCTTCTTTATACAGTGTGATTTTCTTACCCACAACTTGTACAACTTCTGAACGTGTACGCTCTGCCAAAACCTGTGCAAGCTCTTTCGGGTCATCCATACAATTTTGTAACACACTGATTTTAATAAGTTCTCTCGCCTCTAACGCTTCGTTAATTGCACCTGTAAATTCCGGTGTCAGACTGGATTTTCCAATTTGGAAAATCGGGTCCATTGTCATGGCAAGACTTCTCAAATAGGCTCTTTGCTTTGAGTTCATTTTTGTTTCTCCTTCTCTGTCATTCGTAATTATTTATAATAATCAAATTGTAATCCATACATGCGAACTGTATCACCTTCTTGTATACCAGCCGCTTCTAACTCGTCAAGGATACCTGTTTCTTTTAAGAAGGTTTGGAAGAATGCAAATCCTTTTTCTGAATCCAGATTTGTATAACCAAGCATTTTTTCAATCTTCGGACCTTCTACCACATACATACCGTCTTCATCAACTTCCACCGTGTATGGCAGATCGACATGAATCAACTCATTTTCAGGGAAGTATTCCTGTTCAAATACGACTGGTGCCTGATCAAGTGTCTTCAATTGTTCATTTACATAGTATAACAGCTCTTTTATACCTTCACCCGATACACCCGAAATAGCAAACACTTTCATACCTTGTGGTTCAAATTCTGCACGAATCTTTTCTACCGGATTTTCATCTCCTGCGTAAATTAAATCCGTCTTGTTCGCTGCAATGACCTGTGGGCGAGTTGCAATTTCTTCATTATACGCTTTTAACTCCGCGTTAATTGCGTAAATATCTTCAATCGGATCACGGCCTTCTGATGAAGCTGCGTCTACCACGTGGATCATCATCTTTGTACGCTCAATATGTCGCAGGAATTCATGTCCAAGACCAATTCCTTGAGATGCCCCCTCAATCAATCCAGGTATATCAGCAATGACAAACCCTTCGCTGCCTTCCAAATCAACTACGCCAAGGTTCGGATTCAAAGTAGTAAAATGGTAATTCGCAATCTTTGGATTGGCATTCGTCACACGGGAAAGCAACGTAGATTTACCAACATTCGGGAATCCCACCAGTCCCACATCTGCAATCACTTTTAATTCCAATAACACTTCCAACTCTTGAGCCGGTTGTCCAGGCTGTGCATACTTAGGAATCTGCATCGTTGCAGTTGCAAAATGTTGATTTCCAAGTCCGCCTCGTCCACCTTTTAAGATTACCTGTCTCTTATTATCACCTGACATATCCGCAATGACTTTTCCCGTCTCTGCTTCTTTAATAACAGTTCCTTCTGGCACCTTCAATATAATATCATCCGCATCCGCGCCGTGGCATTTTCTTTTACCGCCTTGTTCACCGTCTTTTGCCACATATTTTCTCTTATGTCTGTAATCAACCAACGTGTTTAATCCCTTATCCACTTCAAAGATTACATCTCCACCGCGACCGCCATCACCACCGTCCGGTCCGCCGTTCGGAACATACAATTCACGACGAAAGCTCACATGACCATCTCCGCCTTTTCCGGAACGAATATAAATTTTAGCTCTATCTGCAAACATAGTTTCACCTACTTACATTATTTTTGATATTTACTAGTATATATAAATTTCGGACAAAAAACAAGGCTTCAAACCGATTGATTTGAAGCCTTGTTTAAGATTCTTATTCAGCTACTGGGTAGATAGAAACTTGTTTCTTATCTCTTCCTTTTCTTTCGAATCTTACAACACCGTCAACTAATGCGAATAATGTATCGTCACCACCGCGTCCTACGTTGATACCTGGGTGAATCTTAGTTCCACGTTGTCTGTAAAGGATATTTCCAGCTTTTACAAATTGTCCGTCAGCTCTTTTCGCACCTAATCTCTTAGATTCAGAGTCTCTACCGTTCTTTGTAGAACCAACTCCTTTTTTATGAGCGAAAAATTGAAGGTTTAATTTCATCATGGTGTTTACACCTCCTCAAATATTAAATCGATATATTCTGTGTATTCTTCGTTGTCCTCCAATGTCTGTAAGCCCAGAACCATGGTCTCCAACAATAGTGTTGTGTCTTTTGTAGATTTATGAATCATAAATTCAATGGTGCATTCTTCCTCATCAACATCCTGCGTGTAATCTACATCTGTAAATTGTTCAATCGCATTCATTGTATTGATTACAAGAATTGAAATTGCAGCACATACAATATCACTGCCTGCCTCATCAAATCCGGCATGTTCAAAAACTTTAAATCCAACACATTCATTTTTTACATTTTTGTAAATGGTTACCTTAGTCATAACATCAAATTAAGCGTTGATTTTTTCAATCTTAACTTCTGTGTACTGTTGTCTGTGACCGTTTTTCTTATGGTATCCAGTTTTTCTCTTATACTTGTAAACGATTACTTTTTTCGCTTTTCCGTCGCCAATTACAGAAGCTGTAACTGTTGCGCCTTCAACTGTTGGATTACCAACTTTTAATTCAGCATCGCTAACTGCAAGTACTTGGTCAAATGTAAAAGTTTCTCCAGCTTCTACACCAAGTTTTTCCACTCTAATGATATCGCCTTCGGCTACTTTGTACTGTTTACCACCTGTTGCTATAATTGCGTACATATGGCACCTCCTATTATCATTACTCGCCAGTTGTGGTGTTATAAGCTACTATGTAAACATAAAAACCTATAAACTTGCAAACCTCACTGTGCGGCATACTCAAGTAGTATATCACGCAAAGTGAGGTCTGTCAATAATTTTATTCATTTTTAAAAAATTCTTTTTACACAATACAAGGTGGTCTTACTATCCCAATTCTCATAATAGTCTACACCTTGAATCAAAGTATCGTATTTTGAATTCAACGCATGAATCATCTGTCCGTTTCCTAAATATATAGCAACATGACTAACTCTTCCATTTTGCTTGTAAAATAACAGGTCGCCCGGCTTCCATGAAGAACGGGAATTTTTACTTACAGTTGTTCCTCTGCCCACCTGCTCACCAGAGGTTCTTGGAAGACTGATACCAAAATGCTTTTTAAATACATACTGGGTAAATCCACTACAATCCCATCCTTTTGTAGATGATGTTCCGCCAAACACATAACTGCGTCCTACATATTGGGTTAATGCTGACAATTCTTCTGAAATAGCTCCGTAGTTATAATCAATTGTCACTTCTTTTTCATATATCTTTGAATAAGAACCAAAGAGTTTTTCATTGTTAACAACGCAATATGCTCTTACTTTATAATTAGCTTCTGCATCCTTTGCAAGACCGGATTCAGACCAAGTCGATGTATCAGCATTATCAATTGTTTTCACTAATTTATTGTTTTTATAAACTTCGTAACCTTGTGCACCGGAAACTTTTTTCCAGTTCAAAGTAACTTTTGTATTTCCATCTGTTGATTGTCCGTTTAATCCAACACGATTAGGCGTTGTTCTTCCTGACACAACTGCAGATGCATCTCCATATATTTTTACTTCTTCTATCGTCTGGCACGCTTTGATGTAGTAATAATAAACCTTACCAACTTCACATGTTGCATCAGAATAAGAGGTTGCTGCGCCATCAGTAATTTCAGAAATTAAGGTGTACTCTCCATCTTTTACAGTGTTTCGATACACTTGATATCCGGTAGCTCCCGCCACAGCCGGCCATTCCACACGCAAGGTGTTGTAAGAAGCATTTCTCACTGCAGAAATAACAGGAATCGCCAATGGAGTATATTGTTTTACACTATCGGATGGTACTCCAAATAATGTTTGATTCTCAGTAGACATTGTAGCGCAAATATAATATTGGTATATAGCATTCGGCTGTATCTGCGCATCCTGATAACTCAATGCATCACTATCAGAAATTAAAGAAAACGTCTGTCCGCCATCTGCACTTTTAAATAACGAATAACTTTCTGCTCCTATTGCCTTATCCCATTTCAGTTCAATGACTTCACGCATAGCTGAAGCGATTTGTAAATTCTTTACTTTAACAGGCAGAATGGTAAATACATTTTCAAGAACAACAGAACCCTGATAACCCATTACACTGATTTCGACATCAGCTTGCCCTGCCTTCGTGTTATCAATATAATTCACAACGCTAAATTCGTCAGGTCTTTTAGTAATTTTCTCATCATCTGAATTTGTAAATGTCACCTTTGATATCTTAGGTTCGATTTCCTCACCTGTATATTCATAAATATCATTTTCTATTTCCCAAGAAACAAGTGTTAATTCCTCAGAAAGAACAGGTTGCATTTTTGCAATAATACTAGGGCTGGCAAAGCACAGTCCGGCAAATACAAGCACTGCTGTTATGATTATAATTAACTTCAAATGTTCACGAATGTATACTCTCATTTTTTATCCTTTCTTATGTATCACAATATACATGCTATTTCATTTTAAATGAGAGCTACTCTTTCGTCAATATATTTTTGTAACGTTTTGTAATTATTTCGTAACAATTAAAGGGAATCTGCCAAAGCAAATCCCCTTATTAAATATAATTTTATATTATAATTTAGTTACCACAAAAATGTCATACAATGCTTTAATTGCATTTTCAAAATCATGATTGCGCACACCAACAACGATATTTAACTCGCTTGAACCTTGGTCAATCATTTTCACGTTCACGTGAGAATGTGCAAGAGCCGAGAAAACACGTCCTGATGTACCACGTTTTGAACGCATTCCACGTCCTACGATTGCGATTAATGATAAATCCGACTCTAACTCTATATTATCTGGTTGCACTGCCTGATGAATACCTGCAAGAACCTTTTGTTCGTTTTCCTGGAATTCAGATTGATGTACGAATACAGTCATGGTATCAATTCCGGATGGCATATGCTCAATAGAGATGCCATTATCTTCAAATACTTGCAATACTTTTCTACAGAAACCAATTTCTGAATTCATCATTGCTTTTTCTATGGTAATAGATGCAAACCCTTGCTTTCCTGCGATACCTGTAATCGTATATTTTGGATGTCTGCAAGTTGCTTCTACAATCAATGTACCATTATCTTCCGGAGCATTGGTGTTACGGATGTTAATTGGAATTCCTTCTTTACGAATCGGGAAAATTGCATCCTCGTGAAGCACAGTTGCACCCATGTATGAAAGTTCTCGTAATTCTTTGTATGTAATAGCTTCAATTGTTTTTGGATTGTTAATAATACGTGGATCAGCAATCATAAATCCGGAAACATCTGTCCAGTTTTCATACAAATCTACTTTTGCAGCCTTTGCAACGATAGAGCCGGTTAAGTCAGAACCGCCTCTTGAAAATGTTTTAATGGTTCCGTCCGGCATAGCTCCATAGAATCCCGGTATAACTGCTCTCTCTGTTTCGGCTAGTTTTGCAGATAATACATCATTTGTTTTCACATCATCAAAACGACCTTCTTCGTCAAAGCAAATCACATCCGCCGCATCAATAAAATCATAACCAAGATAATTTGCCATGATAATACCATTTAAGTATTCACCGCGTGATGCTGCGTAATCACTACCTGCTTTTTTGACAAAGTTTTCTTTGATAATTTCAAATTCTTTATCCAAAGTCAAGTCAAGTGAAAGACCATCAATAATCTCTTGATATCTCGCTTTGATTGCATCTAACTGAGCA
Organism: Faecalimonas sp.; assembly: GCA_045649885.1. Taxonomy (GTDB): domain Bacteria; phylum Bacillota; class Clostridia; order Lachnospirales; family Lachnospiraceae; genus Faecalimonas. The sequence continues at coordinate 22,997 of JAZRQP010000093.1, forward strand.
GAAAAATCTTTTCCTTCTTCAGCCGTAGCATAGCATTGATACAACATATCTGTTACCTTTGTATCTGCCGAAAAGCGTTTTCCCGGCGCAGATGGTACTACATATCTTCTGCTTTCTTCAGCTCGGATAATATCTCCAACTTTTTGAAATTGCTCTGCACTGGCAAGAGAACTTCCACCAAATTTCACTACCTTTTTCATGTTTTTATTCCTCCTTAAGACATCACTTCATGAAGCGGACGTCTTACTTTTTTCCTTGTCACTTCAACTAACTGTAATTTTGTGACATCAACAAGTGTTGTTGCAATTGGATCTTTCTTCAATTCTTTCTCGAAAAGTTCCAGCAACACATCCATGGATTCCTTAGCATCCATATTAATAAAATCAACCAAGATAATTCCCGACAAATTTCTTAGACGAATCTGTCTCGCAGCCTCTTTCGCCGCTTCTATGTTGATTTTCAGATATGCCTCATCATCTTTTTTCTTGCTGATACACTTTCCGGTATTCACATCAATGACAGTTAATGCTTCCGTCGGTTGAATCACCAAATATGCACCAGACTTTAACCATACAAATTCTTTTAAAGCATTCGTCAAATGTGACTCAACACTGTACAACTTATATAGAGGCAACAACTTATCCTCATACAATCGAAGTTTATCCAAATCCTCAGGCTGTTCTTTTGCCAAGAATTCTTTTACTTCTTGATAAATCACTTTATCCTCAATTACAATATCTGTCAATCCCTCTTGATAAATATTTCGAAGTTCTGTCAAATATTCCTTTGGCACACATCTTAACGCTGAAAAACAAATTCTTGTTGGCGCCTGTGTAACTAATGTCTCATACTCTTGTACAAGACGCTGCAATTCACCCTGTAACATCTCATTATCAGCGTCCTTTGCATTGGTACGCATTATAATGCCATAGCTTTCCGTTGTATATGCTTTCGCCAATTCCAGCAAACGTTCTTTTTCTGATTTCTCTAGTTTATTTGAAACGCCTGCCCGTGTATCTCCATAAGTCAAAACCGCATATTTACCGGTCAGATTTAACTTACTCGTTACGGTTGGTGCTTTGGTTTTTACTGCTTCCTTGGAAATCTGAACCAATAGCTCATCACCAATACACAATGGTTTTTTCCCAATCTTTTTTGTAAAAATCGGAGTTGGGTTTTCATCTATGGCATAATAACATTCTACACCTGGCACTACTTCAATAAATGCAGCATTAATATTTGCCACAATATTTTTCACACGCCCAACATAGATATTGCCAAGCTGAATCCCCTGAGATTCATTTTCTTCAGAACAATGAAATTCTACAATCTTTTCATTTTCCAAGACAGCGGTTATTATTTTTTCTCTTAATTTTGTAATAATCAGTTTTCGATTCATTCTGTTACCTGATCCAAACTAACGAATTCTTTCTTTTCTTCTGTTCCTATATTTGCATACACATCCAAACGATGATGCGCAAAGGAAACAGTTTCCAAATCCACACCTAAGAAACTACTGAGTGCCTGCATGACAAGCTCCGGCTTTAAATTCTCCACACTGCCGGTTGCAACCTGCATATAAACGCTTTCACCACGCACTTCAAACTTGTATATCATAGGTTTAATATCTACTTCTTTTTCACTTTTCTTCGTTTTCTTAAGAATAGAAATGGTTGGCTGATTCATAAACTGCCCAGCCTTCTCTTTCCAATCCTCTGGGAATATGCCACTCTTTAAAGAAGATAAATAATCAGCGGCAGCCACAATGGACATACCCGTCTGCTTCTTATCATCTGAAATTGGCACCATATTTACAATCTCGATACCCTCAACCACTACCTGGTTCATACGCTCTACTGCCAGCTTCATATCAATATCTTCGGTTAATTCGATATCAAAATATTCGCCGTCACTAGTTACGCCAACCCCCAATGGATTGGCAAATGACATAATCATATGTGGGCTAAATCCACCGGTAAATGCAATCGGAATATCTGCACGTCTCATAACTTTTTGGAAGAAGCGCATGATATCAAGGTGTCCGATGAATTTCATACAGCCATATTTACGAAACTTAATTCTAGCTTTCAAAGCACACACCTCCTCCAAAGCTCATAGCACCGCAGCCGGCACATTGCATACGACAGTTTGGTGTCACTTTTTCTGCTAACGCATTCTTCCACTCACGTTTTAAGAACTCCTTAGAAACGCCGATATCAATGAAATCCCATGGAAGAATTTCATCTAAATCACGTTCACGTAGATTATAAAAAGCCACATCAACGCCTGTGTTTTCAAAAGCCTGCATCCACAAGTCATAACGGAAATGTTCTCCCCATGAATCATAGATACATCCAAGCTTATAAGCTTCTAATAAGACCTTAGACACACGTCTGTCTCCACGGGCAAACACACCCTCTAAAACAGTTACATCTGCTTCATGCCAATTGTATTTTAGGCTCTTGTGGTTTAATTGCGCCTTCATCTCGTGATTTACGATGTTTGCTTTCGCTATATAATCTTCTTTATTTAACATGGTTACCCATTGGAATGGTGTAAACGGCTTAGGTATAAAGAAGGATGTACTTGCAACAATCTGGCATTTTCCATTTCTTTGGTCTTTCGGAATCTCATAGTAGCGTTTTGCTATTTTTTCGGCCAAATGTGCAATTGCCTTCATATCCTCTTCAGTCTCTGTTGGTAACCCCAACATAAAATATAATTTTACACGAGTCCATCCACCTTCAAATGCTTGTCCGGCACCCTCCAGTATAATTTCCTCTGTAAGTCCTTTGTTAATGACATTACGTAATCTTTGAGAGCCGGCTTCCGGCGCAAATGTCAAACTGCTCTTTCGCACATCCTGTACCTTGCTCATGACATCCAGTGAAAATGCATCAATTCGAAGAGATGGTAAGGAAATGTTAATTCCTTGCCCCTTAAACTCGTCAATCAAGAACGTAACTAGTTCCTGAAGTTGAGAATAATCACTGGAACTAAGAGAACTCAAAGAAATCTCCTCATGACCGGTGTTCTTTAACATCTTATATGCATAGTCTTTTAAGACTTCCACATCACGTTCTCTGGTCGGACGATACAACATACCTGCCTGGCAGAAACGACATCCACGAATACAGCCACGTTGGATTTCGAGCACCACTCTATCCTGAGTTGCCTTAATAAACGGCACAACCGGTTTCTCCGGATAATAAGTATCAGAAACATCCATTACAATCTGTTTCTTAATCACCGGTTTTGCATGATCATTGTTTGGTACAAAAGAGCAAATAGTTCCATCTTCATTGTATGTTACATCATAAAAGGATGGTACATAAAGTCCCGGAATCTCAGCCGCCATTTCCAAAAATTCTTTTCTGGATTTGCCAGATGATTTCCATTCTTTATATTTATTCATCAAATTGTAAAACTCTGTTTCACCTTCACCAATGTAAAAAATGTCAAAGAAATCTGCCAATGGTTCCGGATTATAAGTACACGGACCACCGCCGATTACAATTGGATGCTCCTCTGTACGGTTCTTTGCAAACATTGGTATCTGTGCAAGGTCTAAGACCTGTAAGATGTTGGTGTAGCACATTTCATACTGAATGGTAATACCAATAAAATCAAAGTCTTTGATTGCATCCTGGGATTCCAACGCAAAAAGAGGAATACTTTCCTCTCTCATAATCTTATCCAAATCTGTCCAAGGCGAATATACACGCTCGCACCATACATCATCCCTACGATTTAACATGTCATAAAGAATCTGGATACCCAGATGTGACATGCCAATCTCATAAACATCCGGAAACACAAAAGCAAAACGGACATCGACTTCCTCTTTATTCTTCATAACAGAGTTTACTTCGTTTCCGATATAACGGGCTGGTTTTTCAATTTTCAATAGAATGTCATCGCTTAAAGCCAGTTTTCTCAATTTATTTAACCTCTAGTTTTCTAATGTTTTTCTAATTTCTTTGATGAACTCTTCCGAATTAAGCACAGTTACATTTTCTAATGAAGTAATCAGTGCCAAATCCTTTGTCATCTTACCGCTTTCAATGGTAGAAAGGGTTGCTTTTTCTAATCTATCTGCAAAATTCATCAATTCTTGATTTCCATCTAATTCACCACGTTTACGAAGGGCACCTGTCCAAGCAAAGATAGTTGCAACAGAGTTTGTTGATGTCTCCTCGCCTTTTAAGTGCTTGTAGTAGTGACGTTGAACCGTACCATGAGCAGCTTCATATTCATAGTAGCCTTGTGGAGATACAAGAACAGAAGTCATCATGGCAAGAGAACCAAATGCTGAAGATACCATATCACTCATTACGTCTCCATCATAGTTCTTACATGCCCAGATAAAGCCACCTTCTGCTTTCATTACACGTGCTACAGCATCGTCAATCAAAGTATAGAAGTATGTAATACCTGCTTCTTTAAATCTATCTGCATACTCTTTGTCAAAGATTTCTTGGAAAATATCTTTGAATGTATGGTCATATTTCTTTGAAATCGTATCTTTTGTTGCAAACCATAAATCTTGCTTCAAATCTAACGCATAATTAAAGCAGCTTCTTGCAAAACTTTCGATGGAATCATCAATGTTGTGCATACCTTGTGCAATACCTGCTTTTGTATAGTTGTGAACCACTTCACGTGTTTCTGTTCCATCTTCTGCTGTGTAAACAAGTTCTACTTTTCCTGGTCCCGGAATAATCATTTCTGTATTCTTATATACGTCACCATATGCATGTCTTGCAATTGTGATAGGTTTCTTCCAATTCTTCACACATGGCTCAATTCCTTTTACAATAATCGGTGTACGGAAAACTGTTCCATCTAACATTGCACGGATAGTTCCGTTTGGACTCTTCCACATTTCTTTTAAATCATACTCTGTCATACGTGCAGCGTTTGGTGTGATTGTTGCACATTTTACAGCTACACCGTATTTTTTTGTTGCATTTGCAGAGTCTACAGTCACTTGGTCGTTGGTTTCATTTCTGTGTTCCAATCCCAAGTCATAGTATTCTGTATTTAATTCAATAAACGGAGTCAATAATTCATCTTTAATCATCTGCCAGAGGATTCTGGTCATCTCATCTCCATCCATTTCTACTAAAGGTGTTGTCATCTTAATCTTATCCATTTTGGTTCCCTCCATTATCTTCTTATCTCATATCGTTCCACAGTTCTTAAATATTTCACTAACGCATGATATCTGTCATCCAAAGACCCTTCATTCTCAACGAATTCAAGACACTGTGCTACGAGACCAATAAATTCTTCTGTTATATCTTCTTTTCTACTTTCAAGATACTGAATCTTTTGTGTTGTTGTAGACAAATCCAGAAAATCCATAATCGAAAGCTTTGACTTTTCATCTTGTAATTCAAAACGATATTCTTGAAGAACTTCCGGATATTTTTCTTTATCTACTTTACTTACAAACATTCCAAGTGGTCTTACATAAACTGCTTCCCCTTCAGCTTCTTTATACACAACCATATCTTCCATTGTTTCTGTATGTTTTGCTATTGCAAGTATTTCATACAGATTCCCTTTAAAATGCTTGTAGATTTCCCCTTTTATTGGCATTCTCATCATAGTAATTCTCCTTCTTGATCAAGAATGTCTTTGCATTCTAATATAACTTAGCACTGATGCTTTTTGGTTTATAACCGTTATCTTCCAACGCTTTTAGAATCTCTCTCTTGTGATCTGTACCGAAGGATTCTAATGTAATACGAAGTTCCACGGCCGCATTACGGTTTGTGCTGACAAACTGGTTGTGCTCCAGTTTAATAACGTTACCCTGTGCTTTCGCAATGGTGTCAGCTACGCGTACCAATTCACCCGGCTTATCCGGAAGCAAAACAGATACAGAGAAGATTCTGTCTCTCTGAATCAAACCATGCTGTACAATAGATGACATTGTAATCACATCCATATTACCACCACTTAAGATAGCAACTGCCTTCTTGCCTGTAAGGTCAATTTGCTTTAAGGCTGCTACTGTAAGAAGTCCTGAATTTTCAACAACCATCTTATGATTTTCAACCATATCAAGGAATGCACCGATAAGTTCATCATCTTCAACAGTGAGCATCATGTCTACATTTTCTTTTACATACTTTAATGCCATTTCTCCAACTGTTTTTACAGCA
>JAZRQP010000094.1:0-2457 GCA_045649885.1 Faecalimonas sp.
TTATCATAACATAAACGGCAGTCCTCAACCTTAATTGTTCACTTGCATTTTCTTCAAGTCTTTCTTTCATGTCCTTTTGGCGCCCAAAAGGACCAAAAGGCCCGTCACCGGCAAAATCAGTCATAACAGCCTTTTGCTCACGAGTCGCAAGCGACATCCCTCGGTTGGCTGTTGTTTGCCAACAAATCCTTTCATTCTGTTTTTGGGTGGTGCGGAACTCCTTCAGTTAGCCACTCGCCAAAGCGAGCGTCTAACTAGCAGTCAAACAGTCCTGCCACTTGATCCAAAAACAGAATGGGATTTGTCTGTGATTTTGATGGTGACGGTTTTTCTTTGATATTACCATTGTCCGCGATAAAGCTAATCCTCCGCCAACGGCGAAACGGCACCGTTGAAAAATCCAATGGAGGGCCGCTTGTTTTCAGGCCATTGTGCGAGGACTGTCTGAAGATTAGTGCGGGTATAATTTTTCTTATATAGCCGCACTAATCAAGTTCCGCAGCACCCTGAAAACAAACGATAGCCTGGAGAGACGAGCAAGCGCCCGACTGAAGGCTCACAGTATGTGGCGTGAACAAAGGGCGCTTGTGAAGATTTTTCCCGTGTGCCGAGTTCTTTGGTACTTTCTGTCGCACAGAAAGTACATATAGAAAGATTATATTAAGAATATAATATAGTAGGCCAAGGTTGAATATAACGGTCAGATTAAAGTATAAAAAAGATATTCCCTATATTTAGCTTTTTCGTTTCCGAGACCATAGAATATCCGAATGAAAAGAGACCTATCATAAGGTACAAGCAGAGAAACCAAGACAAAACTTTGAAAAACAGTCATCAAATCCTGTAAATCTCTTTCTGAATATAATCTAAGAACCGTGCAGCATGTGCTCCATCCATCTGTGTATGATGAAACTGGAAAGAAACGGTCAAAGTAGTTCTGAACCACGCACGCTTGTACTTACCCCAAATCATAAATGGATTGTTAAATATCCCACTATACATGCCCACAGCACCGTCAATATCATATTGCGCCAATGCCGAAGTGCCTATCACCATGCTCTGAAGCGAAAGGTCGTGATCAATGCAACTAAGTGCAACCTTTTTGGTAAGGCATAGATAATCATTACTGAATTGTTGTAAGTCATCACAGAATGGGATGTCGCATGAACTCACTTCTCCTGCGTTGTTGGCAACAATAGTGTTTACTGCAATGTTATTATACTCCATTAGTTTATTCCCTACGGGAAGCATATAAAACTCCTTGATTTTACTTGCAGCCTTTCCAATGCAATAGCACATCAGCATATTGAATTTCAGTTTTCTTTTCCTACTGATTTTTACAAGATTCGACACGTCAAGTGTCTTGAAGAATGTTACCATCGGCATTGGGGCATTCATCCACATTTCGTAAGCGTATGCACGACTGGTTTCTTGAGGATTGACTTCTTTCATACTTTTCTGTTTTCAAATTGGTAAATGAAGGTGCAAAAGTAGAAGATCTATCCAACGTGAAATAGAACAAATGAGACTTCTATATGGGAGTTGTAAACAAGTCGGAATAGGGATTTGAAAATTCAAGCAAGGATAATGGAGTGTATCCACACAAACACTTGAATTCTCTTATCATATGCGACTGATCGGCATAACCGCTCAAATATGCCAAGTCGGCTTGATTTGTTTCTCTTTGTTGGTGCTGCATCTGCTTCAAAGTCTTTTGAAAACGGACAATGCGGGAATACTCTTTGGGGTTCATCCCTACATGCAGACAGAACTCCCGTTCGAATTGTTTTTTACCCAAACAACAAATTGAAGACAAATCAGTTACAAAGGTATTAGGAGCAATACACAGTTTCTCTATTGCTGCATTCATTCGCATTACCCTGTATATTGCATCATATGATCTCATTGATAGCCGTGACAATAGACATTCCTCAATGAGATTTACACATATATTGTTATCTTCACACTCAAACACCTGTGTTGCCAATTCGTTCAGTTGTTTATCCTCAATATCATAACCCGGAATTTCTTGGTTATAAAAAGAAGATGCAGGAGCATTCAGAAATGCATTCATCGTATGCGGATAGAATACAACTACAATCATTTCAACATCACTGTCAGCTTGTAAGTGTGAAGAAAAATTGACTTGTCCACTGATAGTCAATTCATTTTGCGTTGTACCCAGTTCCGGTATAAACAGCGGTGTTCGCTTGTGAAAGATGATTTGAGGACATCCTATAGGGAATGTATATGTTTTCAACATTTGAGTACTGTTGAATACCCAATAATACCTCACATAAGGCTGCAACAACTTACATGGTTTATAGAACTTGAATTCCTCTTGAATCATATTACACATGAGCCCAAGCCCCACTATATAAACCCATAGAACACACCGCCGAACACGCCGGCAAGGAGAAGAATAAGTATTGGACTTACTTTAAAGAATTTCATTGC
>JAZRQP010000095.1:0-122030 GCA_045649885.1 Faecalimonas sp.
GCAAGGCTTGCTTCATCAATATCATCTCTGCTGATATACTCTGGTTTCATAGCTGCAACCTGCATAGCAACATTTGTAAGTGCTTCTTTTACATCTGCTGCACCATCTGCTGCAATGATTACACCAATCTTACCACCTGCATGAAGGTAGCTAGCTACACATTCTCCAGAAATTTTTTCAAATCTACGTACAGATAATTTTTCTCCGATTGTAGCAGTTTTTTCAATTAACTCGTCCTTAAGACCATTCATTTCAAGAAGAGCTTCTACCTCTTCACCGTTCTTACCACCATTTAAGCCAGAAGTAAGTGCAGTATTAGCTACTAATTGTACAAATTCTTGGAATAATGCGTTCTTTGCAACGAAGTCTGTTTCAGAGTTAACTTCTGCAACAACTACTTCATTATTATTGAATGCAACACGTGTGATACCTTCAGCTGCAATACGAGAAGCTTTTTTAGCCATTTTAGCTGCACCGCTTTTCTTTAATACTTCAACAGCTGCTTCCATATCTCCGTTTGTTTCTGTAAGAGCTTTTTTACAGTCCATCATACCTGCGCCTGTCATTTCTCTTAATTCTTTTACCATACTTGCTGTAATTGCCATGATTATTTCCTCCGTGTTTGAAATCTTAAGCTTCTTCAGCTGTTTCTACTTCTTCTACAACTTCTTCTACTGCTTCTACTACATCTTCAGCTTCTACAGCTTCTACAGCAGTTTCACCTTGATTTGCTTCGATAACAGCATCAGCCATTTTAGCAACGATTAATTTAACTGCTCTGATAGCATCATCATTACCTGGAATTACATAATCTAATTCTTCTGGATCACAGTTTGTATCAGCGATACCGATCAATGGAATTCCTAATGTGTGTGCTTCTTGTACACAGATTCTTTCTTTCTTAGGGTCTACTACGAAGATAGCATCTGGAACTTTCTTCATTTCTTTGATTCCGCCTAAGTTCTTTTCAAGTTTTTCCCATTCTTTCTTAAGTTCGATAACTTCCTTCTTAGGTAAAACTTCGAATGTTCCGTCTTCTGACATTCTTTCGATATCTTTTAAGCGGTTGATTCTACCTTGGATTGTTTTGAAGTTGGTTAACATACCACCTAACCATCTTTCGCTTACGTAGTACATTCCACAACGTTCAGCTTCTGTCTTAACAGCGTCTTGAGCTTGTTTCTTTGTTCCTACGAAAAGGATTGTGCCACCTTCAGCAGCTACATCAAAGATTGCTTTGTAAGCTTCATCTACTTTACCTACAGATTTCTGTAAGTCGATAATGTGAATACCATTTCTTTCTGTGTAGATGTACTCAGACATTTTAGGGTTCCATCTTCTTGTTTGATGTCCAAAGTGAACACCTGCTTCTAATAATTGTTTCATTGAGATTACGTTCATTTCTCTCTCCTCCATTTTGGTTTTTTTCTTCCATATACTTCCTTCCCTGCCACCCTATTTCGGGCACCTGCAAAGATAACCATATATGTGTTTTTTTGCAACATGAGTAGTATAACATAGATATCCTTATATTGGCAAGCACTTTTAAATGATTTTTTGTTAGTTTTTGTTAGTTTATGCAAGCTTTATATCAACTTTTCACTATAGGATTTGACTTTTAGGCATAGATGAAATTTTGCATGCATTCCTGCCAGCTAATTGGTGACTTTTAGGCATAGAGACAATTTTCTATACATTGCTACCAGCAATTTTAAACCTTTTAGGCATAGAGCAGATTTCATAATATATTTGCCTATTAAATTAGGCATAGAGATAATAACAATTATGTTTCAATACAAATATGCAAATTTGCCGCAAAAATTTAGGCATAGATTAATTTTCTTACAATTCCCAACCAAAAGACACAGAAAAACTGGTAGTATCTGCTTCAAAAATATACATATGCCTAATCCAAATTAATAAAGTTTCTTATAGCAAAACAGGCTATAGATTTGCTTGTTGAACAAATCTACAGCCTTGTTATCTACCAATATCTTCTAATAGAGAGGATATCCTTTTTCATATATACACTTGCTACTTTTACTACATCGCCTGTATGTGGCGCATGTATCATTTTCTCATTTCCTATGTAAATTCCCACATGCCCGGAGTAACAAATAATATCACCTGGACGCGCCAGCGAAACACCGTAAGACTCTGTTGTGCCCTCACCGATACTCCATACTTTTTTTCCGTTATCTCTCTGGTCATAAGATACACGTGGAATTGAAATGCCCACAACCTTATGGCAATACTGTGTAAGTCCCGAACAATCCAAACCTTTATATGGTTTGGTTCCACCCCATTCATAATCCACGCCAAGCTGGGTTCTTGCCGCAGCCACAATCGCATCACCTACGCTTTGGTCACCGGTCGGCTTGTAATTATTGATAACAACCTTTTGTGCTTCCTCTTCCTTGCGTTTTCTTTCTGCATCTTCCGCCGCTTTTCGAATTAAATCATCAATCTGTGCCTGAATGTTGCCTACTTCCGCTTTTTTATCTTCAATCTTTTTGTCCAGCGCGCTCTGCTTCTGCGTCATGTTGGCTTGCAGTTTTTCTAAGGAAGCTTGCTCCTCTTCCAAAGAAACCTTTAACTGGGCAATCTCTTCTTTGACAGCAACATATTCATTAAGCGCCTTGCGATCATACTCATGTACTGCTTGCACATTCTCCATGTGCTGCAACATTTCGGCAATGCTTCCGGCTTCCATAATCATCTGCAACATGCTGCTATTGCCTTTCTCATACATAACTACGATACGTTTCATCATATCGTCATGTTGCTTCTGTTCATTTACTTCCGCTTCTTCCAGACGTTCTGTAGCATCGATGATTGCTTCCCCCGTTGCAATCAATTTCCGCTCAGTCACATCGATTTCAGTCATAAGTTCTGTCAACTCTGCCTGAAGTGACTTCATCTCTTTTTCCGCCTGTTTCTTTTGTTGTTCTAACTGGCTTTGGGTTGGTGCAGCAAACACACTTGTTGCAAATACACTTGCCATCAAAACAAACAGAAACAGTGTTCTACGAATTTTTCTCATCGTATCTCCCCTTTATATAATTTTCTCTCCCCATAAGTAATTATATTTTACAGCATTTTACATCTTTTTTCAATATAATATGATAAATTGGATAAATTTTCCTGTTTATTCTACAACACCTTCGAATCCCAAGTCATCCAATGCTTCTAATGCTGTTTTCACACAGTGTTCGCATCCATTGATTGTCACTGTCTTGTCTGCCAGACTAACGGCAAAATCAAGGCCTTCCTCTGTTAATAGATTTGTAATTCTTGCTACACATTTTTCACAGTGCATGTCTTCTACTTTAATTACTGTCATTTTATATGCCTCCTACTCTAATTCTTTCATTTTTTCGAATAATTCGTAATTGTTACTCTCATGGCATCTTCTACTTTAATTGCATGATTTACTTCAATTTACATCTGCGAAGTCGCAGCGCATTGCTTACCACGCAAACAGAACTGAAGGACATGGCAAATCCACCAATAATCGGGCTGAGCAGCATGCCATTGATTGGGTATAATACCCCTGCCGCCAGCGGAATTCCACATAGGTTGTAGAAGAATGCCCAGAACAGGTTCTGCTTAATGTTACGAATGGTAGCTTTGCTAAGCTTGATTGCTTTATATACATCATTCAAATCAGACTTCATCAGCACCACATCGCTGGAATCAAGAGCAATATCGCTTCCGCTTCCAATAGCAACCCCTACATCAGCCTGTACAAGCGCCGGCGCATCATTAATGCCATCTCCTACCATCATCACGCATTTTCCATCCTTTTGCAACTGTTCCACAACGGACGCCTTGTCATTCGGAAGCACTTCTGCAATCACGTGATCTACGCCAACCTTTTCCCCAATATAGTTGGCTGTAAGTTTGTTATCTCCCGTCAGCATGTAAACTTCAATGCCTAGGTCTTTGATTTTTCGAATGGCATCCGGGCTGGTTGCCTTTAACGTATCTGCCACGCATATCATGCCAATTGCTTTTCCAGCGCTTGCCACAAACATCGGTGTCTGCCCTTTGTTTGCCGCTTCACTGGCTACCTGCTCGTATTCTTTATAATCAATTCCTTGCTCTGCGCAAAGCTTCTGATTTCCAATATAATAAATCTGTCCTTCCAAAGTTGCTTCAATCCCCTGGCCGGTGATGCTTTGGAACTCTGACACGCTTCCAAGTTCTATCCCTTTTCCCTTTGCATCATTGACAATCGCCTGGCCTAACGGATGCTCGGACACCTGCTCACATGAGGCGGCAATTTGTAGCAGCTCATTTTCAGAAAGCTCATGACTTACAATGCGTGTAACTGCCGGTTTCCCTTCGGTAATGGTTCCCGTTTTATCCAGCACGACTGCATTTACCTTGTGACTAATTTCCAAGGCCTCACCACTCTTAATCAAAATGCCATGATTGGCACCCAAACCTGTTCCCACCATAATGGCTGTCGGTGTTGCAAGGCCGAGTGCACACGGGCATGCGATAACCAACACAGAAACAAAGATACCAAGTATAAATTTTATGTCAAATTCCGGAAGCACCAACGCCCAGATAATAGCCGCGAGAATAGCTATTGCCATAACGGCCGGCACGAAATAACCTGCTACGGTGTCTGCCAGTTTGGAAATAGGTGCCTTCTTACCTTGCGCATCCTCCATCATTTTTACAATCTTAGCCAAGGTTGTATCTGAACCCACGTGGGTAACTTTTATGGTTACTGCCCCTTGGTAGTTTACGCTTCCACCAATGACTTCATCATTTATCCCTTTTTCCACTGGAATACTTTCGCCCGTCAACATGGACTCGTCCACGCTGGTACTGCCTTCCACTACGATTCCGTCAAGTGGAATTCGACTGCCCGGCTTGATTAGAATCATATCATTTATAGAAACTTGCTCTACCGGCACTTCGATTTGCTCTCCATTTCTAAGAACAATTGCCGTATCAGGAGCCAGCCCCATGAGTTTCCGAATGGCCTCTGAAGTCTTGTTCTTGCTACGACCTTCCATGTATTTTCCAACCATAACAAGCGTTACTACAACAGCCGCTGATTCATAATACAGGTTGTGAACACTTGCCGGATTACTTGGTATCGACAACGTCATCACAAAGCTATATAAAAATGCACTTCCTGTTCCAATGGCCACCAGAGAATCCATGTTTGGGTTACCTTTAAACAAGCTCTTAAATCCCACAATATAAAATTTGCGCCCGTTGATTAACACAATCATGGTGAGTACCATCTGCACGAATGCAAATGTGAGTGGTGCCTTGTGCATATCCATAAATGCCGGCAGCGGCAGGGTAATTGGTAACATATGCCCAAAACAAATATAAAGCAATGGAATGGACAAGATAATATTGGTGATGAGACGACGCTTGGTCTTTCTCAATGCATCCTCCGAATTTTCATTCTCTTCCTTTTTCTCTTTCTTGGTTTTTTCAACAAAAAGTTCTGCGCCAAATCCTGCACGGTCCACCTTTTTAATAATGGCTTCTGGCGTAACTTTTGCCTCATCATAGGTAATAGTTAAAAGGGCAGTTGTCAGATTGACATTGCTCTCTGAAACGCCCTCCATTTTTCTTGTGACACGTTCTACTGCACTACTGCAGGCGGCACATGTCATGCCAGTTATTTTAAACTTTTGAGTTGTCAAGCTATTGCCTCCATTAGCAATTATTTCAATGGATATTTCGCAGTCAATTCTGCTACCATTCCTTTTACTTTTTCCACATTGTCTTCGCTTTCAATTACAAGTGCAATTGCTTCTGCAATTACATCCATGTCTTCTTCCACTAATCCTCTTGTTGTAACAGCAGGAGTTCCAAGACGAACACCACTTGTTACAAACGGAGAACGAGGGTCATTTGGAATTGTATTCTTGTTACATGTGATATGTGCACGGTCCATGCGTTTTTCCAAATCTTTTCCGCTGATGTCTGTTCCGCTAAGGTCAACCAACATTAAGTGGTTATCTGTTCCGCCGGATACAATCTTCACTCCACGTTTCATAAGTCCTTCGCAAAGTGCTTTCGCATTTTTCACGATTTGCTCTTGATATGCTTTAAATTCCGGTTGGAGTGCTTCCTTAAACGCAACTGCTTTGCCGGCGATTACATGCATAAGTGGACCACCTTGAATACCCGGGAAAATCGCTTTGTTAAAGTTAAACTTATCTGCTGCTTCTTGATTGCAAAGAATCAAGCCTCCACGTGGTCCGCGCAGTGTCTTATGTGTGGTAGTTGTAACTACATCTGCATATGGGATTGGTGATGGGTGTACACCTGCCGCAACAAGACCTGCAATGTGTGCCATATCTACCATTAAGTATGCCCCAACCTCATCTGCTATCTCTCTAAATTTCTTAAAGTCAATAGTTCTGGCATAGGCACTTGCACCTGCAATAATCAACTTCGGTTGTTCCTTAATTGCCAATTCACGAACCTTTTCATAGTCAATAAATCCGTCATCCTCTACACCGTAGAATACAACGTCAAAATATTTACCTGACATATTTACCGGTGAACCATGAGACAAATGTCCGCCGTGGTCAAGGTTCATTCCCAGCACCTTGTCACCTGGTTCTAACATTGCAAAGAATACTGCCATATTTGCCTGTGCTCCTGAATGTGGCTGTACATTTGCATAATCACAGCCAAACAATTCTTTTGCACGGTCTCTTGCAAGGTCTTCCACCACGTCTACGCATTCACATCCGCCGTAGTAACGTCTTCCAGGATAACCTTCTGCATATTTATTCGTAAGAATGCTTCCCATCGCTTCCATAACTGCTTCACTAACCCAGTTTTCTGACGCAATTAACTCGATGTGAGAATTCTGTCTTTCTCTTTCAGCTTCCATTGCACTTGCGAGCTCTGCATCAACAAGTTTCAAATTTTTCATATCGCTCATTATCGTACCTCCATAAAAAAAGTTTTCTATCATCTTAACACATTTCGACAGAAAGAGGAAGGACTTTCGCCCTCCCCCTTGAAAATTATTGAGCCTTTGTCAAAGTTACTTGAACCTTTTCTTCTGTATATCCATTTCTACCTTGCACCATGATAGTGAGTTCTACTGTCTCACCTGCGCGATAGTATTGTAATTCTTCTTGTAACTCTTCCATGCTATCTACATCATAGCCGTCAATTTCCGTAATTACACTGTATATTGGAAGCTTCGCCTTTTCAGCACCACCGCCTTCAACAAGCTCAGATACATATACGCCTTCCGGCATGTTGTAGTACTGGGATGTCTGTGCATCCACAGTTCTTCCCATAATGCCAATCACACCGCGCTGACCTTCCGGAACTTTTGTACGTGTCTTTTTGTTCATCAACTCATTTAACACATCCAGAACATCGGAAATCGGAATTGCATATCCCATACCTTCTACCGACTCATCCTTAATCTTTGCGGTGTTAATTCCAATCACTTCTCCATTTGCATTTACTAGTGCGCCACCACTGTTACCAGGGTTTATAGCCGCATCTGTCTGAATCAATTTGCCTTCGTATCCTTCAATGGTTGTTCCTAATGCACTAGCAATACCGGCAGTTACAGATTGTCCATAACCAAGCGCATTTCCAATGGCAATGGTTGGTTCACCAACACGCATCTTATCAGAATCTCCCAAGGTAGCAACCTTGATTTTGTCTAAGGTCTCGCTCTTAAGGTCCTTCAAGGAAATGGCAATAATAGCAAGGTCAATATCAGAATCTGTACCTTTCACCTGTGCATTAGCACTACTTCCATCGATAAACGCTACTGTAAGTGTCTTACTTCCTTCAATTACGTGATTATTTGTGGCAATCAAAAGTTCTGTGTCGTTCTGCCCTACAATAATACCAGAACCGCTGCTTGGAACCTCGTACTGCGTTGTTCCGCCAAAGAAATAATTCTGTACTTCTTGGATACTGATATTAGTAATGGATACAACAGATGGCATTACGCCCTCCGCAATATCTGCGATATCAGAC
This sequence comes from Faecalimonas sp., assembly GCA_045649885.1. Lineage (GTDB taxonomy): Bacteria > Bacillota > Clostridia > Lachnospirales > Lachnospiraceae > Faecalimonas. Next base: position 8,005 of record JAZRQP010000095.1, read on the forward strand.
TGAATATTTGTTCCGGAGCTTGTCACTACTTGCGTAGAGTCCACTTCCCCTTTTCCACTTCCGTTATTTTGAGTTACCTCGCCGAACATTCCGTTGATAATACGATTACTTCCTTGGAATACTACACTTGCAACTACGCCAAATAAGATTGCAAGCGCAACCACACCAAACACTTTCAGGCAACCGCCTCTTGGTCGGTTATCCTTTGGCTGCATCGTCGGTTCATTTGACGGCTGGTTATATGAATAATTGTAATCATATCTTGGAATCTCCGGTTCTATAACCTCCGCTTCTACATCCACCGTTTCAAACTCTGGTTCGGCAAATCTTGGTTCACTTTCTTCTTCCGTCTTTACTTCCTCCAAATCTGGTTCCTCAAATTTAGGCTCTTCTGGCACACCGTATTGGTATGGCTGATATCTATCTTCACTCATGCGATAAACTCCCTTCATGTTTTATATTCTTGTTGTAGTCTAACAAAGATTTGTGAACAAACTGTGTAAACTCTGTTATAAAAAAGTGTTTAATAAGAAAATGGAGATGTTTATCGCATCCCCATTTTTTCATATTAATCATCTAAATCGATAAAATCCATTGAGAAGTTTTCTAAGATATCATCATCGTCGCCATCATCGTCATCATCCAAAAAGCTTTCTTCATTTGCCGCTTCTTTTTGTTTTGCCAATGCTGCACCTAATGTGTCCTCATTTTCAGCAATTTTTTCCACTACTTTTTCGATTGGAATCTCTACTGTGTTTGCAGTCACTTCTTGAGTCGGAGCAGGAACCACAACCTTGATTGTTTCTTCCTCTGCTGTTTCTTCAATGTTTTCTTTATTTGTTTCTACAGCTATATCATCAACTTCTTGTGAAACTTTGCCATCTTCTTCGTCATCTTCCGGGAACACTTCTTTCATGCCTGCCTGAACAAGCATCTCCATCTCTTTATCCCCATCTTCATCATCGTCATCATCATAATCATCATCGTAATCTATTTCTTCATAGTCCGAATCAGATTCATCTTCATCATCAAGTCCGTATTCATCATAGATTTCATCTAATTCTGCGTTACGGTTATATAATTTCACGCTCAAGATAACAATGATAATAACAAATAGAATAAATCCGATTCCTGTTCCAAGAATCACATAATCCAAATGATTTTCTAACAAAGCACTTAATTTGCCGATAAACGTATTGTTCAGTTCCTCATGTACCACTTCCGGTGCGTTAAATCTTTGATATGTGCCTTCTGCGTTATCTAATTGATATAAAGATTTCTCGCCATTGTTATTAATTGCATATAACACGATGAAATCTGGATTCTCTTCATTCTTCCATGCTGGGAACTCATAGCCCTTCGCAGACCTAACATCTTGGCTTACATATTCAGCTGGCAACTCGATTTCCGATACATCAGAGAGCAATGCAATTCTAACATCATCTGAAATAGTAATCTCTTCGTATGGAGCAAATGTCGCATCTTCTTCTACATACATAAAGAAGTTACCTACATTATCAGCATTTACCATATAGGCAAGATACAAGCCAAAGCCTTCACTGTATACAACATTATATGTCACCAAATCATAATCTAAAGTTGAAGCCACATATCCTTCCGGAATCTCATTTGTCGGAATGGTATTTGATATGGTGTAAGTTTTTCCATCTACATCAACAGTTGCACCTGTAGCATCTGATGGTGTATCTACAGCTGGATCTGTAGCTGTTGTGCCTTCGCCTTCTGCAATTGTAATAGTAGATGCACCTTTTGTATAATTCAAAGTAGCGCCTGATACACTTTTGACAGTTGCTTCTTTAATGGTTAATTTCGTTGTACCTGCTTTTAATACATCAAAAAGAAGTTTAAACTCATGTACAGCTCCCACATCACTTGTTGCGTCTCCAGTATAAGTAATTTCACCAGCCTGTGACTCTACAATTCCATTGCCACTCTTGAATTTTAAATAACTTGTGTCATATGTCATCGTAACACTGACTTTTCCAAATCCTGTATTATCCGTTCTCTTTACTTTACCTATTACCTCTAAAGTCTCACCTACTTTAGTAGTTGGGTCTGTAAACTGTATTGCTCCATTTGCCGCAAATGATACCATTGAAAAACAAGGTACTACCAAACAAATAGCTAACAAAAGTGTTGCTAATTTTTTCATCATTTTCATATCCGCTTCCTCTTTCTTCTTCTTTTGACATTATTAGTTAATTGTACACGATTTTGGAATAGTTGTCTAGATGTTTCAACTATTCTGTTTCTATATCACTTGCTTACAAATTTCAAGCGCAGAAGCAATGACAGCATCCATATCATAATACTTATACTCGCCCAATCGTCCTCCGAAAATCACTTGTTTTTCATGCTCCGCCAGTTTTTTATATTGCTCATACATAGTCCCATTCTTTTCGTCATTTACCGGATAATATGGCTCATCGCCTTTTTGCCATTCCCTGCTGTATTCACGACTAACAACTGTTTTAGGCAACATATTCCCTTGAGCATCTTTGCCAAATTCAAACCACTTATGCTCAATAATACGTGTCCAAGGTATATCTCTATCTGTATAATTCACTGCAGCATTTCCTTGAAAGTTTGGTATATCTAGCACTTCATGTTCAAAACATACACTTCGATACTCAAGTGCACCTAGTTTATAATCAAAATACTCATCAATGGCACCAGTATAGACAATTTTATCTGCCATAGCATTCCATTCTTCTTTTTTGTCCAAATAGTCTTCATTCAAACGCACTTCAATGCCCTCTAACATACATTCTACCATTTTAGTATATCCACCAACCGGAATGCCCTGATACAGTGCATTGAAATAATTATTGTCATAAGTGAATCTTACAGGAAGACGTTTTATAATAAAAGCCGGTAACTCTTTACAATCACGTCCCCACTGTTTCTCTGTATAACCTTTTACTAACTTCTCAAAAATATCTTGTCCAACTAAGGAAATCGCCTGTTCTTCTAAATTCTGTGGTTTTTCAATGCCTGCCGCCTGCTTCTGCTCTTCTATCTTAGCAATCGCTTCCTCCGGTGTTACCACTCCCCACATCTTGTTAAATGTGTACATATTAAACGGCAACGAGTATAATTCTCCCTTATAATTAGCCACCGGACTGTTTGTAAAACGATTAAATTCTGCAAATCGATTTACATATTTCCATACTTCTTTATTATTTGTATGAAAAATATGTGCTCCATATTTATGCACATGAATATCCTCAATTTTTTCTGTGTATATATTGCCTGCAATATTCGGTCGCCTGTCAATCACTAGGACCTTTTTACCAGCCTCTTTCGCCTGCCTTGCAAAAACAGCACCATACAGGCCAGAGCCTACTACTAAATAATCATATTTCTTCATTCTTTTTCTCCACACCGTCATTCCTCTTGGTAGTCTTCACTTGTATATCCTATCACTCCCTCAATCTGTTGCGCAATTTCATTTACAGTCATAGAAGTTGTATACATATCGTTCGGATACAAAAATGCATGTAATTCTTCCACATTTTTTGTCACTCCCAACGCAATCACTACACTTCCGATTCCTTCCACATTTTCATCCGTATGTTCAAAGGCAAATCCCTTTGTTTCACCTAATTCATATTGAAAAACCCCCGATGCCAAACTGAGAATTTCTTTCAAACTAAAACTTGTAGATATATTCGCAAACACAGTATCGATCATATCATTCAAAGTTGACAAGTCTGTCTGCTTTACCTTTTCAACCAATTTCTGGATAACAACCCTCTGCCGTTCCGTTCTTGCATAGTCACCACCGACATTTTTACGAATTCTCGAATAAGTAACTGCTTGTACTCCATCTAGCGTTTGCAAACCACCTCGCATATATTTTGCCTTTTTCCCAACAACTTCAGCAGTTCCCGCAATATGTCTGTTAATTTCTTCTGCTTCTGCCTCTGTTACATCTACCTCAATACCACCAAGCATGTCCACCACATCTGCCAAAACAGTAAAGTCTACCGTTACATAATCTTCAATATCTAAGTCGAAGTTCTGATTCAACATATTGATAGCCTGCTTTGGTCCCCCAAGAAAATACGCACTATTTGCCTTTCCAAGTTCGCCATCCGGACGTTTAACAATCAAGTCTCTATATACAGATACTAACTTGACTTCCTTAGTCTCATTGTCAATGCTGACAATCATAATCGTATCGGCGTGGGTACCAGCTTCCAGTTCTCCCTCTCTGGAATCACCACCAAATAACGCAATTGTCGTATAGCCGTCCTTCTTTGCACCTTCATTTTTCACTATGTCGCCATCCCCAAACATATTGAGTTGGAACTTACCATATTTGGTCATCACATATCCTATTCCAAGAAGCGTGAAAAAAATCAAAAGTTCAACCAGTAAAACAATCACTCTTCTGCGACGTCTTGCCCGCCTTTTCTTCGCTGCTCTTTCTGCTTTCGCTTCCTTTAAACTTTTCCCCTGTTTCATATGAATCTCCCCTGTTGAACTAATGCAAAATTTGCAGTAGTTGATTTTCTACACCTATTTTAACTCATACGCGAACCTCAGACAATGGTATTTTAAATAAATTTAGCGCAATAGCCATGAAAACTACTGCGCTTAAAATCACATATTATTGTGCACCCGTTCCAGATTCATTATTACCGTCTCCGGTTTCATCACCAGTTCCGCTTCCACCGCCTGTTCCAGCTATATCTCCACTTTCTTCGTTTCCGCTTCCCTCGTTTCCAGTTCCTTCATTTCCGGTTCCTTCATTCCCGATTCCTTCATTCCCGGTTCCTTCATTTCCGGTTCCTTCATTTCCGGTTCCTTCATTTCCAGTCCCTTCATTTCCGGTTCCTTCATTCCCAGTTCCTTCATTTCCAGTTCCTTCATTTCCGGTTCCTTCATTTCCAGTACCTTCATTTCCAGTTCCGTCATTTCCAGTTCCGTCTTCTGGATTCTCCTCATCCGGTTTATCAGTTGTACCTGCATTACCCGTATTACCATTTCCTGTGCTCGAAGTATCCTTATCTGGTTTTCTATTGCCTACAATATAAGCAATCTCACCACTAATCTCTACAACCTTAGAAGAAGGTTGATAATCCTCTGTTCCATACAAAAAATGATGCAACTCTGAAACATTGCTCTTTAGAGTAATTGGAAATACACTATCTCCTTTTCCCGGAATTGTTCCACTTCCCTTTTTAAATGGGAAACCTGCTGTTTCACCAAATTTGTATTTTGTAAAATCCTTTGCGTATGACAAGATTTCCGTCATCGTAAAGTTGGTTGAAATTCTTGGGAACAATTCATCAATCATCTTATTAATGGTTGACCAATTAGACTTCATTGCCTTTTCAGCAACCTTTTGGATAACCAAACGCTGTCTTTCTGTTCGAGCATAGTCATTTCCTACATTTTTACGGATACGCGCATAAGTTGTAGCTTGTACACCATCTAACGTCTGCAGACCTGCATGCGTTAACGGAGTTGCCGCTTTTTGTGCTACTTTGGCCGTCTCGTAGATATACTTATTAACCTCTTTATATTCCTTTTCGCTGACATCAACTTCTATGCCACCAACCATATCAACCAAGTCAACAACTGCGCTAAAATCTACTGTTACATATTCCTTAATGTTCAAATCCAAATTTGTATTTAACATGTTAATTGCTTGTGTTGCGCCACCGCTACTATAAGCACTATTACATTTTTTGATTCTCCCATTTTTCACATCAAGCAACGTGTCACGATATACAGAAACCATTTTTACTTCTTTCGTCGCATTATTTAAGCTGACAATAATAATTGTATCTGTATTCAGATTTTTAGTCACATCCCCACTTCGGGAATCTCCCCCAAATAAAACAAAATTTGTGTAACCAACACCTACCTCTTCATCTAATTCGTTAATTACAATTTCATTCTCATCAATTTCCTGCGTGTCTAATTTGCTAAAAATACTTGCTACATAAACTACACCTGCTAGCACTAATAATAATAAAACAATACCGGAAATCAACAATACTTTTTGTTTCATACTCAATTTCTTAAACCATCGAGTAATCTTCATCTGTTTTCTTCTACGTCTTCTTCTTTTACGTGCCATTTTTATACTTCCCTCTATAAACAAATTACTTTGTTATCTGTATTATGATACACCTTTACGGGTTAATATTCAAGATAATTATAAATAATTAATCTACATCTTCTATTTCATTTCCACTAACAGTAAGGGCTTTTTTCTTGTCCAAATACATTCCAACCAAACCAAATCCAACAGCAATTGAACAGATTTGGATAATCCATGGAAAACATACTGTGTAAATAGTTGAGCAAATGCTTGTTGCTATTTCTCCACCTATAACGAGTGCAACAATATAACCTAAAACAGATGCTCCACCTGCAAACAAAGCAAATATGACACCTATTGCAAAAACAGTAAGCAATATAGTACTAACCTTTTTCATTTCTCATACCACCTTTCCTATAATCCCATGATAGGTAGTAAGCCCATCAGGCATGCCATTGAAAGCACCAAATGAAGACCTATCCATACGAGACAATTCTTAGTTGTGGCCTTCATATCTGAACCTGCTATTCCCATTGCAGTATACATACAAATTGCCAATGGTGGAGTCATTCCCTCCATTGCGCCCGTAATTACAGGTAACATAATTGCTGCCAGTAATGGATTTCCACCAGCTGCTGCAAAAACAGATATAATCGTACCGCCAAAAATCTTCGTTTGCGCAGACCCAGGAAGTACCATACCCAATATTGCCGTAATAAGTGGAATAATAATAGCAAGCGCAACAATTGATAGATTCCACGATTTAATATACTCACCAATTGCAGTTCCTACATCAGTAGCAGTAAACAGACTGCTTATACAGTATGCAAAGAAAATGGTTGCTCCAACTGGAACAATACCTGTTACAGAATCCCTTACAACTTCCACCATTTGTTTTGCTTTAAATTTCTTTCTATTAACAAGCAACGCATACATTGCTGCGAGACCTGGTGTAAATAACAAAATACTGCTCGAAAGATTTCCTGCACCGGCACCCAATCTAACTGAGAATACAGGTTGTTTCAAGAAATAATCTAGTACAAATGGTGCTAAAATAATAACTGGCAAGAACAGATTTGCCCATCCATCTTTTAAAGTTTCTCTTAAACTTGGAATATCTTCTTTTGCCATCGGTTGCACCTTATAAATACGGCAAAATACATATAATGTAATCAAACGTTGCATAATAAACCAAATTGCTACTCCCCACATGGCAATCCAAAATTTAGATTGTGACATTTCTGCTCCACTAAACTCATTATAACAAGCTAACGCTGCGACAATCACACCAGCAGGAGGAATCATATTTCCCATCGTACTTGCTGCGCATTCTACGTTAGCAGCAAGATGTGCTGGAAAACCTGATTTTTTCATGGCTGGTATTGTAAAAACGCCCGTAGTAGCAACATTTCCTGCTCCACTTCCTGATAGTGCTCCCATAAATGTGCTACCTATTACGGCAGTCAAACCTGCTCCCCCCCTAAATCTTCCAAAAATTGAAACAATTACTGATACAACTGTATCTACTGCATGTGTTGCATCTAAAATCTTTGCTAAAACTAAAAAAGCAATAATCGCATAAAACAATGTATCTGACGATGTGTCCACAATATAAGTAAAGAAATTCTTTACCTCTCCCGTCAAAACAAGCATTAAAATGTATCCATAAAACATACATTCATAAATTGGCCTTTTTAGCACTAAAAATGCGACACAAATCACAACAAGTAGTGCTAAAATATATAAAACTTCTACTGGCATATGTATCCTATTCCTTTCTCTCTTTTTATATTATCTCAAGGTACTTTCGCCCTGTTTCTCTATAATTTTTTCCCATAACTATATTTGCTAAATCAATAATCATCGTTGTAACAGGTGTTGTAACTCCAAACTTCTTTCCAGCGGATTCCATGGGAACAAGTCCGTTCGGAACATCCTCTTCGATATACCGATGATTGATAGTGAGTGGTGCATCAATACTTTTATAATATTGGTTGTTTTGCAAACACTCATATAAGTTAGCACCACTGGTATGGTAACTACGAATCAACCATTCTGTTAAAGTTTCCACTTGACATCCCATTGCCTTTGATACATTCACCCGTTCTTCATCAAGCCTTTCTAATACCTTGGCAATTGATTTAGAAATGCCTTCATAATAATATTTGAATTCAACGCTCTCATGTTCAATCCATCCAATGTTCATAAGTACCGGCGCACAATGCAATATCATACCAACATTTCCAAGTGACGTTTCTACATAGGATTTTGCTGGTATAAAATATTTTTTCAAGCAAACAGGCAAATTATTTACAACTTTTTTAATATCCTTCATATCCTGTGTTGCAATCTGTACATCATTCTTGAATGCATAAATTGCAACCTCATTCTTGTCAAGTCTTCTACAAGTATAAACGATTGTCTGTGTTTCAGCTACTAGTGGTATACTTTTGCACCCGTGCTCTTTTAGGGTTTTTATAAACTCCAAAATTCCAAATGTTCTACCTGGATTCAAAACAATAATATGTGTTTTATTAACATATGGTGCTATCATTTTTGCAATATCATAATGTGCACTGGACGGCGTTGTTACCATAATTAATTTTTGCGGTATTTCATTAATAGTTGTAACAACTTGGTCTATCTTTGCCTTTCCTTCCAACACACCACTACAATATATCTCTTTTGTTTCAATTACTTTTTGGATATTTGAAGGAGTTCTGTTCCACAAACAGCATTTTACACCATTTAAAGATAAATGCGCAGCCATCGACAGCCCTTGATGTCCACCACCTAAAATCATTACAGATTCCATCATAACCCCTCCATAACTATCGATTTATTCTTTTTAATTGGGATAGTCTTGTCTTTTCATCAATAATTTCTCTTGTTTCCGGATGACAAGCAAGGCACTTACCATTCTGAATTTTAGTTTTTAAAGTACCTCTGTACTTTTCATTTTTTAAAATGTGTACTGCGTCTATATATCCTTTTTTTACGCAATCACACAAAACTTCTGCATTTGATAACGGTTCATCATATTGTGTATATTCTGTCTTAATAAAATCAAGCAACACTGTGGCCTCTTTAATTAGTTCTTCTTTTCTTGCCATGATTTCTTTATCTTTTTCAATCGAATATCCATCTTCTAAGACGTGGCGAATTACACCTTTTACAATTTTGCAACTTTCAATAACTTCCTCGGCCTTTGCTGCATGATCAGCTTCGCAATATCCTACAACATGCATAATATGTGGTTTTACAACCATCTGCATAAAGGTTGATGTTGCCAATTGACCTTTTGCAACATATTCATCAGCACTAAACAGTGCTAAACCTGCTCTTGTTTCCCTATATGTCCGAAATTTTTCGTCATGTAGGCTTTCAACCATTTCAATCATAGCCATGATTTTTGCTAAATCCATTGAAAAGGACAAACCGTTAGGATTGTTAAACATATATTGGGCAATATAATTCTTTACACCTAATTTTTTTGCATTATATGCACTTATATAAGCCATTGCTACAGCAATCACATCATGTGCATCTCTTAGTCCCCAATGATGGGGTTCATTTATTTCCACTGGAATATCACGTTCAGCATGCCACTTAATTAATTGTTGTGCTTCTACAAGTGAAACTTCTAGTGGTCTTGTCCCTCTTCCATCTAATTCATTATACCAACACAATGGAATTGCTGTCCATGCATTATCAATTGTTCTCATAAGCATATCTGCATATTCAAACACATTTGCCGTTCCACTATAACATCTAATAAGTGGATAATTTCCGCATTGTGTTGCCTCTTTTAGCGCAACTAAATCTTCTTCTGCCCGAATTGGTACTCCACCAGCTCCTGAATATTCATTTTTCATATCTTCTGGATTGAAAAAGAACTCCTGTGCATTTTGGTCCGGTCCAATTGATACAACATCAAGCACTTTTGCTTCTGCTATCGTTTTGACTCCTTCAATTGTCTCTTCTAATGATGGTCTTCCATAATGATGTCTTAAAATAGGATATGGGTAACTTTCTTCAATTCTTGCAATTAATTTATCACTATAATTTTCTTTTGTATCAGCACTACTTTTTCCTCTTAAGAAGCGAATACTGTCTTTAACATCATCATATCCATCAGAGACAAATGCAAAAAAACCATATGTTTTAGCAATATCTGCAACTGGTTTTGTACCCCCAAATACCCATACAATATTATCTTCTAACTCTTCTTTTCTAGTGACAATTTCATCTAGCAATGGCACAACATTCTCTGGTGTTAAACGGTAACTTATAGCTACCATATTGGGATGTTCCATCTCTATTGCTTCAAACAGCCGGTCTATAGACACCGCCGGTCCCAGAAATTCTGTTGTATATCCTTCTTTTTCTGCTAAATCAAGAAAATGCATAACCCCTGCCACATGTACACAATTCCCTAACGAAGCACCAATTGCAATTTTTCTATCATTCATACTACTCTTCAACGATTTTTCCCCCATAGATTTCTTTAAGCATCATGCTTTCGCCTGCTTCATTCAGTACATCTAACTTTTCTACTACTGATTTCCTCTTCTGCTCCATCTGTTCTTCATTATCGGATAGTATTAAGAAACCTGCAATTCTGTCACTACTTGTAGTGGCTTTTTGAATTACTGCACCAATCTCTTTATATTGATAATAATCTGCTATTTCTCCTGCATGTAGCAATTCTTCAAAATTTACTAATTGTGAAAACACCCCTTGTTTAGCGTAAACATAATTCAATTCAATACAATTTTCTGATGGAATTGGATTGACAACCTGCTCTTCATCCCCAAGGACACGATTCACATAAGCTTTCATAATATTAACAGACGCCATATACTCAATTAATTTATATTTTGTTCCTCCACCCATGCGTGCACTAAATTCAATCACATAAACATCAGTGTCATCCACGATTGCCTGAATTAATAATGGACAATTATAAAGTTCAAAACTTTCCGAAATCATTTGTGCCACTTTCTGTACTTTTTCTTTCACCACTTCACTTATTTTAACAGGATATTTACTTTTAAAAATTGTAAACGAATCTTGTCCATTTTCAATCTTTTCAGTCTCACTAATCGATAATATTTTTGCCCCTTCATAATCAATCCATGCATCAATAGATACTTCTCGGCCTTCTAGATATTTTTCTACAATTACTAAGTTGCTTCTACTCAATTCAAAAGCTTGTTTAATTGCATTCGCTAACTCTTCATCATTATTAACTTTAACCACACCTTTAGAACTATTACAATCGCATGGTTTCACAACCATAGGATACGAAATTTGTTCTAAAATTTTTTTTGTATCAACATTCTCATTCAACACAATACACCTAGCTGTTGGAATACCGTTATTAATAAAAATCTCTTTCATATACTTTTTATTTGTCACGCATAAAGCTTTCTCATATGAAATATAGCATGGCAAGTTTAACAGTTCAGACACTTTTGCTACCGTAAGCAATGCTTGGTCTGTACACGCTGTAGTAATCAATTCCACTTCTTCACGTTTTGCAATTTCATAAATAGCATTTTCATCCAAGGTACTTGCCTGATAATGCTTATCAGCAACTTTTTTTGCCGGTGGATTTTCAAAATAATCTGCCAAAATAACATAATGTCCCCGTGATTTTAATTCTTCCATTAAACCGATTTGATCATAACCACCTGCTAATACTAACACTTTCATTTTCTACAAGTCTCCTTTTTTTACTTTCCATCCACTTAAACAACGGCTTTTCAACTAATTTTATTCTCAAAAAGTCAATGCTTGTACAAATAACATATATTACTAAAACTGTACCTATAAAATGCAAGACTAAAAACTTACTATTGTAAAATGACGCCGTTTTAAAAACATCTATCCATAGCCATTTTCGCATTGTATCACTGTTAGAATGAATAAGCAATACTCCAAAAGCAGAAGCTGCAACTGTATTGATTAGTTTACTTTGTCCAATGTTTAGATTTCTAAAATACATAAATCCACAAAACGCTGTTATCAATGCTAATAGCTTATTTGAATCCGACACAAAGAAATGTGTGAAATCGTGCCCAAACCACTCCTCTGCAATTTCACATGCAATGACACTACACCAGGAAACCAGTATACTTAAGCTGGCAGCTATTCCCCAGATTTTTTTGTTTTCATACATTTTTTTTGGATATAACCGTATGTATGCCGAAATCAAATAAAGTACAATAAACCAACTTACATAGCTGATTTTAACATTAACAAAACAAAACGTAGGGAGTACAGAAAAAACACTGATACACAAAACAAGCAATAGCCGGTGCTGTTTTTCCTGCATATTGTGAATTAATATATTCACAAATGGAATACATAAGTAAAACACTAAAAAAGAATGTGTAAAACCTGTCCCTATTCCGTATATTGAAAAAATCGTTTTTAACAATCCTATAATTGAGAACTCTGAATATCCTGTTACTAAAAAAATAACATAAAACAGAATGGAATAAAACTCGACTTCTAAAAACAATTTCAGAAATTTTCTCCATGTAATATTGTATTTACACATAAAGTAACCTGTAATAAGTACAAAACAATTTATTCCTGTCTTTCCTCCCCAACCTACAATTAACAGAAATAGACTTCTCCACGTGTTTCCATTTATCTCAATCATGTTTGTAAGCCCTGAATTCACAACATAGTGATGAGCAACAATAATCAACATTGATACAATTCGAAACAATTCTATAGATGAATCTCTTCCCTGCTTTGTCTTTTGCATTGTAATATAACCTCACAAATTTTATCTACTATCTCTACCGTTAAATCTGAATACAATGGTAATGTCAACACTCTCTTGCTAATCTCAAATGCAATAGGCGTATCATTTGCATCATATTTACTTTGATAACATTCAAAAGCATTCGTCAATGGATAAAAATACTTTCTTGCTCCTATACCTTGTTTCCCTAACATATCCATTACTCTGTCACGGGTTGCCCCAAACTTGTCCTCATGGAATACTATCGGAAAATATGCATAATTAGATACTACATCTTCTTGTATAGGATTTAACTGCAATCCTGGTATTCCTTCCAAATGACTGCGATATCGTTCCACCACTATTTTGCGCTTTGCAATTTCTTCCTTTACATGCTTCAAATTACAAAGTCCCATGGCAGCTTGGAATTCATTCATCTTGGCATTGCCCCCGACAAAAGCAACTGTTTCTTGTCCTCGAATTCCAAAGTTCTTCAGGTCATTTAGAACTTGTACCAACGAATCATCCGAAAATGTTACAGCGCCCCCTTCAATGGTGTTAAACACTTTTGTTGCATGGAAACTGAACATGGAAGCGTCTCCAAAATTAGCTACATTAACCCCATTCTTCTCTACGCCAAATGCATGAGCTGCATCATAAATAACTTTCAAGTTATATTTATCTGCAATTCTCTTTATTTCATCTACATCACACACATTACCATATACGTGAACTGGTAAAATTGCACACGTTTTATCAGTAATTAATTTTTCTATCTTTGTAACATCAATTGTAAAATCTACATCATTAATATCACAGAATACCGGTACAAGACCATTACGGGCAATTGCATGCGTAGTAGATGCAAAAGTAAATGGAGTTGTTATTACTTCTCCTCCTTGTTGGAAATTCATGGCCGCAAGGACATTTTCAAGAGCCAGATGCCCATTTGTATAAAGAATGGCATGAGCCGTATCCAAATATTCTTCCAAATTCTTCTGCAATTCTTTATGTTTTATTCCCATATTGGTCAACCAATGGCTATCCCATAATTCTTTAATTTCTTCACAAAACTCCTCATAAGTCGGCATTGAGGATCTGGTCACATTTATATTCATTATAGTATTCCTTTCTAATCTTGTCTTTCAAGTATTTTTATAACCTGCTTACGTTCATAGCCGCATAATAACAACAAAATATATTTAACCCATGCACCACATATTCCTTTCACGCTAATGCATTGGCGAAGATACCTGTCTCCCAATCTATAATTACTTTTTTTATATTGAGGCAATCCTGAAAAAACAAACTCAAAGTCTTTTGCGTCATCTAAAGAAGGTAATTCATAACTGCCATCACTCATAAGATCTGGCATATTTGCCCCACTTCCATCATTGCCCCAGGTTCTTGACTTTGCCACATATGGAACTATAACAGTTTTCTCAGTAAAATGCATGTACATGGTTTTGGCAGAATCACACCATCTAAATTCACCGTCATTCCAAAACAATCCTTTTTCAGAACATATTACTTGCGTTATATATTGATAAAAAATACACTTATTACGTGAATATAACATACACATGTTACGAAACTTCAAATTACTTTTTGAAAAAAGAATTTGCTGTCCTTCCGTATACATTAATTCATCTTTATCAAACCATGCGCCATACCCATAGGCTGGGAAAAGTTTTGATTTTACAAATTTATTTTCCCCACAATCCCACTCAGTATCTTTATATCCACATATAGCAATTACATCCTCTTCTTTTTCGAATATTTCTAAACCCTTGTTAATATATTGTAAAAAATTTGGAGCAAACTCATTATCATCCTCTGTACATATATAAGTCGTACTTTTTTCTTTAACAACACTTTTTAAAAATTCAAAATTCTTTTTGGCACCTAAATTCTCCTCTTGAAAAAAAACATGGAATTCTTTAAATTGATATTTGACATTATTCAAAAAATCAACTACTTGAACATACCCTTGCTGATATTTTTCGCTAGGCGGAAAATCAACCGAAACATACACTTCAGTCTCATCTGCGCCTGTATTATCATTTAGAGAATTCAAGCATCTTTTTAAATGTTCGCAACGATTTAATGTTGCTATAATGACCGGTGCATATTTCAAAATCATCACCTTTCCTTCCTACTAAATTTTAATATAATTGTTGCAAATATTTGCTTAAGTACATTATTACGTACATTCAATAATAACAACACAAGTGTAGATACTACAACACCCATTATTGCTTTCATTACCAATGTTATCCAACTATTAACGTGGATATTACGCATAATAAAATATGATATACATACTACAACTACTGCTTTTACAGTGATATATAATAAATTTCTTAAATAGCGACCTAGATAATTTTTTTTACTAAAATAATGCTTAAACATAATCCAAATAGTTCCTGGCAACGTAACAAACAAGGATGAAATTATTGATGAAATTAATATTGCAGGTAATCCAATAAAATGTACTCCTATAACATTAAATATCAAATTAACTGTTGCCGCAATAAGTGGAATAAACTTCCCTTGCCACCAAATCCCTGCGGCCTCTTGATAAATTCCTAAAACAGCCGATGTTCTTCCCACAAAAAAATAAACAACAAACCAAATGACCATATAGTCTGGCAACATATTATTCAATCCAGCCCAAACTCTCTCGAAATCTTGAAACAAAACCATGCAACAACTACAGCATATTGACACAACGAACATATATGCAAAATTAATCTTTTCCAAGTATGTCCAATTAGTATCTACTGTTTCTGTTGCAACACAATTTCCCAAGGTCGGTCTTAACGAATTATGAACAATGGCAAAAATTGCTACGAGTGAAGAAATTATATAGTAGTAATTTCCATATTTTCCCAGAGTAGCTAATCCCAAAAAAGTAGAAATAACTATGTTGTCAACAGACAAATATATAGTACTACCCAACTTTGAAAAAAATGCTCCGCCAATGTTTTTACATAAATCTATAAATTCCTGCTTACTTACATTCCCTTCACATTTGTACTGTGAATACTTGTTTTTAATGACACGATTTGCAATAAGATTATTCAAAATTGTACATGCTGGAAAAACTAGCACAAAAAAATAGTAATTGTTTGTTGTCAACAAAATAATTATTTGTAAGACATACTGAATAACCAATGTTACCGAGGTGATATTGACTTCCAAGTCATACCTCTGGTGTGCTGTTAACAAAACCTTTTTATAACCGAACACAAAATAACTTATGGACGCATTAATCACATAAACTATAAACAATCGTTGCATGTTCATTCCGCTTGGCAAATCTCCCGCCACAAGAACATCTAAAAACGGCATCAAGCAAATCGAAAGGACAATAATTGCAGTTCCTATTATCCGATATACTGTTCTGTATAAGTTTAATATTGAATTTACTTTATCTATTCTATTTTCCGCAATTGGTTTATACAAGGAATATGTTATTGCTGCACCGACACCCAATTCTGACAAACTCAACACACTCAAAATAGAGGTGAACAACCCCCCCAATCCAACATATTCTGTCCCCAATGTATATATTATTATTGTTCTCGAAGCAAATGGCAATAATATATTTATAAGCATATTAATGAATCCCATTACAATACCGTTTGCAACATTTTTTATTCTACTATTCATTACTTCCCACACAAAATATCAGCAATACGTTCACATGCATGTCCATCTCCATACGGATTTGCCGCATGGGCCATTTCACGATATGCATTCTCGTCGCTAAGTAAACGTTTAAATTCAGCATAAATTTTTTCTTCAGATGTCCCTACAAGTTTTAATGTTCCTGCCTTAATGCCTTCTGGTCGTTCTGTCGTGTCACGCATCACAAGAACTGGCTTTCCTAATGAAGGTGCCTCTTCTTGAATGCCACCTGAATCTGTCAAAATCATATAACTCCTGTTTAGAAAATTGTGAAAATCCAGAACCTCCAATGGCTCAATAATATGAATTCTTTCATCGTCACCAAGAATACGGTCTGCTATTTCTCTAACAACAGGATTCATGTGTATTGGATAAATTGCTTTGACATCCGGATACTCGTCCATCACTCGACGAATTGCTTGGAACATTTGTTTCATCGGTTCGCCCAAATTTTCTCTTCTATGTGCTGTAATCAAAATCAAACGACTATCTTTGGCCCATTCCAATTCCGGATGTTCATAATCATCTTTCACAGTCGTCTTCAATGCGTCTATTGCAGTATTTCCCGTAACATATATCGATTCACCATTTTTGTCTTCTTTCAGAAGATTTTCTTTTGCCAATTCAGTCGGTGCAAAATTATATTTTGCAATTATACTCACAGCTTGTCGATTAAATTCTTCTGGATATGGTGAATATATATTGTACGTACGCAAACCGGCTTCAACATGTCCTACAGGAATTTGTAAATAAAAACAAGCCAATGCAGTCGCAAAAGTAGTGGAAGTATCTCCATGCACCAACACTACGTCTGGTTTTTCTTTTTCTAATACTTCTTTGATTCTATTTAATATATTAGTTGTAACATCAAATAACGTTTGTCTATCTCGCATAATAGACAAATCATAATCCGGTTCAACATCAAACGCCGCTAAAACTTGATCCAACATTTGGCGATGTTGCCCTGTGACACAAACCAGAGTTTGCACCCCTTTTCTTCTTTTTAATTCATTAACCAATGGGCACATTTTTATTGCTTCTGGTCTAGTACCGAATACAAGCATAATTTTTTTCATAGGTTTTCCTCTCTATACTTGGTAAGCATTAATAATTTCTTTCATTTCTTCTACTCTAGAACTCCATGAACTCTTTTCTAGAAATTGCACTCGTTCTCTTTCATCATATTTAATACATGGATTATCCATCATTGCTCTCAACTGATTGACATATGATTTATAGTCAGTGTAAAAATACACAAACTCTTCAAATCGTTCAATTTCATCATATCTGATAGTTAAAATATTTTTATTAAAATTAATATATTCATAAAATTTTACTGGATCAACAGACTTAATTAACTCATTTAAAATAAATGGCATAACAAAGCAATCTGCATTTTTCACCACATCATACAACTGATTGTGCTCAACTGTTCCAACATATTCTATCCCGTCACAGTTTGGAATAACCACTTTATCCAATGGTCCAACCAATAAATACTTAATATTGTCAAATTCTTTTAAACTTTTTTCTATATACTCTAAGTTAAACCAATTACTAATGGTTCCAAAATAGCATATAGTATATTTATCATTGTTAAACTGAAAATCCCCAACATTCTTTTTTACTTCTCCGCTATATCCATTACGACACAAAAAAATTTTATCTGAAATATAATTTCCATATCTCAGTATCAGTACGTTTCTTAAATTTTCGCTAGAAACAAAAATACGATGTGCCCTAGACACCATATTTTGTTCCATCTTGATAATCTCTGCCTTTTTATCCTCGTTTGTATAAAAAGCAGCATGGTCATCCATGCAATCATAGACTATCATTCCTTCATATTGATTGGGCATTTCATTAATTTGATCTGGTAATGTTAAAAATAATATTTCAGGATGAAATTCCTTAATTTTTCTTGATATAATTATTTTTTTTAACAAAACATTGATTTTTGACAAACATTTAACTCTACTTATCAATGGAAGATAGTAATATTTTGCAGTAGATAAATTTGTCTCATTTTTTTTCTGGAAACCTTTTTTATTATAATTGTGAGGATATAGTACGAATACATCGTAATATTTCGACAATTCTTCTGCTATAAATTGTGGACGTTGTTTAATCCATTCCCAGTTGATGTGAGACACATAAAGTAATTTCTTTTTCACACTTGCACCTCATTTCTTTCCGCAATTGCCAATGAAATGGCATAACACGAAATACCAACTGCTGCATTCATCCATGGATTAAACACTGTCGCAATCCAAAATGGAAGACAAATACACACAGCTAATAGAATCGATTTACTTTTTAGCACTTTCAAAATTATATACAAATACGGCAACATATACAAACACATCCCAACAATTCCCATTCTTGCAAGCATGTCCAGATAAAAATACTCATCAGGTCCATTTCTTGTAGCAGAAGAAGCGCCTAATCCATTCCCTATAATTGGTCGTTCTTTGAATAACTCAATCAATTCATTTTGTGTAACCTCTCTGATTTTGTCAGATTCTACTGTCATCTCCAAATAAACCTCTTGAGCATGTATTTCTTCTTCTAATCTACTTGATTCATCCGTTGTATCTGAAGCATCTACATAAAACCATTCTTTTAAAAGTTTGGCAACATTGCCTTGTAGTTTAGCTGTAAAGGAGGCTTTCGGTTCCATTCCTAGCGTACGTGACACCGCAAAATTCAGATAGCTTGCCTCAAAAACAATTTCCTCTGTGCCAATGAGTATTACAGTACATAACAAAGCAACCGCAAGATGTTTTACCAATATTTTAACACGCTTAGGATATACTAAAATTGCAATAAGTATCACAACAATTGCCGAGATTACCGCACTACCATATAAAGAACGCGTATATGATAGCAATAAAGCATTCAAGTAAAAAGCTGTTAAGAATGAATATATAACCTTGGTTTTATTACCTTGTAATTGACGATAGATGGCTATTACACATGCAACAATTACATAAGGTGCACTTCTCATAAATATTCTATAAATTGAATGTGATATCACAGATACTGTTCCTAATTGTATATCCATGACCCAATAATATATATTCATCAAATTATCTATATCAATTGCGCAGTATACATTTATAATCAGCACTATAATTGATTGCAAAAATGCTCCTATTAAAACTACATCCATTATTATTTTCGCTCGTTCTCTACTCGTAATGCAGTTTAACGAAATAGGAATTAAAAATAAATACATAAATCCCTTAATATCAGATATTAAAGTTACATAGTTGTTTTCATTCACTATTCCCCGAACAGCACAGATAATAAACCAAAAAATGAAAATCAAAAACATTATGTTGATAGGATTAATAATATTCTCTTTCCACTTTTTTAAAAGTGTGGGAATCGAAAACAAAATACTCAGTCCACCCATTATTATTCTTATAGACAATCCGGAAATCTCGAAATAGCGTCCCCCTCCTGTAACGCTACAATCTAACAAGAATAAACACAAACATATAAAGGATAATACATTTGTTTTTTCCAAAAAATCCTTTTTATTGAACTTAACATACACATCCTTTATCTTATCTTTTATGTCAAAAAAAATGTTCATATTTAACTTCCTTCTTAGCTATTATTTATTCAAGCACTTCAAATATCTTCCCAACGCATCTTGCCATGTTGGTAATCTATCAAATCCGTTTTTATCAAGTTCTGTCTGATTCATACGACTGTTCTTTGGACGTGTAGCTTTCACTGGAAATGCATTTGAATCCACAGGATTTACTTTTACATCCATTCCTGCCTGTTTAAAAATTTCACAAGCAAATTCATACCAACTACAATATCCTTGATTTGTCGCATGATAAATACCATATTTATCTGTCAAAATCATATCTACGCATAATTTTGCCAAATCGTATGTGTATGTTGGCGAACCAATCTGGTCATTAACTACACTGACCTCCCCACGTTCTGCGCCCAAACGGAGCATTGTCTTAATAAAGTTGTGTCCATTTATCCCAAACACCCACGAAATACGAACGATAAAGTATTTTTTCGATCTTTCCACTTCTAATTCGCCTTCATACTTTGTCTGACCATAGACGTTGAGTGGTTCTCTTTCTCCATATTCCATCCATGGTTCTTCCCCAAGACCATTGAACACATAATCGGTTGAGAAATACATCATTGGAATATCCAACTCTTCGCATACTTTTACGATATTTGCAGGGCCGTCCTTATTAACCTTTCTACAAATTTCAATTTCATCTTCCGCTTTGTCCACAGCAGTCCAAGCGGCACAGTGGATAACTGCATCCACCTGTGCCCCTTTAATCACTTCTTCTACCTGTGCAGCATTTGTGATATCCATTTCATCGATATCAACACCTACGGCTTCAATATTTCTCTTTTCACATTCTTTTATAATATCATAGCCTAATTGACCTTTTACACCGGTAACTAAAACTTTCATTATTCTGCTCTTCCTTTTTCTACATACATTTTTTGAAAATAGTTCTGATATTCTCCTGAAAGGATGTTTTGCCACCATTCTTTATTATCTAAATACCATTGAATTGTCTGTGCAATACCTGTATCAAAATTATATTTTGGAACCCAGCCAAGTTCTGTCTCTAACTTTGTAGGGTCAATTGCATATCTCATATCGTGACCTTTTCTATCAGCCACATATGTGATTAAGCTTTCTGGTTTTCCTAATGCTTTTAAGATTGTCTTTACAACTTCAAGATTTGTTCTTTCGTTGTGTCCGCCAACGTTATAAACTTCACCAACACGTCCTTTTCTTACAATTAAATCGATTGCTACACAATGGTCATATACATGTAACCAGTCTCTTACGTTTTCCCCGTTTCCGTATACTGGCAACGATTCGTCAGCCAATGCTCTAGAAATCATAAGCGGTATTAACTTTTCTGGGAAGTGATATGGTCCATAATTGTTTGAACATCTGCTAATTGTTACAGGAAGTCCAAATGTTCTATGGTATGCTAATACAAACAAGTCTGCTGCTGCTTTCGCGGAGCTATATGGGCTTGATGTGTGAAGTGGAGTTGTCTCTGTAAAGAACAAATCCGGTCTGTCTAACGGCAAATCCCCATACACTTCATCCGTTGATACTTGATGATATCTTTGAATACCATATTTGTTACAAGCATCCAAAAGTGTTGTCGTTCCCATAACATTTGTCTTAACAAAGATTTCTGGGTCTTCAATACTTCTGTCAACGTGTGATTCTGCCGCAAAGTTTATCACAACATCAAAATTTTCTTTTTCGAATAAATCAAAGATAAATGTTCTGTCAGCAATATCACCTTTTACAAATTTGTAATTTGTTTTTCCTTCTACCGGTTTACATGTTTCAAGATTACCTGCATAAGTAAGCTTGTCCAAGTTTACAATCATATCTTCTGGATATTTTTCAACCATGTAATGTACAAAATTACCACCAATAAATCCTGCTCCACCTGTTACTAAAATTTTCATAATTTTTATTCTCCTTTATATACAAAATTACAATCGCTATTATCTAAAATAGGTCCTGTTGTATCTTTCTCTGATAAAATAGGTTCAATACCATTCAAAAGTCCGCCCCAATCTACATTGATTGTCGGGTCATCATAACGGATTCCTCTGTCATGCTCTTTTGAATACAAATTGTCCACTTTGTAACGGAATTCCACATCGTCAGTTAATGTAAGGAACCCATGTGCAAATCCTCTTGGAATAAAGAATTGCTTCTTATTCTCTGCACTAAGTTCTACTGCCACCCACTGCTTGTATGTAGGGCTTCCTTTACGAATATCAACTGCAACATCAATTACACTACCCTTTGTACAAGACACCAATTTTGCCTGTGCCATAGGTGCATTTTGAAAATGCAGCCCTCTTAGTGTACCTTTCTGTGCACTGAAGGACATATTATCCTGCACAAATGTTGTTACAATACCAATTTCTTCGTATTTTTTTGTCGAATAAGTTTCCATAAAGTAACCACGATGGTCGCCAAACACATCTGGTTCAATTATTATAACGCCTGGAATTGTCGTCTCTATAACCTGCATAATTAATCAATATACTTCCCTTCTAATACGTCTTTCAAATATTTGCCGTATTGATTTTTCTGGTATAATTCACACGCTTTTTGAAGCTCCTCTTTTGAAATCCATCCGTTTAAGTATGCAATTTCTTCCAAACATGCAATCTTTCTGTGAGAATGTGTTTCTACTGTGTGCACAAAGTTTGTGGCATCAACCAAAGATTCATGTGTTCCTGTGTCAAGCCATGTGAACCCTTGTCCCAATAATGTAACTTCAAGGTCACCATTTTCCAAGTAAATTCTGTTCAAATCTGTGATTTCCAACTCTCCACGTGCACTTGGTTTAATACTTTTTGCATATTCTACAACTCGATTATCATAGAAATACAAACCAGTTACCGCATAGTTTGATTTTGGCCTTTGTGGTTTCTCTTCGATAGAAACAGCTTTTCCATCTTTATCAAATTCTACAACGCCAAATCTTTCCGGATCATCTACATAATAACCAAATACTGTTGCACCGTTTTCCTTTGATGCAGCTGCTCTTAGGCATTTTGTAAGACCATGTCCATGGAAAATGTTGTCTCCCAAAACCATGGCACAACTATCACCATCAATGAATTCTTCACCTAATAAAAATGCTTGTGCCAATCCATCCGGTGACGGCTGCACCTTATATTGTAAACCAATACCAAACTGACTTCCGTCTCCCAATAATTCTTCAAATCTTGGAGTATCTGTCGGTGTAGAGATAATCAAAATTTCTCTTATTCCTGCGTTCATTAAAATGCTCAATGGATAGTAAATCATTGGCTTGTCATAGATTGGTAATAACTGTTTACTTGTTACCTGTGTCAGCGGATATAGACGTGTTCCACTTCCGCCTGCTAAAATAATTCCTTTCATTTTGTACCTCCTATTATCATCCTAAAATAATCTGACATATTTTTCGTGGTAAACCTTTTTTGAATATCTTGTTCTTCATATAAAAACTTACTCTTTGTAGTTTACTTTTTTCAAATATTCTTGAATAATGTTCCGTCAACTGATACAACTCCACATTGAAATCATCTTTGTATATTTTTGCAACCTCTCCAGCTTGTATTACTGTATCCAATAATGATTTTTTTATATTACTGTTTTTTAATTTTTCTATAAATAATGAAATACCGTATCGTTTCGCACCCACTGAATTAACAGAATGTTGCCGATATAACATTGTCGGTTGGTCTACAAAACTAATTTTCCCCATTGCAGCTGCCACAAGCGCTGCTATCCAATCATGCATTAAAATATTATCAACATTTATTTCTCGTTTTAACAATAATACCAACTCTTTATTCAGCATTGTTGTACATCCAGTCACTGAATTCTGGATCAACAAGTCATTATATCGAAGGTCCTTTTTTAATTTAGAATATTCAAAAAAGGATTCGCTCAAAACATTCAATTCTTGATCCACCACTTTCAAATCTGTATGAATAAGAACCGGTTTCCCGCCCCCTTCATTTCTTTTCATTTCCTCTAATGTCAAAGAAATCTTATTAGGCAACCACACATCATCCTGATCACAGCACATCACATACTGGGATGTACTACTCTGAATCAGATTCATGAAATTTAATTTTGCCGAACCAAAACCTTTCTCATTTTTCTGAACGACAAACTTATCGGGGTAATTGGCTTTGTATTCCAATAGAATATCATAGGTAGCATCTTTTGAGGCATCATCACAAGCTCTGATCACCCAATGTTTATAATCTTGTACTATAATTGAATCTAATTGCTGTCTTATATATTTCTCCCCATTATATGTTGCTAATAGAATTTCTACTTTCTCATTCATCTGTTTCCTCTACCCTTCAATTTTTCTAAAAAACGCTTCCTTTGTAAATTTTTCCTCATACAATTTTTTTACATTCTTTCTCACCTGAAGATAATCCTCCACAGTCAACTGTTTAATCACCTTGACATAATCCTCATAACCATTAAAACCAATATGATATTTTTCTACAAAAAAGGCAGTATCCCCTTTGATTGTGTTAATGATTGGCAATTGCGCTTTGAAATAATCCAAAGACTTCATTGTAAGTCCAACACATACTGTAGGTTTCATAATATTTAATCCAAAATGACATTTGTCAAAAATTTGTTGTTTCTTTTCCTCGTCATATATTACACCATAATCACAAACATCTATCAAGT
The DNA here is from genome assembly GCA_045649885.1 of Faecalimonas sp. GTDB lineage: Bacteria > Bacillota > Clostridia > Lachnospirales > Lachnospiraceae > Faecalimonas. Next base: position 32,791 of record JAZRQP010000095.1, read on the forward strand.
TATCTTGGAGCAGCTGCATAAACTCACTTTTTTTCTCTCCGTTTCCAATAACATGAAGTGTAAGTTTCTTATGTTGTCCAATTACTTTGCACATCTCCACTATATAGTCCATGTCAATAATGTTATTAATCGAACCCAAGTAACAAAGATTTATGTGGTCACTTGATAAGGACGGATAGCTTTCCATTATATTACTTTTTTTTGCCCAATATAGAGTTTTATAATGTTCATCATCATCAACTCCTAATACTTGCTTGTACAAATCGCACTCACAATATACCAGTTCCGTACAATCAACATTTTGATCACGTAAATTTTTCCATACACGAAACAGATAAAGATTCTTAAATCGTTGTATCGGCATTGTTTCCGGCCACAAGTCAATGAAATCAAAATAGATTTTTACATTCGGATGACTTCTTTTATATCTGTTCGCTTCCTTTGCCAATGAATTAGCCGGAATCAAAACATGTAGTAAATCAATATCCATTTTTTCCACTAGTTTAAACGCGTCACGCGCAAAACAATAATGAGAATATAGTCTTTGAGGAGAAATATTTCTGTAATATGGTTTTGTCTTTACAAAAGTGTAACTCTCGTGGGCTTCTACTACATATGTCTTCTTCGCATGCACGAAATTTGTTAAAACAACCGTTGTGTCATACCCTTTTTTTTCGTAAGCTTCTTTCAACAATTCTATTCTCTCGAGATATGAATAGGAACTACTAATTATGACTGCCTTCATTATTTACTCCTTCTACACTAGCTACCGGGTGAAAAACATATTCTTTTTCACCATTTCCTTTATGAAAAGCCTCTGTACTGTCTGATTTTAGCAATACAATTGCTGTTTGGAACAGAAGCTGAATATCTTTAAACACGCTGTAATGTTCGATATACATCATATCCATCATCAACTTGTCTTTTGGTGTCGTATTGTACTTTCCGGCAATCTGTGCATACCCTGTAAGTCCGGCTTTTACGCGAAGTCTGTACTTGAACTCTGGCAGTTCTTCTGTGTATGCTTCTACATTTTCCATCATTTCCGGTCGAGGTCCTACAAAGCTCATATCCCCTTTTAGGATGTTAAGCAACTGTGGAAGCTCGTCCATACGAATTTTTCTAAGAACCTTGCCAGGTTTTGTAATACGGTCATCATTGTCTGTCACGGAACGATTTTCCACATTTTCCTTCATGGTACGGAACTTATAAACTTGAAATACATTACCATTTATGGTTGCTCTGTCCTGTTTAAATAAAATAGATCCACCATCATATAATTTAATAGCAATGGCACTGACAATCCATATTGGGGATGTCAAGAGAATCATAAATAATGATAACCCGATATCCATACAACGTTTGATAATTCGTTGTTCCATTGTAAGCCCTTTTACATTGTAGTTCAACATGGAAATGTCATCCAACAGATAATATTCCGAACTCATTTCCACAATATCCTCTACTTCCGGATTAAAATACACATTTTTACGTTTCTTATAGCAATAACTTACTACTTCACTTCTTCTTTGTGATGGCACATCATATAAAAATACGGTGTCTGCTTCTTTGATTTTTTTCAGTAGCTCCGGATCTCTATAATCATGAATCTTGTCAATGTTATACTGCTTCTTATAACGAAGAATTCCTCGAATAATCGAGTCCAAGCTTTCTTGCGAAGACGTAACAATATGACATTTTTCCGGTACATGTATTCTAAAGAACAACGCATTACCGGCATATGTGAAAATCATAATAATTGCAATCTGTAAAACAATTGCAACAAACAGTGCACCAAGGCTATTAAACCTGAAGGCCTTATAGGTTGGAGTTATTGTATTCATCACCATCAATTGCACATAAGTAACAATGTCGGTAAATATAACTGCCAACGACATCGAATACACAATTGGCTTACTCTTTCTCCTACCTACGTCATACTTTCCATAAATAGTTAGGAAAAGAAGCCCAACAATGATGTAAGTACTAAACGTAATACCCATTGTTCTTGACACTTTAATTAATGCTCTGTTTTCTGGTGCTAACATCACTATAAAAACAGCCATCAATATTACATATAATAACAGTTTGATAAATAACCACATCATAGACTCAAAGCGTCTTATTTTCTTTCGCATAGCATTTCTCCTGTTTATCTTTCATATATTTGTATTTTGACACTTTTCCACTTTGTTATATCTAATACATTATATAGCAAATACTTCTTTTTTTCAACATAAAAGGCAAGACTTTTACTATCCTGCCCATATATTTCCTATTCAATTGTCGTTCTTCCTGCATATGTATACGCAATATAACTTTTTCCACGATTGATTTCCAATTCTTCTCCATTCTCATCATAGAATTTCAAATAAGAACTCTCATTACTTTGGGACCAACGGATTCTCTGCACTGCACCATTGGAAATGTAGTAGCCTTTGGAACTACCAGAACCTTGCCAATCTATTTTTTTATGCACTCTATCCTCTTTCAATGAAATGCTTGTTTCTAGGACAAATACGTTAGTAAACGACAACTGCTCTCCTGTTTTTCCATCCACATGCTTATGACCATTCATGGATTTTAAGTAGGTATTTGTTTCTGCATTATATGTGAATTTGGAATTACATGCACCAAAACGAATCGCAACTGTATTACACGCTCCCCCTGTCGGTGTCACAAGCGAACCGTAATCACAGAACCGGAATGCCGTTCCTCTTTTTGCGTCCTTCAATGCAACTCTATCCCCACTGCCATCTACTACGGAAGCAAACTTTGTGCCCTTGAAATATCCGGTATGTTCCAATGAGTATCCTGCACTTCTTCTTGCGCTATCTCTGCCGAATAATCCTCCATCATTCGATAAACCATCATATTTATCCGGTTGAATCCCCTTCACATAGCTCTCAACATTTTGGTCAATCCCCCAATGTATGTAAAAAGCATCAAATCCCTTTGCTATCGCAGGATAATAATATCGACAGCTTCGAATTGCACAGATATCCGGCACCTTCGTATAGTCTGCATACATTGCCATAAGTCTTGTTAAATCACCTTCCACCGGGAGTTCGAAAATTACATCTGCCTGCGAAATTCCATACTGCGGAAGTGCTGGTTCAACATTGTTAACCATAACAGCAACTGGTCTTTTTCCAATCGCCTTTTCTGATAAATTTGCCCAACCGGTAAGGAGATTTTGATTTGCAGGCTCCGGAATTTCTTCTAATTTCGGCATTTGGAACAGACTAACTGCCTGCGCACTCACCTTCGTTCCTTTATCTTCGCTTTCCTGTTTTTTACATCCAGTCATCATTAAGCAAATTGCAAGTATTACAAGTAAACTTTTTTTCATAAGTATTCCCTCATTCCTACCCAAACAATCGTTCCGGATATATCCCTACATCAATCAAAGCTCTAACCGACGCAACCACATAATCTTTATCTTCTTTATATGTAACACCGAACCATTTGTCATTGGACCTAAGTACAGCAACTTCAGCAGTTCCTTCACGAAGCAATCCTCCCACAATAGTAGGTAGCAGATACTCTGCTTTCATATAATTGTCTGCTTTTTCTTCCAAAAATTGAACAAAACCGGTTTCTAAGATGTCAAAAAATTCTGGTGTTAATCCCCACATATTCATGGACACCAATGAATTTACATCCACTGGAACGTCTCCCTCCTCGGTTTGAACTGCAGCACCTGTTTCTGTTTTGATAATATTGCTGGTCTCTACAACATCTGTAAGGATGTTATTGTCATCCACCTTACAGATTCCTCGTGTTACTCCACCATTTTCACTCAAGGTATTTCCAAGAACAAAGCCAACCATACTGATTTGTACTTTGTCGCTTGCTTCCCGCTCTTTCATCAAATGGTTATAAGCTACTGCATAGGCCTCTTTGCCATAGTAGTCATCTGCATTAATGACCAAGAACGGCTCATTCACAACATCCTTACAACACAAAATTGCCTGACCAGTCCCCCATGGTTTTACGCGGTCTGCATAATTGGTTTTATATGGTTCCGGAATATCAGATTTCTCCTGAAATGCATATTTTACTTCCACAATCTTTTCGATACGATTTCCAATTACCTCTTTGAAATCTTTTTCTAAATCCTTGCGAATTACAAAAACTACTTTATCAAATCCTGCTTCCATTGCATCATAGATGGAATAATCCATGATAATTTCCCCATTTGGTCCAACAGGTTCTAATTGTTTGATTCCACCACCAAAGCGACTTCCGATTCCTGCCGCCATAATAACTAATGTTGCTTTTGCCATTTTATTTCCTCCCCAATCTATTTAACGCACTAAATACTGCTCTAATACCGGCTCTAGTAATATTAGAACTTACACCTACTCCAAAAGTGACATTTCCAGTTGCTTCATCCTTCATGCAAATATAAGCCGCTGCTTTCGCATTTGACCCTTCACCAAGCGCATGTTGTGTGTAATCCAGAATACTTACATCCACTCCATTTGTCTGCTGAAGAGCAACCTTCACCGCATCCAATGGACCATTTCCAACTGCTTCTACTTCCCTTGTTTCACCTTGGTAATTAAAGTTCAACTCTACCTTTGTATCACGGTCACCATGGTCCTCTGCTCTTGCGCGAAGGAATTCATATGGTGTTTTCAGTTTCAAATATTCTTGTTCAAATACTTCCATGATAGTTGCCGGTGCAACTTCACCCTGTTTTTCAGCAATCTTCTGAATTACATCTGCAAACTCTTTATGCATTGCCTTTGGAAGCTTGAATCCAAATTCGCTGTCCATAACAAACGCAACGCCGCCCTTACCTGATTGACTGTTGATACGAACAATTGGTTCGTACTCACGTCCAACATCCGACGGGTCAATTGGAAGATATGGAACCTCCCACCAATCTTGATGACGTTCCTTCATAGCTCTGACGCCTTTGTTGATTGCATCCTGGTGAGAACCGGAGAAAGCTGTAAATACCAATTTACCTGCATATGGATGGCGCATTGGCACCTCCATCTTACAGCATCTTTCGTATACTTCCTGAATCTCCACAATATTTGTCAAATCCAATTCCGGATTAATTCCCTGCGAGAACATATTATATGCAACAGTTAGAATATCAAGATTTCCGGTACGTTCACCATTTCCAAACAGTGTTCCTTCCACACGGTCAGCCCCTGCTAAAAGTGCAAGCTCTGTTGCTGCCACACCGGTTCCACGGTCATTGTGCGGGTGAATACTTAGGATAATACTTTCTCTATTCTTGAAATTCTTGTGCATCCATTCAATCTGGTCTGCATAGACATTTGGAGTCGTCATTTCAACTGTTGCTGGCAGATTGATGATGATTGGCTCTTCTTTGGTAGCGCCCCATGTTTCTTGAACAACGGTACAAATCTCCAAAGCATAATCTAATTCTGTTCCCGTAAAGCTTTCAGGAGAGTATTCTAAGGTAATATGTCCCGGAAAATCTTTTACAAAGGATTTCACCAATTTGGTTCCTTCAATTGCAATCTGCTTGATTTCTTCTTTCCCTTTATTGAACACCACATCTCTTTGAAGGGTCGATGTGGAATTGTAAATATGTACAATTGCACGTTTCACACCTTCTAAGGCCTCAAATGTTCTTTGAATCAAATGTTCGCGACATTGTACCAGTACTTGAACCGTCACATCATCCGGAATCAAATTTCGGTCTACCAATTCGCGCATAAAGTCAAACTCAATCTGCGAAGCAGATGGAAAACCTACTTCAATTTCTTTAAAGCCAAGCTTTACTAGCAAATTGAACATCTCTACCTTTTCTTCTACTGTCATTGGTTCAATCAAGGCTTGATTGCCGTCTCGCAAATCCACACTACACCACATTGGTGCTTTTTGGATTTGTTTGTTTGGCCATTCTCTTTCCGGGTAAGTCATAACCGGAACCCTTTTATATTTCTGGTAATTCAACATTTTATGTCACTCTCCTAATCCGTCTTCTATAATCTTCAACATAGCATCAAGTGCTTCCTGTTCATCCTCGCCATCACAGATGATTTCAATTTCATCCCCTGCTTTGATACAGGCACCCAATACACTCAAGACACTTTTCGCATTCGCTATTGTATCCTTATGTTGAAACGTAATCTTACATTTAAACTTCACTGCCATCTTGCAGAAAAGACCTGCCGGACGCAAATGCAATCCGGTAGGATTTTTAATTGTTATTTTTTGTGTTACCAAGGACGATAGCCTCCTATTTTTTTGTTAATTCAATCTTAACTTCAGCTTCTTTCGTATATGTGCAGCCAGCCGGCAATTCTGTTACCTTAACTGGAACTGTGTATTTGCCTTCTTGTGTGTATTCTTTTAAATCAATTGACGCAATGATGGACTCACTAGTCAATTTTTCTAAATTCTCTTCCGAACCCGAGAAGGTGAGTTCTACTTCCAAGGCCTCATAAGCAAGTTGTAGTTTTTCAGATGCATTCAGCACAGTAATAGAGCCAGTTGGTAAGCGCAATGTCTTCGTGCCAGCCTTTTCCAAAAGAATACGAACGACTACACTTGCCGCATCCGCATCTGCCAGAGTTATACCTTCCGGCATGTATTCTTTGATGTCTACAATCACTTCTTCGCTTTCCGTCATCTCCGTTTTCTCAAGGGCTTTTTTGTCGATTTCAATTGCTGTCATTCCTCGAAGAATATCTGGGTTACCTGCCACTTCAACAGTTTGAGGTTCCACTTCAATTCCGGTAAATACATAACCATCTGACGCCTCAATACCTGATGTGTCAAATTTCAAGGTTAATTCCTTGGTCTTCCATATGTCAATTGTGACAGATACACCATTCTTATCGCAGTTGCTGGTCAGTAATGTCTTATCTATGATATTGTCTGCCGCATCGTAGTATATCAGCTGCGCCTGCACGGAGGTATCTGATGCCAGCTCACTTACATCTACCTTAGCTACAACCTTACTGATTTTCGCAATGGACGATTCTGGTCCGCTGATATCAACCGTCTTTGGCGATGCTGTCATACTTCCAACCACATAACCGTCTCTCGGACTTCCTATGGCAACGGTAGTAATTGGGAACGTTTTCTTCTGTGTATTTTCTACCTTCACTTGTATGTTTCTTGGATTTGCTATTACTTCTTCATAATCCCCTTCAAATCCTGCCACACTCACACGAATTGGTACAGAGGTATCCTGCATTTCCCGCAGGTCTGCTGTGGCAATAATGTTGCTCTTTTTTATTTCATCGAGCACTTTTCGTCTTGCTTTTACCGTTACCGAAATGTTCTTTGTATCGTCCATAATCTGATAACTTTTTCCTGCATTGGTAATCACTTCCGGATTTGTCACAGTAACGTCAACAGCATATGTCTTTTTATTAATTGGGTCATCTATATTTACAACCATCCACCATAGGAAAATCGCAAATAAAACTGCCAGTATTTTAAGACCAAGATTATTTTTCCATTTGTCCTTCAGTACCATCCTTGCGTCTTCCTTTCTTCAATGTGAACTTTTTATTTCCTTCTTCTACCTTCATTCTGCCTTGCAATTGAATCAATTGTTCCCGCAATTGCGCTTCTGATACTCCACGAGTAATATGGCCGCCCATGGCGTATGACACATTTCCGGTTTCCTCTGAAACACAGATAATCAGGGCATCACTTACTTCGCTCATTCCCACAGCCGCGCGATGTCTGGTTCCAAGCTGTTTGCTCAATCCCATGTTCTCAGACAAAGGCAAATAACAGGTTGCAGCTACAATACGGTCTCCACGTACAATCACAGCTCCATCATGAAGGGGTGTATTGTGTTCAAAAATATTAATAAGCATCTGTTCTGACACGATACAGTCCAATTCAATTCCTGTATGTTGATATTCCGTCAGCATAATATCACGTTCCACAACAATTAATGCACCTGTTTTTACCCTACCCATCTCATAGCAAGCAGTCACAATAGAATCCACTGTTTTCATTCCAAATCTCTCGGAATCTCTGTTCTTTTCAAAAAGCGTAATTGCATTTAAGAAATCCTTCTGGCCTAACTTTTCCAGTGCTCTACGAAGTTCAGGCTGGAATACGATAACCGCCGCTGTTGCCAGTACGCTAATAGAATTCTTTGCCAACCATAAAATGGTATTCATCTTAAAGATAGCCGCAAGCAGGATAAAGACAGCCAACACAGCTATCCCCTTCAACAGCATCCAAGCTTTTGTATTTTTAATCCATTTAATGACATAGTATACCAAAAACGCAATAATCAGAATCTCAATTAAATCTGTGATTCTCATATCTGGCCAATACCAATCATCAAGATACATATTCAAAAGATTTCGAATACCCTGTCCCATCCTGTTACCTCCATCTGTTTTTTTAATTCTTTAATTCTTCGTCTATGATTCTCTGAATCTCGGAATCATCATCACTGTTTTTTGTCATTTTTTCTAACTCTACAATTTGCTCCGCATCAATCACACCTGTTTTCTGACGTTCATTAATACGTTTTACCGTCTTTTCTGGAATTGCTACTGCAGCCTTTGGAACAGCCTTTACATAGTAATAATATTCATCATCTTCAAACTGCAGATACTCGGTTCTTGTATAATCCACAGAGAACACAAGGAACTTAAGTAGCAATGCGATGAGAATACCTACCAGGCTTCCCACAATCAATGACACATAGGAAAGTTGTATATCCATTACAATATATCCATATGCCATTACATTAATGTTACCTAATGTACCGGCGATGATAGCAATTTCCCATGCGTAATCAACGGATAATCTTCTCACGCTGTAAACCAAAAGTAAGCATACTGCAAATGCAATAATCACACACCACATTTCACGATTGGCAAAAATCGCCTGCACGTATGTACCAATCTGTGTCAATAAATCCATGTCTCCAACCGATGTAAACAAGCTTCCGTTGGTTTTAACATAATCAATGGTGTAATAAATCACAGTACCTGCAGTAATTGGTAATATACAGATTGGACTTCCTACCAAACCAAATACAATCGGAATCACAACCGGTATTTGAAACATAAATGCAATTGGCGTCAACAATAAAATCAATGCTTTACCCGATGCAAATCGAAAATAAAACGCATACAGCACAACAAATAAAATTAAAAATACAATCGCCATTCCAACTGACACTGTCACCACCTGAACGATAGTTACAATAGTCGCCAATACCACAATCATGGACATCGGAAGCAACATACAAATTAAAGACAGCACGATGGTCATAATTGGGTTGGCAATAATGTCAGAAAATCCAATATTTTGATTGATAAATGTAAACGTTAGTAATGCCAATACAAATTGAATTGTTTTATCCACAATCTTGGAATATTTAGCATAATACTTTGTCAGATATCCTTTCATCTCAAACAGTTTCTGCATCTTGATCCTCCTTCTCGTACATTTTCTCTAAGATCATCAGATTTTCTTTGAATTTCTTTACACGATGATATGCACGAGCATGTCTCCTTTTATAATATCTTTTTGCCGCAACCATGTATGTAATGAAAAGCACTATATATATACTTGCGATTAATATCACCAATGACAGTACTTGAATCTGCGCAAGCTCTACTGTTACAAGGTCCCTTAGTGCCAGCCATACTGTCGCCACTACAAGTCCATATGCTACGGTCATCCACAGTAAGGTCCACATGATATTCATACTAATATAATCTTTTTTATAAAAAGAAGTGATTTTTTGTTCTTCTTTTCCACCTTTTGTTTCATAATCAGCAAGCTTAATCATATGTTTCACTCGTTCTTCATTCAACATAAGCATCACCTCTATACATACTACTCCTAATTTACATTATAGTATAACACATTTCTAGAAACCTTGTCCAATACTTATGGTCAAAAACCACACTTTATTCGCACCTTTTTCTCGAAGCAACTTTGCAACCGAATCTATCGTATTTCCGGTTGTGTAAATATCGTCAATCAAAAGCACATTTTTCTCGCTTTTCCAGTGTTTAGTTATCCGAAATGCATCCTGCAGATTTTTCCGCCTTTCTTTATGGCTTAACTCCTTTTGTGGCTTTGTATTTCGCACACGAGTGACAGCCCTTTCATTGACTGGAATATCCAATAGCCTGCCTAGATGCCGTGCTACAAGCTCTGACTGGTTATACCCTCGTATCCTTTGCTTTTTTCTATGTAGTGGAATTGGAATAATAACATCAATTCCTTTACTTTTTATCCACTGACCATGCAAGCGAAAAAGCTCCTGCGCATAAAACTTTCCATAAATTCTGCGATTATAGTATTTAAACTGATGAATGGACCAGCGGACTTTTCCTGTATGAAGCCATACGCTTCTGCCCTGCTCATAATGAAACTTGAGACTTTCACAATCGCTGCAATATTCGTTCTCCTCATACCGGATTGGTTTCCCACATTTTTTACAAATGGGTTCCTCAATATATGTGACTTCTCCCTCACATTCTCTGCAAATAGGTTCTTTGCTTACTTTTCCACAAAAACAACATGTTTGGGGATATAAAATCCCCAAACACTTCTCAATAAAATTCATATTTAACTTAGACTCTCTATAGCAATTCCACAATCTGCTCTGCAAGACTCGTATATCGATTCTGTTCATTTACATTGCAAATCATTTCCTGAAATGTGGTATCGCTCCCTACCAGCGTCACACATTTTCTTGCTCTTGTCACAGCGGTATAAATCAGATTCCGGTGATATAGCTGACGCGGTCCCTGCAAAAGTGGAATCACGACTGCCGGATATTCACTTCCCTGTGATTTGTGAATGGTTACTGCATATGCAAGCTCCAGTTCTTCCAGTAATTCAAAGGAATATTTCACCTTTTTCTTTTCCTCAAACTCAACCTCCATGGTTTCTGTATAGTTGTTGATTTCTGTAATTCGGCCAATATCTCCATTGAATACACCTACGCCATTGTCAACCACCAGCCCATACTTTGTGGCAATTTCCCATTCCAACTGATAATTATTTTTTATCTGCATGACCTTGTCGCCCACGCGGAATACCTTGTCCCCGTATTCTTTCTCGGCTTTTTTCGGGTCAGGCGGGTTCAAATATTGTTGCATAATCGTATTCAGGCGTTCCACCCCCAACATGCCCTTGCGCATTGGCGTCAACACTTGAATGTCAAACGGATCTGCATCCACATACTTTGGCAATTTCTTTTGAATGAGCGTCAGCACCACACTGATAATGGTATTGGCATCATTTCGTTTTAGGAAGAAGAAATCCTTGCTCTTGTTATCTAGGATTACCTCTTCGCCTCGGTTAATTTTATGCGCATTTACGACAATATCACTCTCTTCCGCCTGTCTGAAAATCTTATTCAATGTAACCACCGGAAAACAGTGTGATTCAATTAAATCCTTCAACACGCTTCCAGGTCCAACAGATGGGAGTTGGTCCTTATCTCCCACAAGAATTAATTTCGTACCAACTACAATAGCCCGCAGAAGTACATTCATTAAAGGCAGGTCAACCATGGACATCTCATCAATAATAATCACATCCGCCTCTAACGGATTCTCTTCATTTCTGCCGTAGTGCATGCGGTTGTCGTCACCCTCCGGCACGTAGCCAAGCTCCAGCATACGGTGAATGGTCCTCGCCTCGTAACCTGTAGCTTCTGTCATTCGTTTTGCCGCTCGACCAGTTGGCGCAGCCAGATATATATCCATACCCTCACTTTCAAAGAAGTGAATCATGGCATTAATGGTCGTGGTCTTTCCTGTACCCGGACCTCCGGTTAATATGAATACCCCATTTCGCACTGCAGCAATGACCGCTTGTTTTTGCATCTCGTCTAGTTCCAAATTGGCGTTTTGCTCTATCTGGTTCAAACGTTTTTCAATCACCGCGTCTGCGAGCTCATGTTTTACATTTAAATCATGGAGCATTTTGGCTGTATTCAACTCCATGTAATAGTACTGGGCAGAGTAGATTCGTTTTTCTTCATCTGTTTCTTTTACAACAATCTTTCTTTCAATAGCCAAATCCATCAAATACTTGGAAAGGCCCCCTAATTCGATTTCTAAAAGTTCTTTGGTTCGGCGAAGCACTTCCGCCTCCGGCAAATAAATGTGTCCATCTGCAGATGCCTGCAAAAGTACATAGAAAATACCGCTGCGTATCCGATAATCCGAATCCGTGTGAATACCAATTCTCCTTGCAATTTCATCTGCTGTTTTAAATCCTACACCTTGAACATGGTCCGCAATCTGATATGGGTTCTCTTCCATTACACGATACACATGTTGCCCATAATGGGTGTAAATCTTTGCCGCAAGTGCCAAGGTGATGCCATATTTTTGCAGATAAATCATGGCCTTACGCATGTCCTTCTTTTCATAGACTTGAACAGCAATCTCACGAGCCTTACGCTCACTGATTCCATTGACTTCAGCTAGTCTTTCCGGCTCTTCCTCAATAATTCGGAAGGTATCTCCTTTGAATCTTCGCACAATTCTTCCTGCCAACACGGCCCCCAAGCCTTTAATGGCTCCGGAGCCCAAATACCGCTCGATAGAAATCAAATCTTCCGGCTCCAGCATTTCATGCTCTGACACCTGTAACTGCAGACCATAGACATTATGTGTTATGTATTCTCCGGAAACTTGCAATAATTCGCCTTCCCCGATGTACGGAAATGTTCCGACACAGGTTAATTCACCATCTTCATTTGTCAAATGGAATACGGTATAGCCATTATCCTCATTTCGAAATACAATGTGGTCTACATATCCCTTTACTGTCTCCAAAACATTCCCTCCTCTCAAACATAAAGGGGCTACTTTTTTTTAAAAGACAGCCCCTACATACCTATTTACCCATGAATTCTACAAACTGACCTGTTCCAATGGCAACGACCTTCATTGGATCTTCTGCCGTCATTGTATTAATTCCGGTCTTTTCTTCAATCAATTCTTCCAAACCGCGAAGTAATGCACCGCCACCTGTAAGCACAATGCCTCGGTCCAAAATATCTGCTGACAATTCCGGTGGAGTTCTCTCCAACACCGCAATTACTGCTTCTACAATCTGCGCGGTTGTTTCGCGAAGCGCTTCTTCTGTTTCTGAAGAAGTAACCGTAACTGTCTTTGGAAGACCTGTTACAAGATTACGTCCGCGTACTTCCATAGCCATATCTTCTACTAATGGATAGGTTGTACCAATCTTAATCTTGATATCTTCTGCAGTACGTTCACCAATCAACAGATTGTGTTTCTTACGCATATAACGCACAATTGCCTCGTCAAAATCATCACCTGCAACCTTGAGAGATGTATTAACTACTGTTCCGCCAAGAGAAATAACTGCAACGTCTGTTGTACCGCCACCAATATCTACGATCATATTTCCACATGGTTTTGCAATATCGATACCTGCACCAATTGCAGCCGCTACCGGCTCTTCAATCAAATGCACGTCTCTTGCACCTGCTGCAAATCCTGCTTCTGTAACTGCCTTCTTTTCTACTTCTGTCACACCACTTGGTACACAGATACTAATACGCGGTTTTTTGAAAAGACGGATTCCCACTGCCTTCTGTACGAAATATTTAATCATCTTTTCTGTAACCGTATAATCTGAAATAACACCTTGTCTTAAAGGTCTGATAGCAACGATGTTTCCCGGAGTTCTTCCAAGCATCAATCGTGCATCTTCCCCAATTGCTTTGATCTCATTCGTATCTCTGTCAAATGCAACAACTGAAGGCTCTTTCAAAACAACACCTTTTCCTTTTACATACACCAATACACTGGCGGTTCCTAAATCGATTCCGATATCTGTAACTGACATCTGATTTCTCCTTTCACTACTCTTATCTATTCTATTATCTTTCGTTCTCTAGTCTAATGTCTATAACATTATAATTGAATTTCTAATAAATGGAAAGAGTTTTTTACATTTTTTCACTTTTCTTAAGAGTCAGCTCGCGTTTAATATAATGTCCTGTATAAGATATCGGATTTTCAGCAACCTCTTCCGGCGTTCCTTTTGCAATCACAGTTCCGCCTTTGTCGCCGCCTTCCGGTCCAATATCGATAATATAGTCTGCTGTTTTTATTACATCCAGGTTGTGTTCAATGACAACAACCGTATTGCCATCTTGTGTCAATCGGCCTAGAATCTCCGTCAACTTATGCACATCTGCAAAATGAAGTCCGGTTGTTGGTTCATCCAGAATATAGATGGTTTTTCCCGTACTTCTTCTGCTGAGTTCAGTTGCCAGCTTAATACGTTGGGCCTCTCCGCCTGACAAAGTGGTGGATGGCTGTCCCAAACGAATGTAGGAAAGACCCACATCATATAAGGTTTCTATCTTTCTTCGAATACTTGGCACATTTTCAAAGAAGCTCAAGGCTTCTTCCACTGTCATGTTCAGCACATCGTAAATGCTCTTACCCTTGTACTTCACTTCCAGCGTTTCACGGTTATATCGTTTGCCCCCACAAACCTCACAAGGCACATACACGTCCGGAAGGAAATGCATTTCAATCTTTAAAATACCATCGCCGGAGCATGCCTCGCAGCGTCCGCCCTTGACATTGAAACTAAATCTGCCTTTTTTATAGCCTTTTGCCTTTGCATCCGGTGTTGCCGCAAACAAGTCACGAATCATATCAAACACACCCGTATACGTAGCCGGGTTTGACCTTGGTGTTCTTCCAATTGGTGACTGGTCAATGTTAATCACCTTATCTAATTGTTCCACACCTTCGATACCTTTATGCTTTCCCGGAATGGTTCTTGCGCGATTCAGTTTTTTGGCAAGTGACTTATATAAGATTTCGTTTACCAGGGAACTTTTACCTGAGCCGGATACACCTGTTACGCAGGTCATCACTCCCAACGGAATCTCCACATCAATGTCTTTCAGATTGTTTTCTGCAGCCCCGCGAACAGTGAGCCAGCCCTTTGGCTCCTTACGAGTCTCCGGCACCGGAATCTGCAGTTTTTTACTTAGGTAAGCACCTGTAATTGATTTCTCACAAGCCATAATCTCTTCTGCGGTTCCTGCAATAACCACTTCCCCACCATGCTCTCCTGCACCCGGTCCAATATCTACGATATAGTCCGCTTCCAGCATGGTGTCCTCGTCATGCTCTACTACAAGCAAGGTGTTTCCCAAGTCCCTTAAATGCTTCAAGGTACCTAATAATTTATCATTATCTCTTTGATGAAGACCAATACTTGGCTCGTCCAAAATATATGCAACGCCCACCAAGCCGGAGCCAATCTGGGTAGCCAGACGAATTCGCTGAGCTTCTCCACCGGACAGGCTGCCTGTTGCGCGGGATAAGGTCAGGTAATCCAAGCCTACGTTCATCAAGAAACGAAGACGGGCCTTGATTTCTTTTAAAATCTGTTCTCCAATAAAGGCCTTGGTTGGTGTCAACTGTAATTCATCTAAAAATTGTACCAGCTTCTCTATGGAAAAATTCGTAATCTCGGAAATGTTCTTTCCACCCACAGTTACCGCAAGTGCGCCCTGTTTTAAACGCTGTCCGCCACACTCATGACATGGTGTAATACGCATGAAAGACTCGTACTCTGCCTTCATAGTCTCGGATGCCGTCTCACGATAACGTCGTTCTACACTGCGAATCAGACCATCAAAGGCAATGTCATAATATCCTTCTCCACGTTGTCCCACATAGTGTACCTTTACTGTTTTCCCATTTGTACCATTAATCAGAATGTTTTTGATATTCTCAGGATAATCTTGGAACGGCGTACTTAAAGAGAAGTTATATTCCTTGCTCAATGCATTTAATATGGCTCTTGTAAAACTTTTTTCATCTGTACTGGATTGCCACCCCATAACAACAATGGCGCCCTCATCGATGCTGAGACTCTGATCCGGAATCATCAAATCGATATCAAACTCCATTTTATAACCCAAGCCAAAGCAAACCGTACATGCTCCAAACGGATTATTAAATGAAAAGGTTCTTGGTTCAATCTCTTCAATACTGATATTGCAGTCCGGGCAGGAAAAGCTCTGGCTAAATTGGATTGGTTCCCCGCCAATCACATCCACAAGCAAAAGTCCCTCTGCAAGCTCCATAACATTTTCGATAGAGTCAGT
This sequence comes from Faecalimonas sp., assembly GCA_045649885.1. GTDB lineage: Bacteria > Bacillota > Clostridia > Lachnospirales > Lachnospiraceae > Faecalimonas. The sequence continues at coordinate 48,917 of JAZRQP010000095.1, forward strand.
CATACGTTTTTCAATACCCGGACGTACTACAAGTCGGTCCACGATAATCTCAATATTGTGTTTGATATTCTTATCCAAAGGAATATCTTCGGTCAATTCATAGAGGTTGCCATCCACGCGCACACGCACATAACCGCTCTTCTTTGCACGCTCTAGAAGTTTCTCATGGCGACCTTTCTTTCCACGTACCACCGGTGCTAAAAGCTGAATCTTCGTCCCTTCCGGAAGCTCCATAATCTGGTCTACCATCTGGTCCACCGTCTGTTTCTTAATCTCTTTGCCACATTTCGGACAATGAGGAATCCCGATTCTTGCATAAAGCAAACGGAAATAATCATAGATTTCTGTCACTGTCCCAACGGTAGAACGTGGGTTACGGTTGGTAGTTTTCTGGTCGATGGAAATGGCCGGCGACAGACCTTCGATACTCTCCACATTCGGTTTTTCCATCTGCCCAAGGAATTGTCTCGCATAAGAAGACAAGGATTCCATGTATCTTCTCTGCCCCTCCGCATAAATGGTGTCAAATGCAAGGGATGACTTACCCGAACCACTAAGCCCTGTCAAAACGACTAACTCATTACGCGGGATATCAATATCTATATTTTTTAAGTTGTGCTCATTGGCACCACGTATTTTGATATACTTTTTGTTATCCATATTTTACTTTATGCTCCTTTTATCTCATATCATGTGCATAGCACATGCTACACTTCAGATAGGTGCACATTTTCTAATAATGTGGCATCATATCTCAATCTAGGTCTTGATATACTTTCTTCAATTCGACCATCTTATCACGTAGCCCAGCCGCCGCTTCAAAGTTAAGTTCTGCTGCAGCCTTTCGCATTTGTTTAGAAACATCTTTAATTAATTTCTCAAGTTCCGTCTTACTCATAGATTCCGGATCTTTTTCCATGCGAAGCTCTTCCGCTGCAACCTTCTTAGAAATGCTAATCAAGTCGCGGACTGCTTTTTTAATGGTCTGTGGTGTAATACCATGCTCTCTATTATACTCCATCTGAAGCTTGCGTCTACGCTCAGTTTCTTCCATTGCGCGTCTCATAGAATCCGTAATGGTATCTGCATACATAATAACATGCCCTTCTGAGTTACGCGCCGCACGGCCTATCGTCTGAATCAGAGATGTCTCAGAACGGAGGAAGCCTTCCTTGTCCGCATCCAAAATGGCAATCAGCGTAATCTCCGGAATATCCAAACCTTCTCGCAAAAGATTAATCCCCACTAGCACATCAAATACATCTAAACGCATATCTCGGATAATCTCTGTTCGCTCTAAGGTATCAATGTCGGAGTGGAGATACTTCACACGAATGCCCAACTCTCGCATATAATCCGTCAAATCCTCTGCCATACGTTTGGTAAGTGTGGTGATAAGCACCTTATTCTTGTTCGCAACTTCCTTATTAACTTCCCCAATCAAATCATCAATCTGACCTTCAATCGGGCGCACTTCTACCACTGGGTCTAAAAGTCCAGTCGGGCGAATAATCTGCTCTGCACGAAGGAGTTCATTTTGCTCTTCATATTTGCCAGGTGTAGCAGAAACGAAAAGCATCTGATTCACCTTTCCTTCAAACTCACCAAAATTCAAGGGACGGTTATCCTTGGCAGACGGCAGACGAAAACCATAATCCACCAGCGTAGATTTTCTCGATTGGTCCCCATTGTACATGGCCCCCAATTGCGGAATGGTCATGTGAGACTCATCAACCATAATCAGAAAATCATCCGGGAAATAATCGATAAGCGTATGTGGTGGTTGCCCTGGTTCAAGTCCCGTCAAATGTCTGGAATAGTTCTCAATTCCGGAACAAAATCCGGTCTCTCTCATCATTTCTATATCGAAATTGGTACGTTCAGCAATACGCTGAGCCTCCAACAATTTATCTTCACTCTTAAAATAGCGCACCCGTTCTTCCAATTCATCTTCAATTTCATGAATGGCACGATTCATGCTGTCTTGGGACACCACGTAATGAGATGCAGGGAATATAACCATATGCTCTAATGCAGCCTTAATCTCACCTGTCAGCACATCTATCTCTGTGATTCTGTCCACTTCATCTCCGAAAAATTCCACACGGTAGGCCTTGCTTTCCGAATATGCAGGGAATATTTCCAGCACATCTCCATGCACACGGAAGGTTCCACGTTTAAAATCCATCTCATTGCGGTCATACTGGATATCGATAAGCTTGCGAATCACTTCGTCACGGTCTTTTATCATACCCGGTCGAAGAGAAATTACCATTTCTTTATAATCAATCGGTGAACCTAGTCCGTAGATACAGGACACGCTGGCTACAATGATTACATCGCGGCGTTCAGAAAGCGCTGCTGTTGCCGAATGACGCAATTTATCAATCTCATCATTGATGGCGGAGTCTTTGGCAATATAAGTATCTGACGATGGCACATAGGCCTCCGGTTGGTAATAATCGTAGTAAGATACAAAATACTCCACCGCGTTATCAGGGAAGAACTCCTTGAATTCTCCGTAAAGCTGTGCTGCCAAGGTCTTGTTATGCGCAATCACTAGGGTTGGTTTATTCAGTTTTTCAATAATATTCGCCATTGTAAAAGTTTTACCGGAACCCGTCACCCCTAGTAAAGTCTGGCATTGATTGCCCTCTTCAAAGCCTTTTACAAGAGCTTCAATGGCTTGCGGTTGGTCGCCAGTTGGCTTATATTCTGATTTTAAAACGAATTGGTCCATGTATGACTCCTTATTACTCATTCAACTGCTAATACTACTATTATCTCTTATTCTACTAGATTATATCAGAATATAAAAGAAAAGTACAGAACAAATCGAACTTTTGTTCTGTACTTTTATGATTCATCAATATAAGTTCAACTACTTTTTCGCTCTCGCCTTAAATTCTTCCACAATCGCAATCATTTCCTCTGACGGATTGGAAACTACCGCATAAGCAAAAATCTTACATAGTGGGTTCGTTGTTACACGTTCTACTGCCGCGCTGACAGCCGATACTCCTCCACTTACAAAAATTAACACGTGTCCTCCGCATTTCGTATCCTTTGTTTCATATTCCACTTCCGAAGTCTTCAACATCTGGTCTAACACAATCACTGCATTTGCCTCTCCGAGAACTTCCACTAATCCATATGCTCCGTATGTCATAAATTTTCCCTCTACTTTCGCCCTTATTTATTAATTGTCATTGCTGCTGCAAGTTCTGTACCTTTGTCCGGTGCAGCAATTACTGTATGCGAAATAATTTTTGAAATCGGCGCCGCCTTTGCTAAAGCAGCTTCCATTGCAGCATTCACATCTGATATTCTCCCGCGCATTTTCACACAGGCACCTGCTCCAAGACGGTTTCTCTCTACAGATTGAATCTTAACATCTGCTGCCTTTGCCGCTGCATCCAATGCAACGAAGCATGCACATTCGCTATCTAATTCAAACACACCAATTGCCATTCCATCGTATTTACCATTCATTTTGAATTCCTCGTTTCTAACTTTCTTGGCACATTGTAACACATTTACCAAAATATTACAAATACAACTTTACTTATTCCCTTAAACCTTTAATCCCTTTTGCCAATATCTTCACATCATTAATGATATAATCAAATGCTCCGGCCTTCACCATATTGATAATAATCATACCAATTGGCACGGCAAGAATCATCCAAAGCACACCGCCTAACCGGTAGCCAATATAGATGAATACCAAGGTTGGAAGTGGCTTTAATCCCACCTCATCTCCTACTAGCTTTGGTTGAATCAGTTGACGCACAATCTGTGTAGTGGCGTACAGCACAACTAAGAAAATCAATCGCTTGTAGTCCCCAACCAAAAAGGTATAGGCACACCAAGGTACGAATGCAGTACCAGTCCCTAAGAATGGTAGGAAGTCCAAAAAGGCGATGATTATTGAAAGTACAATCACATACTTGATTCTTAGTATACTAAGGCCAACCAATAAAATGGCGCCTACAACTCCCATAATCTTAAACTGTGCTTTAAAATATCCTCCAACGGAGAATTTAAAGTTGGTTACTACCATTGTGAGTCTCTGATATACGGATTGTGGAATCACTTTCTTAAACCAAACAACCACAGTCTCTCTGTCTGCTACAAAAAAATAGGCTGAAAGAACTGTAACAAAAGTTCCAATAATAATCGATGGAATTGATTTCGCAATATCTCCAACTAATGAAACTGTTGGATTACTGATTCTTTCAATCCAGCCTCCCGCAGCATTTCCAACGCCTGACGCAAGCGTACTCCATCCATTTTGCATACCTTCTGGTAGTTTTTCATAAAATCCTGCCAGATTGCTGGCAATCTCCTTGAGTTGAAGTTCGATTTCTTCATATATTTCTGGAAGATTCGTGATAAGCCCACCAAGTTCCTTTACAATCATACTGCCAAACAGATATAGAACTCCCACAACTGCTGCGATTACGGCCACAATCATAATGGCTGAGCCAAATTTCTTTTGAATCTTCAACTTCTTATCCAACCAGCAAACTACCGGATTGGCAATACAGGAAATAATCCATCCAATTACAAATGGCATAAGAAAGCGAATTAAGGCTACACCGGCTCCAACAACAAAGGCTGTCGCCAGCAAGCTGAATATAAGACTCACTATCACTTTCCAGTATGGACGTGTGTTTTCCATCTATTCCACCTCTGTTTCTTCTTGCAGATAACTATCCATCAGTTCCCAAATCTCTTCTCGACCTTGTTTCGTTTCTGCCGAGAAAGGTATCACTGTTGTTCCCGGGAGAAGTTTTAATCCTTCTTTTATCATTTTCACATGCTTTGCTACTTGGCTGCGTTTTAATTTATCCAGCTTCGTGGCAATGATAATAGGATGATACCCTTGGGAAACAATCCACTCATACATCATTTTATCATTTGCAGATGGGTCATGTCGAATATCAATCAATAGGAACACGGCTTTCAATTGCTTCGACGTATTTAAATAGCGTTCAATCAATTGTCCCCATTTGATTTTCTCCTGTTCCGACACTTTGGCATACCCATATCCCGGCAAATCCACCAGATACATCACATCATTTACATTGTAAAAGTTAATCGTCTGCGTCTTCCCCGGTGTTGCCGAGGTTCTTGCAAGTGCCTTACGATTCATCAGGGCATTAATCAAAGAGGATTTCCCTACATTTGATTTCCCTGCAAATGCAATCTCCACCTTATCAGTTTCCGGCAGCTTACTTGTAATTCCACAAACAATTTGTAATTCCACATTTTTAATCTTCATATTCTAGTCCTCGCATACCAGTGCCTTTTCCAAAACCTCTGTCATATGGCTTACTGGTACAATTTCCAATCCTTTTGTTATCTCAAATGAAATATCTTCCACATCGCGCATATTCTTTTCCGGAACAAGCACTGTTTTTACACCTGCATTTTTTGCAGCAAGCAGTTTCTCTTTCAGTCCGCCAATTGGAAGCACCCTTCCTCGCAATGTGATCTCACCTGTCATTGCCACATCTGCACGTACCTTCTTCTCCGTGATTGCTGAAAGCATGGCAGTTGCCATGGTAATTCCCGCAGATGGTCCATCCTTTGGTGTTGCTCCCTCAGGAATGTGGATATGAATGTCATGTTTCTCAAAGAAATCCTCTGACACTTCAAATTCCTTACCCACGGAACGAATGTAACTAATTCCGGCTCTCGCTGATTCTTTCATAACATCTCCGAGCTGACCTGTCAATAGTATTTCACCTTTTCCTGGCATAATATTGACTTCTATTTCCAAGGTGTCTCCACCTACACTTGTCCATGCAAGTCCACGAACAACGCCAACCTCGTCTGTCTGATTAATCATATGGCATCGGAATTTTTCTTTTCCTAAATATTTTTCCAGATTGCGCTCTGTTACACGGATAGAAGTCTTCCCTTCTTCTAAAATCTCTCTTGCTGCTTTTCTGCAGATTTCACCAATGGTACGTTCCAGTTGTCTTACACCTGCTTCTTTGGTATAGCTGCCTGCCATTTTCCAGATTGCACCTTTTGTAATCTTCAATTGCTCCTCTGTCAATCCGTGTTTTTTCAGTTGCTTTGGCACCAAATGTCTGGTAGCAATATGAAGCTTTTCATTCTCCGTATAGCTGCTGATTTCGATTACTTCCATACGGTCCAAAAGTGGTCTTGGAATAGTCTGCAGGGTATTTGCTGTTGTCACAAATAGTACTTCTGACAAATCCAATGGTACTTCCAGATAGTGGTCGCGAAATTTTACATTCTGCTCACTGTCCAACACTTCCAAAAGCGCTGAGAATGTGTCGCCTTTATAGTCATTGCTCACCTTGTCAATCTCGTCCAGTAGAATCAAAGCATTCTTTGCACCTGAAGTTTTTAATGCATTGGCGATACGACCAGGCATGGCTCCCACATAGGTTTTACGATGTCCGCGAATTTCCGCCTCATCTCTGACACCACCTAGGGAAATTCTTGCATATGGCTTGTTTAACGCCTTAGATAAGGATTTCGCAATGGAGGTCTTTCCTGTTCCCGGAGGTCCAACCAAGCATAGGATTGGACTTTCTCCTTTTTGTGTCAAGGTGCGCACTGCAAGGAACTCCAAGATTCGTTCCTTTACTTTTTCAAGACCATAATGGTCCTCATCCAGAATCCGTTTCGCCTCTGCAATATTTACGGTGTCTTCTGCCATTTTATCCCACGGCATTTCCAACATGGTCTCGATATAGGTACGTGTAACACCGTTTTCCGCAGAATTTTGCATTGCACTCTTGAAACGATTGATTTCCTTCATTAATTTATCTTTTACTTCCTGCGTGGCCTCCAACTTATTGGTTGCATCCGCAAATTCCTCTGCATCCGAAACCAGATTATCTTCTCCCAATTCTTCGCGAATTACCTTCATCTGCTCTCTTAAAATAAACTCTTTCTGATGCTTATCCATACGCTCTTTTACCTTGCTTTGAATGGTTTCCTTCATGGATAGCACAGCTATTTCATTGGCTATTTTGAAACTCAAAAGGGCACAGCGTTTATACAAATCATTTTCTTCCAAAATATCCTGCAAATTGAGATAATCGAATGGCAGAACTGACGCTATCTTGTTCACTAAGCCTTTAAATTCTTTGATATCTGCAATCTGCGTTGCTACCTCTTTTGGAATCTTGCCGCTTTTCAAAGAATACTCAAAGAAAATTTCCTGCAGGGACTTTGCTTCCGGCATCTCATTCAAATGCTGCGGTTCATAATCATTATAATCTTCTACCACTTCCACTTCTGCCTGCAAATACGGATTTTCCTCCGTAATCTGCACAAGCCTTGCACGTTCTTGACCTGTCACTAATACACGGTACATATCCTTTGACATTTTTGCAATCTGCTTAATTGTAGCTATCGTACCGATTTCGTAAACGTCCTTCTGTGTAGGTTCTTCTATACTTAATTCTCGTTGTGCAACGAGAAACACTTTCTGTTCTTTCCCTTGCATTGCCTTCTGTACTGCCTGAACGGAACGCTTTCTACTCACATCAAAGTGAATCACCATTTCCGGCAGAATCGTCATACCTCTAAGGGCCACCATTGGCATGCTAATCGTTTGTCTTTCCATATATCTTTCTCCTTTTTATCGAGTTTCCCCTACAAACTCTCACACAACAAAGAGCGAATACATTGTCTGTACCCGCTCCTTATTTACGCACTCTGTGTTTCGATTGCATTGGTATTGTAAATCGGTTTTTCATTTCCTAATACCGTTTCCTTTGTAATCAAACAAGATTTAATGGTATCATCAGACGGTACATGATACATGGTATCCATCATAATGTTTTCCATAATTGCACGAAGTCCTCTTGCTCCTGTTTTTCTCGCTAAAGTAATATCTGCAATCTGCTCTAATGCTTCTTCTTCAAACTCCAGCTCAACGCCATCAAGTTCTAACAATTTCTTATATTGTTTAACAATAGCACTCTTAGGCTCTGTCAAAATACGAATCAATGCTTCTCGATCAAGTGTATCTAATGTTACATTAATCGGAACACGACCTACCAACTCCGGAATAATACCAAATTTGATTAAATCCTGTGGTAAAATCTGTTTCAGCAACTGACCGTTTTTCTTCTCCGCCTTACCCATAATCTCGGAATTAAATCCCATAGATTTACGGTCCAGACGAGTTTCAATAATCTTTTCAATGCCTTCGAATGCTCCACCACAAATAAACAAAATATTCGTAGTGTCAATCTGAATCAATTCTTGGTGTGGGTGCTTTCTACCTCCCTGTGGTGGTACAGATGCCACAGTTCCTTCGATAATCTTAAGAAGCGCCTGCTGCACACCTTCTCCTGAAACATCACGAGTGATGGATGGATTTTCAGATTTTCTTGTAATTTTATCAATTTCATCAATATAGATAATTCCATATTCAGCACGTTTCACATCACCGTCTGCCGCCTGGATTACCTTTAACAAAATATTTTCTACGTCTTCACCAACATAGCCAGCCTCTGTAAGCGCTGTCGCATCTGCAATTGCAAATGGTACATTTAAGATTTTAGCCAGTGTCTGCGCAAGCAAGGTCTTTCCACAACCAGTTGGTCCTAACATCAAAATATTGCTCTTTTGTAATTCTACTCCCAGGTCTTTTCCAGCAAGGATTCTTTTGTAATGATTGTAAACAGCGACTGAGAGAACCTTCTTAGCCTCATCTTGTCCGATTACATAATCATCCAAGAAAGCCTTGATCTCTTCCGGCTTCAAGAGGTTAATATCCTCTGCCACTGGATTTACTTCTTCTACTTCAAATTCTTCGTCGATAATCTCTGCACAAACCTCTACACATTCATCACAGATAAATGTGCTGTTCGGTCCTGCGATCAGTTTACGTACTTGTGCCTGTGTTTTGCCACAAAACGAACATCTAACGACGATATCTTCACCTTTTTTTCCTGCCATACTCTCTCCTCATTTTCAAGCGTAAAGGGGCTGCTCCTTTCTACCAGAACATCCCCCTCGTTTTCATTAATGGCTGGTAATTACCTCATCTACCAAACCGTATTCTTTTGCTTCCTGTGCAGACATGAAATTGTCACGTTCTGTATCAATCTCAATTCTTTCTATACTTTGTCCTGTGTTTTCTGCAAGGATTTGATTCAATTTTTGTCTTGTTTTTAAGATATGTTCTGCAACAATCTTAATCTCTGTTGCCTGTCCCCTTGCTCCGCCGGACGGCTGATGAATCATAATCTCAGAATTTGGCAACGCATAACGTTTACCCTTCGCACCACCTGCCAGCAAGAATGAACCCATACTTGCTGCCATTCCGATACAGATTGTAGACACATCGCATTTGATATATTGCATGGTATCATAAATAGCCATACCAGCTGTAACAGAACCTCCTGGACTGTTAATATATAAATGAATATCTTTCTCTGGATCTTCACCTTCTAAGAAGAGTAATTGCGCAATAATTACGCTTGCTGATGCATCACTTACTTCTTCTCCTAAGAAAATAATTCTCTCTTTTAATAATCTAGAATAAATGTCGTAGGAACGTTCTCCACGACTTGTCTGTTCAATGACATAAGGTATTACGCTCATGAACATGCCTCCCTTAAATTCTATTCTTCTACGGCGCTGTCAACTAATAATGTAACTGCTTCTTGTACAGCCATATCAGCTTTCATTTGTTCTTTTTCGCTTTCGCCCATGTATTCTTTCAATTTATCAACTTCCATTTGATACATTTCAGCCATCTTTGTTAATTCTGCATCTAATTTTTCTTCAGAAATTTCGATGTTTTCAGCTTTTGCAATTGCTTCAAGAACTAATCTTGTTTCAATACGCTTCACAGCCTGTGGTCTCATTTCTTCGTTCATCTTATCTGCAGTTAAGCCTGTAAACTGGAAGTATTGTTCCATAGACAAACCTTGTGACTGTAATCTTTGTGCAAACTCTTGTACCATTTGTCCAACTTGAGTATCAATCATTGCTTCTGGAATTTCCATAGTAGCATTTGCAACTGCTTTTTCTACAGCTTGGTCTTCTTTTTGTCTGTTACCTTCTGCTTGTTTTTGTTCTTTAATCTTCGCTTTGATATCAGCCTTGTACTCTTCTAATGTATCAAATTCAGAAACTTCTGCAGCGAAATCATCATCTAATTCCGGAAGTTCTTTTACTTTGATTTCATGTACGGTACATTTAAATGTAGCTTCTTTTCCAGCCAAGTCTTCTGAATGGTATTCTTCTGGGAATGTAACATTTACTTCTACTTCTTTTTCAGCTTCTGCACCGATTAATTGTTCTTCAAATCCTGGAATGAATGAACCAGAACCGATTGTCAATGGATAGTTTTCGCCTTTTCCACCTTCGAATGCAACACCGTTTACAAATCCTTCAAAGTCTAAAATGATTTCATCTCCGTCTTGTACTGCACGGTCTTCTACTGTAATTGTTCTGGCGTTTTTCTTTTGTTCTTCTTCTAATTTAGCATCTACTTCTTTTGCTGTTACTCTAGTAGAAACCTTATCTACCTTTAATCCTTTATATTCACCAAGTGTTACTTCTGGTTTTAAAGCAACCTCTGCTGTGAAGATAAATGGTTTTCCTTTTTCTAATTGAACAACATCGATGCTTGGTTGTGAAACGATTGCCAATTCACTTTCATCATATGCTTTTGCATATGCTTCCGGAATCAGTGCATTCGCTGCATCTTCGTAGAAGATTTCTACTCCATACATTTTTTCAATCATTTGACGTGGAACTTTTCCTTTACGGAATCCTGGCACGCTGATGTGTTTTCTTTGTTTTAAATAAGCACCTTGGATTGCTTTTTCTAATTCTTCAGCAGAAACTTCGATTGTAAGTTTTGCCATGTTTTTTTCTAATTTTTCTACTTGTAAGCTCATTACTTTCTCCTCCTTATATATAAATGTAGCAATATTTCTACATTAATCTTACCTTTACATGACGCTTATCGCTTGATTATATCATAGTTTTAAGAAAATATCTAGTCTTGTTTTTCATCTAAACTAAGGATTTTTACCAAAAATTGGGTGATTGCTGACTCTTCCAACTTGTATAATCCGTCTTCTCCTTTGACAATCTTGAAAACAGTGGTCTGTTCTTTCCCATATTCCATATTATCATAGGCTTCTTCTAACAAGGTACAACAGTTTGTTAAATATTCTGCTTTCATCTTAGCTTCAATCTCTTCTAAAGTTGTTCCTCTGTACTCTATCTTATCGTTCTTTGCTTTTATTCGATCTATCTCACCTGCTGCTGAAGCTACAAACAGTTGAAGCACATTGGATGGCTGATAGGTAACAGGAACATGAAATTCATTATCGCTAACCTTTTCAGCTTCCTGCACACTATATTTCATTTTATCAAATATTTTCTTACACAAATCAATATATTGTTTTTCTAATTCCTCATCGACCTCTGCCCCTTGAAGAATTGTTTTTTTCACAAATGATTCTACGCCCGCCTCATACTGCGCATACAGCGTTTCTTCTGTTGCTCCTTCCATGATTTCGGCTGCATATTCTACATCTCCTTTAAAGGTTTGGTCTAAAATAGCAGATACATAACCTTGCGCATTGAATCCTCGAAACACACCAAGACATGCCAATGTTCCAAATACAATAAACAGCACAGCTGCCACGCTAATAACTACGCCGAGCACGACGTTTTTCTTTTTTCTCTCCATACTGCACCCCTTCTATTTGTAATAAATAATAGATTTTCCTATTTCATTTGCTTTGTTAGAACCAATCAACACTTCAATTAAGCTTAAGGAAAATGGAATTGCTGTTCCCATCCCTCTGCTTGTGATGACGAACTCGTCCACTACCACTGCATCTGTCACATATTCCGCACCTGTCAGTTGCTCTTCAAAGCCCGGATAGGATGTGGCTTTTCGTCCTTTTAAGAAACCATACTTGCCAAAAACGCTTGGCGCGGCACAGATTGCTGCAAGATATTTTTTCTCATCATAAAATTTGTTCAGTAATTCTTCCAATCCCTTATGTGCACCAAGATTTAGAGTACCAGGCATTCCACCAGGTAGCACCAGCATATCTTGTCCATCATAGTTCATGTCTTCAAATAATTTATCTGCTTGTACATCAATACCGTGTGCACCGTGAATGGTATATTCCCCTGTAACTGATACAGTCGCAACCTCCACACCGGCTCTACGAAGCAAGTCCACTACGGTTAATCCTTCAATCTCTTCAAATCCGTCTGCAAGAAAAACACTTACCTTTTTCATACGAAGTCCTCCTTTTTCAACTCTTTTGATTGTAACAAAAGTATAGAGAAATTGCAAATTTGTTTACTTTTTTAGCATTTCATATTACTATAAATATGTTTGGAGGATAAAAATATGGAAATTGAACGCAAATTTTTATTAAAAGAATTACCAAGTGACTTAGAAAAATATCCTGTGCGCCACTTAGAGCAAGGTTACCTTTGTACCGGTCCGGTGGTTCGCATCAGAAAGGATAATGATAAATATGAACTCACATACAAAGCAAAAGGAATGATGGTTCGCGAAGAACACAACCTTCCGCTCACGAAGGAGGCTTATGAACATCTAAAAGGGAAAATTGACGGTAGGCTCATTACCAAGAAACGTTATATGATTCCCTTTGAGAAATATACCATTGAATTAGATGTCTTTGAAGGCGACCTAGCCCCTCTCACACTTGCAGAAGTGGAATTTACCTCTGAAGAAGAGGCGAACGCCTTTGTTGCACCTGATTGGTTTGCGGAAGATGTGACGTTCAGCAAGTTGTATCATAATAGTTTTTTGAGTAGAATGTAAACAAGTGCGGCCACTTTGAGCCGCACTTACTTTTTATTCTTCTCTTTTTTTCTGTTTTGCTAATTTCTTTTCTTCTTTTGCTTTTTGTTTTGCCATTCTTTTTTCTTCTATCTGTCGTTGCTTTTCACGTTCTTCTTCTAAAATCTGTCGATGTTTTTCGAGTTCACGTGCTTCTTTTTCCCGCTGTCTTTCTTCTTTTGCTCTCTGTTTTTCCTGGCGTTTAATTGCTTTTTTCTTTCTTCCTTCATGTCTTGCTTTTCTGCTTGCAATAAAGTAAATCATAGCAATTAAGAGAATAAGAGAAAGTACACCAAGTCCTACGATTGCATACATATAATACTCGTTCGGGAACCACGTCTTCTCGATTGGTGCCTGGTCCACATCTTCGACTTTTATGTCGTTATATCTCTGGAAGGTTCCATCTACACTGTCGTACTTATATAAGACTTCTTTTCCATCTTGGTTCATCGCATATGCAACACTAAATTCTTCATCCAATTTCCAAGCATCAATACTCTTACCTTGAACCTGAAGTGTTACTGTTCCATACGTCGCAAACTCTGCTACGTCTTTACTTAATGGCAATGGAATCATATATTTTCCTTCTGCAAATTTAATTTGCACAAAATCATAAAATTCCTTTGCTTCTTGGTTATAAATATAAAAGCTTGTGTTTTCACTGGATTTCAAATTCATAAGCACCAGACTTCCACTTGCATTCGTTACTGCTTCATATTGTCTGCTGTTGTATGTTGCTTTTTTTCTACTAAATCCAGTCGGAATCTGGTCATCCGAGAAATTCTCATTAATCGTATACTCGGCTCCGCCAATCTGAATCTTCTCCAATTCACCACACATAATGGTAATTGTATATGCTCTGGAAGCACCACTCTCTGCCACAACAATAACCTTTGCTTCGTTTGGTCCTAGTTTCAAATCTTTTCCACCGGAAACGCTTACCGACGCCTTACTGCTAGCTGCTGTTGCAGAAATTGTTACCTCTGTTGTGTCTCCCGGAACACTTACTGTATAAGAAGTAGTATCCCCATTAAATGCCGGGCTTAAATTACCAGGATATACCTGAAGTGCACTTAGCTTGTTGTTCGTATCTTTGTTATTTTGTGGTTTGTTATTATTGGTATTGTTGTTATTAGTATTATTGTTAGTTGTAGGAACTTTTCCGGTAATTTTACCACCGCTTGAACTTGTAGAAACAGAGCTTGCTGCTTCATAATCATATACATCTGCAGATGTTACACTGATACTGTGCGTTCCTGATTTCAAAATTTTAAAACTTACTGTAAAACTAAGTTTGGTCAATCCACCACTAGTAGCGTACCCACTATAGTACACACTTCCTGAACTTCCACTGGCCCCACTAGAACAATTTACAACTGTTAGTGCAGCAGGGTCATATTTCAAAGTAATATCTGCTCCGCCAATTGCTGTTCCTGATGTAGTTGCAGAACATGTTACCGTAACTGTATTACCAACGTTACCACTCGCACTAGATACACTTACTTTTGCTGACGCTGCAAACGCCTCTCCCGAAAGTAGCGCGAAGAGTAAGCATATACTTAAGAAAAATCCCCCTATTTTTTTAAAATTATTCATTTAATTCTCCCCTATTGTATAATTGTATATATCTTGATATTGTGTTTTTGCACCAAAAGTAAATCCTGTGCATTTACCTTTCCATCCTTATTCACATCTGCTGCCGAAGAAAAAACTCCGTTCAATGTACTTACACGAATATTATTCTTTTGTATAAGTAGTAGGTCTTGGGCGTTTATTCTTCCGTCACCATTGGTATCCCCGTAAATGACAACGTTATAAGTGAACTTAAGCGCCCCTGCCGAATCATACACTCTCACCTGGTCTCCGGTTCCAACATTTCCTGTTTCTGCTGTACCATTTGAATTTGTAATCTTCACGCTTCCATTTGTAACAGCAAATTTCTTTGTAAAGTCTGTGGCTTTCACCGGGAAACTGGTAATTCCCGTAATGGTGCTATTACCATTCACCTTATATGTGGAGCTGCTAACACTTGGAGTTGCAACTGTAGTTCCACCATTGTTGCCACCACCATTATTGCCACCGCCTGTGTTGCCTGCCGCTTGACGAACAACACTAATGGTATAAGTTCTGGTGCTACCATTCTGCGCCTTGGTGGTTACTGTGATTGCATTTGTTCCCTCATTCAGGTTCTTTGTTCCCGTTCCCGAAACTGTGGTCGTTGAAGACGCCGCCTGAGCAGAAACTGTAATACTAGAAACGTTATTCGGTACAATTAATGAATAGGATGTTTCATACATACTGAAGGTTGGTGTCAAGCTATATCCACTCACTGACAATGACTTCAACATATAGTTTGGATTATCGTTGCCACTCGGTTTGACACTCACTGTAGCCGGCAGATTTTTATATACTGGAATCTTGAATATCAAACCAGCTTCTCTCGCCTTTGCATCATATGCTTTTGACATATGAACACCTTCACTTGCCGCACCAGCTACATTTGTCATATATTGATGTCCGTAAAGATTGGAACCCTGTACATTAAACTTTTTCAAGTATAAGGTGTCTTGTCCCACGTTCACAAAATTGTTTCCGTAGTACAACGCACCGCCTGTAATTGCCTTTGTTCTGGTATTCCATGGTCTGCCGTAGGTTGTCGAACCACTGTCTCCACCCTTTGCATACCACAAACCACGAACAGGTGCAGATGGAAATCTATCTGTTTTATATGCTCCAATACTCAAATAATTGTAGTATCCTTCATATCCAGGTACTGTACCCGAAATACCTTTTCCGTCACCTTTTTTTCCTTGTTCCTGAATCATCATAGATGCAAGTGTAAACGGACATACTCCAGATGTAGCAGCAGCTTCCATGACAACATCTACATACGCTTTGTTTGTACCGGGACATATATTTTCAAGATATGTATCCTTAACCATTTTTGTCAGGTCAGCTTTCTTTTGTTCCATCTGTGTTGTGTTTAATGCTGAAGCATTATAACTTTGTTTGATAAACTGGAAAATATTTGTACTATCTAAGAAATTTCTAGGATCCATATAATACTGAATAATCTCTGTTGATGCTGCAACCCATCCACCAGAATCAAATTCTTTCCATTCATTTTTCTCCCAGTCATACGCACCAGTTTGTGTCGATTTCCAAGAAGAGTCCGCACTTTCATGTACCAGGTTTTTACCTAGCGCACTTTCACCTTTAATGACTTCATCCCAAGTCAAATTTGTAACCTGAGCTTCAAATTTCCAATTTGGATATTTCGCATGCAATGCCTGAAGCTGTGCACGGTAAGTTTCCGGAAATCCTTGTGCTGCCAAATATGCATCATAATCTTTATCTTCTTCTATAATTGTTTCAGTTACCTTCACATAACTGGATGACGCCCATCCTGTCTTTCCATTGATGTTCATCTTATACCATATCTTACCGTTCGATGCTGTATCTTCGCCTATAACTTCTCCTGTATCTCCATTTTTTAAATATCCAATCACATCATAATTTGTTCCAGGTCCTTTTCGAAGATTCAAACTACCCGACACCTCAATCGTACCTGTCCGAATAATGGTCTTCGCATCAGCATTTATACCTAAAAAAAGTAAACTTGTCCCAAGGCATACTACAATTAACAGTATACTCAGACAAGTTCTACTTACATTTCTCCCAAAAATTTTCATTCTTTTCTCCCCTTAATAATGTAACTTCCCCAATGTTACAGCATTATTACTTATTATACAAAAAAATTACAACAATTGTCAATTGGATAGGCATACCAATTTGACATATTATGAAAGAAAATCTATAATATTTTCATATTCTGAGTTTAATAGAAGGAGGAATTCTATGAAAATTGTATTTTTAGATGCTAAAAGTGTCGGTGAAGATATTGATTTATCGAAATATAATAAATTAGGGGAGTTTGTGACATATGATTTTTCGACTCAGGAACAGATTCCTGAAAGAATCGTAGATGCGGATGTTCTAATCACGAACAAATGTCTGATTAATGAACAAAGTATCGGCAGCGCACACAATTTAAAATTGGTATGTGTTACTGCTACAGGTACGAACAATCTAGACAAGGACTATCTGGCAACGCGAAATATTGCTTGGCGAAACGTAGCTGGTTACTCTACTGAGTCTGTAGCCCAACACACCTTTGCAATGTTATTTTATCTTCTGGAAAAATTAAGTTACTACGACGCATATGTGAAGGATGGAAAATATGCAAATGACACCTCATTTACCCACTTTGCAGAACGTTTTCATGAGATAAACGGAAAGACCTGGGGCATTATTGGTCTTGGAGCTATTGGCCGCCGTGTTGCTGATATTGCTAAAATGTTTGGTGCAAATGTGATTTACTATTCTACCACAGGTAAGAACAATCAGGATGGATATACACGAGTGGATTTTAATACCTTGCTACAGACTTCAGATATTGTTTCTGTTCACGCACCACTTACACCGGAGACGGAAAATCTGATGAATGCAGATGCGTTCAACAAAATGAAATCAACTGCTATATTCCTGAATGTAGGTCGTGGTGCCGTTGTGGTAGAACAAGACCTTGCCGATGCTTTGCGAAATAAAACAATTGCCGCAGCTGGTTTGGATGTGCTATGTGAAGAACCAATGAATCCAAACAGCCCGTTTCTTCCAATCAAGGACAGCAAACGCTTGCTGATTACACCGCATATTGCTTGGGCAAGTGTGGAGGCACGTAATAATCTGATGGATATTATTTATCATCAAATTAAAGATTTCATAGCGCATTAAAAACAGGTGGTTTAAACCTTTCATAAGGTCTAAACCACCTGTTTATATTAACATCCACATTTCTACCAATATCTACGATACCATGGTGAGCCGTAAACTTTTACAACTCTTACGACGTCACCTGTCTGTGGTGCGTGAATCATCATACCATTACCCACATATATACCAACGTGTCCGGAATAGCATACCACATCTCCCGGCTGTCTGTCAGCTTTAGAAACCTTTCGTCCACCACTTCCAATGGAACCTGAATAATGAGATAACTTAACACCAATTGCTTCATGTGCTCTCATAACAAGTCCGGAGCAGTCGATACCTTTCATGCTTGTCCCACCCCATCTGTATGGAACTCCCATATATTTATAGGCTGCGGAAACAATAGCACCGCCACCGCCTGTTCCAACCGGTGGAACATAGTTGTTGTTAGAAGAACTCGAGCCGCTTGAGCTCGATGCATTCTGTGCAGCTCTTGCAATCTGATCTTCCAAATCATCAATCTTGCCTTTCAGATTGGCAATCATCGTATCTAAATCTGCCTTATCTTGTTTGTACTGCTTTTGTCTCTTTTTGATTGCCGCCATGTCTTTTTCTAAAGAAGCTTTCAGGCTTTCAATCTTTTCTTTTGTTTTTACAAACTCTGCCAACTGGGCTCTGTCATATTCATGAAGCGTTTGCACATTTTCAATCTGTTTCAACATCTCAGCAAAGTTTCCGGACTCTAGTACTTTTGCAAGCATGGAACTGCTTCCACTTTCATACATAGCAACAATACGACGTTTCATGGATTCATATTGCTCTTGTTCCTTTTCCTCTGCCTCTTCCAAATCTTCTTCGGCCTCAATAATGGCTGCACCGACTTTTACTAGGTCTCTTTCACCCTCATTGATCTTCTTCATAAGACTTGTCATCTTACTCTTTGCTTGTTTTAATTCTTTTTCAGCTTTTGCTTTATCACTTGCCGGCGTAGCAAATACAGTTGTTCCAAGCATCACAAACGCCATAACAAGCAGTAACAATGTTCTATATAATCTTTTCATTTATAACACCTTTTTATGTTTTGTTTCTTCCCACAAAAAGAGTCTGACCAAACAGACTCTTTTACGAGATGTAATTGCATAATTCCATCTATCTTATACAAAAATTATATATCATCAGACATGTATTTGCAATATATTTTTAACATTTTTGTAACATCCAAATTATGGTGATACTTACAAAAACGTATCGAATGCATCACAAATTTCTCTTTCGGTTCCGGTTACAGTTCCTTGTACCATCTCCGGCTTTCCGCCACCTCTGCCTTGAAATTTTTCATTTAAAATTTTAGCAAATGGTCTGACATCCATCACCCTGCTTCCAATTACATAACGATATTGGTTTTCACCTGTCCGAGCAAAAACTGCTACAACTTTTACCTGTTTATCCAGAATTAAATTCACCAATTCTCTCGGTGCATTCCCTTCCAATTCAGCATCAAACAAAACAACTGAATCTTGTACCCCTTCATAAAGGCTTGCTTTGTATTCTAAAATCTTCTGCTGCAATTTTGCCATCTCATATTTGTATCCGGAAATTTCTTCTTTCAACCGCTGCACTTCCTCTACAACTTCCGTCTCCGGTGCAGAAAGCATCACGGATAACTGTTTCATACTTTCCGACTTTTCATCGTAGTCCGCAATGGCACGGGTTCCACAGAGCATGGACACGCGCACTCCACCCTTGTAGTTCTGCAAACCTATCAATTTAATCAAACCGATTTCTCCGGTTTTCTTAACATGTGGTGCACAGCAGGCACAAGCATCATGTCCCGGCACGGTCACAAGACGAACCTGACCTTCAATTTCGATTTTGCTGCGATATTTGATATGAGCCAATTCTTCCTTTGTGGGATATTGTACCTGCACGTCCAGATTGGCAACTACGGCTTCATTGGCTTTTTTCTCAATCTCTTTCAACTGTTCTTTGGTAAGTACTCCGTTGAAATCAATAGTAATTGCATCTGTCCCCATGTGGAAGCCTACATTGTCATAACCGTAAGCAGCATGCACAAGCCCGGATACGATATGTTCTCCTGAATGCTGTTGCATTTTAGAAAAACGCTCTTCCCAGTCAATTGCCCCCTCCACTTGTTTTCCAACTTCTATAGGCGCTTCCATCTTATGGTAAATAATTCCTTCTTTTTCCTGCGCATCCAAAACCTTTACACCATCAATCACACCTGTGTCTGCAAATTGTCCGCCGCCTTCAGGAAAAAAGGCAGTTCTATTAAGAACCGCCTCATAATATTCTCCCACTTTTTCACAAGCTTCTACAACTGCAGAGAAGGTTATCATATGGCTGTCTTCATAAAATAACTTTTCTGTCATCGGTTGTTACATCCTTTCCGGTGCTTCAAAACCAAGCACATCGATACATGTCTCTAACACGCGTTTAGTAATAGAAAGTAGTGCAATATAACCTGCTTTTCTTTCTTCATTCTCTTCTGACAAAATCTTTGTCTCATGATAAAAACGGTTAAACGCATTTGACAAATCATAAATATACGCACAGATTTTGTGTGGTGCAAGTTCTTCGTAAGCGCCTTCCATTACGGAATTAAACTTTGCAACCTCCAGCATCAATGCCTTTGCACTTGCCGACTCAGCCTTTTGAATTTCGCAAGCGTCGACTGCTTTTCCACTTTCCGCATATTTTGCCAGAATAGATTTAATACGAACAATAGTATATAAAATATATGGACCTGTATTTCCTTCAAAGGAAATGAAACGGTCAATATCAAATACATAATCCTTAGCCGCCTGATTTGATAAATCGCCGTATTTCAACGCTGCCAAACCAACCTTTTTCGCGGTTTCTCTTGCTTCTGTTTCATCAATCGAACGGTTTTCAATGATTTTCTCATACATCTTATCATTGATATCAGCAATTAAGTATTCCAAACGCATAACGCCGCCATCTCTCGTCTTAAACGGCTTTCCGTCTTTCCCATTCATTGTACCGAAACCAATGTGTTTCAACTCTGTTTCCTGACGCACAATACCTGTCTTCTTTGCACAGCGGAAAACCTGTTCAAAATGCATTTCTTGACGCTTGTCTGTAACATAAATCACCTGGTCTGGCTGATACAGTTTTTCACGTTCTACCAAGGTTGCAAGGTCTGTGGTTGCATACAAAGCCGCTCCGTCAGATTTTAAAATCATGCACGGTGGAACCTCTTTGGTATCAGTCTCTTCTTTAACATCAACTACTAAAGCCCCCTGGTCTTCACGCGCATAGCCTTCTTTCTTCAGATAATCTACCATATCCGCAATATATGGTTTTGCATCTGCTTCACCTTTCCAAAGATCAAACTCTACATTTAACGCACTGTAGTTTTTCTTTAAATCCGGCAATGACACATTCATAATATGTCTCCACAACGCCGTATAACCTCTATGTCCATTTTGTAACAAATATGTGGCCTGAAGTGCCTCTTCCTTAAATGCTTCATTCTCCTTTGCATATGCACTTGCTGTCGGATAAATCTCTCCAAGCTCTTCAATCGTAAATGGTGACTCTTTTGGATACTCTCCCTCAAACGCTTCATCAAAATATGGAAGTTCAGGCTGTCTTCTCTTTAACTCCATCATAACAAGCCCCATCTGAGATCCCCAGTCACCCAGATGCACATCACCAATTACCTGATGTCCAACATATCTTCCGATTCGTTTTACGCTTTCGCCAATAATAGCTGGACGAAGATGTCCAACATGAAGTGCCTTTGCAACATTTGCTCCGCCGTAATCAACCACAATTGTCTTTACCTTATCAGGTTCGGATACACCAAGCTTATCCTCGGCATTCATATTTTTCAAATACTCTGCAACAAATACTGCATCTAATGTAATATTAATAAATCCTGGATTAACCGCTTCTACCTTTTCAATGCAAGCGCAGCCTTCCAAAGCAGCAACTACATCATTTGCAATCATAATCGGTGCTTTTCTATAAACCTTCACAGCCGCCATTGCGCCATTGCATTGATATTCACATAAATCAGGTCTATTTGACAACGTTACCTTCGCATACTGCTTGTCATAACCAGCCTTTTCAAACGCATTTTCCAGTTCGAATGTAAGCAAATCAACTAATTTCTTCATAATTCCTCCCGAATTCCTTTATCTAATCATTCTAACATAAGTTTTTCATCTCAACAACTCAAAAAACAGATTGGATTAAAAACATATATAGTACAGTTCCAACACCAATACTAAGCAAATTGTTGCGTTTCCAAATATGTAACACCGCCACAACCAACACGGAAACTGCTTCCGGAATCCCATACGGTTTGGAAAGTAGGTTCGTACTTTTCAGGCAATACACCACCAGCATACCGATAACTGCCGGCGTCAAAACCTTCCCTAAATACTGTATTGTTTTCGGAATTTCTCTTCCCTTTGGAAAAACAAGAAAGGGAATGACACGAGTTGCAAATGTCGTAATTGCAACTACAACAATAATTAGAAACGACATTCCTGCACTTAACGGCATACGACTCCCTCCTTATCCAATTGTTTTCTTCCCACAAACAATAATGCTACAATAGCAAGCATTGCCGGTAATACGAAATTATTTGCACCAAATACCAATAAGCTTATAACAGCAACTGCCACTCCGATTAATTCCGGAATACGATTCCTTCTCTCCATCCATTGCTCAATAAAGATAACTACGAACAAGGCTGTCATGGCAAATTCAATGCCTTCTGAACTAATTGGCAGCAAGGTCTTTGCAATTGCACCAATGGCAGAACCCAAAATCCAATACAAATGGTCAAGCACTGAAATTGCAAACAGGAACTTGGCTTCATCCACTCCCTTTGGCACCTTAGTTGTGCAAAGCAGAGAATAACTTTCATCTGTCAATGCAAAAATCATATACCATCTCTTTTTCCCTATTTTATTAAATCTTTCCAAAAGCGATATTCCATAAAACACATGCCGCACGTTCACCATAAAGGTCAGAAAAATCACCTGAATAAAAGAAATACCTGGCACAAAAAAGTTAACTGCCAGATATTGTCCTGAACCTGCGTATACCATCACACTCATGAGTATCGCCCATAAGAAAGAATATCCTTTTTCTGCGTACATTACTCCAAAAGCGATTCCGATAAACAAATATCCTGTAAGGACTGGAATCGTATATGGAAATGCTTTCTTAAACGCCTGTTTATATTCCGACATCTTTCATCCTCTTTTCTAACACACCTAGGCGGATTCGAACCGCCGCACCCGCCTCCGGAGGGCGGTGCTCTATCCCCTGAGCTATAGGTGTATCCGTCTTAAAAAGACCTTGTATATCGTAACATATTTAAATTTAAATGTAAAGAAATTGATTTAGTAGTTGCTTTTTAAATTCCGATGGGCTATAATCAAGAAACCATAATATTTATCAGTTCACTTTTCATGACAAATCAGTCATTATCCAGCCTTTACAATTTATTAGTAATTCATCCACTCACGAAAGGAGTATTTATGAATTATCAACAATTTGTTATGGCACTCAAAGAAAAAGTGGCCTCTAAACTTGGGCAAACTGTGGATGTCCAAATCCATACAGCCCTCAAAAACAATGGTTATGAGCGTGTCGGCCTAACCATTTCCGAAAAACACATCAACCTGTCCCCTACTATTTACTTAGAAGAATACTTCAAACATTTTGAAGAAGATGATTCTATCGATGATATTGCAGATAGCATTTTGCATGTCTATCATGAAATTAGATTCGAGCATTCCTGGCAGGTACATACCATTTCAAACTTTGAAAATATGAAAGAAAAAATCGTTTACAAAATCATCCATGCACCCCAAAACGAAGTTCTCCTTCAAACCCTCCCATCTATTGCATATCTAGATTTTGCAATTGTCTTTTATATCCTGTTTGAAATCGACGAAAAGGGAACCGCCACCATACCTGTTACTGAAGATTTGCTTCAAGTATGGGAGACAACCCTCGATGAAATTCACGAACTGGCAAAACAGAATACACCAAAACTACTTCCTGCTATTTTTAAACCAATGCGTATTGTCATCAATGAACTTATGGGAAATCCATGCAACAATCTCATACAGTCGGATGACATTATGTTTGTATTGACCAATTCTCTAAGAAGTTTTGGGGCGATATGCATTCTATATGAAGACGTCTTATTTCACATCGGAAATTTATTAAGGGAAAATTATTATATTCTTCCTAGCAGCATTCACGAGGTTATTATTATTCCCGAAAGCCAGGCTCCATGCAAAGAAACACTAAACGAAATGATTACAGAAATCAATGAAACGCAGGTTGAAATAGAAGATGTTCTGTCAGACCATGTGTATTACTATAATCGTGAGAAAAAAGAATTATTGCAACATTAACAGATATTGACACAAAAAGGCGTATGATTCTAAAATCATACGCCTCATTTTGTATCTTATTCCGCTTTTGCTCTACCTAAGTATTCACCTGTTCTTGTATCGATTTGGATCATTTCTCCTTCTTCGATAAAGATTGGAACCATAACAACCGCACCAGTTTCAACTGTAGCTGGTTTTGTTACGTTAGTAGCTGTATTACCTTTCACACCTGGTTCTGTTTCAGTAATTGTTAAATTAACAAAGTTAGGTGCTTCTACACTGAATGCTTTTCCTTGGAAAAATTGAATTGTAACTTCATCATTCTCTCTAACATATTTGATTGCAGTTTCTACATCTCCATAAGTAAGTGGAATCTGATCATATGTTTCTGGGTCCATGAAATAATAAAGTTCACCATCATTATATAAGTACTGCATTTTCTTCTTTTCAATGTGAGCCTTTGGAAATCTGTCATTTGGATTGAATGCTTCTTCTCTTGTAGCTCCAGTTAAAATGTTTTTATATTTTGTTCTTACAAAGGCAGCACCTTTACCTGGTTTTACATGTTGAAATTCAAGAATTACATGTGGTTGTCCATTAATTTCAAATGTAATACCGTTTCTAAAATCACTTGCGCTAATCATATTTGTCCTCCTTGTTTATCCCTGCATCATATCAATTCTTCGCAGAGCATACCTATGAAATTAATTTTATACTAAATTGTTTACTTTTTCAAGCCCTTTTTTTAGTTTCTCTACATTGATTTGACCCGGGGCAGACGTTTTCGTTAGCGCTCCAAATGTAACTGCCGAACCAAACAACTGTCCCTCCAATCTGCTGACAATTCCTATTTCAGACATAGACATGGTTACAACAGGATGCTGTGCATATTCTGACACCATTTCTTTCGTTGCATCCATTAACGTCGCTACGTCACTCTGTTTTTGTGGCATAACTGCCATTTTAAGAATATCAGCACCAATGTCTTGCATATAGCATAATCTTCGAATAATTTCTTCTTTTGACGGCGTCCCTTCAAAATCGTGGTTAGAGCCAACTACGATTGCTCCCTTTTCTTTCAACTTGGTTACTAGTTCTATTACTTTGTCATTTATATAAATTTCCACATCTATCATATCAACCAGGTTTGTATCTGCTACATGACGCAAAAGTTCTGTATATTGTTCATAAGTAATCTCTTTTTCCCCGCCTTCTGCCTTGGTACGGAATGTAAATAGCAAGGGAATATCTCCTAATACTTTGCGAAGTTCACCCAAAAGTAGCTTTACCTTTTCTATGTCAAATACGGATTCAAACCAATCCACACGCCATTCTACTAAATCAGTGGCACTTCTAATAATTGCCCCTGCTTCCTTTAATATCTCAGCCTCTGTCTTTCCGACAATTGGAACACAGATTTTTGGCATCCCCTCACCTATCTTAACATTTCTAACCACTACTAGATTCATGCCTTTATCCTCCTACCAATTCTTATTCTATCATAAGATAAATTTCCACCCATTTCAACCATTCCCTTGACATTTTTACTCCTTCGCTTTAAAGTTAAGAAATAGTTGGTAAGTAAAGGAGATTTCAAATATGAAGGAAATTACCGGTCATACGGTACTCACCGGACTCCTAGGAAGTCCTGTTTCGCACAGCATCTCGCCAATGATGCATAACGAAGCATTCAGACAATTGAATTTGGATTATGTTTACCTTGCATTTGATGTAGGCGTAGAAGGTATGGAAGCTGCTGTAAATGGATTTCGTGCGCTCAACGTTCGCGGTTTCAATGTAACAATGCCAGGTAAAAATATCATGCCATCCCTTTGTGACAAGTTGACTCCTGCTGCAGAAATTTGCGGTGCTGTAAATACAGTAGTAAATGACAATGGGATTCTAACCGGATATACAACAGATGGAACCGGTTACTTGCGCGCAGTCGAAGATGCAGGTCATAATATTATCGGAAAGAAAATGACAATGCTCGGTGCCGGTGGCGCGTCAACTGCTATTTTCGTGCAGGCTGCCCTTGACGGAGTATCTGAGATTTCCATATTTAACAATCGCAGTAAGAATTTCGAGCGTGCGCAAACCATTATCAACAAACTAGGCGAGTATACTTCTTGCAAAGTGAATTTATTCGATTATGAGGACGATGCAATCCTAAGACGTGAAATTGGAGACAGCTCCATTCTAGTGAACGGAACATCTGTGGGCATGGCGCCAAATGTTGACTCCTCTATTATCACGGACACGACAATATTCCACAAGGATTTGGTTGTGTCGGACATTATCTATAATCCTCGTGAAACCAAACTCATGAGATTGGCAAAAGAAGCCGGATGCCAGACCTTTAACGGTTTGTATATGCTCCTGTATCAAGGTGTAGAAGCATTCAAGCTCTGGACAGGACAAGATATGCCAATCGATATTATAAAAACAAAATATTTTTCTGAATAAGAGTCCAATAAAACCGCCTACAATCGCATGATTGCAGGCGGTTTTCACTTCTTCTATATCTTTCTACGTTTTGACTTTTTGTAAAAATACAATACGATTTTCTCTAACTTTCGTTTAAACACAATCTGGATTTCTTCCTTCGGATGAATCGGTTTTACCAAAATATTTCTGATTCCCGTACGTTTTGCTCCCCACACATCCGTGAACAGTTGGTCTCCAATAAAAATGGTATTGGTCTTATCTGTTCCCATAAGCTTCATGGCTTTTTCATAATTTTTCGTAGACGGCTTATGGGCATCAAAAATATAATGAACATGAACATCTTCATTAAACATCTTGACTCTTGGTTCCTGATTATTCGAGAGCAAACAGCAATCAAACCCAATTAATTTCAATCTCACAAACAAGTTTTTTGCACGTTCATCAGCCGGTGCTCCATGCATAACAAGTGTATTATCAATATCGAAAATCAAGCCTCGATATCCTTCTTCATATAGTTTTTCAAATGGTATAATGTATGTTGACGCAACATACTCATCCGGAAAAAATGTTTCAAACATATTCTATTCTCCTGTCTCTTCTACCTTATTAATTTTTACGTTACTAATAATTTCCTTACAGATTTCATCTGCACTCTTCCCATCGGTGTGGATAACCAAATCGGCAGCGGCTTCATATTTAGGCTGTCTTTTTTCCATCATGTCGCGAATGAATTGCACATTTTTATTTCCACGAAGAAGCGGTCTATTGTCATCATCCTTAACACGCTCTAAAATCGTTTCCGGCTTGGCATCTAAAAGCACAATTTGTCCAATGTTCTTCATTGCTTGTACATTCTCGTCTCGGAGTACAACTCCACCGCCACAAGAAACAACTTTATTTTGCTCTCCTTGCATCTGAATTAACAGATTCGTCTCAACATCACGAAAATACAGTTCACCTTTTTGCGCGAAGATATCTGGAATGGCAATTCCTTCACGTTCCACAATGAGTTGATCCATATCTATGATTTCCATTCCATAATTCTCTGACAAATACGAAGCAATCGTACTCTTCCCCGAACCCATGAAACCGACCAAAAAGACATTCTCCATGTCAGCTCTCCTCCAGTACCTTCTTTACATCTTGTTTAAACTGTTCCCAAGCCTTTTCATCATCCACAAAATATTTCGGACATATCTTACCTGTAATATCATAATGCCTAATGATGTCCTCTTCTGTCAAGTTAAATTTCTCACAAAGCCATGCTGTCAGTTCAACCATAGACTCGTAAGTTTCTTTTGTGTATGTCCCATTACTTGTTATGTGACAAGTTTCGATTGATACAGTATCTAAATTACGATGATTAGAAGCATAGGCAACCTCCCAAGTCGGAACACATTGAACAATCTCTCCCTCTAAACCAATAATAAAGTGACTGCTGGCTTTTGTCTTTTTTACGTCTTTCAGATTTTCAAAATAATTCCGATTTTGCTTTGCCGTGGTTCCTGGGTTTGCAGTATAATGAATCACGATATTATTGATTTTTTCACTTCGAGTCCCCGGTCTTGAATACGGATTGATTGTCAAAAGCTGCACATCTATCTCCGGTTGTGGTATACGCATGTTTGATGCATCCTGCTCTGCGTATTTATTGCTAAATGGACCAACTTCAAAAAATTTCATTCCCACAAGCACTACCATTAATGTAATAAGTATAAACATTCCCACTCTGGTATAGAGTTTCACACGTCTTCTGAATTTTGTTTTCCTTCTCTGCCTACGTTTTTGTACCATTGCAATCCCCTCTTTTGTTACTTTCCCTAATTATATCATGATAAACGTATAAATGTGTGAATTGTTCCTTAGAAATTTCTTAAAATCAAACGACTCTACAACAAAACGAGGCATGTTATAAAACACGCCTCATTAATATTATCATATTATGCTTGGTCTACGCTGTAGTTTGGAGCTTCTTTTGTAATGTGAATGTCATGTGGATGACTTTCTTTTAATGAAGCTGCTGAAATTTTAACAAATCTTCCATTTTCCTTCAATTCTTCAATTGTAGGAGTACCGCAGTATCCCATACCGGAGCGAAGTCCACCGAGTAATTGGAATACAGTATCTTCTACTAAACCTTTATATGCCACACGACCTTCTACGCCTTCCGGAACCAATTTCTTTGCATCAGCTTGGAAGTAACGATCTTTGCTTCCATTTTCCATAGCTGCGATAGAACCCATACCACGGTATACTTTATATTTTCTTCCTTGGAACAATTCAAAGTTTCCTGGGCTTTCGTCACAACCTGCAAAGATACTTCCCATCATACATACGTTAGCACCTGCGGCAATTGCCTTTGTCATGTCTCCAGAATATTTGATACCTCCATCTGCGATAATTGGAATACCATATTCTTTTGCAACTGCATAACAATCCATAACAGCTGTGATCTGAGGTACACCAATACCTGCTACAACACGTGTTGTACAGATAGAACCAGGTCCAATACCAACTTTAACTGCGTCAACACCTGCTTCGATTAAAGCTCTTGTAGCTTCTCCAGTTGCCACATTACCTGCAATTACTTGAAGGTCTGGATATTTTTCTTTTACCATCTTCACTGTACGAATAACGTTTGCAGAATGACCATGTGCAGAATCCATAACAACAACGTCTACTTTTGCTTTTACAAGTGCATCCACACGGTCCAAAACGTTAGCTGTAATACCTACTGCTGCACCACAAAGAAGACGTCCTTGTGCATCTTTTGCAGAATTTGGATACTTGATTTGCTTTTCAATATCTTTAATTGTAATTAATCCCTTTAAGTTGAAATCCTTATCAACGATAGGTAATTTTTCTTTTCTAGCTCTTGCAAGAATAGATTTAGCTTCTTCTAATGTGGTGCCTTCCAATGCAGTAATAAGGCCTTCTGAAGTCATGGACTCCTTAATCTTCTTAGAAAAATCTTCTTCGAATTTCAAATCACGGTTTGTAATGATACCAACCAATTTCTTTCCTTCTGTAATAGGAACTCCTGAAATACGGAATTTTGCCATCAATTCGTTGGCATCTTGTAATGTATGTTCTGGCGATAACGAGAATGGGTCTGTAATAACGCCATTTTCCGAACGTTTTACCTTATCTACTTCTTCAGCCTGAGCCTCAATTGACATGTTTTTATGAATAATACCAATTCCGCCTTGACGAGCCATTGCAATGGCCATACGATGTTCAGTAACCGTATCCATACCCGCACTCATCATTGGAATATTCAATCGAATTTTCTTTGTTAAATTAGTAGATAAATCTACTTGGTTTGGGATTACCTCTGAATAAGCAGGTACCAAAAGCACGTCGTCAAATGTAATACCATCTCCAATAATTGTTCCCATGTTTCTCTTCCTCGCTTTCTTTTCTTTCGGTTTATAGTGTCATATCTTACTAAAAAGCTTGTCCAATGTCAAGCCTAAAAAATAACTTTTCTAGGTGCGATATCTCGCATACTGTTTAACAACTTTTCATTTGGTTCAAAAATAACTTTTACCTTTTGACCTTTCCACTTGGTAACCATCGTATACGTCTTATGTTCCGGCATCTGCGATGAGTAATCCAATGTCTTTTCCACCTGATGATACTTTAGGTCCGCATGGTCTGATGGTGCAACAATTTCCATATCTTCTTTAAGATCTGTGGAAAATATTTCTTTTCTAAATTGCTTGTTCATAACCTTTGCAATATCAAGTCCACCGTCAAAATATGTGTACTCATACTCCACATCCATTCTTCTTAATACGTAGTAATCTACGAAAACCAATGCCAAAAAGAGAATTGTAAAAATAATGTTACCTGTCATAAATAAGAAAAATGATAAAACTGTCAACGCAATCAATCCTGCCTTAATCGCATTGTCTTTTAGCGTCGTTCTCTTTTTTACTAATTGTTCTGTCATATATTCTTTCATTTCAATCCTCCAAGCAATTAGATATTTTTATTATTGTAACACATATAACCTCTATTTAACAACACCTATATTCAAAAAAGGAACTCCTTTTAGAGCTCCTTTTTGCTTGTGATATTACATCATTCCCATTCCGCCGCCTGCTGGCATTGCCGGTGTTTCTTCTTTGATGTTTGCCACTACTGATTCTGTTGTCAATAATGTAGATGCTACACTGGTTGCATTTTGAAGTGCACTTCTTGTAACCTTAGCCGGATCAAGGATTCCTGCTTTTACCATGTCCACATATTCTTCTTTATATGCGTCAAAGCCAATGCCCGGTTCCTGTTCTCTAACCTTGTTGATGATAACTGCGCCCTCTAAACCAGCATTTGCAGTGATGTGATAAAGTGGTGCTTCCAAAGCCTTTAAGATAATCTTCACACCGGTCTTTTCATCACCTTCTAATTCTTCTGCCAGTTTTGCAACTTCCTTAGATGCATGAATATAAGCAGAACCACCACCTGCTACAATTCCTTCTTCCACTGCCGCCTTAGCTGCAGATAATGCATCTTCCATACGAAGTTTCGCTTCTTTCATTTCTGTTTCTGTTGCTGCACCAACACGAATAACTGCAACACCGCCTGCTAATTTAGCAAGTCTTTCTTGTAATTTTTCTCTGTCAAATTCAGAAGTTGTTTCTTCGATTTGCGCTTTAATCTGTGCCACACGTCCTGCAATTCTTGCTTTGTCTCCCATGCCGTCAACAATGACTGTGTTTTCTTTCTGTACTTTTACAGATTTTGCACGCCCAAGCATATCAAGTGTTGCTTCTTTTAAGTCCAAACCAACTTCTTCAGAAATCACCTGTCCGCCTGTCAAAATAGCAATATCTTCTAACATTGCTTTTCTTCTATCACCATATCCCGGTGCTTTTACTGCAACTACATTGAAGGTTCCACGTAATTTGTTCACGATTAATGTTGTGAGTGCTTCACCTTCGATATCTTCTGCAATGATTAACAATCTAGCCCCTGATTGCACGATTTGTTCTAAAACAGGAAGTAAATCTTGAATATTTGTAATCTTTTTATCTGTGATTAAGATATATGGATTATCTAATACAGCTTCCATTTTTTCCATATCAGTTGCCATGTACGCAGAAATATATCCGCGGTCAAATTGCATACCTTCTACTAAATCTAACTCTGTTTTCATAGTTTTAGATTCTTCGATTGTAATAACACCATCATTAGAAACTTTTTCCATTGCATCAGCAACCATTTCACCTACTTCTGCATCTCCTGCTGAAATAGCGGCAACATTTGCAATTCTCTCTTTGCTTTCCACTTTGCTACTCATAGCCGCAATCGCATCTACTGCAACCTTTGTAGCCTTCTTCATACCTTTGCGAAGTACAATTGGATTAGCTCCTGCTGCAAGGTTCTTCATTCCCTCTTGAACCATTGCCTGTGCAAGAACAGTCGCTGTTGTTGTTCCGTCACCGGCAACATCATTTGTCTTTGCAGCAACCTCACGAATCAGTTGTGCACCCATATTTTCAAATGCATCCTCTAATTCAATCTCTTTTGCAATCGTTACACCATCGTTTGTAATCAGCGGTGCACCAAATTGTTTGTCTAAAACAACATTTCTTCCCTTTGGTCCAATTGTCACTCTTACTGTGTTCGCTAATTTATTAACGCCAGCCTCTAATGCTTCTCTGGCTTCTGCGCCGTATTTAATTTCCTTTGCCATAATAATCTGCCTCCTAATTATTTAATCACAGCTAAAATATCATTTTGTTTTACAACAAGATATTCTGTTCCGTCAAGTTCTACTTCTGTTCCTGCGTATTTGGAATAAATAACTTTGTCACCGACCTCCACAAGCATGGTCACTTCTTTTCCGTCAACCATTCCGCCCGGTCCCACTGCAACAACCTCAGCCTGTTGTGGTTTTTCTTTTGTCTGTCCAGGTAAAACAATCCCTGACTTGGTTGTTTCTTCCACTTCCACTTGTTTTAGAACAACTCTGTCTCCTAATGGTACTAATTTCATATCTATTGCCTCCTTAATTTAATATTTCACATTTATTAGCACTCTCTTTGTTCGAGTGCTAAGCCAATCTAGTACTAAAATATCACTCTGTTATTTGTTTGTCAACCAACTTTATATTATTTTTTAAAAAACCGTTTTCAATCTCAAATTTTATTACTTTTTTATTCCCTTGACAGTATCTTTCCTTGATTCTTCCGGTACATTCCAAAACAGAAGTTCCCGACTGAAGCTTACACTCATATATTGCATCTAAAGAAAATACCGTCAAATCAGATGTCCCCACTTCAAAATAGAGGCTTTCTCTTCTACTGTCATATCTTAACAATTCACAGACAAAAGTATGTTCATCTATTTTTGCACCTATACAAAGTGCCTTTTTCATTTTTATTTCTACTCTATCAACTTTCTTCATTTGTTCTGTCCTTTCTGTGTTTGAACAAAGTGCTTACTTGCAAAAAAGGGAACCATTTCTGATTCCCTTTATCCTTTACGCTTCTTAATCGCAGCCAACTCATCAAAGATGACGTCATTCACAACTTTAATATAAGTTCCTTTCATTCCTGATGAACGCGATTCTATTACGCCTGCGCTTTCAAATTTTCGAAGCGCATTGACAATTACTGAACGGGTAATTCCAACACGGTCAGCAATCTTACTTGCAACTAAGATACCTTCTTTTCCTTCTAATTCATCAAAAATATGAATGATTGCTTCCAATTCAGAAAATGACAACGTCCCAATTGCTGATTGTACAATCTGTTCCTTACGGATTTCCTCTGCACTTTCTTCATTTACAGAACGAAGCATTTCAAGTCCTACAACCGTCGTTCCATACTCACTTAAGATAATATCATCGATTTCATATGCTTCTGCTTTCTTGTACATAAACAAGGTGCCTAATCGTTCTCCTGCAATATCGATTGGAGTTACGATTGCCTGATAGTCCTTTGCCACATCTGACGAAAAGCCAAGTGTCTGAAGATTTACATTTTCTTTAGTAGATAAAACATTAAGCATTCTTTCATTTAACATCTTGTCAACAAGAGTACCTACTTTGTTTTCAATTAATTCTTGTATCAGTTCCACACCTGCACAACGTCCTATTCCAAGAATTTTTCCTTTTTTACTCACAACAAGTACATTTGATTCCATGGTTTCAGTCAATACATCACAGATATCATTAAATACTACTTTGCTTGAATTATTATTATGCAACAATTTGTTAATTTTTCTTGTTTTATCTAATAATTGTACACTCATTTCTCTTCCTCCAGCATATGATTCTATATATTATCATACAATTCTGGTTATTTCAAGTTTTTGTCGGACATCTCCACAGGTTTCTTCCATGACATGTATTCACAATTTGGATTATCTTCACATCCGTAATACTTTCTGCCCTTCTTTGTCTTTCGAATAACAATATCTTTTCCACAAATCGGACATGCTACTCCTATTTTTTCCAAATACATTTTTGTATTTCTACATTCCGGAAAACCTGGACATGCCAAAAACTTACCATGTGGTCCATATTTAATAACCATATTGCGGCCACATTCTTCACAGATAACATCTGTTTCCTCGTCCGCAATGCTTACTTTTTCAAGTTCCTTCTCTGCTATCTCTACTGCCTCTTCTAGGTCCGGATAGAAATTACTTGTAACTGTTTTCCAGTTAACCTTTCCTTCCGCGATCATATCAAGAAGCCCTTCCATGTTTGCAGTAAAGCTTACATCTACAATACTTGCAAAGGATTGCTTCATGATATCATTTACCACTTCCCCTATCTCTGTAATGTAGAGATTCTTCTGCTCTTTTGCCACATAGCGTCTTGCAATAATAGTAGATATGGTTGGGGCATACGTACTTGGACGTCCAATCCCAAGTTCCTCCAATGCTTTTACAAGAGTTGCCTCTGTATAGTGCGCCGGCGGCTGTGTAAAATGCTGTTTCGGTTCATAAGAATCAATTGTAAGTTTGGAATCCTTATTGATACGTTTTACCAACACATTGCTTTCTTCTTTTTCTTCATCAGATTCGATATATACTGCCCTAAAGCCTTCAAATTTGATATTGGAGGTGTTCACAGTAAATTTGTGCTTTCCAGCACTGATTTTAACTGTTGTTGTTTCATACTTTGCAGGTTGCATTCTGCTGGCAACAAAGCGTTTCCAAATCAACTGATACAAACGGAGCTGATCTCTGGAAACTGAATCCTTTAACTTAGCAGGTGTTCTTGTTACATCTGTCGGACGAATTGCCTCGTGAGCATCCTGAATTTTCTTATCTTCGGAAGCCTTTTTCGAAGCGGTAGCAACATACTGCTCTCCATATTGTTCTGCAACAAATTCTCTGGCATTTGCATCTGCCTCCACTGATACTCTTGTAGAGTCAGTACGAAGGTAAGTGATAATACCATCTTCATATAACTGTTGCGCAATTCGCATGGTTTTTTGTGTTGCAAAATTTAACGCCTTCGATGCTTCTTGTTGCAGCGTACTAGTTGTAAATGGCAACGGTGCCTTTGTACTTCTAACACCTGTTTTGATATCGTCTACAACAAAGGTTTCGTTTTCCAAAGACTTTAGAAGCTTATCCATTTTTTCTTGCGAGTGGATGTTTCCGTGATATTTTGCCACCAACGGTTTCTTCTCACCCTCTACATTTAAAAATGCATCTAAAGACCAATATTCTTCCGAAACAAACGCTTCTATCTCTTCTTCTCTGTCTGCAATAATACGAAGTGCTACTGATTGCACACGCCCTGCACTAAGTCCTCTTTTCACCTTACTCCAAAGCAGAGGACTGATTTTATATCCTACCATTCTGTCTAATGCACGTCTTGCCTGCTGCGCATCAACCAAATCCATGTCGATTTCTCTGGCCTCTTTAATAGATGCCTTAACCGCATTCTTCGTAATTTCATTAAAGCTGATACGATATACCTTTTTATTTTCTAACTTTAAAGCAATATATAAGTGCCATGCAATTGCTTCTCCCTCACGGTCAGGGTCGGTTGCGAGATAAATCTTATCTGCCTTCTTTACTTCTTTTCGTAAATTTGCAAGAATATCTCCCTTGCCTCTAATCGTAATGTATTTCGGTTCAAAATCATGTTCCACATCAATTCCAAATGAACTTTTAGGGAAATCACGTACATGCCCATTTGAAGCAAGCACTTCATAGCTGCTTCCCAAGAACTTCTTAATCGTTTTTACTTTTGCAGGCGATTCCACGATTACAAGATAACGTGCCATTATTTTTCCTCCACAATAGCATAATAATTTTTTGAAACTTCTTTAATCACCCCTTTTAATTCCAGACTCACTAATATATCCAGCAACTCCGAAACGGAATACTTCGTCATACCCAGAAGATGTTCCAAATTTTTGGGGTGGAAATCGAGACAACTATACACTATATTTTCTTCACTTTCAAGAGGAAATTTTATAAGACCTTTTTTTTGTTGATTTTTACTAAATGAAAATCCCCATTCCTCCAGTAGCTCCTCCGGGGACAAAAGTAGGTCTGCACCTTGCTTTATCAGGAGATTACATCCCCTGCTAAGCTTGCTATTTATTGGTCCCGGAAGGGCATAAACATCTTTTCCCTGCTCCAATGCCATGTCCGCTGTAATCAGTGAGCCACTCTTTTCTTTTGCCTCTATTACCAAGACTGCATCTGCCAGTCCGCTGATAATTCGATTGCGAGCTGGAAAGTGCTGTGGCAGAGGTTTGGTCCCTATTGGAAATTCGGATATTACACCACCATTTTCCTGCAAGTCCATATAAAGTCCGATTACCTCTCTTGGATAACAGATATCCACACCGCAACCAAGAATTGCAAAGCTTTCGCCACCACCCTCTAACGCTCCGCTTTGTCCCGCACTGTCCACCCCTCTTGCCATACCGCTTACAACTTGAATCCCTACACTTGCAAGAGATTTAGCAAATCTCCTTGCCATGGATTCCCCATAAGGACTACATTCTCTAGCTCCAACAATGGCTACTGCCATCTTGTTTTCATCCGGCAGCTTTCCTTTCACATAAAGGGCATATGGAGCCGAATCAATATCCAGTAATTTTTTCGGATATCGGCTATCTGTAACTGGCACAAAATGTATTCCACTCTCCGTAAACTTTTGATATTCTTTGTCCAAATCCCATTCCTTTATGCTTTTTATTAAGTTTCCCCGTTCTTTTTCATTTAGTTCCAACTGTTTTAATGCCGTTTCTTCTATATTATATAGTTGTTCTAAATTTGTCACTTTTCCCCGAAT
This sequence comes from Faecalimonas sp., assembly GCA_045649885.1. Classification (GTDB taxonomy): domain Bacteria; phylum Bacillota; class Clostridia; order Lachnospirales; family Lachnospiraceae; genus Faecalimonas. Next base: position 85,680 of record JAZRQP010000095.1, read on the forward strand.
TTCCATCTTTCTTCGATTGCTGATTCCTTGTAAATTAGCAAACCAATATTCGTACTTCATTTCATTAATGCCTCCGATACCCATGCTCTATATTGCGATAGCTCAACGCCTCGCGCAAATGTTTACCTTCTATCTTTTCTTTTTCCTCCAAATCCGCAATGGTTCTGGCCACACGTAACACCTTATGATAACTCCTTGCAGATAATCCGAGACGCTCATAAGCCTTCTCCATAATCTCTTTCTCCGCACTTCCAAGAGCACAGAACTCCTCGATACGTTGCATAGAAATTTGTGCATTTGTCGAAATACCTTCCCTGCAATATCGTTCTGACTGAACCTGCCTTGCCCTAAGAATTCGCTCCCTAATGGCCTTGGAATCTTCTTCTTTACCTGTGTCTGCCAAATCACTATACTGCACCTTTTGGACCTCTACGCATAAGTCAATGCGGTCAAGAAAGGGCTGACTTAATTTTCCAACATAGTTTTGAATCTGCGCAGAAGTACAGGTACAACGATTCAAGTCTGGATAATTCCCACATGGACATGGATTCATGGCCGCCACCAACAGAAAGTCCGCCGGAAACTCAAATTCTCCCATTTCCCGCACAATTTTAATATTGTGATCTTCCATGGGTTTTCTAAGAGACTCCATAACACTTCTCGAAAATTCAGCAATTTCATCCATGAACAGAACCCCTTTATGAGCCAAACTGATTTCGCCGGGTCTAGGTATTCTTCCACCACCTAAAAGAGCAGCCTGTGTAATGGTTGCATTCACCTCTCGAAAAGGACGCTCTGTTTTCAGCGGATGATTTTCATCCACCTCTCCCAGAATACTGTAAATCATGGTAAGCTCTATGCTTTCTTCTAAAGTAAGCGGCGGCAATATGCTTGGAATTCTTTTTGCAATAGCTGTTTTCCCTGAACCGCTGGCTCCAGTCATGAGTAAGTTGTGGTTACCGGCAACTGCAATCTCTGCTGCCCGTTTTACTAAATGTTGACCTCGAATATCCGCAAAATCCTCGTAGGTTTCCGGAATTTTCAACAAAATACCATGCTCTGTATTTTTTTCGATACACTCCATATTATTTTTCTTTAATATGCAGCACACTTCTTCCAAAGTACTTACACCAATAACTTGAATCCCCTCAACCAACTCCCCTTCCTTTTGATTTTCTTTTGGAATAATACACCTCTTAACACCCTGTTTTTGTGCCTCAAGTACAATTGGTAAAATCCCAGGAACTCGTTTGATACTACCATCCAAACTCAATTCCCCGACAAAGAGCATATCTTTCAATACGCTCTCTTTAAACTCCTCTAAGGCCGCTAAAACTGAAACAGCAATAGGCAAGTCAAAAATTGTGCCTTTTTTTCTGATATTGGCAGGTGAAAGATTAATTACCATCTTTTTTGCCGGCAACACAAACCCTGAGTTGCGAATTGCACTTCGAACCCTATCCCCCGCTTCTTTTACTTCAGAAGACAAATATCCCACTAAATGAAACATGGGCAGTCCATTACTAATATCTGCTTCCACCTGCACGAACTCTACATGGAGACCTTGAAGGGTCGCAGATAAAACCGTACTAAACATAATGTACGCACGCTCCTTTCATTATTAAATTGTTTGTTTTGAATAATCTGGCTGATACGCCTAGTTTGATAAAAAAGAATAAATTGTAATACTAAATTAACACTTGCTCGCTATAATTACCTTCTGTTTTCCGGACATTACTTCCTCCGGCCACTCCATAGGTACAACATCTTTTAATGCTTCTTCTGTTGTAATGACTTTGGTAATTCTACTTTGTAATTTTTCCAAATCCAATCGTCGATATGTTTGCTTATTTTCACTCATATCAAGTCTCTCCTTTCTAACTGTAATTCTTTAATAATCTCCCGAATTACCGATAACTCTTCCATCAAATCATCTGCAATCTTCTCTACAGAATCACCTTTTGCTAATTTCTTCTGTACTTGACTAACAAGACGATTTCTGTCGCCTTCTGCTCTACCTTCTGCTCTACCTTCTGCTCTACCTTCTGCTCTTTCATCTTTCAACAATTCTTCAAATGTCATATACCTGGCCCCCATTTCTCGACTTTTCTTTACTTCGCGGATTGTGGTCTGCACTTTTTGGATAAATATATCATCCTGCTCCGCCTCACTCTCCGAAAGCGGTTTCCCTACAAACTCTAAAAAATCAACTAACTCTTTTGGCACTTCTTCTTTATTTTCGCCTTTTGTACTTAGGAATACGGTATGTGCTCCATCATCCATTTGAAGTTCTGGTACTTCTTCACAAATGGTTTTGCATGTATACCGGTATTTCTTTTTGTCAAACGGATCGAAATCACAGATGAAAATAACATATGTATCTGGCAATTCTTCATATGGTAATCCGCTTAGTAAAATTTCCATATCAATCTGTCCATGATAATATCTTGCTCTCTTTTGAATCGCAGACTTTCTGAGCACCTGCATTTCTACATCATATCTGGTGTTATTTTCATCTTTCGCATAAGCATCCAAACGAATCCCCTTGTATTCCGGATTGTAGACTATACTTCTTTCCTTGCTAATCTCTACGCGTTCAATTTCAATACCTAAACTACGTTCTAAAACGCCTTTACAAATTTCAGGATTCAACATAACTGCTCCAAACATGAAGTTATCTTTAAATGTTAGTTCCTGTAAACTTTTCTTTTTATTCATATTCTTCTCTCCTTATACTTTAACATATTTTTAGTCTTAATGGTAGTAAAAAACATCGAAATACAGAAACTTTTCGACAATCATAGGCATTCACCTTCCAATCTTTCATTATTTCACCAAGTTTGAAATTCTCTGACTGAAATGTCTTGAAATTCAGATACGTTTTTGAACAAACGCCTTTCTGACACTTTGAATGATTTAAAACAAATCTGTGTCATGTTTTGGTACAGACATGTTACCACACAACCGATCCTATTTGCAAGAATATTTTTCGTTTCTATGGTAATACATAAAAAGAGACATTTCATTTCTGAAACATCTCTTCTTGAAACCCTAATTCAATTCTTATTACACTCTATTTGTCCCTCTATGACCTTTTTAAATCTTTTTCCCAAAAGTAATTTAAAGCGCATTTAGGACAAATAGGAAGCATAATTTTCTATCACATAATTTACCAAATCTTTTCCATCATCTGTAAGCATTCGTTCAATGGTATGCCTAGCAATACAGTGTCTTGGCTCTACACGTAATGTCTGTAAGTCTTCCTTTTCAAACTTTTTGGGTAGGAATTTAACCTTTCTGTTGCAGGTAACATTTGCGTCATAATACTCTGTTTCTTGACTAACAGTTTTATCATCATCTGAAACAATACATATGTGGAATTTCATGTTTTCATCATGTAATATGATTAAATCTCCTGGCTTCATCCTTTCAAAGCCATTCATTGCACACTTTAATGCGTAGCTGTATTTTCCATCTGCATAATATTGTGCCTCTAACTTGGTAACTCTTTTGTATTCTTCATAATCATTAGTTCCAGGATCTTTCAATCCCCAACCAAATCCAACAATACTCTTGTCCTTACAGAATTTAAAATTACTCTTCCCTTTGAGAAGTAAATTCATTTTCCAAATTGTTCTTTCTCTTTCGTCCATAAATGCTTTGCTATACCTTTCTAATCCAATCATATTTATACAGTGCTAATTTAATGGGTAACTGTCCCCAAATATGGTATGATAAAGTAAATACAATGCATCAGCATCGGTTACTGATCCATCATTGTTGTAATCACAATGCTGTTCTATCGGATATGAATCGCCGAAGATGGTGTGATACAGTAAGTAAAGCGCATCAGCATCGGTTATTTCATTATCATTATTAATGTCACCAATAATATATGCTGGTTTCTCATCTGTTTTCACGATTAACCCTGTGCTTGTTTCACTCACCATAGCAACTGACGATTCTTTCACTCTCTGGTAGAAAGTGTAGTTGGTATTTTGAGAAAGACCGGTAAACACATTGCTATCTTGCCAATTTTCACCGTCTTTACTATATTCAAAACCTTCAAAACGCATCAATGTAACCGTATCGATTGTCTTACTATCTAATATTGGTTGTTCAGGTTGCTTACTATAACCACAAGATTTACACGTCATTTCATTATTCATAGAAAAGTCATGCTCATTTTGGATCCGAGTCCAACCACATTCGTTACATCTACTGTCACAATTATTACTGTATGTATGTTCCTTACATGAATCAAAATGCCAAACAGCATCTTCTAAATAGGTATTGTCTTCGCCTATTTTGATATTATCTTTGTCCGTTTGGCTTCCACTATACCAAATTTCTTCAAGTTTGTCACACTCGCTAAATGCAGAATCATAGATACATATTACTCCTTTCGGAATACAAATGCTTGTCAGACTACTACATCCAGAAAATGCTGCAGGCATAATCTCTGTTATATTTTCTGGTAGTTCGATGTTTGTTAAACTGCTACATCCCATAAATGCTGCATTCCCAATATCCATTACAGTACTCGGTAGTACAACACCTATTAAACTTGTACACCACTCAAACGCAAATTGACCTATGCTTGCTACACCTCCCGGTATGTCAACATTCGTCAAACCACTGCATCCATTAAATGCATGGTCTGCGATACTCACTATATATCCAGGTATCACACTATTTTTACATCCTGCAACTAAAGTGTTTGTTTTAGTTTCTATTATACAATTATTATCCGAATGATAAATTTGGTTGTTTTTCGCAACCTCCATTTCTGTTAGTCCACTACATCCAACAAATACACCCGGTTCGATAATCGTTACACTTTCCGGTATCTCAATTCTTGTCAGGCTACTACATTCCAAAAATGCACCTTCCCATATACCTGATACTCCATTCTCTAGTATAAGACTTGTTAAACCACTACATCCTTCAAATGCCCAAAAAAAGATGTCAGTTACGCTTCCTGGTATTTCAACGTTTGTTAATCCACTGCATCCAGCAAAAGCAGAAGTTCCTATACTTGTCACACCATTCTGTATCGTAAGACTTGTCAGTCCACTGCAATCTCTAAATGTATCAACATCGATGCTAGTTGCACTTCCTGGTATTTCTATGCTTGTTAAGCCAGTACATCCTTCAAATGCACCACCTCTTATACTAGTCACACTGTCTGGTATTGTTATACTCGTCAAGTTGTTGCATTTACAAAATGCACGCCATCCTATACTGGTTACACCGTCTGGTAGCGTTATGCTTGTTAATTCACTACATTCCATAAATGCATAATCACCAATGCTGGTTACTCCTTCCGGAATGTTAATGCTCGTGAGACTAATACATCCATTAAAGGCATTATTACCAATGCTAGTCACACCGTCTGGTAGCATCACACTAGTTATTCCACTACAGCCTTCAAATGCACTATCACCTATATGTGCATCTTTGTTACTTATTTCAACTTTTTTAAGTGTTGTAGGAACATAATCCTCTTGTTCGGAAGCAAATGATGCTCCAAAAAGATAACCTAAATATTGATTTGACGTGGCACTCTCACCTACAAATGGTACTTTCATGCTAGTCAAACTACTGCATCCAGAAAATGCATATCTTCCTATACTGGTTACTCTTTCTGGTATCGTTATACTCGTCAAACCACTACATCCCTCAAATGCACCACCACCTATACTGGTTACACTTTCTGGTATCGTCATACTCGTCAAAGCACTACACCCTTCAAATGCACCACCACCTATACTCATAACTCCTTCCAATATCGTTATATCTGTCAAACCGCTACATCTATAAAATGCCAGCATGCCTATGCTTGTTACACTGCCTGGTATTGTTATGCTTGTCATACCACTACACCCATAAAATGCATAATCACCTATGTTTGTTACACTTTCTGGTATTGTGATTTTTGTTAAGCCACTACATCCAGAAAAAGCATAAACGCCTATACTTGTACATGTATCACCTATTTCAACTTGTTTCAATGTTGCTGGAATACCCGATGGCGTTCCAAAGATATAGTTAAAGCTGTCTTCTGATGTAGTGCTTCCGCCAACAAAAGGTATCTTTATACTTATTAAGCCATTACACCCATAAAATGCAGAAGTTCCTATGTTCGTTACACTGTTTGGTATTTCTATACTTGTCAAACCATTGCATCCAGAAAATGCTAAAGAACCTATGCTGGCTACACCGTCTGGTATTTTTATGCTTGTCAAGCCGTCACACCCAAAAAACGCTGAAAAACCTATGTCTGTTACATCATCTGGTATTTCTACCTTCGACAAGCCGCTACATCCAGAAAATGCATGTTCTGCTATATCAGTTACACCGCCTGGAATCTCTATATTTGTCAATCCACTACATCCCTCAAATGCAGAACGCCCGATACTTGTTACACTATTCGGTATTTCAATACTTGTCAGGCCACTACATCCAGAAAACGCACTATCACCAATGCTTGTTACACCATTCGGTATCGTTATACTTGTCAAACCACTGCATCCAGAAAATGCCGAACTCCCGATACTTGTACATTTATCACCTATTACAACTTTTTCAAGTGTTTTTGGAACAGTTCTAAAAATATAATCAAAGTGAGCAACAAACGGTATTTTTATACTTGTCAAGCCACTGCATCCATAAAACGCTGAATATTCAATGCTCGTTACACTGTCCGGTATTTCTATATTTGTCAAGCCACTACATCCAGAAAATGCATAACGCCCGATACTTGTTACACCATTCGGTATCGTTATACTTGCTAAACCATCACAATCTTCAAATGCATATTCACCTATCTGTGTACATTTATCACCTATTTCAACTATCTCTAGCGTTGTTGGAATATAATCTTCTTCAGTATTATCTTTTATTGCACCAAAGATATAACCAAAGTGCTCATCTGATGTCACACTCCCTCCGACAAATGGTATTCTTATACTTATTAAACTATTACATTTATAGAAAGCACGTTTACCTATACTTGTTACATTGTTCGGTATTTCAATCCTTGTTAGGCCATTACATCCGTAAAATGCATATTCTCCTATATTTTTTACACTGTCAGATATCGTTATATCTGTCAGATGATCACATCCATAAAATGCATCTTCTCCTATATTCGTACAATTATTACCTATTTCAACCTTTTTTAATGTTGTTGGAATAGTTCCAAAAATATAATCAAAGCGTTCATTTGATGTAGCACTTCCTCCTATAAACGGGATTCTGATGCTTATCAAACCACTGCAACCCTCAAATGCAGATCGGCCCATGTTTACTACACTGTCTGGTATTTCAATACTTGTCAAACTACTACATGCATAAAATGCATAATCACCTATACTCGTTACTCCATCCGAAATAACAACTCTATCAAAATTGTAATTCAAATACTCAGCCTTATTCCCCCACAATGTGTAATCTTCCATAGGTCCCTCACCAGAGATAGTCAATACACCTCCCATAATTTCCCATGTACAGTCCCCTGTAGTTCCATGAGGCGTTTCTTGCGAATCAACAGTAAAACTATCTGATAACATAACTATAATCGTTAACAGCAGAACGCCTACAAATATTGTCACAATCTTAGAAGAATATCTTTTTATTACATTGTTGTTAATCACTTTCACGTGCATTCTCCTTTGTTCTGAATACCTATTTACTCTGTTTCTTTTTGCATATTATGATTGCACCTACAACACTTGCAAGGATAACCACAATTGCCACAACAATAATTAATACAAGAGCATTATTTTTGCTTTCCTTTTTATTTTCTACATTTGCATTAGTTTCTATCTCATCTTCTTCCGTCTCATTCGTGTCCACCACAACGTATGTTCCGGATTCTGCTGTTTTTACAGCAATCTTATCGTCCTCATTAACAGTAAATTCTTTTTCTGTCACGGTTCCGTCTTCAGCAATATGTAACACTAAGATAGTATCAGCACTCAATTTATCCGCATTTGGAAGAAGAAGTGTATATTCCCCATTTGGAGATACTGCAGCTCCATTTAGCATATATTGAATGTTATATGATGCGAATTTGCTTCCTTTGTCAGCAACAGCATTTTTTACACTCTCATAATTACCATCATCTTTTGTAATGACTGTAAAATTTGTGGTTGTTCCTTCTGCAAATACACCTTCTGTTGTTTCTATCGTAATGCCTGTTGTAGTATCTTCTACCTTACATGGAACAACTTCCTGTGTGGCTTCGCCACATCTCTTACACTTTCCCTCCATCAAACCGGTTGATGTCAGTGTCGCTTCTTTGATAAGTGTTGGATTCTCAAAATCATGTCCTAATGCTTCAATGGCCCTTGTTTCTTTCTGTGAACATTTTGAACATGCACGTTCTTCCTGACCTTGCGCTGTACAGGTTGCTGCGGTTACTGCTGTCCAACTTCCATACTTATGACCAGTTGCTTTGATTGTGTTTGTAGTCTTCTGCGAACAACGTGAACAGGTTCCTGTTTCAACTCCTGTTTCCGTACAAGTTGGTTGTTTTGTCACTGTCGGATTACTAAACTTATGTCCTAATGCTACAACTGATTTTGTTTCAGAATGTGAACATCCACTTCTTGTACAAGTACGCTTCTGCTGTCCAGCCGTTGTACAGGAAGGTGCTGAAACTTGCGACCAACTTCCAAAACTATGTCCCTTTGCATTAATAGTCGTAGTTTCTGTTTTAGAACAAACAGAACAAGTTCTTGTCTGTGTTCCTGTTGTGGTACAGGTTGGTGCTTTTGTTTCACTCCAAGAACCATAACTGTGGTTTGATGTTTTAGCTATCGACTCTGTCTTCGTTGCATTACAGGTCGTACAGGTGAATTTCTTTTCTCCCGCTTCTTTACAACTCGCCTGCTTTATTGTCTCCCCACTGTTCCATGTGTGATTCTGTGTTTCAGAATGATTACATGCTGAGCAGGTATGTATGTGATTTGTTACGTTGTTGTTTGACCAAGCAGAATAGTTATGTGTTGCACATCCAATCTGAATAGATTTTGTTGCTGTAGTCTGTGGTAAACTGGTTCCACCATTTTTCATTGTAAAGGTTGCGCTTACGCTTTTTGCACTTGCAGATGCGGTCTTTGCCTTTAATACAACTTGGAAGATGCTTCCATTAATATTAGTAGGGCTTCCGAACAAAACTGCGCCTTGCTTATTTGCAACATTGAAATCTGTCAGTGTGCCTGTTTTTAACCATGTTCCGCTTACAATCTCAAACTCACTTCCGTGTGATATGGTTATACCTCCAGATGTTGCTTCTGAATATCCAGACAACGAAAAAGTTAATGTAATGTTTTGCCCCACTGTTACATTTGCATTTCCACTGCAAGATGCACTTTCACCCGCCGCAAATGCCGGCATGCAACAAGCAAATATAAGAATCAAACTGATAATAAATGATGCTAATTTTTTCATAGTTTATCTCCTCCTTAGTTCAATTATTTTGTCTTATTTTAGGTCAATTTCGCCCTAAAGTCAATAGGTCATTTCATCCATAATTATGGTAATACTATTTTTAGGAGGTGATCTCTTGTCCCGTCTAAAAGATTTGCGTATTGAGCGAGGTTATACGCAAATTAAAATGCAACATCTTACGGGTATTGACCAAAGCGATTACTCTAAAATTGAAAACGGTAAACGCTATTATACCTTTGAGCAATGCCGGAAGATAGCCCTCGCCCTTGGTACAAGCATGGACTATCTATCCGGGCTGACTGATGAGAAGAAACCTTACCCACGTTCTTCTTCATCTGTTATGTAGACAGAAAAACTGCCTATCACTATTATAATGGTAGGCAGTTTTCTTGTACTAAGCACCGTGCTTAGTATGTTAACTTTTTTAATTGTTCTTTTATCTCTGATACATTTCTATATCTTTTATTTTGATTTACCATGATACACTTTTCAATGATATTTCCCACTTTGCCATTCGCAACTTCATTAACTGGATGTTTCCCAGTAAACAATACATTCATCAAAACACCCAATGCATAAATATCACTTCTTGCGTCCGTCTGAGCTTCTCCGTATTGTTCTGGTGGAGCATAACCTATAGTACCTAACACAACTGTGTCTTTTTTCTCGTATTTTCTATAAATTCTTGAAGCGTCAAAATCAATAATCTTAACACTTTCATCTTCCAAAACAAATACATTTTCTGGTTTTATATCCCTATGAACAATCTCGTTTTCATGAAGAATTTCCAACCCATCACAAACTTGCAAAATAATCTGATAAGCCATTTTCGAGGAAATACTTTGATTCTCCAACAGGTCTGCAACAGATATTCCATCCAAATATTCCTCTATGACTATGGTACACTCATCGTTGCTACTTGCTTCTAAAACTTTAACAACATTCGAGTGTTCTATGGTTGCCAACTTCTCATATACGTTAGATTTATGTTTCAGCCGTTTTACTATAACCGTTTTCCCACTCTCTTTATGTTGGTACAACACAATTTCTTTCTTATCATCTTTTTTCAACACTTTCACAAGATGATAATATTCCTCTATACTCTTTTCAATCCACTCATACATTTCACTACTCATTGTTTTCTCCATTGCAACATTTTATTTTCCATGCTATACTTCTGCCGAGGTGATACAAATGACGAAAAAATCCACTAATGAATTAATGGACGCATTAAATTCTAGCAAATCCATTGAACATTACATTCAATCTGAAAAAGAACATCTGATTGAATCACCATTATGTGATTATTTAAACCAACTGGCAGATAAAAAGGAATTGAAAAAATCTCAAATTATTCACGATTCTGAATTAAACGAGATTTATGGTTATCAGATATTTTCTGGAAAAAGATTTCCATCCAGAGATAAATTGATTTCTTTGGCTTTTGGTATGCATTTATCTCTTTCAGAAGCGCAGCAATTATTAAAATACGCTGGCTTTTCCCCTTTATATCCAAAGAATGAACGTGATAGCATTCTCATTTGGTGTTTGAATAACAAATATTCCATCATTCAAACAAACAATGCTCTTTTCGACCATTCTCAAAACATATTGTAACACTACTGCAGAGTATAATACTGCAGTGCTGTTACCATGCCATTTTCATCAAAGAAAACTCTCAATGTCGGCATACCTCTCTCTCCGTCAAACCTATAACTCCACTCTTCTTCAAAATTTTGGTCTGGAGTTCCTATCCTTCCTCTTACTTCTTCTCTGCTTGTTTTTCCATTTATACCATGAATGCCATATTGCTCTATGATTTCATCTGTAGCATTCAAATAATCAACATAAATACTTTTTACTCTTTCATCTTGCGAGACCTCTATCTCTACACTTTCATATTCGTGTACCATATATTCTCCATCTGGATAGCTTTCCTCTATTTCCTCACCAAGTATTTGCGAAACAGAATCCAAATCCGTAAAAAGTATATCCTCGAAATCATGAATTATCGCAGGATTCTCTCCAGACATTTCATTGGTTCGAAATGTCAATTCTATGCTTGGTTGATTCTGCCTTGTTGTTTCCTTTTCACTACTTTTAGGTATAAGTAGCCTTAACAATGGCCAGAAATCTTTTAACAACAAAACAACTACCAAAACGACTATAATACGCACTCTCTTTTTCTTTTTTATAAACTTAATTCTTTTTCTTTGCCTTGCCACTCTAGGATATTCATACATACACTTTGGACAAAAATGTGCTTCACTTGGCAATTCCAAATTACAGTTGGGACACTTTTTCATTTGTTCTTTCCTTTAAATAGTTTTATCTCTTGATTATTATACTATTAAAACAACTGAACAAAGTCAACCGAAATACATGCTCTCACCTGTCAACAATTATTTTGTCCTATCATACATTAATATTAAATACGCCCAGAGGTGCTATCTTGAAGACATTTCCACCATCACTGTCTGCGGAGGAGGAACAATATTATCTACAGAAATACCTCGAAGGGGATTTGGAAGCGAAACACATTCTCATTGAGCGAAACTTGCGGTTAGTGGCTCATGTTATGAAAAAATACCAACATCTGGAGGAAAGTCAAGAAGATTTAATCTCCATCGGAACAATCGGATTAATCAAAGCAATTATCACCTTTAATCCTGACAAAAATAATAGGTTGGGAACCTATGCGGCAAGATGCATAGAGAATGAAATTCTGATGATGTTACGAACACGTAAGAAAATTTCCAAGGAAGTGTCCTTGTATGAACCCATTGGGACAGACCGTGAAGGCAATGAAATTCAGCTATATGACATCATGGAAGCCGAGGATACAGATATACATTCAAAAATCGCCCTAAAAGACGATATCTTGCTTCTTTATGATAAACTTGAATCTGTACTATCCCCTCGCGAACGACTGGTCTTAAAAATGCGATATGGGCTTTATAATCAAGAGGAATACACCCAACGAGAGATTGCAGAGCAATTAGGAATCAGCCGTTCTTATGTTTCCAGAATTGAAAAAAGCGCAATAGAAAAGCTGCGAGACTACTTTTAGGAGTATCGCAGCTACATATTTATTATAAAACTTTTATTCTTGTCTTCTTAAGATATCGTATTTATCAACAACAATACCCAAATCCACATAAAGAACCTGCTTTGGATGTGGTGCACTTTCCTGCTCTACACCATCCTCCGTCAAAATACGTTTTACAACAACTTCTACATTGTCGCCGTTTGGTTTCATGACCTCAATCTTCTCACCTACGGAGAATTTATTTCTCTGCTCAATGCGATAGGTTCCGTCTCGTTCTTCTCCAATAATACCTAGGTAAGTGTATTCTTTCACATAGGTATTGTTGTCGTAAATCTGACTATCCTCGTTTGGCTTTCCAAAGAAGAAACCTGTCGTAAATTGCCTATATGTGCAGTTAGAAATCTGGTCCAGATACCATGGCATGTTTTGCTTATAAATTTCCGGATCCTTCTTATAATCATCGATTGCTTTACGGTAGGTTCTTGCAACTGTAGCAACATAGAGAGCCGTTTTCATACGTCCTTCTATCTTAAGGCTATCAACACCCGACTCGATAAGTTCCGGGATATGTTCAATCATACACAAATCCTTGGAATTGAAGATATAGGTTCCTCTTTCATTTTCAAACACGGGCATCACTTCGCCTGGTCTCGTTTCCTCCACAATGGAATATTTCCAACGGCAAGGATGTGTGCAGGCACCTTGATTTGCATCTCTTCCAACCATATAGTTGCTCAGCAGACAACGTCCGGAATAAGAAATACACATTGCCCCATGTACAAAGGTCTCAATCTCCATATCTTCCGGAATGTTTGCACGGATTTCTTTAATTTCCTCCAACGACAATTCTCTGGCAGTTACCACGCGGGTTGCCCCTTGCTTGTACCAGAAATTAAAGGTTCCATAGTTTGTATTGTTTGCCTGTGTGCTGATATGACGCTCAATTTCCGGACACACTTCACCTGCAATCTCAAAAATTGCCGGGTCTGCAATGATGAGTCCATCCGGTTTTATTTCCTTCAACTCTTCAAAATACTCTCTAACACCAGCCAAATCATAGTTGTGGGCTAAAATATTGGCTGTTACATATACTTTCACATCATGCTCATGAGCAAACCTAATACCCTCTCTCATCTCATCCAATGAGAAATTTTTTGCCTTTGCGCGAAGACCAAACGCTTCGCCACCTATATATACCGCATCTGCTCCAAAGATAACGGCTGTCTTTAATACCTCCAGGCTACTTGCCGGAATCAATAATTCAGGATGTCTTGCCATTCCCTTATTCCTCTCTTACTTTTGTACTCAGCGCCACTCCATCACCCAACGGGATAATCGAAGTCTCTAATAATTTATGATGCTTTAATTCGTATAAATATTCTCGCATACGGCTGTGAATGGTGCGATTTCTTCTTTCTACTGCGAATCGAGATTCAATGATATCTCCATCCTGCAGCACATTGTCTGACACCAACACTCCGTCCTTAGAAAGCAGACGAATCACCTCCGGCATATAATAAATATACTGCCCTTTTGCGGCATCCATAAAGATAAAGTCATATTCTCCATCGAGCCCCTTTAGGACCTCCAAAGCATCGCCCTCTATAAGCGTAATCTTATCCTCTTTTCCTGCCCGTTTGAAATTCTCAAGTGCAATTGGAATCCGCTTTTCATATTTTTCAATTGTTGTTATTTTACAATCCTCCGGCGCATATTCACTCATTAGAATTGCAGAAAAACCAACAGCTGTACCTACTTCCAAAATTCGTTTCGGTTTTTTTATCGCCAAAAGTACTTTCAAAAAGTTCTGCATCTCTTTCCGAATAATCGGAACAAAAGTATCCAGAGCTTCTTTCTCTATGGTCTCTAATATCTGGCTGTTTTCTGTCTCTAATGAATGGATAAACGTACGCATTCGTTCATCTACAATCATATTTTACACATCCATAATAATCGGAAGAATCATCGGTTTTCTCTTTGTCTTCTTCCATATAAAATCATTCAAAGTATCACGAATCACCAGTTTGATTCTGCTCCAGTCTGCATAGCGATTTTGTAAGCATTTATCCAATGCTTCATACAAAATCTGTCTGGCTTCCTCCATCAAACCTTCAGATTCTCTAACATATACAAATCCTCTGGAAACAATATCCGGCCCTGCGAGCAATTGATTGGTTCCCTTTTCCAAAGTAAGAACAACAATCATAATACCATCCTCTGCCAAATGCTGTCTGTCTCGCAAAACGATATTTCCAACATCTCCAACTCCAAGACCGTCTACTAAAATCGCTCCGGTATGCACTTTATCTACGACCTTAGCCTCATTTGCATCAAGCGCCAGCACATCGCCGGACTGCAGGATAAAAATGTTTTCCTTCGGTACACCAAGAGCCTCTGCAATTCCTGCGTTTGCTTTCAAATGACGGTATTCACCATGCACCGGAATAGCATATTTCGGCTTTAATAAAGAATAGATTAACTTCAATTCTTCCTGACATGCATGTCCCGATACGTGCGCGTCTCTCACGATTACATTTGCTCCCTTTTGAGAAAGCTCATTTACCACACGGGAAACTGCTTTTTCATTTCCCGGAATTGGTGAAGAACTGAAGATAACTGTATCTCCCGGCTTAATGGAAACTTTTTTGTGGATATCTGCTGCCATTCTGGACAATGCAGCCATAGATTCTCCCTGGCTTCCTGTTGTGATAAGAACCGTCTTCTCATCCGGATAATTTTTCAATTCATCAATATCAATCAATGTATTCTTTGGAATATCAAGATATCCCAACTCCATAGCGGTCGTAATGATATTAACCATACTACGACCTTCCACTACAACCTTTTTATCATACTTGCATGCGGAACGGATAATCTGTTGCACACGGTCCACGTTTGAAGCAAAGGTTGCAATAATAATTCGACTGTTGCAATGTTCTGCAAACAAATGGTCAAAGGTTACACCTACGGTGCGTTCTGACTGGGTAAATCCTGCTTTTTCTGCATTGGTACTATCAGACATCAATGCAAGTACACCTTTTTTCCCAATTTCTGCAAATCTTTGCAAATCAATTGCATCCCCAAATACAGGAGTATAATCCACTTTAAAGTCACCCGTATGAACAACGATTCCTACCGGCGAATAGATTGCCAACGCTGCAGCATCCTGAATACTATGGTTTGTTTTAATAAATTCAATGCGAAGTTGTCCCAAATTAATGGACTGCCCATAGGTTACAACTTTTCTTCTTGTACTGCGCAGCATATCATGCTCACGGAGCTTATTTTCAATAACGCCAATGGTAAGCTTTGTTGCATAGATTGGCACGTTTATATCCTTCAACACATACGCCAAAGCACCGATATGGTCTTCATGACCGTGGGTAATCACAAACCCTTTTACTTTTTCTATATTATCCTTCAAATATGTGACATCCGGAATAACCAAGTCAATACCAAGCATGTCATCCTCTGGGAATGCAAGACCGCAATCCACAACAACGATGGTATCTTCATATTCAAAAGCAGTAATATTCATTCCGATTTGCTCCAATCCTCCGATTGGAATAATTTTTAATTTTGAATCATTTACTTTCTTCACATTACACCTCCATGTCTTACTATTCTAGCTTTCGCAACTCACTACATCTCAATATCTACATCTTCCAACAATTCTTCGAATACTTTTAAGATAGCTGATAGTTCGACGTCATCCTCTACGATCTCATACAGGCTTTCTGTATCTTCCGCCGCACTCGTATCCTTTAAAATCAGACATTCTGCCTCATCTTCTTCTGAATCTGTAACCAAAATATAGTTGCTTCCGTTTACTCTTGTCTGTTCCAATACAAAGAACTCAACGACCTCTTTTGTATCTTCGAATGTAAATTTAATCTTCTCCATATTTTCCCCTTATGTTCTTACTCTTGTCAAAATCCAAGTGAATCCAAATAGCCTTGTAAAATAAAAACCGCCGCAATCTTGTCCACATATTTCTTGCGGTTTTCTCTCCTTACCTTGCTCTCAATCAAGGTTCTCTCAGCCTCTACAGTCGTAAGCCTTTCGTCCCACATAATGACAGGAACTCCAATACGTCTTTCTAATTTTTCTTTTAATTCCAACGATTTTTCCGCACGTTCACCAATTGTGTTGTTCATATTCTTTGGAAATCCTAACACAATCTTCTCTACTTCGTACTCTTTTACCAGTGCCTCAATTCTGGCAAGCGTTTGTCGAAGCTTATTTTCCTCTTTTCTCTCAATGGTTTCAATTCCCTGCGCTGTAATTCCTAAGGAATCGCTAATAGCAACTCCCACAGTCTTTGAACCATAGTCTAAACCCATAATCCTCATACAATTATTCCCAATTATGATGATTAATATAAGTCTTTAACATTTCTTCTACTAATTCATCACGTTCCATTTTCATAATAAGGCTTCTTGCACCATTGTGGCTTGTAATATAGGTTGGGTCTCCGGACATAATATATCCAACCATCTGACTAACCGGATTGTATCCCTTTTCACGCAGAGCCTGATAAACAATTTCAAGAAGGTCTTTTGCTTGAATCTGTGGACCATTCTCTACCTGAAAAAATTGTGTATTACTGATTCTATTCATCTTGTCACGTCCTTTGCTTATATTCCTCTTTTTATTCTAATATAATTGTTTGTCAAATTCAACGAATAATTTGTGACCGACTGACAATTTCCACATTTGTCACTTGATTTTGCAGGTTTTCTTCCGTTTGTAGTGCAATTTTTACATATTCTTTTGTGTGTCCAACCTGAAATGTTTCTCCATTTATTTGTACACTTTCTTCCATAAGCACTTCGACGTCTTTTCCAACAAAATTTGATTCGTACTTTTCTCTTTTCTTGGCATCAAGCTCTAACAAAATGTTACTTCTTTGCGTCTTGATTTGTTCCGGAACCTGATTTTCCATAACAGCTGCTTTCGTTCCTTGCCTCTTGGAATATTTGAACACATGTGTCTCGTAGAAATCCACTTTATCCACAAACGCTTTGGACTTTTCAAACTCTTCCTCTGTCTCACCCGGAAATCCCACAATAATATCCGTTGTAAGAGCCGGATTGTCAAAATACTTGCGAAGAAGCTCACATTTCTCATAATATTCTTCTGAAGTGTATCTGCGGTTCATTCTACGAAGTGTCTCATCACATCCGCTTTGCAGGGACAAATGGAAATGTGGACACATCTTTGTTAAACCGGCTATGGTTTTGGCAAACTCCTCCGTAATAATTCTCGGTTCTAAGGAGCCCAAACGAATACGCTCAATTCCCGCAACGTCGTTCACAGCAAGAATTAGCGATAATAAATCTTCTCCCTCAAGGTCTACGCCATAAGAACTCAAATGGATTCCGGTAAGCACAACCTCTTTGTATCCGTTATTCGCCAAATCTGTTACCTCTCGAATGACATCCTCTTTTGCACGGCTTCGCACCCGGCCTCTTGCAAATGGAATAATACAGTAGGTACAGAACTGATTACAGCCATCTTGTACTTTAATATAGGCTCTCGTATGTTCCGCGGTCTTACTAAGGTGCATCTCCTCGTATTCTTTGGTGTGATTGATATCTATCACAGCCTTCTGAATATGCTGCTCTAAAATTTCAATCAGGTCTTTTTTCTTATTATTACCAATAATTACATCAATGCATTCATCCACCTCACCGGAATTTTCTTTTGCCTGCACATAGCATCCGGTTGCAACCACCAGTGCATTCGGATTCATCTTCTTCGCACGGTGAAGCATCTGACGAGATTTGCGGTCAGCCATATTGGTGACGGTACATGTATTGATAATATAAATATCAGCGCCTTCTTTAAAAGGTACAATCTCGTATCCGTTCTTTTCCAGCATTTCCTGCATTGCTTCTGTTTCGTATGCATTTACTTTACACCCTAAGTTGTGTAATGCGACTTTCTTCATGTTTTTATCCTTTCTTTCATTTAGCATAAATTTGTTCCTTGACTTTTATTTCCAATCAGCATAAGATATCTGTAGATAACAAACAATCAAGGAGGTTATTTATGAAAGCAGTAGACATTTCTTTAAATTCAATTGATAAAGTGAAAACATTTGTAAACCTAATCAATAGATTCGATTATGATTTCGATTTAGTATCCGGAAGATACGTAATCGATGCAAAATCGATTATGGGTATTTTCAGTTTAGATTTATCTAAACCAATCACCCTCCACATTCACGCAGATGATGCGAATGCGGAAAGTATTGTAACTGAACTTGCTCCATATATGGTATAATCTTAAAGCCCCGCTTAAGAAGCGGGGCTTTGTTATCTTATTTCGCCAAAGCGGTTCACAAAAAGCTCCAGCGAAGGTTTTTGCGAACTTCCTTACTTGACAACTATACTCTCCACTGTATTAATCGCTTCTGCCATCAGTTCGTCAATTTTTTCTGCAAGATTTTCCTCCGAACGTCTGATAATTCCAATATTCGGCTTTGTTACAGGATGTTTTGCAACAAAGATGGTACAACAATCTTCAAATGGCAAAATCGACGTTTCAAAGGTATTGATTTTTTCTGAAATCTCAATGATTTCCTGTTTATCAAATCCAATCAAAGGACGGTACACAGGAAGTGTACACACATCGTTTGTTGCCGCCAGGCTCTGCATGGTCTGACTCGCCACTTGTCCAATGCTTTCTCCCGTAATCAAACCTAAGCATCCGCTCTCCTTTGCAAAGTGCTCTGCGATTTTCATCATATAGCGTCTCATGATAATGGTCAGTTCTTCATGTGGACATTTCTCGTATATATACAATTGAATGTCTGTAAAGTTTACCACATTCAGTTTGATTGGTCCTGAATATTTGGATACCAATCTTGCCAAATCAACAACCTTTTGTTTCGCACGTTCACTTGTATACGGTGGTGCATGGAAATATGTCGCCTCTAATTGTACCCCACGTTTTGCAATCATATATCCCGCTACCGGACTGTCAATTCCACCGGACAAAAGAAGCATTGCCTTACCATTGGTTCCCACCGGCATTCCGCCCGGTCCAGGAATAATTTCCGAATAGATGTAAATCAAATCTCGCACTTCAATATTCAACATAATTGCCGGCTTATGCACATCTACACGAATTTCAGGGAAGGCCTCTAAAATTGCTTCTCCCAAATCACAATTGATTTCCATCGAGGTCTTCGGATAGCTTTTCTTTCCTCTTCTGGCCTCTACCTTAAATGTGGTATTCTTATCCGGATACATTTTATCCATATAATCAACAACCACTTGTTTCAAATCTTCAAATCCGGTGTCTTCTGCATAGATAACCGGACAGATTCCAACAATACCAAACACTCTCTTAAGTGCATCTACTGTCTCGTCATAATCATAATATCCATCGCACTCCACAAAGATTCTTGCCTGTGACTTGTGCACATGGAAGGTTCCTTCTACATCTTTTAAAGCAAATCGAATTTGATTCATGAGGGCATCCTCGAACATATAACGGTTCTTCCCTTTTAATCCGATTTCACCATATTTTATCAAAAAAGCCTGAAACATCATTGGTAAAAATTCCTCCTAATGTCTTGTGTATTTTCTCAGCATCGGTACACAATTATATAACGTTTTCAGTGTATAGTCAATTTCTTCTTTCGTGGTAAATTCCGAAAAACTAAAACGAATTGTTGCATCCAGATACTGCTGTCCTGCGCCAATCCCTCTTAAAACACCACTGATTGCCGGGTGATTGGATGCACATGCGGAACCACTAGATACATAGATTCCCTGATCCTCCAATGTGTGGAGCAACACCTCACTACGAATCCCTGCAAAACCAACACTTACGATGTGCGGTGCACTTGATTCATCAATGCGTCCATGAATGGCAATGTGCGGAATCTGGTTGAGACCTTCGATGAAATAGTTTTTCAAGTCTCGCATTTTTTCTATTTTTGCATCGAAATCTTTATATATTTCTTTTGCAGCAAGACCGAGCCCTGCGATTCCCGGCACGTTTTCTGTACCTGAGCGCACATTTTTCTGCTGTTCTCCGCCGAAAACAATTGGTTTAATCTTTACTTTTTCATTGACATATAATACACCGGTTCCCTTTGGCCCATGAATCTTATGTCCACTAATAGACATCAAATCCACACCAATACGTTTTGGGAAAATGCGATATTTACCAAAGCCCTGTACGGCGTCCACGTGAAATAAAATGTTTCTGTTATAGTCCTTTACAATCTGTACAGCCTCTTCGATTGGTTGAACAGACCCCACTTCGTTGTTCACATACATAATAGACACTAAGATGGTATCTCTGCACAAAGCTTCTTTTAATGCCTGCAATTTAATCCGTCCATCTCTGTCTACCGGAAGATAGGTTACACGGAACCCTTCCTCCTGTTCCAGATAGCGCATGGTATTTAAAATAGCCGGATGCTCAATGGAAGAAGTAATTAAATGATTGCCGGCACGTCTATTCGCTCTCGCACAGCCAATCAATGCAAGATTGTCACTTTCCGTACCACCGGAAGTAAACACCAATTCTTTCTCCTGAACCTTCAAAAGTTTTGCCAAGGCTTCTTTGGACTCGCGCACATATTTCTCAGCATCTACGCCCTTTTTATGCATAGACGACGGATTTCCATAATCATCGCACATAATCTTACCGACCAAATCACGAACACATTCGTAGCATTTTGTTGTCGCCGAATTATCCAAATATACTTCCATACTACTCTCCTATTTTTCTTCTTACTTATAATTTATGAGATTCGCATTCTAAATGATACATTAAAATCGACAGTGTGGTAAGTCCTGCTGTCTCTGTCCGCAAAATACGTTTTCCTAGAGTAATAGCTTTTGCCCCTTGTGAAATGGCGTATTCCACCTCTTCCGTTTCAAAACCGCCCTCCGGTCCAATGAAGATTCCAACAGACTGTCCCGGCCGAATAGCTTCGATAATCTGCTTGGTTTCCTCCATCCCTTCTGCAAGCTCATAGGGAATTAAAACCACATCCAGTTCCTTAGCATACTGCATGGCTTCTTTATAAGACATCACTTGCTTCACTTGCGGAACCAGGTTTCTTCCTGACTGTTTTGCTCCGCCCTCGGAAATGCTATTCCAGCGCTCCACCTTCTTTGCCGCCTTCTTATCATCCAGCTTCACAACTGCACGTTTTGTGGCAACCGGAATAATCTCGTACACGCCTAATTCAACGGCCTTCTGTACAATCAGTTCCATCTTGTCGCTTTTCGGAAGCCCTTGAAACAGATAAATTTTTGACGGCAATTCTGTATCTGAAACCAATTCTTCTTTAATCAGTACACAGATAGAATCAGAAGACACTGACTCAATCTCACATAAATACTTTTTGTTATTCCCATCGCTGATATGCAGTTCTTCTCCAATCTTCATTCGGAGTACATTTTTTATATGGTTCACATCAGAACCTTCTATATAAATCATGTCCCCCTTCACCTGGTCCGGTGTTACAAAAAAATGATGCATCGCTTTCTCCTAATTCTTTCTTGCTGTAACGGAAACCCATTCTCCTTGATAGGTCACTTCAATCACTTCTAGTCCTGCTTCCTTCACGCAATTTACAACCGTTTCTTCCTTATCGTCAATAATTCCGCTTGTTATATAGATTCCACCTGATTTTAACTGATTTACAATCACTGGTGTTAGCGGAACCAAAACATCTGCCAAAATATTTGCTACAACAATATCGTATTTCTCATAACCAACTTTATCTTGAACTTCTTTGTCACTGATAATATTGCCAATCATCACCTCATATTGGTCTCTTGTGATGCCGTTTACTTCCATATTTTCATAGGTGGCATCAATCGCACAAGGGTCCAAATCTGTTCCCACCGAATACTTTGCGCCAAACTTCAGGGCAAGCATTCCAAGAATACCGCTACCGCATCCCACATCTAGGATTGTGGTATCCTCTTTTACAAACTTGCGAATCTGGCGAATACAAAGCTGTGTTGTCTCGTGCATACCAGTTCCAAATGCGGTGCCCGGGTCAATGTGGATAATCATCTTATCCTCATCCTCTGGCTTCACTTCTTCCCATGACGGAATAATCAAAATATCATCCACGTAGAACTGATGAAAATATTGCTTCCAGTTGTTTACCCAGTCTACATCTTCTGTTTGCGATTCCTCAATGGTACAAGCCCCAACATTTGCATAAGAACGCATCTCCTCCAGCTCTTGTCTTACATTGGCAAGAATGGCTTCCTTATCCTCCTCTTCTTCCAAATAAAAGCTAATATATGCGACCCCATCATCCGCCGCAATCTCCGGCAGGATATCCACAAACATCTGCTCCTTGTCTGACTGCGTGAGCGGAATCTTATCTTCTATCTCAATTCCTTGAATCCCAAGGTCCATCAGCATACTGCTGACCAAATCTTCACTTTCTGTTGTCGTTGTAAGTCTGAATTTATTCCATTTCATCGTTCTTTCGTCCCCATTATTTTCTCGTACAATTCTCACATGTTCTCACATTCAATTCCGGATGCATGGCGCTTACCTTCGCTCCCGCCGGAACGGACTCTGTCACAAAGGTATTACCTGCGACAGTTGCACCTTCTCCTACAACCGTGTTACCACCTAAAATAGTTGCATTTGCATAAATGATTACATTATCTTCAATGGTTGGATGACGTTTCACACCGGATAATGCCTGCCCCTTTCTTGTGGAAAGTGCACCGATTGTAACACCCTGATAAATCTTCACACCATTTCCAATAATGGCTGTCTCACCGATTACAACACCGGTACCGTGGTCGATAAAGAAATATTCACCAATCGTAGCACCTGGGTTGATATCAATTCCCGTTTTTCCATGTGCGTACTCGCTCATAATACGTGGTAATAGAGGCACCTCTAATTCATACAAAACATGGGCATAGCGATACACAAATATGGTAAACAAGCCTGGATACGCCAATATCACTTCGCTTGTGCTGTTTGCTGCCGGGTCCCCTGCAAGCTGTGCTTCCACATCCTTTGCCAAAAGCTCCTGCACTCTCGGAATGGCTTCCATAAAACGTGTGGTAAGCTCCTCTGCTTTTTGCTTATCTGATAAAATGACCTTCATCTGCGATTTCATTTTTTCATATAAAGAAAGTAATACGCCCTCTGCAAATGCTTCCTTTGACAAATACTTCTCTGTTCCGAAATGTCCCGGAAATGTAAGTTTACGCAAATCATCAATCATGCTGTATACAACCTCCACATCCGGAAGTCGTGTTTTCATAGCAGCGCTTGCCACCTCTTGTTTCTCATAATTTGAAGTTAACTGCTTCGCCACATCTAAAATAGTATCTTTTGTTTTGTCTTTCATAATCCATGCCTCCAATTATTTACGCTAATCTGCAAACAGTTCTGTGGACAAATATCTGTCCCCTGAATCCGGAAGAATGACTACAATCTTCTTTCCTGCATTCTCAGGTCTCTTTGCAATCACACTTGCAGCCTTTAATGCTGCACCGGAAGATATTCCAACCAAAATCCCTTCGCAGATTCCAAATCTCTTTGCTTCCTTATATGCGTCTTCATCCGTAATTGTTACAACTTCATCATAAATGGTTGTATCTAAGGTGTCCGGAATAAATCCTGCACCAATTCCCTGTATCTTATGTGCGCCTGCCTTTCTCTCAGTTAGGACCGGACTTCCTGCCGGTTCCACCGCAATCACCTGCACATTTTCATTCTTTTCTTTTAAATACTTTGCAGTTCCGCTTAAGGTTCCCCCGGTTCCTACTGCAGAGATGAAAATATCAACCTCTCCTTCTGTCTGCTCCCAGATTTCAGGTCCTGTTGTTTTCTCATGGGCTTTTGGGTTCGCTTCATTCACAAACTGTCCCAAAATCACAGCATTTGGAATGGTCTTTTGCAACTCCTCTGCCTTCTCGATGGCACCCTTCATTCCCTTGCTTCCTTCCGTCAACACGAGCTGCGCGCCATAACCCTTTAACAGATTTCTGCGTTCCACACTCATGGTTTCCGGCAAGGTCAAGATCGCCTTATAACCTTTTATAGTTGCTACGGAAGCAAGCCCGATTCCCGTGTTACCACTAGTTGGTTCAATAATCGTTGCCCCTGGTTTTAAAATCCCTTTTTCCTCCGCATCCAGTATCATCATAAGTGCTGCACGGTCCTTCACGGAACCTGTTGGATTTAAATATTCCAGCTTTGCTAAAATCGTAGCATCTGTTATCTCTGCATTCGCAGCATATCGACTGGCATTTAAAATCGGTGTATTCCCAATCAAATCCAGCGAACTGTCAATAATATGTTTCATTTTTATTCTCCCACCATCATCTTAATTATTTCTTCGTTGGTGCGTTTCATACCTTTTTTACCAAGACGTCCAATGTTTCCAATGGTCTGCTCTGCACAATCTGCCACCAGACCGTCTCCCTCTTCGAAATCCTGTCCGTTCTTATGCATATAGTATCCCAAAATACCGGCATCTACAGCAGACGCAATCTTGGCTGCGCAAGATGATTTTGCGCCATCACATACGATTCCACCTGTATTAGCCAATGTATTTACCACAATGTGTGCAATTCCATGGCAATCGGTTCCTAGTAGATAACCAATTCCGGCTCCCGCTCCGGCCCCCGCGCTGACTGCACCGCAAAATGCGGACAAGCGTCCAATGCTGGTCTTTTGATGAATCGTTACAAGGTTAGAAAGGACAAGTGCTCTATATAAGTTTTCTTCACTCACATTCAATTCTTTCGCATACTCAATAACCGGTAATGAGGTTGTCATTCCTTGGTTTCCACTGCCGGAATTGATAATGACAGGAAGCTCACACCCGTTCATTCTGGCGTCTGAACCAGCTGCCGCCATGGCCTTCGCACGAACAGAAATGCTGTCCCCATATGCATCCAATAAAACCCTGCCAATATTAGAACCGTAATTGCCACGTAAACCTTCTTCAGCAATTGCCGTATTATATCGAATCTGACGTCCAATCATTTTTCGTACGTCCTCAATATCTACAGTATTAGCAAAGTCCCAAATATCTTCCAGATTCAGAAGTGAACGGTCTGTAAGACCTGACTCTTCCTCTCCTTCAATCTCAATTTGATGTAAGACCTCACCGTCTTTTTCAATCAGTACAATGTTGGTATGATAATTCGCAATTCTCACCTTCGCATAAGATTTTTCCTTATACATCGTTACGATAATATCAAAGGTAATCCCATTATTCACATGCTCCACGAAGATGTCTGTATTATACATAAATTTCTGTATCTCTACAATCTCATCCTCCGTAACGGCAGAAATTACCTCTAATTCCTTCTCCGCTTTTCCAGCTACAACACCGGCTGCAACTGCTGCCGGAATCCCCTTAAGTTGATTCGTATTTGGCACAATTACACTCTTAATGTTTTTAATAATGCTGCCGCTTGCCTCCACAACTACACGTTCCGGAATACAGCCTAACACTTCTCTGGCTTTTGCTGCACCGTATGCCAGGGCAATAGGCTCTGTACACCCCATTGCCGGAACTAGTTCCTCTTTCAAAATCTGGACGTAGGCTTTATATTTTGCGTCTTCCTTTCTCATGTGTGCTTTCTCTCTTTCTATTAATACAAAATAATACGTAATAATTCATCTGTCTGATAAATTGCATTCTTTTCGAAAATCTTTTCAAGACGTATCAAATTCACATCGGAATGCTCAATCTCTCTGGATACTCTATGAGCAATATCAACAAACAATTCAAACGTCATTTTTTCATCATTTTCGGACCATTTAGCTACTACCAATTCCTGAATTAAAAATGTTACAACAACGGCAATTTTCATCTTACCGATGATATTATCATCATATACGGAGCCACAAAAGTATGTGAATACAAAGTAGACCATCAACTGCTCCAGCCAAATCGACCATTCCTCGTTATGTACACTTTGTAATCCATACATTTTATGGAATGTGCTTCGATTTCTTTCAAATCCGGATTGTCCTTCTCCAAACAATTGTTTCTCTGCCCTTTTCACATATTCCGGCCAGTCGTCTTTTAAAACCTCCAACTGTCCAAAAATGCGGAACATCTTTCGCGCCGTTTGGCAGTACTCAATTTCCCCAATCTTATATTCGTCTGCCCTTCTCTGAAATGCCACAATCGCATCCATATTTCCGAACTGTTCCAACATCTCGTCCACCTGGAACAATTCATCTGAATCCAATGCATCCTGCATCTTTTGTGCCAGCTCCAGACAAAGTCCTATTCGCACCATAATATCAATATCACGCTTCTGTAATAGCGCTATCATCTTTTCTCTGGCATCCATCAGCTTTGTAAAAAGAAGAAAATCGAAACCTTCGTACTCTTCATCTTCTACCTCGTCTTCAAAGCGGAGAAACTGAATCGGTTCCTTACATCCCAAGATAATCTTGGCCGCTTCAATACAAGACAAGGACAACGAGCCTTCTCTTAATCCTTCATACTCTTCCATATGCCTTGGATAGTCTCTGCAGGTTTTACAAAGCATATGCTCTCCCGCTTCCATATGCAAATCGCAGAGATTATCTTCATTTAAAAATGCACAGCGTTTTTCATACTGACAAAATGATCCATTTTCCCAGTCAATCGAATTGCGAAGACGATTTCCAAATGCGCCTTCCATATTTTTGTACTTTTCCAAAGATTCTTCATCAATCATGATCGCCCAACCTGCACAGCAGGTATCTTCACACTCTGCCGCCACGCATCGGAATCTGTCGAAATAATGTGGTATTATATACTCCATAATTTCTCCTTAAACATTTGTACTTCTTGTTTATGTCCCTACTCTATAGAATACGATACTTAAGTCCCAGTTGCAAGAAAAAAAGGACATCTTTACGATATCCTTTTCCAAACTATTAACATTCAATTCCCACAAGCATTCCGCCTCGCTCCGCATAGAAGCTGCACAGACCCTTCGTCACACCAATCACTACGTCTGCATTTGCAAATTCACTTGTTATCATCTCTTTTAACTGCTTTGCAGCTTCCAAATTAAAACAATGATGAATGATTACTTTTCCACCTTTATATCCTAATTCCTTCATCTGCTTCCACACAGCAAGAATGCCTTTCTTTTCCCCACGAGATTTTGCCTTCTGCTCTAAGGTTCCATCCTCACTTGCAATACCAACCACATGAATACCAAGCACGCCTGCAATCTTTGCCACTGCCGGACTCACACGTCCGTTATTCGCAAGGTTAGTTAAGGATTTTAACATAAATACCAAATATGTAGACTTTTGGTATTCTGCAATGGCTTCACATATTTCTTCATAGTCTTTCCCAGCTGCGAGAAGTTCCCGGATCTTATCCGCAATTAATCTCATTTCCGGACCGGTTGACAAAGAGTCAATAACACACACCTTCTTATCCGGATTCTCCGACTCATACATCTCTTTTGCTACCATTGCAGAATTATAACTACCTGATAAATTACTCGTAATAGTGATGCAAAATACTCTGTCAGCATCCTCAAATGCATCCAGCCAGTCCCCAACTCCCGGACATGCACTTCCGGATTTTCCACGATAAGCCGCTAAGTCATCTGTCATTCCCTTGATATCCAAGCTTTCATCATCTACATATTCTTTGTTATCAGTTCTGATCTTCAGCGGAACTGAAACTACACTTTTGTCCTCCAGTGTAATTAAATCAGCGCTGGAATCAGCTACTATTCTTATTTTCATATATTTTCTCCCACTTAATCATATTTAAAACCATTTCATCGGTTTTTCAAAAACCGATGGCTATAATTATAGTAACACTTCCACTTACACGCGTCAAGGGGTTGACTAAAAAAAGGAAAAAAAGTAAAATATAGGACATGAAAGAATCAATGAAACAACAAATGGCTGAGGCCATAAAAGCATTTCATATGCCTAGATATGATGAGCTTCCAAATGAAGGTCTCTATCTGGAGCAGACAACTCAATACATTAACCATGTGTTAGCACCCCTTGGTTGCATGACCATTACTTCTTCCATGATAAGCAATTATGTAAAGAAAGGAATTATTGCACCGCCAATAAAGAAGCTCTATTATGCAGAGCAAATCGCTTATCTGTTCTACATCGCTATCGCCAAAAATGTGCTGTCACTGGAGCATATCGTAGCCCTGCGTGAAATGCAGGAGAAATCCTATCCAAAGGAAATTGCTTACGATTACCTTTGTGAGGAATTGGAAAATGTCCTGTTCCATGTCTTTGGTCTAAAAGACAAGATTGATGATATCGGTCGAACAAAAAGTGATGAAAAAATGCTATTTCGAGAAGTAATTATCGCTGCTTCTAACAGTATACACCTGACATCTTGTTTTAATGCACTTCAAGAATATAAATAATACCCACGAAAAATCGTGGGTATTGCATTATGCCTGAATCGCATTTCCTGTATATAATTGATAATACTTTCCTTGTTCTTCAATCAATTGGTCGTGAGTTCCACGCTCAATGATTCTTCCCTGTTCTAATACCATGATACAGTCCGAATTACGAACAGTCGATAAACGGTGGGCAATGACAAAGGTTGTTCTTCCTGCCATCAATTTATCCATACCGTCTTGAACAATACGCTCGGTTCTGGTATCAATGGAGCTGGTAGCCTCATCCAGAATTAATACCGGTGGGTCAGCAATTGCAGCACGTGCAATCGCAAGCAATTGCCTCTGACCTTGGCTAAGGTTAGCTCCATCTCCAACTAACATGGTATCATATCCGTTTGGAAGACGCTTGATAAATCCGTGCGCATTTGCTAATTTTGCAGCTGCAACAATCTCCTCATCCGTTGCATCTAATTTTCCAAAACGAATGTTGTCTTTTACTGTTCCGGTAAACAAGTGTGTATCCTGTAATACAATTCCTAATGACCGACGTAAATCCGCCTTCTTAATCTTGTTAATATTAATTCCGTCATAACGGATTTTTCCATCTTGAATATCATAGAAACGATTAATCAAATTGGTAATGGTCGTTTTTCCGGCACCTGTAGAGCCAACGAATGCTATCTTCTGTCCTGGTGTTGCATAAAGCTTGATATCATGTAGTACCATCTTTTCATCTGTGTATCCGAAGTCTACACCATCAAAAACAATATCTCCGGTTACCTCTACATAATCCACACTATCATCTGCCTGATGTGTATGCTTCCATGCCCAGCGTCCGGTTCTCTCTTCACATTCAACAAGCTTGCCGTCCACCTCTTTGGCATTTACCAATACCACATAGCCATCGTCTACTTCCACTTCTTCATCCAAAAGCTTAAATACACGTTCTGCCCCCGCAAGTGCCATGACTATGGAGTTGAACTGTTGACTTACCTGATTAATCGGCATACTAAAGCTCTTATTAAAGGTTAGGAAGCTTGCCAACTTACCAAGTGTAAATCCCCACACATTTCCAAGAGCTAATGCCCCACCAACAATGGCGCACAGAACATAACTTACATTTCCAAGCTGAGCATTAATCGGTCCCAATACATTTGTAAAAGCATGCGCTTTATCTGCACTCTCAAACAATTCATCGTTGAGTTCCTTGAAACGCTTTTTATTCTCTTCCTCACGGCAGAATACCTGAACCACCTTCTGGCCGTTCATCATTTCCTCAATAAAGCCATTTACCTTACCAAGGTTCTTCTGCTGCTTCACGAAATATTTCCCACTATTTCCTGCCGCATATCCGGTTGCAAGAAGCATTACCCCAACCATAACTAAGGTTACTAAAGTTAATGGGATGCTTAAAATCACCATGCTGACAAACACACTGACAATGGTCACTCCGCTGTTTACTAACTGCGGTATGCTCTGGCTAATCATCTGACGAAGAGTATCGATATCGTTGGTATAAACTGACATGATATCACCGTGTGCGTTGGTATCAAAATATTTAATCGGAAGCTTTTCCATATGCTCAAAGAGTTCATTTCGCAAATCCCTCAAACAGCCTTGCGTAACGTAAGTCATAATTAAACTTTGTAAAAATGAGGCTGCTACACCGATTAGATAGAATCCTGCTACTCGTAAAATTGCCATCGCTAGCGGACCGAAATCCGGTGTGTCAGATAACAATAATGGTGCAATATAATCATCAATCAAGGTCTGGGTAAATAACGTACCCTGTACACTTGCCAATACGCTAATGAATATCAGCGCAATAACCGAAATATAATGCCACTTATAGGTGCGAAACACGTAGCGCATCAGTCTCATAAATAATTTCCCAGGATTTTTTACCTGTGGTTTCATCCCGCGTGGTTGTCTTCCCATAGGTCCTGCCATATTTACTCACCTGCCCTTTCGTCAAAATCTCCGCCACCCTGTGTCTGTGTCTCATATACTTCACGGTAAATCTCATTGTTCTCTAAGAGCTCCTCATGTGTACCAAATCCATGAACTTCGCCATTATCCATCACAATAATACGGTCTGCATTCTGGATACTCGACACACGCTGCGCAATGATAAATTTGGTGGTGTTTGGAATCTCCTCTGCAAATGCCTTTCGAATCTTCGCATCCGTAGCAGTGTCCACCGCACTGGTGCTGTCATCGAGAATCAATACCCTTGGTTTCTTAAGCAGAGCTCTGGCAACACAAAGCCTTTGCTTTTGACCTCCGGATACGTTGGTACCACCCTGTTCAATAAAGGTGTCATAACCATCCGGAAATCTCTGGATAAATTCGTCAGCACATGCTTGACGGCAGACCGCCTGACACTCCTCTAATGTCGCATCTTCTTTTCCCCAACGCAGGTTATCCAAAATCGTTCCGGAGAAAAGTACATTATTCTGTAGTACAACAGACACCTGACTACGCAGGCTCTCCAAATCGTATTCTTTTACGTTTACTCCACCAACCAAGACCTCACCTTCAGTCACATCATAAAGACGACTGATTAAGTTTACAAGGCTGGTCTTTGCACTACCGGTTGCGCCCATTACACCGATGGTTTCACCGGATTTTATACTTAGGTTAATATTTTTTAATACCGGTTCTTCGGAATCCTTTTTATACGCAAAGTTTACATTTCTAAACTCTACACTTCCATCCGAAACTTCATAAAGTGGATGCTCCGGATTGGTAATATCACTGGTCTCACGAAGCACCTCTGC
Organism: Faecalimonas sp.; assembly: GCA_045649885.1. GTDB lineage: Bacteria > Bacillota > Clostridia > Lachnospirales > Lachnospiraceae > Faecalimonas. The sequence continues at coordinate 117,347 of JAZRQP010000095.1, forward strand.
AATACGTTTTATACTTGCCGTACTCATGGTAATCATAATAAATACCATAGAAAGCATCATAAGACTCATCAAAATATTCATACAATAGGCAAGAAGACTCATCAGTTCTCCTGTCGTAAGCGTATCCGCCACAATCATCTTCGCACCCAACCAGCTAATAAGCAGAATACAACTATAAACCGTCAATTGCATAATCGGTCCATTGAAGATAACATTCTTCTCCGCCTTCAGGAATATCTTGTAAATATTCTCGCTGGTACGTTTAAACTTGGATGTCTCCTCTTCTTCACGCACATAGGCCTTCACCACACGAATAGCTGAGACATTTTCCTGTACAGCTGCATTCATCTCATCATATTTCGGGAATGCCTGTTGAAAAAATCCGGTTGCCCGTTTCATAATGAAGAACAACGCAATTCCCAATAAGGCAACTGCAATCAGATAAATGCTTGCAATCCTTTTGTTAATGTAAAACGCCATCGCCATCGCTACAATCAAACTGGATGGTGCTCTCGTAAACATACGGAGACACATCTGATATGCCATCTGAATGTGCGTAATGTCTGTTGTCAATCTCGTAATCAGACCTGCTGTACTGAATTTGTCAATATTGGCAAAAGAAAATGTCTGAATATGGTTGAAAATTCTTTCTCGCAGGTTCTTTGCAAATCCGGTGGATGCCTTGGCACCAAACCTTCCGCCTAAAAGCCCTGCAATAAGCCCAAGCGCCGCCGCAATAAACATCACAATACCCACTTGGTAAATATGTGTCATATTCCCCTTTTCCACACCATCATCAATAATCGATGCCATTAAAAACGGAACGCACATCTCCATCGCCACTTCAAAAATCATGCAGATAGGCGTCGCAATGGATGCTTTTTTATATTCTTTTACTTCACTTAATAGTAACCGTAACATGCTGTTCCTCCTTTGCTAGTATTATCCATTCTTTTATATTAACATATTTAAGAAAATATGTTTATAAAAAAAGCGTAAATTCACAAAGAATTCACGCTTTTACTTTAATCTGCTTTTTTACTCCAACCTCGCCTTTTTCAGCGCCGTCTTTAATTTAATCGGATTGCCGTAATGCAACGTTCCGAATCGGAAGATTTTCGCTGCCAACATCCCTGCTATCACGCAACTTGCCACTAACAGTACACCAGACACCAACACTTCCCATATCTCCACGCTTCCCATAGCCACACGAACAAACATGGCATTTCCGGAAGTAAATGGGATAAACGATGCCACTTTCATTACGATATTGTTGCTGTCACTTGACATGCCAAATATAGCAATCATAAAGGATACAATATAAATCATCATTACCGGTGATGAGCTCTTGCTAATGTCCTCTGTCTTAGATACCAACGCGCCAAGCATACCGAAAATGAATGCATATAATAAATAACTTAAAACTGCAAATACCGCATAGATAACGAGCACATTTGTCGGTATATCAAACAGGAAGTCCAACATTCCGCCCCAAGCGTCTTTTACAAAACTATAGGACACAAATCCACTACCCAGAATAATACCGGCCTGCAGTACACCTGCAATAGCTCCCGCAAGCACCTTTCCACTTATCAGACTAGTCGGATTCACACTTGTCACCAGAATCTCAATGGCACGGTTGCTCTTTTCTGTAGTCACTGAAGTTGCAATCATCTGTCCATAGAAGATAATGAGGAAGTAAACAACAAATACCAATGCATAGGTGTACCAGTAATTTTGTCCGCCGTCTTTTCCCAGCACTTCATTCGTTACATTGACATAGAAGTTTTCTGACTCAGCAATTTCCTCCGGTGTCAAGCCTTTATCTATGAGATATTGCTGTTTATAGCATTCTGCCAGTATATTCCCAAACATATCGCCGAGATAATCATACATAGAGAGGTCATTTACCACGTAAACGATTTCCGTTGGGCTCTCAATGATAAACCCTGCTTCCAGTTCACCCAGTTCTACTGCGTCTTTCATTTCTTTTTCATCTTCATATGTGGTCCATTCTGCAGGGTAAAGTGCTTTCACCATCTCAGCATCCAAGCCTGCTTCTTCTTTCAAGCAAAGACCAAGTAGCTCTAATTCTGCTTCATCCTCTGCTTCAATATCAGTTTCCTCATCAAGCACAATTCCACCGTTATCGCCCATCTCCGACCCTTTATCATCACCCAATAAGCCCGGTATCATAGTCGGTACAATCACCACTGCTGCAATTACAAATGCAAGGATAAAGGTAGTGACAACAAAGCTTTTATTCTTAAAATAGTTGTTTAATTCAAACTTTAATACGGTCAAAAACTGTTTCATTACTCGTCACCTGCCTTTTCCACAAAGATGTCATGCAGCGATGGTTCATAGAGTCCAAAGAATTCAATATCCACGCCTTCATCTATCAATTTCTGCATAATCGCAGGTTTATTACCTTCTTTTTTCTCTTTAACCACGACTTGACTCTGCTGTACCTTTTCCACATCTAACAAATCAGAGAATTTTGTTTTCAACAATTCTGCCAATTCTTCCGGTGTTTCGCCAAGGCTTGCCACTACAAGTCTGTCCTTGCCAAACTCTCTCTTAATTTCGCGAAGATTTCCCGATAAAACAATATCGCCATGATTCATAATCGCAATTTCATCACAGAATTCTTCCACATGACTCATCTGATGACTTGAGAAAATAACAATCTTCCCTGCGTCAATCTGTTCCTTGATAACATCCTTCAGAATCTGCGCATTTACAGGATCAAGACCTGAAAATGGCTCATCTAAGATCACAATATCCGGATTGCAAAGCAAGGTCTGAGCCAATTGTACCTTCTGCTGATTTCCTTTCGATAAGGTTTCCAACTTGCGGTTTTCATACTCTGAAACTCCCATGCGCGTGAGCCACTTTTTCGTCTGCTCCTTCGCCTCTTTTGCATTCAAACCACGAAGCATGGCAAGGTAAATTAATTGTTCTCCTACGGTCTTTTTCGGATATAAGCCTCTTTCCTCCGGCAGATACCCTATCTGATATTCTTTTGCCTTAAATGGTTTCCCATCCATTTGCAAATGTCCACTATTCGCTTTAAAAACATCCATTAAGATACGGATTGTTGTCGTCTTTCCTGCACCGTTTCTCCCCAAAAGTCCAAGGGCACTTCCGCTTTCCACATGGAAAGAGATGCCGTGCAGAACTTCCGTTTCACCAAAAGACTTTTTGAGTTCCTGTACTTCCAGTTTCAACTGAATCCCTCCTTCAAAAAATTACTTCATACTTTCTTTCAATTATACCCCTTCCCGATTTTCTCTTCAAGATAATTATACAAATATTTGCTATGGATGAAATGATTGACGAACGTTGCGAAAACACCTATACTAAAGACATAATTATACTGTTAAAATTTCAGACAAGGAGTGCCATATGACAGATAGAAGAACGCGCAGAAAACATTATAACAAAAGACAAAAAATCGCCATTTTCATTGCATGTGTTACCATAGCAATTGCTATATTTTTAGTCGGTTTATTGATATATACAGTGCTTCGTCCGGAGGAAAATTCTGCTTCCACAATTGATACAGACAAAATATACGATGACCTTTCCGAACAGGCAGAAGAACCATTAAAGCTTCCAACTCCAAGTGCAGAGGTTTCTATTACTATTTCTGTAGTTGGTGACTGTACTTTAGGAACCGATGAAAACTTTAACTATGCCAGAAGTTTAAATGCTTATTATGAGATAAACGGTCCTGCATATTTCTTAAAAAATGTAAAAAGCATCTTTGAAGCAGACGATTTGACAATTGCAAACCTAGAAGGAACATTTACGGATTTAAAAACCCGTGCAGATAAGACCTACGCTTTTAAAGGACCTGCAGAGTTTGTAAAAATTCTTACCAGCAGTTCCGTAGAGGCAGTTACTCTTGCCAATAATCACAGCCGCGATTACGGTATGCAAAGTTTAACCGATACACGAAACACCTTAGACTCCGCCGGCGTGATTCACTTTGGCTATGATGTGACAAAGGTGGTGGAAGTTAAGGGAATAAAGGTTGGACTTGTTGGAATCTATGAATTAATCGACCATACCGGTCGTGCACAGCAGGTAAAAGATAACATTGCCAAAGTAAAATCAGAGGGCGCTGATATTGTGATCGTCATTTTCCATTGGGGAATCGAACGTGACGCTGCTCCAAATTCACATCAGACTATGTTAGGTAGACTTGCTATTGATGAAGGCGCCGACCTTGTATGTGGTCATCATCCACATGTATTGCAAGGTATCGAAACCTACAAGGGGAAGAATATTGTATATAGCCTTGGAAACTTCTGCTTTGGCGGAAACTCCAACCCAAGCGACAAGGACACTATGATTTTTCAGCAGACATTTACTGTTACGAAGGATGGGGTTAAAGATGATAATGTAACAAATGTAATTCCATGCTCATTATCTTCAGAAAAAAATCGTAACAACTACCAACCGACTCCAGCTACAGGCAGCGAAGCGGAACGCATTATGAAAAAAATTAAAGACCGTAGTGAGTTGATTAAATTACCATAAAAAAGTGTCTTTGACACTTCAACTCCCCTGCCCCTCATTCTTGAGGGGTGGGGGTTTTCTTTTTCCTCGTTTTCCTTCATAATAGTAGTATGAATATCTTACAAAAAATTTTTATTGACCATTATGAGGAAATGAT
>JAZRQP010000096.1:0-2356 GCA_045649885.1 Faecalimonas sp.
TATGAAAATTTTATGTCAAGAGCGTTACGACAAGGCTGTCGCCTACGCAAAGAAAATCAAGAATGACTCCTTGCAAAAGTGTATCGACCGTTTGAAACAATGGGAGGAAAATCCAAACTACCCGTGTGAAATTGAACTCTACTATGACTCGGCTCCGCACTCATTCGGATTTCGACAGGTATATCCTGATGGCAGAACGGGAATTGTCGGAGGCTTGCTCTATCACGGCAAGCCCGACCAATCATTTGCAGTATTGATGGAGCCTATGCACGGGTGGAGTATACACACATAGGAACTCAGAACCTTTGAAATGATAAAGCCAACTTAGGCCTGCTCTAACAGGCTTATGTTGGCTTTTCTTTATTCGAATATATCTTCAAAAAAGTAATTATTCTCAGCTTCATCAATTGCATTTAGCCTGTAGTTGTCATAAGCGAATGTATAGAAGGACATATTAAAATCTATTCCATTCGGAGACGTTAATAATAATGATGTATACTCTGATATAATTGTTTTTAAGTCCAAAACCTTATCATGCAACCTTTTGCTCAGCATAAAAAGAGTTTCAAAATCTAATATAACGACTGGTGCTATATGAGTTTTACTAAAATCATAATTCTTTGCAATATTTACAAATTCCGAGAATACGATTTTATTTACTCCCATAGCAGAAAAAGCTCTGTCTGTTGTTATAATAATGGGAATAAATAGATCTACTGTAGAAGCATAAACATCAATAGAGTCGAGCTTGCTTTTATTTACTATCATATCTATGCTGTGAAGTAATTGACCACCACCTTTCCTATCTCTATCACCACCTTTACATATTCGCTTATTAATTTCTTGTTTTATAAAATTTGTATCAGAGGAATACTTAATTGGATCTCCAAGAGTCAAATCTTTATACTCAAAAACAAAAGCGCAATTACCTTTTCTAATGTAAAAATCTGGTTCTCCACCATTCTCAAAATAAGGTTGCATCTCTATTCCTGATAAAACTACATCATAATTTCCTTTGAATGACTTATTCATCAATTCATAAAACATTATTACCTCTGAAAACTTTCTTCCTAATAAAGCATTAAAAACAGGAACGTTTTTAATTAAATTGCCGTTTTCATCTGTTCCTCCTCTTGATATTATACTCTTGCAAAAATCAAACTTCATTCCTTGATAGAATTTATCCACCATTAAGCTATGATTAAGTAGTAAATACAAGCCTTCTTTGGGCTTGAATAAAAAATGATCTCTTAGATAGAGTTGGTCATTACTATCCCATAAAGTGTTACAATTTGAAAGTTCAATAGTATAGATGTCAAAAAAATCCATCAGTTCTTGTTGAGCTTTGTCAAATTGAATCCATCTATGTTTAAGACTCGCATCTAAAAATCCAAACCATTGGAATATATAATCTTGCCAATTGGTAATTTTCTTATCGTCACAAAACCATTGTAAGTATGTGTTAAAGAAATGATCTTGTTTACAAAACTTAAAGAACTCCTTAGCCTTAAACAATTGCGTTCTAAAATCCTTATGTAATTTGAATTCAACAATAGGCAAATCAATTCTTAAAAATAATCCTTCTATATCATTCGGATCGATGTTTTCTGATGCAACATCAGTCCATTTTTGAGTGCAATATAGATATGCCTTATATATATTAAAGATATCATTAGATTGCAAATTGCGGTCTACAGCATTACCTTGTTGTAATGCCAACTTACACATCAAGTTGTTACTTTCACAACTGAATAGAGATATAGCGGAATGTGTAGAAATAAAACTATCCAACCTATGTATTGCATTTTCATCTAAATAGCAACGCATTTCATATATTCTTTTCATATGAGCTTCTATATCTGAAAAGGCGAATAGGACTTCATTTTGCCTCTCTACAATGAAATCTAATACTCCAATAGTTGGAATATCTTTCAACAATGATAATGGGTCAACTGTATCATAGTCATCCCACAAATCTTTATATCCTATGGCTATCAATCCATTTATCATAGTAATTACAATTATGATTTTTGCAAAGTTACTCCGTTTTTTATGATTGAAAGACAGAATGGACTACAAAAAGTGTATGTGGCGTGAAAATCCCGCTTCACTTGCAAAGTCCCTTCAAGAAGGTAACTCGGAGGGACAATACCTGCACGTTCAAGCCCAAGGGTTTTCGGGCAAAAAATTCTCTGCGATAATTTTTCACCCGAAAAAACGCTCCGGTATCGCCGTCCGAGTTGAGACAGAGGTTGGGACTTAGCAAGCGAAGCGACCTACGACGCATAGTACAACAGGTCAAAAATCCATTGCGGTAAGATATGCCGCATCTCTATTCTCAACCTGACTGCCATAT
>JAZRQP010000097.1:0-67796 GCA_045649885.1 Faecalimonas sp.
GTAAATGCCAAAACAAAAATATTGTGAGCTAAATATAGGTTTATCCCCTTTGACACATCAAAGAAACAGTGAATAAATGTTTCCTTTATTGAGTAAAGGGAGCCACGTATATCAATTGCCGATAATGAGGCTGACGAATTAATTCCCTGATAATCAAGCAAGCCTACAGAGAAAATGCTGAGAATTACTTTGAGTATCATGCTGTATAGTACCACACCTAAAAGCCCTGTCAAAAGCATTGCCACGCTCTTTTTCAAAATAATGCGATAAGATATGTGTTCGTAAATGATTTCGTCAATCAATTTAAGTAAAATCAGCATGATTGTTACAGTTATGTACGCCTGATAAATCCCTGTTGATAGAGCAATCAATACCGCCGAGAGAATAAACTTAGGTTTCTCCTTCGTCATGTATAGCGCCGCAAGAGTTGAAAGAAAAAATGCGATACTGTAACCGTCCGCCACATAGTTATACATCATAACCGAAGTGACTGTTGGAAACGAAACAATGACTGCACCTATGAAAAAAGCAGTGATTTTTTTCTGCACATGAAGTATTCTGCAAATACATACAGCACTCAAGGCGTGAAATACAATTGCTATGATACCGTTTAAAAAGGGCAAGTCATAAAACGAACTAAAAGAACACACAACCGGCAAAAACCATCTTCCAAGGGCAATCATATTCTGTGAATCATATCTGAACACTAACGAATCCCAATTAGGAAGCCAGTTTGTTATCTTATATAAATGCGCAATAAGCCCCACTGCAAGAGCCGCAAAAAAGCAAGTCTTCCATTGAGGCAATACATATGAATTCATTTTTTTCAATACTTTTTCAGGCAAAATCACCACTCCAACCATTTAAATTTATGTAAGAATTTCCCGTACAATTTATTATACAACCTTACACCTATCATCCGCTTTACGAACAGCGTTCGCTTAGCAGTTGCAGAAATCCAGGATGCACAAAAATGATGTATAGAATAAGTATTTTTCGTTATAATCGTCTTCCCGGTATCATATTTCATAGGACAAAGATAATCTTCAGGCAACATATGGATACCCATAAAAATTTGATCTTTGTTGCTAATATCCATACCGAGTCGTTCTATTGTTTTTGTATTTCTGTCCGGGCAAGGGGTCAGGTCGTAAGTACCGTCAGGGTTAATAAAAGATATGTCGTCATAATCCCCTAATAGGGCAGCAACCAATTGATTCCCCTTTTCACAGGCAAATCCAACACCTGTTGAAACAACTCCCTTATCGTCAAATCCCATAAACCCAATTTCTTCAACAAGCTTATCAAGCGATTTGATAAGTTCGACATCTGTGTCAAGATAAATTCCACCCTCGTCATGCAATACTTTAAGTCTTACGTAATCACTGACAAAAGCCCACTTTCCTGCATCATAGGCTTCCTTTGCATATCTATTTTGATTTACATCAAAGTTATCTTCATTCCAACAAACTATTTTGTATTCAGGACAGTATTTTTTCCAACTTTCTATACATTTTTCTGCAAGATTTGGCATTTTACCTTTCCCAAACCAGCAATAGTGAATCACTTTTGGAATATTCATTAACTCTTCTTCCCCCTGCATAATTCATAAATCGTTTTAAAAGCAGATTTATTGAACACATAATTAACGAGTACATATAAGGCCACAATCCATATTGAGTGGACAAGCCCTTTTAGCAACAGTTGTAAAAAGGAAACATTGCTGAATGTATCCACAAAAAATATTGCCATAATTACAGCAAAAACCGCACCGTTTAGAATGAGGATTTTATATGTACAAAATTGACTCCTTCCAAGAACCTTCTTGTTTGAATAGTAAATCGTCACTATGCCTCGATACACAAGTGCTGCGATTGTTCCCAGTATTGCACCACATATTCCAAAATATATGATTGCAACAATAGAAACAGTAATATTTATAATCATTTCCCATACTGCATAAGAACGGGTTTTTTCAAAATCACCCGAATATTCAATAATACTATTGGCAGGCAATTTACCGTTAGCAATTAAATTCATAGTTACAAAAAGTAACACAAGAAATACATTTGTGTATTCAGCATCATTTATACCCTTTGTATATATCTGTATTACAGGCAATAAAAACACTCCCATAAGAGTATAGATGATACACGTTATCATGATGTAAAACGTTTCATACGCATGAAACAGATTATTAAACTTTTCTCTGTCTGTATGAAACATTTGGCCTAATGCGAAAGTAAAGGATGAAACTACGCTTGTTATAAAATTCTGTACCTGAGAAAAGAATATATTATAAATAGCATAAATACTCACTGCCTTAAAATCGCATAGAACAGAAATAAGTATTACATCAGTATTATTAAACACCATGCCCGAAAGCTGGTGTACCAAAACCGAATTTTTCTGTGAAATAGCTTCAAAATCTGGCTTAGCCTTCCAATCAAGCCATTGATATCTTCGCTTAGCATAGAAATATAAAAATGCAAGCTGAACAAGGGCAATGATACAATAAACTAGTTGAATAAGAATTAGGCTATCTGTCAAAAACAAAACAAGTATCTTGCCCACATTTGAAGCAAGCTGCAAGAGCGTTTCCGAGTTGTTTATTACATACTTTCTCCCATCAACCTCCATCAGTATCCGATATTTCGCCTGAACAAAATAACTAAACAATGACGGTATGGCATTTAAGATAATGATAAAAAACAACACCTTACTGTCTATGGAAGTTGGTACTGCGAAAGAATACACTGCCGCAATAACAAGCACAATAGCAAGATATATGATTCCTGTTTTAATATAATACGCATTGGTTGCAGAAAGAACTGAGCTTGCACTCTTATAATCCTTTTGGCCAACTCTTTTATACAGAGCCTGAGTTGTAGCAAGACCCACACCCGCCTCTAAAAGGCACATATATGTAAAAATTTGTTTTATCGTTGAAAGGACACCATTGACCTCCGAGCCAAAATTCTCAAGATATAATCTGGGCAAGAGGAAACTCAATGATATAAGCACAAACTGATATACAATCGATGATATCAAGTTCAATTTTATTCTCGAATCTTTATTAGGCAATTCGCCACCTCCAACACTTATTCTTCTTTTGACTCAAGAAATATTTTCCTCGTTATGAAATTGTAAATCGGCACAATTACCATAGCAAGAAATTTGACTATCAAATAATACATGGACGTAAACTGAACTCCAATCCATAAAACAAATTGGTTTAAGCATAGTCCGCCAACGCTAAGGAGCACAAATATAATAAACTCTTTCAATTTACTTTGCTTTTTGCTTTTAAAAACGAATGCCATGCTTAGAAGATAGTTTACTATAACAGAAACACAAAAAGAAACTGCCGAAGAAAGTAATACATCCACTTGCAGTACTTCTTTTAGTGTAACAAGGACTCCTACATCAACAATGGCGGCAATAACACCCACTATTGCAAACCTGATTAATTGTAATATCACTTTGCAATTCCTCCGTTTGTCATTAGATTTTAATTCTTAGCAAAAATCCAAAGCGTATCTTTAACATCGTCCTTGTCGTCGCTTAATTTATATACGCTTAGCTTTACTGCTTCACAATTTGTTTTTTTGTATGTAATGGTTGGTGTTTTCCCTTCTAATATTTGTCTCTTTATTGCATCATAGTTCAAAAAGCTTATAACAGCCCTATGGTAATCAGAGTGTACACTTTCATTAATATACTTTGTCAAAAGTTTCGAGAAGTTTTCTTCATCCTCGTTATAACCAAGATAAGAAGGCATCAAAATTCTGTGAACACTGTCGGTCTCCAACGATACCCTATAAATACCGTTGTAATGCTCTTTTAAGGTAGCTATCATAGTGTCAATTTCTCTGATACCAGTTTTTACATGGACGTAATCCTTGTCTTTATCCTCAGACACACTACTTTGCTCTTTATTCTGATAATACTCCGCTTTCGCTTCATACATTCTAATTTCGGCCTCACGCACCATTTCTTCGCAGTTCGTATTTTGGGTTCTGTAAGACATCCCTACAGCCACATTGTATCCCTTTGGTTTTAATTGCTCAACAAATCTTTCTAGATTCTGTTTCACATTTTCCTGCGAAATTTTCTTTGTAAATACTAAAAATTCATCACCGCCCATACGATAAACACGATGTCCAAAGAACACCTCTTTCAGTGTGTTAGCGATATAGATAAGCATTTCATCGCCTGCGGCATGTCCGTATTTGTTGTTTCTGAGATGGAGTTCATTAACATCAACATAAACACAAGAAAAATCTTCCGGTCTTTCTTCGTCAAATACTAAAATGTCCTTTTTATATGCCACACGATTCAGCGCTCCTGTAAGAGAATCTGTTGTTGCGGCAAGTTCTGTTTTGTTAAGATGTTTCTTATTGTACATGGCAATGGAAAAACAAATAGCAACATCTTCAAGAAGTTTTCTTGCAACAGTGCTCTTCTTTGGGTTAATTGTTCCCAAAATGCTGATATGGTTATTCTTTTCTGTGATAATTACAAAAGAAACATCCTTGATATCGTGTTTTAGTAAAAATTCATACAGCTCCTTATTTGTATTTAAAAGGTGCCGGTCCGGTATGATTTGCATGAAATTAACAGATGATCTATCCACACTATTAATCTTTGCTACATACTTGAAGAGTTCTCCGTCAAAATACTTTCTATCATCTCCTAATAAAAGCTTGTCTTCTAAAGAAGGTTTGATATAGTAGTAATCTTCCCCATCTGTGTTTGCAAAAAAGGCAGAGCGTGCATCTGAAAATCTCTCTATACTTTTCATGGCTGCAGTAATATTTTTATACTGCGCATTAACTTCCAGAAGAAGCTTTCTGATGGCCGAAGATTCTGCATTCAATTTTGTTCTGTCTTTTTCGACTTTTAAAACAATTTTCAGGTAAATACCGATAATCAAAATCATGATAGCAAAAGTTATAAGCAAGTTCTGAGATATTTGATGTGTATTTTCAAACACCTGCGTTTCATAGCGGGCAAGCATAATACCCCAGTCAAAATCCTCAAGTGTAGAATAGTGAACATATAAATCCTCACCTGTGAATATTGACTTGAATGAGCTGTAACCCTTATCTGTAGTTACCAAAGTTTCATAGGAATACCCATCGTTATATTCACGACTCTTAAATTCAGACAATTCACCAGGATTTTTATCAATTGTATCTATAACAAATTTCCCCGTTTCTTTATCATAAACAAAAAGCTGGGCATCAAGTTCTTTTGCCATTTTGTTATACTTTTCACCAATAGTATCAAGATGAATCACACCGTATAAAACGCCAACTATTTTATCATTGACTTTAATAGGAACAGCGCTTCTTATAATTTCTTTTCGTCCTTTTGTGAGATCGGAAATTCTTCCACTTATATATTCTCCGCGAGACGCTTCGTCCTCAAAAGAAATTTTACCATTTAAATCAACAGAACCCATTTTGGTGACAAACGTATTGTCCGGATTCAAGATACCAATATTGGAAAACAAACCGATTGGTTTAAATGATTCAAACATACGGTCATAACTTTCTTCATCGGCATAGAGTTTTGCTGCAAAATTGGCCATGGTAACAAGATTTTCTCTGTCAGACTTTATTTGAAGAGTCAGGTCATCTTTAATTTGTTTTGTTTGGATATGAAGCATTTCGTATGCCTCATTCTCAGCTTCTTTATAAAAAGAAGTGACCATGGAAATAAATATTGCACATATTAAAATCGCAGTAACGATGGTATATAAAATATTACTATGTCTTTGTTTTTTTCGTTTGTATGTTATCGGCATTTTTGCATCTTCTTTCTACCTGTTAGTAATTTTTTACATATTCTTCTTTATTATATTACAAACCCCCATGAAAATCAATATTTTGAGCATTTTCTCCCACACTAAAACATAGGCACCGCACTATGCGATGCCTACCTGTGCCACGAACACCCACACAGCAATTAGCTCATATCCTATTTTTCAAAAATTCTTATTTCTCCGTCAAAATCAAGATGTAAACTGTTTTCATCGCATTTCACAATCTTTATTATTGTGACCATTTCATCAGTAGTCTCAATACAATCTAACGTGATAGTTTTTGTAGCATCATCATAGGTATAACCATCGCATAGGTCAGAATCATTCACAGGATTTCCGCAACCGCAATAATAACTGAAACTACCGTCTTCGCCAAAGCGAATCGTTTCTGTATCATGCTCAGCATCTCTTGTCCACGAAATATTCACAAACGAATATTTGCTGCAATCAATGCTTGGAACTTTTGTTTTTTGGTTTCCGTCACACCCCATAAACAATATAACGCATACTAAAACCAAAGCTACCAAAGAAAGACATTTTTTCATAACTTTCACCTCCTGATAACATGAAACACATTTCTTTTTAGTGCTTAATACGTAACTTCTTTGCTTTTTCTTTTATTTTCATACATAGCATAATCTGCGCGCTTAAATACGTCATTAAAATGCAAATCCTTGTCTGAATCAAACCTTGCAAAGCCTCTTGCAATGCTGATAGGAATTTTACTCTTTTCCTCTACAAACGTATTTGCACATTCTAAATCCAACTGGATAAATAATTTTTCGCAATCCTCCAAATCTCCATGTCGAAGAACTGCCAAAAATTCATCTCCACCGATTCTGAACACGGGACTTCTTTTGAAAACATCGGAAATCACTTTTGCAACAGATACAATAAGTTTATCGCCCACGTCATGTCCATACACATCATTCGTTTCCTTAAGCCGATTCACGTCAAACACAACAACGCCGAAATTTGCTGTTTTGCTTGCAATCTCTCTGTCGAATTCTGCCACCCAACTTTTATACGATGTGGTATTTCTTAGCCCTGTAAGGGAATCTCGATTAGCGGAAAAGCGCAGCTCTTTTTCTCGTTCGTGCAAATGTGTTGCCATATTTTCGAAAGCGGTATTTAAAAGTTCTATTTCCGAAACGTTGCTATGTACAAATTCCACATTGTAATCTCCCTTTGAGAGTTTTACCGACGCATCAGCTATTTTTTTCAACGGAGCAACAATTTTTCTCACAACAATAATAGCCACTACCGTGAAGAATGCAGAAATTATTAATACGACAAATAAAATCTTGAAGCCAATTTCATACCTAATCTGCCGTATATCATCATAGCTTGCAGAAAGAACAAGCGTCATTCCGTTTGCCAACTCTTTCGATACGCGCAGATATTTATTTGAACTATCCTTGATTTCCATCTTAAATTCGCGGTTGTCACTATGAATTACAACTCCGTCAATTTCCAAGTGGGCAAAACCATTTTCGTAAATTTCAATTTCGTGTACTTGGTCGGCTAAAACCGTATAATCAAAATCTATTCCCACAACACCGATAAACTTTTCTTCATGGTACATCGGCACCACGTATGAAATCATATAAATATTGTTGTTTTGGTTATAGTAAGGCAACATCCAAACAGGTTTTCCGGCATTGTAAGGCTGCCAAAACCAACCGACGTGTTCGGTGTCTTCTTTGTCGTAAAGTTTGATATCGGTCGGCTCAAGAGAAACATATTCACCGCTACCGTCTACTTTGCTGTAAAACAACCCCGCTTTGCTGTTAGAGATAGCCGGATCAAAACGAACATAATAGGCAACGGCTCCACTTGCATGTTTGGCAACGTCGGCAAACATTTGCTCAGCACTATTAATGATTTTTTCTTGTAAATTTCGATCTTTTACGTCAACTTCTTCGGTGAAAAAGCCCATCACGTAACTTTCCATAACCTTCACCGATTTTTCCATATCATCGAAAAGATCGTTAATCTGCGAACCCTCGTTTTCGCAGGTAACCACAACAAAGTTTTTAGACTCATCTTGTATGTATTGGTCCACCTCGTAAATGCTGATGCCACCAATAAAAACTGTTATTACAAGCATTGCGAAAATGACTGTCGCCAAGATACGGAACTGCATGGAATGTGTTTTATTCAATTTTCGTTTCTTTTCCTTTATTGAATTCTTTTTGTTCATTACATATTCTCCGCAATCTATTCTTATTCTTTACATTTTATCATTTGAGGTATGACAAACTTCTTACAAATGACAAAAAATAAGCCGTCAAACTGACGGCTTCTTTCCCCAAAGCAATCCACAGGTTTCTTCTGCCCAACTGTACTGGGACATATACTCTCCGCGGAATTCGGGTTTTCCGGTTTTTAAGTATGCGTAATAATCGCAGTCTAATTTTTCCGGATTGATGGAATAGAAATAATGATTTCTCTCAAAAATCTCCTCCACACCCACCGCCTCAAGCGATTGGCGCAAATCACGAAACAATTGGTGGATATAATTTTGGTTCTTTTGCTCTTTGTCATTTTCCCAAAGCGCAGCCCCTATTTCCGCAACCGTAACACCCGCGCCATTTCGATCCACCAAAAATGCAAACAACTCTTTGGTTTTTGAACGCTTGAACGTAAGTTTTTCTCCCTTTGTAAAAACCTCGAAATTGCCGAAGCATTTTACTACAAGCGGCCTTTGATTTTGACGGATGCATTTAATATTATTAATCTCTTCTTGCACATCCTCAGCTGATATCGGTTTCAGTAAATAACCTGATGCGTGAAGTTTAAATGCCGAGATAGCATATTCTTCGTAACCGGTGCAAAATACTATCCTGCAATCCGGGCAAAAACCGATAATCTTTTCTGCAAGGGAAAGGCCTCCCATACCACGCATATTGATATCCAAAAAAGCAATATCTGCAGGATTGTCTTTTATAAATTCGAGAGCCTCCTCGCAAGAGGTGAAATCTGTAACAACAGTAATATCGGGAGATGCTTTAATGGCTTTCACCAACGCACCCAACATTAAAGGCTCATCATCTACAGCAATTGCAATCATTTCTCCCCCTCCTTCGGTATTGTAATTAGAACTTTTGTTCCGACTCCTTGTGTACTTTCAATTTCAAGCGAACCGCCAACCATTACCTTTAATCGATCGCGAATATTACGAATTCCAATGTGTTTCTTTTCGTCAAGCAGTTTACTTGTATTAAATCCCACACCGTCATCTTCTACAGATACACAATAGTCCGTATCAGTCTCGTAGGAAATTACACGAATGGAGCCACCTTTTTGTAGCTTCATTAATCCGTGTTTAATTGCATTTTCAACAATCGGCTGAATTGTAAGTGCCGGCAAACTGAAATCCCCAGCTCTCATTTCAAACGAAAACGTCATATCAGGAAAACGTACGTTTTCAATGCTGATATAATGGCGCACGTGCTCCATTTCTTGTGACATTCTGATCGGCTTTGGATTATCCAATTCACCAAAATTACCGCGCAAGTACTTTGCAAAGTTATGGACAAGCTCTCCTGCCTTTGGCGGATCCAATTCGCAAAGTTGCTCGATGCTTCCAAGTGTATTGTAGATAAAATGTGGCCGAATCTGACTCATCATTGTTGAAATGCGACTTTCAGCAAGCTCGGCATTCAAAACCATTTTTTCTGTTTCCAGTTCTTTCGCTTTGGCAAGCGCATTGATATTGTTCGGTATGATTTTAAGAACCATCACCATAGCCGCAACGAAGAAAACAATAAAAATGTATTTAGAAGAAACCCCAGTGTTCCAGATACCAAGGTCAATCATAACAACATCAATTCCAAACGAAATAAGTGGCAAAATCGAACAGAGGTAAATAAAGCGCTCTTTTCCTTTTGTAACCAAAAACTCTCTTATAAGGCAACCTAACAGGATAATATTTGTGAGTATTTGCGAAGTTGCCCAATAAAGCCACGTATCATAAAAGAATATATCTGTTAAGATAGGCAAAACAAAAAGCACTGCGTCTATAAGCCCCAGAACGGCAACCATAATTGTTCCGATAGTTTTTGTGCCTTTTAGTAAATGCACAAGTGCCATTGAAAGGAACAGCATATAGAACAGCATTGAGCAACCCAACATTGTTGTATTGAAAACAATCGATTCACTCCAAAACGAAACACCATCAGCGCTATAAGACAGGTATGTACCAGCGAATAAAATTACGATACCGAGCAACCAAATAATATTGCTGTTCTTTATATGTATAAGGGTTGAAAACAAAGCGGTTCCCAAAAACAGAAGAGAAACAATAATAAATAAAAGTCCAATATCTCTCTGCGTTTCTCCGCTTTCAAGAACACCTTTTTCGAAATCAAGCCCTGACCAAAGCGCGATGTTAGCCAGCAATTCGTCAATCGCAGTTTCGTTACCGAAGCTATGGGAATTGTGAATAAGAATTTCTACCGGCTCCTCGCTTTTGTTTGCCAAAGAATAAGCAGACCAACCCTTGCCGCAAGCAGAATCTCCAAACAAGGGATTTTCAATATCAAATACATAGGGCTCGTTGTCACCCTCATAAAAAGTCAAGCTAATATGGTCTGTGTAGAGTGCTATTGGCATGTCCCCACTATAAATGCCGACATACTCGCCATCGGGTGTCAGCATGTGAAAATATCCTCGCAGTGTTACGTCTCCCTTAGTAGAAGGAATGTGGTTTCCTTTTACAATCTTATGCCACTCACCGTCGGCAACACGATACTCTCCATCGAAATACACCTGTGCAACCAAAGCTGGTTCAGCTTGATTACTGGTTGCATTTCCATGCCACAGCAACACAATCGCCGAAAAAAACAGCAAAAGAACACCAACGTTCTTTAGTGTTTTCATATTGAAAAAGCAAGGCTTAGTTTCTCTATCGTTCATGATCGCAACTCCCATAGTTTTTATAGTTTATAGCCATTTGCAGCTAACCTCATTATTACGGTGTTTTATACATTTTTGTTTAATCTATCATAAAAATATTGCTTTTGCAATATTTTTACAACGTTGTCGGTTGTCATTAGATTGATTGTTTTTCTCCCATTTACTTAAAATCAAAACATCGTTGTTATCCAATATATCACTCCCAGCACCCAACTGGTAAATATCCCATACAAAATCACCGGTCCGGCAATGGTAAATATCTTACATCCTATCCCAAAGACCTGACCTTCCTTTTGGTACTCAATAGCAGGTGCTGCCACAGAGTTGGCAAATCCTGTAATCGGCACCAATGCTCCTGCGCCGCCCCATTGTGCAATACGAGGATATATATTAAATCCGGTCAATATCACACTCAAAAGCACCAAAATAAGAGAAGTCCACGACCCCGCAATCTCCTCTGATAGTCCCTGACTTTTACAAAAGTCCAATATAGCCTGACCTACCACACAGATAATCCCTCCTGTGATAAATGCTTTTATCATATTGAAATACACATTATTCTTCGGCGTTTTCTTCTCCACATATGCCTTATATTGTTCTTGTTTTTCTTTATTCATAATCTGTCCTTTCTACCACCCCAGAAAAAAATAAATCAGCGAGCCGATTCCTTTCCCGATGGCAATACTCAAAATAACATATGAGATACAGCCCACTAACTTAGCCCGTCTCATAAATATAGGAAATACATTTAATGTTTCTGCTAACGCCATGGCCCAACCGCCAACGAAAATGCCTGCAAAGATGCCAAATAAAGTAAGCAACCAGTTGCCAAAAGGAATTGGTACATCAAATAAATCAATAATATTTCCCAAGCTTCCGCCTAGTGCAAGCGCCCTCTCATATAGTCTAATCTTATCACCCGAATGTGTACGGTCAGCAAAATCAGAGATGACACCAAGACTTACAATAAAACCAAACAGTCCGCCTGCAACAAGCATTCCCGAACTAAGTCCGATGATTGTCAGTAATATTTGTTTCACCAACATCCATTTCCTGCCCCTTTCTTGAATACTCTGCTATAACGGTTGTCTGTATGTCGTTTTCATACAATCGCATTTCCACCTCAATTGGTGTTGGGTCTACCGAAATTTTCTTCTTTCCAAAACGATTAAAAAATACCAATATCCCGGCCACTAGACCGACACTATAGCTTGTTTCCAATATAGGAAAGCCCTTTCTCGTAGTTCCTATGACAAGTTTATATATATTATCAAAAATTTCAGGCACTCCGGAATCATTATTAAAGGTTATAATTGCAAAGGCAGAACCTAAAAATGTAGTCAACGTTACGAACGCAATTTTACAAATTTGCCAGAATCTGTTGTTCTGTTGCTGATTTTCATATGTGACAATCACATCCGGCGAACCATAGCTTTGAATCTCTAAATGGGGATACTCCTTATGAATCAGCTCGATAATTTTCAAAATAGATACCACAAACCGCTTCTGACCTTTTTCAGGTATCTTCATGACCTTTATTGTTTTGAGTTTTGAAACTATATTCTGCTGGCTACATTCCATCGCTACCAAATCGCCTAAGGTGACATCCCGCTTTGTGACCTCAACACTTTGGTCCCCTTTGATATATAATGTATTGTTACTTACTGACATAACGTTGTCCATCTTCCCTGCTCTATCTTGACAAGTGTCCCCTCTGCCTGTAGTCCGTCTTCATTCATTCCGTGATAATAATAAAGAATCCCCATAACGACTGCTATAATGACAACACATAGCAAACATACGCGGACTCTTTTCTTTGCTTTTTCCATAAACTCCACCTTCCTTCCAAAAATAGTATGTCTATTTTTTCTCAAAAGATACATCTATTTTTCCTCGCAGAGTTTTTAATATTTTCTTTTCCATTCTCGAAACCTGAACCTGTGAAATTCCCAGTTTTTTCCCTACTTCTGTCTGCGTTTTATTTGCAAAATAACGCAGGTAGATAAGCTGTCTCTCCTCCTTTTCCAAACTTTCCAGCAATTGTTTTAACAGCATACGATTGATAATCTTTTCTTCCTGTACTTCTCGTTCTTCCAGCCTGTCCATAAGTGCAATCTCATTTCCATCCTTCTGGTACACCGGCTTATATAATGACTCTACTTCATTCGCTGAATCCAGTGCCATGACCAAATCTTCTTTCTCAACATTTAATTCTTGTGCCAGTTCCTCCAATGTGGGATCCCTTTGCAGCCTTTCTTGCATTTGCTCACGCAGTACTTGTGCCTTGTAAGACAATTCCTTCAGCGATCGACTGACCTTAATCATTCCATCGTCTCTCAAAAAACGTTTGATTTCTCCGGAAATCATGGGAACTGCATAGGTAGAGAATTTCACATCAAAGGATAGGTCGAATTTATCAATTGCCTTGAGTAATCCAATACTTCCTATTTGAAATAAATCCTCTGGCTCCACACCACGTCCGTAAAATCTTTTTACCACGCACCAAATTAAGCCTACATTTTCCTCCACTAATTGTATCCTCGCCTTTTCATCCCCGTCGTGCGACTTCTGAATCAAAGCGATTGTGTGGTCCATAATTCCCTTCCTTTTCCTATTTTTCTCTGCATTTTTACAAGTGTTCCTTTTCCCGGCTCAGACTCTACTGAAATTTCATCCATAAAAGCCTCCATAAAGGAAAATCCCATTCCGGATCGCTCCAATTCCGGTTTTGAGGTATACATAGGCTCCATTGCCTGCTTCACATTTTCTATTCCCTTTCCGTAATCTTCGACTTCTATGTATATCACCTGTTCTTTCAAATGACAGTGAATGCGAATCTTTTTCACCTCTTTTTCGTAGCCATGAATAATTGCATTTGTTACTGCCTCAGACACCGCTGTCTTTACGTCTGCAACCTCCTCTAGCGTTGGATTCAACTGCGTCATAAAGGCTGCTACTGCAACCCTTGCAAATCCCTCGTTTACGGATATGCTGTCAAATACTAATTCCATTTCATTCGTGTCTCTCATACGTGTTCCTCCTCATAAATTTGAATAATTTTTGTTACTCCAGACATCACTAAAATTTTTTTCATTCTGTCATTTGTATTGGTTGCCCATACCTCTCCCCCAAGTAAGTGCACCATGCGATAACGTCCCATAATCACCCCGATACCGGAGCTGTCCATAAAATTCGTTTCCGTAAAATCAAAAATCACACATTTGATATGGTGCTTTTCAATCAGCCGGTCTGCCTTTCTTCGAATTTCCTCTGCATTGTGATGATCCAGTTCATTTGGCAGAAATATGGTCAAACAATTTTCCTGCACTTCATATCTCATAAAAACTCCCCCTTATGACAAAAAAAGAACATATAACGTTCCTGTCGTTACATGTTCTCTTTCGTAATCTTTATTCAGTTGGCTGAGTAGTTGACTCTTGTGTTGTTTCCTCAGCCGGTTTCATAAATTCGGTTGCCTTTTTGGCAACATCCTTATCTGGATACAATTCCAAAATTCGATTGTAAATATTTGTCGCTTTCTCGGTTTGCTCTTTTTTCTGATAACTTACCATCAGCATGTAAAGGGCTTCCCCATCTTCATATTGTTCATTCATCTTTACAACCTTTTCCAAACATTCAATGGTTCTGGTATAGTTTAAAACCGGAAAACTCTCCGACGCTTTTTCGTACAACTCTTTGCATTGCTCTGCAAAAACTTCCTTTGTCATTGCATCGTATTTGGTTTTGGCTGTTGCCCCCAACGAGGCTGTGTTGATTGCAAGTAACTCATCCGCCAATTTACTTTTGCTGTATCCTTCTTTATTGTAATGCTCAATCGCAACAATTAAAGCCTCATAACTCTCTTGCGTACTCAGCGCAATTGCTTTTTCCTCTTCGGTTGCTTTACTCTCTGCCTTATACTTCTCCAATTCCTTGGTTTGAAGATCTAGCTCGCTTTCCAATGCGGCAATCTGCTCACTGTACACAATGATTTCTTTATTGGTCTTTGACGCCATTTTTTTCTTCATGGTTGGCACTGCCAGAAATCCTACAACTGCAGCTCCAACCACAAGTCCTATCACAATGTTTAATACTGTCAGTATGGCAGCATTATCCTTCAAGGTTGCGGAAACCGGTTGAATAATCGTTTCATTTCCCAGATTATAGGAAACGGTTTGCGCCCGATCTGTCTTCAGCTTTGCTGCTTTATCCTTGTACAGCTGTGTCAATTCATGCATATAACGAAGGGTTGTCTCATCCGTCGAATCCAAACGATGGGCTCTTCGAATCATTTGCTTTGCCTTTGCATATTGCTCCGTCTGCATATAAATAAGCGCCAACAACTGATATGCCTTCAGGAAGGTAGGATGGGCAGAAATTACCTTTTTCAACTGAATCGCTGCTAAATCTTCTCCATTCTGCTGGCAATAAACCAAACACTGATTAAATTTCTTCACCGCCTGGTCAATGGTCTCCAGCTCTGTCTTCGACTCCTGCACCTTCTTTATATAGTAATTCGCAATATTTCCATGACTCTTAATGTTTTTACTGATAATCCATTCCACAAGAGCCTCGGAAATTTCTCCTCGTCCATAGTAAACTAAACCAAGCAGATTTCTAGCTGCAATGTTGTCTCGATTGTACTGAAGACTTTTTTTCAAAGAGAGAGCGGCACCTGAAAGGTCTCGAATATTCGCTTTTTTCAAACCGTCGTTATACCATTGATTGGATAGGTATACTAATTTCTTTGCATATTCCACTTCTTTCACCATCACTCTATTATTTGTTTTGAAGTTCCTTCAAGATATCTGTCATATCTGTCAAATCCTCTTGATATACTGCTTCCTCTATATCTTCCACCTCAAGACAAGGCTTGAATTTTTTCAATTCTTCTTCAAAATTTAACATTTGTTTCCTCCCTCTAACAAAACTATCATACGCACAGATTCTTAAAAAAGCAATATGCTACCGTGCGCATTTTTCGAGGTTTCTCTACTGCTATGGTGTCGGATTTTCAGTCGGCGACGTATTTCCCGTCGTATCGCCACCTTCTGTTGTGTCCCCACCTTCCGGTGTCTCAGGTGCCACCGGTTCTACATAGTTTTCAGCCAAAACAAGCTGTCCCATATTGTATCGATACTCTACAGAGGAACGGAAAATTCGACTGCTGGAACCAACCTGGCAAGCCACAATCTTATCACCCTCTGAAAGCTTTGACTTCTTTAATTCAACACGCGTATCGTTGATAAATGATGTGCTCTGTTTCTCATCATTAATATAAATCTTGGTGTTTCTCGTCATATTTTCCCCATAGAAAATATAATTCCCATTTGGGTCAGTTTCCATATTAAACAGTGACACATCCAAAATTCCCATTTGGAAATGGTCATCTACCTTTGGTGCATTGGCTTTCCCGCCATAAGTGTATCTTTCACCATATAACATATCATACTGTAGCAATTCCAAATCTGCCAGATAGTTTGAAGTCTGTCTTCTTGTCTGATGATAGTTAAATACAGTTCCTGAATGAATGTCCAGTTTTTTGAAAACTTCCGCCATTAACTGATAGGTTGCAAGTGTCTGGTCTTCCTCTTTTAAACCGATATTATCCCAAACCACATAGTTGGTATTAAACAGATAACGGCTCTTTAAGTCACTTGCCTCCAGCCCCATGGTTGGAAGATGGTCACCATAAAGAATTAATACAGACGGTTCCCCTCTTTGTTCCAACTCTGAAATCAAATCTGCAATAAACAAATCCGTTTCATACAACATATTTACAAAATATTCCCAAGCATTTTTCTTGCCTTCATCTTCAATTCCGGTCACTTCAATCAATGGATTCTCTAATACTTTTTTCTCCGGATAATCTCCATGTCCTTGTACTGTAATTGTAAATATGAAGTCCTGTTGCTCTGTGGAATTCATGGAATTTAGGATATGCTCCGTTAAAATATCGTCCTTTGCCCAGTCATTTTCTGTAAACTGAAGCACGTTCATAAACTCTTCACTAGTGTAGCTGTCAAAGCCCATATTTTTAAACACATCGGCACGGCTATAGAAGTTACCACCATTATTGTGAAGAGCGTGTGCTCCATATCCAAATGCTTTCAAAGCAGTAGCAACGCTTTCGATTGCATGTCCCTCTTTTTTCACATATGTTTTGTATGGATACTCACCAGGCCCAAAATAACGCATACTCATACCCGTAAGCACTTCAAACTCTGTATTTGCAGTTCCTGCACCTACAGACGGTACTTTAAAGTAACCGGATGAATAATTTTCCATCAAATAGTGGAAGGTTGGAATCGGGTCCTTTGTTGTTTCAAAAAATTCTGCCTCATCCGGGTCGAAGAAGGATTCCAGCTGAATCAAAATGATATTCGGCATCTCTTTTCGACTGGTGCTTGACTCCAACAGCTTTCCATTTTCCGTAATGGCAAGAACCTCTTTCTCCTCGTACTCTCTTTCGTCTGGCTTGTCAATGCCCGTGTTAAACATACTTGCTGTGAAACAATATGGCAAACCATAATCTTCATATGCAAAAGCAATGTTTCCAAAATAATCAGATACCACTCGTTTCTCAATGGCAAAATCTGTTACCTTTCCAAGTGTGGCAAATGCTATGATACACACAACGATTGCCGGTATTCTATATACCTTTCCTGTATACTGGCCGCCTCTTCTCCACATGGAAACCAGCCATGCCAGAACAGCAACAATACCGATAATAATTAAAAGCCCCTGTGGCCCCGTAAAATACTTATCAATCATGGACAATGCATCATCAATAACCTTTAAATCCTGGGCATTAAACGGTGTGACACGAACACTTAACATATATCCGTTGACACCTCCTATAATCAGCCAGAATACACTGATGATAATACGGAAGAAAACACGTCTTCTGACAATATATACAAGCAAAAATGTTACAAAAATCATATAGGTGTTAAAGAGAAATGGCCATGGTGTCATTGTCATATACTCCCACGCTTTTCCTATGCTGTGTCTTGAAATTGCTTCAATCGTAAAGTTAATAATCCCTGCTAACAGAAATTGTAAAATCAGAGAAAAGCGATTCATCCACAGGTAAATCGGTGCCATTGCTTTGGCAAATTTACTGTTTCTTTGTTTTTCCAGAATTGCCTGTCGTCTCTGCTTTCTTTGCTGAAAATATTGTTTGATATCTTCTTTACTAATTTGAATTTTTTTCATACTCTAACCTCAAATAATTTGTCGACTGCTGGTCTATTTACGTAGTCCTGCGAGTCTTTCCCTTACTTGTTCCATCATCTGTGTATATTTTTCCAACTTCGCTTTTTCTTCGTTGATTTTTGCTTCCGGAGCCTTGCTGATAAATCTTTCGTTGCTCAACATTCCATTTACACGAGCAAGTTCCTTCGTCAATCTCTCTTCTTCTTTTGTGAGACGTTCGATTTCCGCTTCGAAATCTACCAATTCAGCTAATGGCAAATATACAACTGCGTCTGTTACAACTACAGAAACTGCATCTTCTGCAATTCCATCTTTTGTATTTTGAATCACAATTTCACTCGCACTCATAAGTGAGGCTGCTGATGCCTTCATTTCTTCAAAGCCCTTGCACAATGCTCCATTTTCACATACCACAAAGGTTTGTGCCTTACGGCTTGGAGCAACGTTCATTTCTGCACGTACATTACGAACACCGCGAATAATTTCCTTCATGCGCTCTACTTGTGTTTCCTCTTGTGCGAAATTCCATTCATCCTTGTACTGTGGCCATGTAGACATCATTAATGATTCTTCTTCAGGCACTAATACGCTGTAGATTTCCTCTGATACGAATGGCATAAATGGATGTAAGAATTTCAATCCATTTGCCAATACAGTTTTCAACGTCCAAAGAGCTGCATTTGCCGCCTTTGGATTCTCATCTGCATGCCAGATTGGATATTTTGCAAGCTCGATGTACCAGTCACAGAACTCATCCCAGATAAAGTCATATACTTTCTGAAGTGCTATACCAAGCTCGAACTTGTCCATGTTCTCTGTAACATCTTTTGCAAGTGTATTTACTTTTGATAATACCCATTTATCAATATTTGACAAATCACTGTAGTCCGGTGTGGTTACTTCCTTACCTTCCATGTTCATCATAATGAAACGTGACGCATTCCATACCTTATTTGCAAAGTTTCTGTTTGCCTCTACTCTTTCATCATAGAAACGCATGTCGTTACCAGGCGCATTACCTGTAACAAGCGTCATACGAAGTGCATCTGCACCGTATTGCTCGATGATTTCCAATGGGTCAATACCATTTCCTAAAGATTTACTCATCTTGCGTCCCTGTGAGTCACGAACCAGACCGTGGAAGAATACAGTGCCAAACGGCTTTTTGTTTGTATGTGCAAATCCTGAGAAAATCATACGGATTACCCAGAAGAAAATGATATCGTATCCGGTCACAAGTACGTCTGTCGGATAGAAATAATCCAACTCCTCTGTATTTTCTGGCCAGCCAAGTGTCGAGAATGGCCATAATGCCGAACTGAACCATGTATCCAATGTATCTTCATCCTGTGTGAAATGTGTTCCTCCACAGTGTGAACAAACCTTCGGCATTTCCCTTGCAACAACAAATTCCCCACACTCATCACAGTAGTAAGCTGGAACTCTGTGTCCCCACCAGATTTGTCTAGAAACACACCAATCACGGATGTTATCAGTCCAGTTAAAGTAGGCCTTGTTCATACGCTCTGGCATCAACTTGATGTCACCGTTTTTTACTGCCTCTACAGCAGGTTTAATCAGTTCTTCCATTTTTACAAACCATTGTTGTTTGATTAATGGTTCAACTGTTGTATGACAACGGTCATGTGTACCAACATTGTGTGAATGGTCTTCGATTTTTACAAGATATCCTTGTTCCTCTAAATCTGCCACAATGGCTTTTCTTGCTTCATAGCGGTCCATACCTGCATATTTGCCACCCAATTCGTTGATAGTTGCATCATCATTCATCACATTGATTTCCGGCAAGTTATGACGCTTTCCAACTTCAAAGTCATTCGGGTCATGAGCTGGTGTGATTTTAACAGCACCTGTTCCAAATTCCTTATCAACATAACTATCTGCAACAATTGGAATTTCTTTATTTACTAATGGCAGCAATACCATCTTGCCAACGATATCCTGATATCTTTCATCATCCGGATGAACGGCAATGGCAGTATCACCAAGCATAGTTTCCGGACGTGTTGTTGCAATCTCTAGAAATCTGTCTGTTCCTACGATTGGATATTTAATATGCCAGAAATGTCCGGCTTGTTCTTCGTGCTCTACTTCCGCATCAGAAAGACAGGTTTTACATACCGGACACCAGTTGATGATACGTGGTCCCTTGTAAATATAACCCTCTTCATATAATTTAATAAATACTTCTTGAACTGCATTTGAACAACCTTCGTCCATTGTGAAGCGTTCTCTGTCCCAATCACAAGATGTACCTAATTTCTTAAGCTGTGACGTTATTGTTCCACCATATTCCTCTTTCCATTCCCATGTTCTTGCAAGGAAACCTTCACGGCCTAACTCTTTTTTGTCAACGCCTTCTTTTTTCAGTTGCTCTGTAACCTTAACTTCTGTCGAAATCGCAGCGTGGTCTGTTCCAGGCACCCAAAGTGCATTGTAGCCTTGCATTCTTTTATATCGAATTAAAATATCCTGCAATGTGTTGTCAAGAGCATGTCCCATATGCAATTTACCTGTAATGTTCGGTGGCGGCATTACAATGGTAAATGGTTTCTTACTTCTGTCAACCTCTGCATGGAAATATTTCTTTTCCATCCATCTTTCATAAAGTTTTGATTCAATCTCTTTTGGATTGTAAGTTTTTTCAAGTTGCTTGCTCATAGCTTCCTCCTTGCGTGCTTTCGCACCTTTTATTATACTATAAAATTGATTGTTTTGTGGTGATTTTCACAGAATCTTAAGAAACATATAAAAAACGCCCTCTGCAAAATGCAAAGGGCGAAAATCCGCGGTACCACCTTTATTATACACAATCATATTGTATACATCTCAAAGTTCGATAACGTGAACCACTCCGTGATATCCTACTGTTCGTTCAGACACCCAGTTCAAAAGCTACCTTCCACACTTCTATCTTCAGACTGCCTTTCAGCCGGTGAGCAGTCCTCTCTGGTAAGCGAATCATGTGTACTCCTCTTTCTCACTACCTTTTTCTTTTTCATATTAAAGACTAATGATATATTAGCCTTGAACAGTGATTTTGTCAAGAGTCTATGCGTTATTTGACATTATAACATTAAACATAATACTTCATTCCCAAATCATTTAGTTCATCAATTAGTTTTTTATTACCCAGCCTTCTTGCCAATGGCATAAACCGTTCTATTGTTTCTTTGGCTTTTTGCTGCTTTTTATATTCATCGATAAACTCTATTGTGCGCATATTATGAAGCCTTTCTGCTAATTTTATAAGCACAACTTCATCTGACGCTTCTTCCAATTCATGACCTGTCTCCTGTACCTTCTCAACAATATCATAAATTTCCCTAGGCAAGTCAACCCTTAAGATTTCTAATGGTACTACACCCTTTTTAGCCACATCGCAGAACATACCAGCTAATATGACCTCCTCTGTTGCACCCAACTCTGCCAATACAATTGAGACATTAATTAAATGAGTTACATACTCTTCACCTGAATACCTTTTCACATTTTCGTAAGCATTACACGCACTAAGATAAACATTATTAAGTTTATTTTGCTCTACATTCACTCCATTTATTTTGAGTTTTTCCTGTAATATTACAAATAATTCTTCCTTTGTCATACCAACTTTTGTTGATTCCAAAAAAATATGACTCATATCTCTACCTCCTAAGTTATCTACTGTAACTTTCATTGCTCTTAGAAGTGACGGATAAAAACCAAATTCTTTCTTAAATGCTTTTGTAAATCCGCTATGGGACTGCCAACCATATTTCATCGCAATATCAATTATTTTCGCACCCAAAAGAATCTCTTCTGAAGCTTTGATAAGTCTTCTCTTGCACACATATTCCATTACAGTCGTATGCATACACTCTTTAAACACTCGTATAAAATGATACTCGGAATATCCTGCAACCTTGGCTAACATTTCGATTGTAAGCATTTCTTCAAGATGTTCATCAATATACTTCAGCACTTGATTCATACTTTGAATTGATTTCATAACCATCACCTTCCATTGCCACGTGGTAGTTATATAATAAGGTATTTTTTAGATTAATTCTTTTCCTAGATTGCGGAATCTACTACAATCATGATATTTACCCCAAAACAATTTTACCATCTACAATATCCGAGATTACTTCTACCAGAAACTCATGTTCTCTTTCCAATACCCTTGCTGCCAATACTTCCGGAGTGTCATTCTCCAAAACAGGAACCTTCGTTTGTGCAACAATCTCTCCACTATCATACTCTGCACTTACTCTATGGATTGTGACACCTGTTTCTGTTTCTTTTGCTTCTATAACCGCAGTATGTACATTCATTCCATACATCCCTTTTCCACCAAACTTCGGTAACAACGCCGGATGTATATTGAAAATTCTATTTTGATATTTCTCCAGAATCGACACGTGAAGCATTCTCATGTATCCTGCCAAAAATATGATCTGTATATCATATTTCAATAATACTTCGAGAAGTTCTATCGCTAACTGTTCCTCACTCCCTAGTTTCTTGGCACTAAGATGGTATGCCGGAATATTTTCACTCTTTGCTCTTTCTAAAGCCATCGAACTTCCGTTATTACTAATAACAACCGCTACTTTTGCGTTGATCATATTATTTTTACATCCATCTATAATTGCTTGCAAATCACTGCCTCCATGTGAAGCAAATACTGCTATGTTCATTGCTGTTTTCCCCCTGTATGCTAGAGCCATGTCATTCTTCCTTCAAATGCTATTTTATTATCAGCCTTTTCTATTTTCCCAATCTCATAACAATCGTAAAATTGTTGAATATGTTTCATAACCATATCCTTGCTTCTTTGAGATACAACTACGTTAAAACCCACGCCACAATTAAATGTACGCAACATCTCTTCATCACTAATATTTCCACTATTGCGAATGTACTTGAATATGTTTAACACCTTTATTTTGGATAAATCAATCCTTGCTCCTAATCCCTCTGGAATAATTCTACACAAATTTCCTTCTATTCCTCCACCTGTAATATGAGCCATTCCATGAATAACCTCTTTATAAAATAATCCCTTGATTGCTCTATAGTACGGTGTGTGAGGTTTCATTATTTGTTCTATGAACGTCAAGCCTTCTATTTTATCCAACTTTATTTGTGGCATTTTATCCATCAGCAAGCGGACTAGCGAATAACCATTGGTATGCAAACCGTTGGATGCTATTGCCAAAATGGCATCTCCCTCTTGTATTGCAGAACCGTCAATCACCTTTGTTTTATCAACAATGCCTGCAATGCTTGATGTTAAGACATATACTCCTGCATCTACTACTAATGGTTGTATGGAAGTTTCACCACCTACTAGCGAACACTCGTTAAATTTACATGCCTCAGACACGCCCTTTACTAACGATTTAATAGTATCTTTTTCAGCATTCCCACATACAATCGTATCCAATACAGCTAACGGCTTCGCCCCCATGACAACTATATCATTTACTAAATGATTAATCATATCGTGACATATCGATTCAGTATATCCATACTCCATTGCAAGTTTTTGTTTTGAACCTGGTTCCTCTGATTTCAAAACTAGAACAGGATTTTTAATCTCCGGAAATTTTATGTCATATAAAGAAGCAAATGGCCCTAACCCGTTTAAAACACGAATATCCTCTGTTTCCAAGTGTTTTGACATTTCCTTTTTTATTGTGTCTGTATACGTTATATCTATACCGGCCTTACTATAAGACAGGCCTTCCACATCCCTTTCGGTTCCTGCTAAAATTTCATCTACCGATACCTCTAACGCTGTTGCTAAGTCCCTCAATATCTCGATATTTGGGTAAGTAGTTCCATTTTCCCACTTAGATATTGCCTGAAAAGAGACATTTAGTTTTTCTGCAAGCTGCTGTTGGGTTAATCCTTGGGCTTTGCGTTTGTCCTTGATAAAATTACCAACTTGAATACTATTAATCATATGGAATACCTCTCTCTGTTTTTATTTTATAATAACTAACAATTATTCCATTTAACAATAACCACGCAAGAGAGTTTACAACCTATATTCAACTGATAGTTGAATCACTTGTCTGTTCACAATGTTTTCTTTCCAGTTTTAATAAATGAAATTAACTCCTCAACATCCTTAAATTCATCATAATCTCCATTTATGCCTTCTCGATGATAAACAACACCATTTAACTCATTCTTTTCTAGACAATCTAATAAATATTCATTTCCATACCGTTTGATAAATAAATTAAACGCATATGGTTTTGTTTTACTTAGAAGACCTTTCTTACAGTCTTTTTCGCATAAATAACAATGACTAACACCTTGTTCTATTGAACATTTTCTATTTTCACACCAATCATTGTCTGGGCATTCCCCTGAATTACATCCTTTACATTTGGTATTTTCTGAACATAAACAACATGCAAGACCACACCTTGCAATTCCTAACTCTCTTTTCATGCACTTTCTCCAGCTAAAATTTTGTCCTAGAACGTTTTAAATATTCCTGAATTAATAGTGGTTGTATTAAAGGATATGTCCATTTATCCGGCAGTTCATCAAACAATTCTATTCTTTCCATCTCGCTATCTAATTGTTCATTAAATTTCTTAATATCCGCAAAATACAACATACCATATGTTTCTTCCCCTGTTTGATTTACTCTGTTTTTTCCTGTAACAGAATATACGCAAACTGGTTTGATTTTAAAGTCTACCGCACCGGTCTCCTCAGAAAGTTCTCGCTTTGCGGTATCTAATATGGATTCGCCGTCTTCTCTGTGACCGCCCGGCACTTCATATGTATCTCTTTCCTTGTGTTTGCAAAACACCCATTTCCCACGAGATTTTGAGATAATAACTGCAAATTTTAATAATGAATCGTCGATTGTATCATAAAATTTTACTTTCATCATGCTTTCACCTTGCTTTACTTGCTATTGAACTTAATCAAATTGAAATTCTTTATTCTCCAAGTTTCTTTAATGTATCCTTACGTACTTCTTCCCTTAATTCTTTAAGATACTTCGAAAAAGCTACTTTGTCATCTGCATATGTCTTGTTAAGCTCATATTCTCTTGGAATCCATGTCGATAAATCTGAAATGTTATGCTGAATTAATGCTTCTAACCCATCAATAGCTTTATAGACTTTTGCTTCAATTGTTTCTCGCTTTGCCATCTCATCATATAATGCCAGCATTTCAGTTTTGTAGTTTTCAGGTAGTGTATTTACCCATGCATATAATAACTTTTCTTCGGTTTTCTCATTTTCATCCGTTTTATCGAATACAGGAATATCACCGGTAAATGCTTCTCCCAAATCATGAATAATGCACATTTTAATTACTTTATCCATATCCACTTCTGGGAATTCATCTTTCATAAAAAATGCCATCAATGTCATCATCCAACTATGTTCAGCTACACTTTCATGTCTACCATTTTTGGTATAACAATGGCGAGTGGCATCTTTCAGTCTTTCTGCTACGCTTAATACATCTAATAATTTTCTTGCTTCCATATCCAATGCTCCTAAATTCAAACACTTTTCCTCAAAGGTAGTTTTTATAAAACTATCTCTATAATATCATCCAATCTTTCAATGATATATGTTGCTCCTGCACTTTCCAACTCTTGATAGTCTCCATATCCGTATAGCACCCCTACTGAATCAACACCCACTTTTTTTGCACCAAATATATCATGTTCTCGATCCCCTACCATAATGACTTTCGACCTATCCACAATTTCATTTTTCTCTAATAAAAATGATATGATTTCATCCTTTTTCACTTTGCTTCCATCAAGATTAGAACCAACAATATCAGCAAAATAATTTTCTATTTGCAAATGCTGCAAAATCCGTCTAGCAAATACTTCTGGCTTGGAAGTGGCAACATACAACATTTTTCCACTATTTTTTAGATACTTAAGGGTTGTCTCAATACCTTCATACAACGGTGCCTCATATATTCCTTTTTCTGCAAAATACTCTCGATAAAATGTTACCGCCTGTTTTGCTTCTTCTTCAGTAAAATCATAGTATTTCATAAACGAATCTAATAATGGTGGACCCACGAATTTTTCTAGTTTCGCTTTATCGTTTT
The DNA here is from genome assembly GCA_045649885.1 of Faecalimonas sp. Lineage (GTDB taxonomy): Bacteria > Bacillota > Clostridia > Lachnospirales > Lachnospiraceae > Faecalimonas. The sequence goes on from JAZRQP010000097.1 coordinate 26,087, forward strand.
CTTTTATGCCCATTTTCTTCAGAGCATAGACTACTGAATTTACTATACCTTGTCCTGATTCTGTTAATGTTCTATCAAGATCAAATAAAACAAATTCGTACATATTAGCCTCCTCTTTACATTTCCTATAAGATTTTGAAATGATAAATGCGAATTTTAATAATGAATCGTCGATTGTATCATAAAACGTTAGTCCTCCTTCAACTCATTCGTTAATTAATCGTCGACTTTTTGTACCCATTCTAGTTCCTTTGCTGGAACAACTATATAATTATCCGCTCCTTCTCCCACACGCAAGTATACATTGTTAATCCCCGCTTGGATAATTGTTCTTGCACACAATGGACATGGCTTTGCTTTATGTATTGAATTATCCTTTGGATTAATACCAGCCAAATACAAGTCTGCTCCTATTGTTTGCTGTCTTGAACAATTTAGTAATGCATTCGCCTCCGCATGAACTGCGCGACACATTCCGTACCCATCTCCTTGATGCATGTCACGTTCTATTCGTGGACACTTCCCCAAATCGCAACAATTATCAAAACCTCTTGGTGCACCATTATAACCTGTTGAAATAACAACGTCATCCTTCACTATAACAGCACCGTATTTTCTTTTGATACATGTACTTCTGTACGCAAAAACTTCTGCGCAATTTAGATAAGTATCTATCTTGGAAATTCTTTTTCCATTTTCTGGTCTAACCATAATTTTCTCCTAACATTCATATTGATTCGTTATTTCAATCGTTTACTATTAGAGTCTCTTCTTGCTTCATTTGCGAATATACGTCACATATCGATAAGGAATTTCCCCTTGAAATATTTCTTGTAGTAAAGATGCTCTCTTTTCAACTGGCATCTTTACACCATAACTTTCAGCACTATTATCCCATTGAATATCATCCAAATCAAAATGCGGCATGTTGTGCTTTGTAGCAAAAAATTTTGCCAAATAAGTTTTTCCCGTTCCGCTACATCCAATAATATGTATTTTCATTTAACCTCCTGTTTTGAACTTACCCTATAACATCAGATAATATTTCATAAAATTTTTCTTTCGCATACTTTTCCATAAACGGACTATGACCACATTTCTCCAAGGTATACGCGTTGAATGCTATACCATTTTCCTCTAGTGGTTGTATTACACCTTTTACAGGATGAGGATCAACTGCACCTTGTATGATAAACAAGTTACTCTTTATCTTCTTAAATATTTTTAATAATTCCCCACTACTTCTCAATTGTGTAGCCTCACTCCAAATACGATTATGCATTTCACTATCCGTTCTATCGGCTCTATGGTTTTCTCTGTTTTGGAGACAATAATTATCTGATTTTTCAAACATTGCCGGAAGTTTTTTCATATCTTCATCCGTCGTTTCATTATTAACCAACCTTTGAAAAAGAGTTCTGTCTTCTTCTGATAGATTTTGCATTCTGCGCTTTCCTATTTCCGGAACGTACTTATCCTCCAAAGGACCACTTCCAACCAAAACCGTATTATTCACTTGCTCAGGATATCTTGCAGAATATAATGCCACTAACCATGCGCCCCAAGAGTGTCCTATCAGAGTAACCTTTTCAAAACAATTGTCTTGGATTTGATTATGTAATTCTTCTATCAACTCATCGATGGAATACTTTGATTGTATCGCCTCTACTACCCCTATATTTGTTCTATCATGCAGTTCTTTTGCAAACCCTTTTAACGAACCTATTGCCCCCGGACCGCCGTGTACTAAAACAAATTTATAAGGTTCTTTCCCATATAAACGTACCATCTTTACAATAACTCCCTTTTCATTTCATCCAGCAAAGCCAATGTAATATCTTTTGAAATTACAGAAGCCTTATCACAATTTTCTTCAAAACTTCCCGTACCACTATGTTCTGCTGTATCACTAACAGTTCTAACTGAAATAAATGGAATCTGATTTACATAGCATAAATGTGCTATGCTTGCTGTTTCCATATCAACTGTAAGTGGTGAATATGTATCATTTATTGCTTGTCTACCCTCATCAACAATGAATGTCTCACCTGTTACCATTCTGCCCCAGAAGACCTTATACTTTTCTTGCAATCTCCCAACCGCGACTTTAGATAACTCAACCAATTTATTATCTGCTTGTAAATATGCTGTTTCCATCCAAGGATGAAATTCTGTCAGAATATTAGGAGACACGTCATGGTATGCAACTTCCGTGGAAATAACTGTATCAAACAGACTAAGTTTGGGATTCATGCCGCCTGCTGTTCCTGCATTAATAATAGCATCCACCTTAAAACTATCTATTAAAATTTGCGTTGCTATAGCAGCATTTACCTTACATACACCTGAGAACAAAGCAACAGTCTCTACTCCGTTTATTTTTCCTTCATAAAATTTGAGCATTGCTTTTTCAATGATTCTACACTCATCTACTATAGGAATAAAAGGTGCCACTTCTCTATCTCCCGCACATATAATGCCTACTCTCATAACTCTCCTCCATTTTACCTTATGATACTCTATTAATAATCCACAATAATTTCAACCACTTCTGTTTTAATTGCCTCGAATTCGAGGTAATTAATGCAAAATATCTGTGGGAAGGAGACTACCATGGACAACAATCTCAATTTCCAGTTCGGTATGTACGAACCACATTAAATTAGCCATTTACTAATACACCGTATCCTCACTTAATCCCTGCTCCAGCTCTTCTATTGTCGGCAATGTACCCTTAAAATCTTTCGGCATCAGCGCATTTAATTCATATTCAGATATTCCTATCGGCTCTGTGGATGTTTCAACCGCATATTTTGCCAATATATTATCCTTGGTCTTACAGATAAGAAGCCCGATCGTCTGTGTATCACCTTGCCCCTTGAGAGTATGGTTTACTGCTGACACATATGTAGCTGTTTGTGAAATAAATCCTGGTTCGAATTCCACCACCTTTACTTCAACAACCACATAACAATGACGTTTTATATTATAGAATAGCATATCTATATACTGTTCCGTATTTCCGACCTGTAACCGGTATTCTCTTCCTACAAATGCAAAGCCGGTTCCAAGTTCCATCAAAAAATTCTGTACATTGTCCATCAATACATCTTTCAATTCTTTTTCATTATATCCTTGGCGAATTGCTACAAAGTCGAAATTATACGGATCCTTGGTTATTTCCTGCGCCAAATCACCAGTTCCTTTTGGTAATGTATATTGGAAATTAGTGATTGCTTGTCCTTGACGCTCATATAAGTCTGTATCCAAAAAATTCGACAAAACTGCCCTTGACCAATTATTTTCAATAACTTTATCAATGTAAAAATTGAACTTTTCTGGATTATTATGACACTTATCTATCAATAGTTTTATATGTCCCCACGGAATCATAAAAACTTTATTTGATGCCATCTCAAATTGTTCCTCAGCTTGGGGAACAATTTTATTACCATTATTTTTCATTAATCTTTCCCCAACTTGAGGAACAATTTCAATATCCTTAAAAAGTCCATAAAATCGCATCATATAACGCAAATTGGTCGGAGAAAATCCCTTTGCATTAGGAATCATATCTGACATATCCATACTCATATTTTGAAAAAATTTATTTCCCCACTTACTGTCGGCGCGTCTCTCTGTAATATCCTTTCCTACCGACCAATAATACATTAACATCTCATTATTCACACGAATAGAAGCTTTAATTTGGCTTGTTCTATATCTATCTCCAAGTTCCTGTATCCAACTTCTATATTCCTCATCAAGACGCATTAATTCACTCATGCTTTTACCCTCTTCTAATAAATCTTATTGTTATTCATTCCTGCATCGATATGTCTTTACGTTTCTTCCATTCTCTTGCTCATACATTAATCCTCCCTCCGCTCAACTCGAACATCTGTTCCTTTTATTATAACATATTTTTACAAATTCGCAACGCAAAAGAATACAAAATTACATACACTATTAATAATCCTCAATAATATCAACCACTTCTATTTTGCCACTAAACTTCATATTCACTAGTGTAGTGTGATCCAATATCTTTGCTCTACCACACCATCAACCACTACTTCATTTTCAAGAATCCCACCGTTATTGATAATACTTTTTGCAGAACCAATATTGTCTTTATCGCAAACCATCAAGACTTTGCTTATACCCAACTGCTTACATTCTTTCAGAGCAAGTTCAATCATCTTTGTTGCAATTCCTTTTCTTCTCTCGGATGGTCTGACCCCATCACCAATATGTCCACCATTTAATAAAAGTGATTCATTTAGTTTGTGCCGAATATTAACAGCTCCAACCATAATATTTCTATCTTCATCCAAGCAGAAAAATGTTGAGTCTGGTACAAAACCGTTATTTGTATCTTTACATTCCAAATTATTGCAATAATACTCAAAGTTATGATAATCCAGGCGACGAATTGCATATGGAATAATTTTCTCGCCTGAAGCATACCACTCATCCATCATTTCAGTAATTTGACTCTGATATACGTTTGTCGCTTTAACTAATTTTAGTTTCATAATTTCTCTCCATAAATTTGAATTTATCTTTATGCAAAAACATATGATAATTATTAATTTGCTAAATTGTTCAAAAATTAATAAAATACTTTCCACACTTAGAAACTTCGCTCATGACTTTACGGTAACTGTTTTCATTAAGATGCCAATTTTCTTTTGAAATGCCTTGTGTATCGGTAGGCACAATCAAAAATTCTGTAGCAGGAAAATGGCATGCATATGACATAAATGCTCTACGAGCATGGAAGGATTGACAACATAAAATCGCTTTTTTTACATTAATGCCTAACCTCTTTACAACTTCCGCTGAAAATTCTGCATTTTCCATAGAATTCGTTGCACGGTCCTCACATATAATTGCATGTTCAGGAACTCTGTTTTCCATAAGTATGTGCTTACAGTATTCATAATCTGTTGCATACTCTCCTGCATAACGTGGATTGTCTATATTCTCATTCGCAAATTTTCCTACATTACTTGAATACATACCTGATGGCAATACATACTTAGCATATCCTGAACAATATAATTGCGCCGCCCTCTCTGTAATTGCCGATTTTGATGTGCCAGGTACAAAAATAATATCACTAACTTCTGGATTATCGTTCATAAATATAAAGTTAGTAATATCTTCAATTGCTCTTTTATTCATGTACATTACCTCGCTAAATTCTAATTTATAGAGTTATCACTCTAACTTTCCTTGATTTTCAAGCTTTTTCAGACTTTCGTTATCAATTTATGTATCATTTTCCCTTGCTTTTTCCCTTATAAGGGAAGAACAAGGGAAACTTTGTTTTCAGTCGTCAATCTATGCCTACTACCTTATCGAGAAGTTTCGCAGAACTCCGCTTTGCTTCCCTCGTAGCATGGGCATATACATTCATTGTGGTACTTACATCCGAATGCCCTAATAATTCCTGCACATCCTTTGGTGCAGCTCCATTCGATAACAGATTGCTTGTGTAGGTGTGTCTTAATGCGTGGAAATGAAATCCTTCCAGCCCAGGTATCCTTTTTCGCGCAGTCCTGCAAGCGATTTCAACTGTACTTGGCGATTCATAGCATCCATCCGGTCTGATACACACAAGAGAAATCTCTTTATAATCCATTGGAACATCCTCTGTACCATCCAAGTGATAGAGTTCGTAATACACTCTGTTCTTTTCTCGGACTTCCTTGTAATAGTTCCGACTATACAGTTCGCCATACTGCAAACGCTGTTTATTTTGCTCTCTTTTTGCTTTCTTCAGAATGTCAGCAAGGGTGTCGCAAAAATCCACGATTCGCACCTTTTTACGCTTTGTAGGACCGATTTCCCATTTATGCCTTGTGCTGTTGTAACGTACACTTCTGCGCACTGTCAGATGTTGTTCTTCGAGATTGATATCCTGCCAAGTTAGTCCACATACTTCGCCAAGTCTAAGACCCGTAAAATAGGCTATCTGTATTGGCAGAATCGCAGGTTGGTTTTTCTGTTCCAGACAGTTCATTAAAATCTTATACTGATTATGGTCTATCGGTTTTGCAGTCATATCTGCCTGCGTATCATCCGCGAACAAATCAACTTCCTCGCTTTTTCGTTTCAACACTACATATTGCATAGGATTAAAGGTAATCAGATTTTTTGGAACAACTGCGTATCTGAACGCCCTCTGTAAGACTGCTGAAAAACTGTGAACATAGTCTTTGCTATAACCCTTTTTTACTGTACCGTCCGGATAAGTGCCACCAAACGTAAGCAAGTCCATATAATTCTGCAAATGTTGGGCTGTAATGCTTTTCAGTTTTCGGTTCCCAATAGGGTGCTTTTTAATCTGATTCAAGGCTGTAATATAAGTTGCAACCGTACCATTACTTAACGTACTGGTTTTCAGTTCCTCTGCGACCCAATCATCCAACAATTCGGAAAGTGTAATATTCTCGGACTTGGCAACAAACTTCTTTTTCTCATAATCATCCATTGCCTGTCTCAGAAGTTTTTCCGTTTCCGTTTTGCTCTCTGTACCTACATATTCTTTCTGTATTAAGTTACCACTGGCATCCTCCACATAAAAGCGGTAGTACCATTTTTTGCCTTTCTTTCTAACAGATCCTTTTGCCATATAAAAACTCCTTTCGTATAAGACAATCGGACTGAAAGACATGCCTGCGTGTAAGTATATCATAACTCCGATTATCTCACTATACCGATTCGGAATTATCCTCCAAAAGATTCTGAAGTTTTAATTTTGCCACATCCGGATTCTTTGAATACATTCGGATAATTTCGCCCATTTCATTAAACGCATTAATGGTGTGGGTAACTTCTCTTAGGAAAAGTATTTCATTGAATTCTTCTGTCGATTCAAAGCCTGCCACCTTTGCAACCTCTTTGTAGATTTTGTTTCCCTTATAATTATCACAGGCAAATTTAAATGAATCGTTAAACGCGCTATACTCACGAAGCATTGCTAAAAGTAATCCTTTAGAAAAATCTGCATCTGTATCAGCCATATCCAAAGGAAAACTTTCAAGAATGTTCCTCATTGCATCACGGATTTGTAAATCTCTTTTATCCGTAATATCAGTTTCATATTCTTCCGTTTCGCCCTTTAGCCATTCCACAGATACATGCAGTATTTCCGCAAGACCTTCCAAAATCAGCTTCTTGGAATTGTCAATTGTTCCCGCTTCATATCGCTGAATAGTCGATTTGTTTACATCCATTTTTTCGGCGATATATTGCTGACCTAGATTCAATTCCAATCGTCTGCTCTTAATTCTGCTTCCGATGAGTTTGCGTAACTCTTTATCCTTCATCCTTCTGCAACCTCCTTTTCGGTATACCAATACTATAACAGACAAAAAGGAATATTGCAATATGCAACTTTGTAAAAATGCATAAATTGCAAAACGCTTGACATGAAATAATGGAATGTTATAATGAAAGCAAAGAAAAGTTGCATAATGCAACAGAAAGGAAGTGATATTTTATGACAGGACAAAAGATTGCATTTACAATTGACGAGGCTTCCGAATACACAGGCATTGGAAGAAACACTTTGAGAAATCTTGTTGAATGGAACAAACTGCCGGTCTTAAAGGTTGGAAGAAAAATGCTTATCAAAAAGGACATTCTGGAAACATTTGTTGCGACAAATGAAGGAAGAAACCTGCGAGATAAGTCTGATGTCAAGGCTGTCACACGAAAAACAGCAAATTAAAAAGGGCGATTCGCAAACCGCCCAATCGGTATGCATCTGACCGAAGCCATGATATACCTACACGCAACTAGATTATAGCATGTGCTTCTGTCAGTTATCAACCAGAAATTTGATAACACAGGAAAGGAGGCACACTTGATGGCTAGAAGTTATGAGGAAAAGATTTCAAATATTGATTTGGAAATTGAACAATTAAAGAACAGAAAACGTGAAATCACCCAAAGGCATAAAGCAGAAGAACGGAAGGCACGCACCAAGCGATTGATTGAACGTGGTGCAATTCTGGAAAGTCTTATTCCGGCATCCGATACGCTAACAAATGATGATGTAAAACAGATTCTTTCTTATGCGTTGAAAACTCCGTATGTCAAAGAGTATCTTAGAAAATATTATAGCAGCATTCTCTAGCAGTTTATCCCTGAGAGCATACGAAGGGCGCACTTATATACCACAGCTCCGCAGTGGTATGTGCGCTCTGCGAGGCTTCTTATATTTACGATATTTTAAGCGAGGTGACAAACTATGGCAATATTTCATTTATCCGTGAAGGTTATCTCACGGGGCAAAGGGAAATCTGCTGTCGGTGCTGCCGCATATCGAAGTGGTCAAAAAATCGAAAATGCTTATGACGGTGTTGTTCACGATTATACCAGAAAACGTGGGATTATTCATACACAGATTCTGCTTCCTCCACAAGCTCCGGCAGAATACTATAACAGAAGCGTTTTATGGAATGCAGTTGAAAAAGTGGAAAAGGCAAAGAATTCCCAACTTGCAAGAGACATTGAAATTTCGCTACCTAGAGAACTGCCATTTTCCAGACAGAAACAACTTGTAATCGGGTTTGTTAGTCAGACCTTTGTAAGCAAAGGAATGTGTGCAGATATTTGTTTTCACGATAAGTTAGATGGGAATCCCCACGCACACATTATGCTAACCATGCGACCTATCAATGAGGATGGCAGTTGGGGACAGAAACAGAAAAAAGTATATGTTCTTGATGAACACGGCAACAAAATCTATGACAAAAAGAAACGTCAATATAAATTTACAACTGTTCCGACAACTGACTGGAACGAGTCATACAAATGTGAACACTGGCGCAGCGCATGGGCTGAATATGTGAATCGATATTTGATGATAGACGACATAAAAGAACGTGTAGACCATCGTTCCTATCAAAGACAGGGCATTGAGCAGATACCAACAATCCATCTTGGTCCAGTAGCGAGTCAGATGGAGAAAAAGGGGCGGATTTCAGAAAGAGGACGGATAAACAGACAGATAAAAGAAGACAATCGTTTGTTACGTTCTATCAAGATTAAAATGAGCGAATTAAAGGTAGCTGCAAAGAAAGCATTTGATGAAAAAGTCAAAGAATTTACGACCTTATTACTTCGTATACGTTCCCGATTCATTACAACCATGTATCAGGATATCAGCAACGATGTAAAAGAAGCACAGTTAAAAACTTCTTTGCACTATAACGAGGCAGCAATTCAAAAATGTTATCATATAATACAGCAGATTGAAAAAGAAACAGACTATAATAGAATTGCCGATTATAGAGAAGAATTATTCAAAGGCTTTTACGAGGCTGAGGTGTATTCCATGAAAGAAGTAAAACAGATAGTTGCTTTATTGCGAGATAGAGATAAAGCGATTTCCCAACTCCAAAAGCAAAAGGAAGTATTACACAAAAATCTGGATGAAGATTCAGAAAAGCGTCAGAAATTAATCTCCTCTATGAGTAAAGACGAATTCTATTCTGCAATTGCAAAAGAATCCGTTTACAAAAAGATAGAAGACGAAAAAACTCGCAATGATTTAAAGGATTTTTATGGGGACAAATACCAAGATATGATTTTCAAGGAAGCGGTAAAATGCACAGACAGTGAATTATCACTGAAGATACCGGAACGAGAGCATGGAAATGTTGTGAGAAAAATGCTTTCTAAAGAACAAAAAACACTACAAACGCAACAACAATATTCAAAGGATTATAAGCTACCAGTTAGAAGTCGCTAAAACTATAGATCATTTACCCTAACGTTTGTGTTTCACTATAGTAGTGAATAATTTTCAACTAATGAGTAATTGATAAACAACAATAAAAAAAGTAAACTAAACATAGAAGATGCGCATTCTCATATCATTATAAAAGGAGGATTGTATATGAGGTTAACAATAGGAGAAAATATTAAGGTTATTCGCAAGTCCAGAGATATAACACAAGAACAATTGGCAGAAATGTTGGGAGTATCCTGTCAATCAGTATCTCGGTGGGAATTTGGGGTTTCCCAAACTTAAAGATACCACCCTAAAACCCACGCTTACATTACTTCCAAACAATACAACTTTGGAGGTAAACCCTATGAAACGCCTTATATCCTGCGAATATAACTTCGATAACTGCTGTGTGGAGCTGAAATTCATCGATGGCAGCATGAGTGCGATTGATACTATCGCCGCTGAGAACGAAGTTGCCCGTAATATGTACGAACGGTCAGAGTTGGATTATTTGAACTATAATGCACCGTTGGAATATGCAGACCTTATCTTAAACGACGATCCCGAAACCTATTTAAAAACCGTGACGGAATACGAATTGTTAGACTAATCTTATCAGCAATGCCGCTTGCACCGACAGAAAAAGTCAGTGCAAGCGGCATTTTTTACGTTGTATAGTATTGCGCCTGTGCGTTCCATAATTCATGGTACTTTCCACTCACATCAGAAAGAAGTCCTTCATGTGAACCGTGTTGAACGATGTGTCCGTTATCAAATACCACAATCTTATTACAGAAACGGCACGAAGCCAGTCTGTGAGAAATATAGACAGTTGTTTTGTCTCCCGAAATCGCATTGAAATTCGAGTAAACTTCATATTCAGAGATCGGGTCAAGCGCAGCCGTGGGTTCATCCAAAAGAATAAACGGCGAATTTTTATAGAGCGCACGGGCAAGAGCAATTTTCTGTGCTTCTCCACCGGAAATTTCTATGCCGGATTGATCGTAACCCTTGTACAGATAAGTATGAACTCCATCCGGCATTTCATGAAGCCTATCACCGAAATTTGCTTTCTGTAAGCATTCACGCACCTTATTTTCGTCAAAGGGTTTACTTGATGCAACAACTTCACCGATCTTAAAGGAGAACAAGCTAAAATCTTGAAATACGACGGAAAATACAGACATATATTCATCGTAATCATACTTTTGAATGTTTACGCCGTTCAACAGAATTTCACCCTCTGTTGGGTCATAAAGTCGACATAGCAATTTTATGAACGTGGTCTTTCCAGAACCATTCATGCCGACTATTGCAAGTTTTTCTCCAATCTTGAATTGAAGATTTATATTTTTCAAGGCATAGGTTTCTGTATTTGGATATTTGAAGCTGACATTCCGAAACTCTACATAGTATTCATTATCATCACGCTTTTCAACAGTCAAGGAACCCTGATACATATTGTTTGGGATGTCGAAGTAAGAGAAATAACGTTTAAGATAATGGTTGTTATCAAACGCTACTTGGATTGTTCTAACAACGTTTATCAGGGTTTCCACAAGCAGCATGATACAAGCCACATACTTTGCAATTGAGCCTATGGTTATGCCTCCTTGTAAGGTGGCATAGATCAGAACAGCGTATATACCAAATTTTAATACAGTATTGAGAATCGTTACAGGAAGCGTCCATGCCGCTTTCTTATATGAGTTTTTCAGATTACGTTCCCAGAAATCTTTATCAATCGCTAAATAGGAATCGCCAAGGAAATCCCCCATCCTGTAAAGACGAATATCTTTTCCGGCACCATAGTGTTCAATATAGTCGTGAAAATGTTCGAACAGGATATTCATATCAACAGATGACGCCAAATAATCCCGATCCAGCTCTGTTGTTTTTTGGGTTGCATAAATCTGAATGATCAGTGTTATGATCACTCCTGTCACTATGATGAGTTTAAAACCCACCGGCACGGAAGAAATAGTAAAAAACGAGACTGTAAGTGCGATGGAAGCAATTATTTTTGTTACTTGCTCTGTAAATAGCTCAATATGTAGATAAAGATAGAACAGATTTTGCCCCGTTCGACTTTCGCGCCGAACACGGTAACGAAGTCTCGTTACCTCCGGATCTTCAATCGATTCATAAGCCATCTGCATGGCTTTTTCTGAATATGACCAATCTTCATTTCTCCACATTGCGCTGTATGCAACATTTTTTTCGGAAGCAATGTAGGTGTTCAAAAGATTAACCGCAAACACAATGCCAACTGTCAGTGCTACATAAAAAATAACCGTTTCAACAGAAACTTTTGCGATCAGCGCGTCAATAACCTTAGCGGAGAAATAAATTGGAACATAACCAATAATCGACGAAAGAAATGCGCTCACAATCAACAGTACAGTATATTTTCTATTTATTGAGAAGGTATATCTTGCTGCCCGTCTCAAAATTTGAAAATGCTCTCTGAGTTTCATTCGCCATCGCCTCCTTCCATATCATCTTTATACCAGCAACTTTGTATGTCAAATAATTCTTTATACGTTCCGTTCGCTGCGATTAACTCCTGATGCGTGCCTTCTTCTGTGATGTTACCGTTTTCAAGGAGAATGATTCTGTCACAAAATGATGTGGAAGCAAGCCTGTGAGAAATGAACAGCGAGGTTTTGCTTTTCGCCATAAAATTGAATTCGGTATATATTTTGCTTTCAGCAATCGGATCAAGCGCAGCTGTAGGTTCGTCAAGAATCAATAATGGCGCATCTTTGTAAAGTGCACGTGCAAGCATCAGCTTTTGCGCTTCACCACCGGAGAGTTCAGTTCCGTTTTCGTGAACCTTTTTGTTGAGCTTCGTATGGATACCATCGGGGAGCGCATCGATCTTTGCACCCAACCCGGCTTGACGTATACACACTTCCGCTTTTTCCATATCTGTATCTGCTATGCTTTTTCCCGAAACCGTTTCAGCAAGAGAAAAGAAAGCTGTTCGTATCTCTTGAAAAACAGGAGAGATCAGCTTGTAATAGTCTTCTCGCTTAAAATCAGACAACGGAATACCGTTGAAAAATATTTCACCGGATGTAGGTCTGTAGAGACCACACAGCAGTTTCACAAGTGTAGTTTTACCTGCACCGTTGAGACCCACAAGCGCAAGCTTTTCACCGCTTTTTATTCGGAGAGACAGATTATGAATCGTGTCTTGCTCAGCACCGTCGTATCGGAAGCTTACATTTCTGAACTCAATCTCCGGAACTGTGTTCAGATGAACTGCAGCTTTGGCAATTCCGCTTCCATCATATTCCGGATAATCAACAAATTCTCTGAAATCGCACAGCTTAAGGCTCACTGTATTAGCCTTGTTCCAACAAGAGATGATACCGCCCACCCATGAGGCAAAAGAAGATATGGCGGCAAAATAGAGGACAAATTCATCAATACCGATTTCGCCGTTGTAGAACATATGGATTAAAAGTGCATACGCTCCACCGTCACGAATAAGAATTACAACCAAATCAGCGATACGAGAGAGAAAGCTCTTTTTTACCGTGGTTCTATCCCATTTTGCCCTTTGTTCGGACAAATCACGATAACATTCACGAAGCCAAGATGCCATGCTGTAAATGCGAATATCCTTTGCCGCTGCAAAATCGTCGGGGAGTTTCTCAACATGACCGAGCTTTTGATTCAGATCGGTCATCTTGCTTCTATGAGCGTATTCCCATTTGTTATAGGCTTTTACGGAAAGAATATTTACAATAGGCGCAACGGTCAATATCGGAACCAGCCAAGGGCTTGCAAAAGAGATTACAGAACCGAAAAGTATGTAGCCCAAAAGATTCTCAATCATTCCGAAACCGCTGTATACAATGTCGGTAAGTGGTTGAACACCATCCCACATCTGCGTGGCAATACTTGCTCTGTTGGCAAGGTCACGAACTTCCTTCTGTTCGTAAGTTTGATAGAACATAGAGAGTTGCTTCCTTGTCACAAGATCGGTCATTTTGTAGCGGTATATACCGAGTGTAGAATTTCTGATATGCCCTAATGCTTGAATAATAATATATCCAAGCATAATCAGTAGCATAACAATTCCTATCGATAACAACGAATGATTGAGCGTTTGACCGTTTGTTACCTCTGATACTACAAGCGAGGGCAGGTATATCTCCAGATACCTGAGTCCAATGTTGATTGGTATAAACAAAGCTGTAATAAAGAAAGCCGCCTTGCTATATTTTAAGAGCATTTTCAGTGACCATGCAAAGTTTGAAAATACTGAATGTGTTGGCTTTTTCTTTTTCATTTTCACATCAACTCCTTTCGCTTACAGTATATCAGAAACAAGAAAAGGAAAATAAATTCGTGCACTAAATGCTTCTGCCAGTGCACGAATTGCAAATCACTCTACAGCAGGCACCAAAAATTCCGAAGTAAAAGCGCCGTCCTCACTGTTGTATTTTACCCAGCCGCCGTGTTCTTCAAGGATTGCTTCAGCACGGCGCAGACCGAAACCGTGAACGCCGTCCTTGTGGGTTGCAAACAAATAGCCTGTCTTTTTCCTCTTTGCACCCGATGCATTGAGCATGGAAAAATAAAGCATATTTCCTTTCATGGAAATAAAGATTCGGATAAATCGCTCTCCCGTTACTGTACGGCATGCTTCAATGGCATTGTCAAGCAGATTTCCAACGACAATACTCAATTCTAAATCTGAAATTGTTAATGTATCGGGGACATTGGCTTTCACAGTTACAGCAATATTTTTCGCTTTGGCTTGGGAAATCTTTGCGGACAAAATGGCATCGAGAGATACATTACCCGTTTTCAGCAGAGTATCCACATTCATCAGTTGCTTATCAAGCTGCTTTATGTATGCAAGCGCACGATCAACTTCTCCGGCTTCAAGCTGACCCTTCAGCGTTTGAAGATGATGGTGAAAATCGTGCTTATAACCTCTCATTTCCTTGTGGATACTTCGCACCTCGTTTAAGTGTTTTTCTGATTGCTCCGTTTGATATTCAACCAGCTTCAAATATGTTTTCTTTCTCATAGGCCACCTCAGTTATGTTCGATAAATGCTCGGTTGATATCGTCATACTTTCCTCTTGAAAGCGGAAGTTCGGTGCTGCCGATATTAACGAATGTCCGGGAAATTCGTGTTATGTGTTTAAGCGAAACCAAGTAAGAACGATGAATGCGGTAAAAGTCATCACTTAACTTGTTTTCAAACACAGAAATATTTTCCTTTATTTTGTACTCTTTATCTTTCGTGTGAATGATAATGTAATGTAGAAATGATTCTACATAAAGTATGTCCGATTCATACAGCTTGACGGTCTCGCCCTCGCAGGAGATTACCACCGACGGAGGTTCAACTGAGATCTTTTCAGCAGCTTTGGTCAGTACTTGTGTGAGCTTCTCCGCAGAAATCGGCTTGATCAGATAGTGGAGTGCGTCCACCTCATAGCCTTCGCCAACGAACTCAAAATGTGAAGTGATAAAAATGATTTCGGCGCGGTTGTTATCCTTGCGGATTTGTTTAGCCAGTTCAATACCGTTCATATTTTTCATTTCAACGTCAAGCAAAAGAATATCGTACGCCTTATTTTCCTCATATTCAAATAGAAATGCTTCGGCTGATGCAAACTTGCGGATTATGCAATTATGTCCTTCATTTGCACTCCATGATGCCACAATCGAGTTTATGTATTCAATTTGATTCTGCTCATCATCACAGATTGCAATTTTGTATTTCATGGCAAACACCACCATTCTATAATTATTCTTGCTTTTTTGCCGGCTATGCCGGAACAAACAGAGTTATATTTCCAATCAGTTCGCAGATGAAAAATAAATCTATTTTATATTTTCGGAGCTATGGTGTCAAACTGCATTTTTACAGTTTGGGTATCATTTGCGAGGAAAATATATGGGGTGTCCAGAGGGGTGAAACACCTCGGCTCTGGGTTTCCAATAGGGGAGAGAGCATCCCTGTTGGCACACGACTTTGCATGGCAAAGTGTAGTGTGTTATACGCTCTGTCTGCGTTGCTGTGAAAATGCGGTGACACGGGGGCACGTTACCGGATTTGAAAGAGCAGGAAAACAGGCTGGATTTGTGGTCGGGGAAAACGACAAATCCAGGGCTGGTTTCGTCAGCAGGCAGGGCGTATATGGAAACTTCCGGTTTTCACAACATGATCGGGTTTTGGAATAACTTATCCCTTAAATAGATTCTATCTGGAATAATTATACTATATAATTGCAAAAATGCAATTTCATAAACATTTATATAAAACATCTTGAATTTTATTATTAGGAGTGTTATGATGACTATATAAAGAGAGCACCCACTCCAAAGTGGATGCCTCTCCAGTTGGTTTAAATGTCCTTACGGACATCGCCTATCCTGTTGGCCGACAGGATAGGCATTTTTATTTTCGCTTCTTTCTCTTTCGGAGAAAGGTTAGCAACGCTACTACAAACATACCAGTAGCTACCATTAAGGAAGCTACGGCTAAAATCGTCGAAACAATTTCAAAAGCTGTCATCACGCCACCTCCTATGTATTCCGGCGAGCCGGTTTGCATAAACTAGGGAGGCTACCACCCTGTCATGGGTACTCTCTGTAGGACTATTTTAGCACTTGAGAGCACCTTTCACAAGCCTAATTTAAAATTTCATGTAATTATTTTGCATCATTTAAGAAGCTAATTTTTCGGTTGATTTTTGAGGGGATATTAAACGCATATCTTTTCAGTCCAACTGTTCAAATATATTTTGTTATATTGTTTTACTAGATTTTCTTTCCCTTGTTTTTTCCCTTATTAGATGTCATAATGGCAAGGGAGAAGATATAACACGATACAAGTCTTGATAATGCGCTAACCGCCTAAAATTTTGAGTTTTCAGGGCTTGGCAAGTAATTTAATAATAAGATATAACAATTATTGTGTTGCTATAAATATCTGCTCTCAGAATTCAAATTTGTCTATTATTACAATTTCTGCATATAAATTTTTTCTTCTGAACCCCATGGGGCAATTTTACGGTCTATTACATGAAAGCCGTATTTTTCATATAAATTTTCATGGTCGCTTACTATATGCACTTTATCAAAACCAACCATCTTTAAATAATCCATTGCATACTGAATCAGTTTTTGACTCAACCTATTTCCTCTGTATTCTTCACCAACGAACATATAGCCAATGTATGGTGTATAGCATACATTTGGAATACAATCTGTCTTTGCAACCGTACAATATCCACAGATTTTCTCATTGTCAAATGCAACTATAACTCTTTCCCATTCCTTAAATACATTATTATCCATATCATTAGCTAATGATTTTCCTGCCTTCCATGAACAACTTTCTGCGTAATTTCTTACTCTGCTCCACAACTCATCTGATGGTGTAATAGTTTTAAAATTCATATTTTTCCTCCAAAATTTAAAATGTCTTTCTTCGTCCTCTACACTTCGATTGAAGTTTGCCTCATGTTATCGTAATTCTTATTTTCCCGTTCACATTTATGGAAATAACACAAACTCTTGATTTGGATACCCAAATTCTTCAATAAGTTTGCCTTCCACAAATCCAAATTTCTTGTACAATGCCCTCGGTGCTACCCCTTTTGAATCCCCTTCACGAAAAGTGGACACCGTAATAGGTCTTTCTCTATCTAATTTATTAAGTGCTTCTATAAGCAGCATGGATGCGATACCCTTTCTGCGATAACTAGGCGAAACTGTCAAGCAACATATCATATTGTGCTTGGTAGAAAAGAGCAAAACACCTACTACCTTTTCATCCTCTTTGACACAGAGTGCTTCTTTTCTTCCCATAAATCGAAGAACTGTATTTTTATGTTCCTCAATTTTATCAGATGTCTCTAACCCCGGAAAGTTCCAACTAACATGATTTACTAATTCCATCCACGACACAATATCCTCAGAATTTCCGTATTCTAAATGCATATTTATACCTCTAATTGTTTTACCATAATAACGTTACTGTCATATGTACCATCTTTGTGTTTCATTGCACATGGCCTTTCACCAATTCGAACAAACCCCATCTTCTCATAGTTGTTTACTCAAATAATTTTCTTGCAACAAAAGATACGACACTAGTTTTTAAATCACTAACTCCATTTTCTCGCGGGATATCATATTGTTGTTCTTGAACTGTTGTTTTTAGTATTGTCCATTCTATAAATATTTGGTTTAGAATAGTTTGTAATTCTTGTGTAGATAAATTAACTTCGAATTGTGCTGGGACTTTATTTCCTGTCGCTTTATCATTTTCCCTAACGTTAGAATTAATAATTAAACAGACAACTCCATTTTCACGAATTCCCTCTCTTATTTCTACTAGTTTATCTATAAACGTGTTTTTTGTATCTACGTGTTCCAATGCTGATACTGCCATAATGAAATCATAACTATTTGCTTGAATAACATAGTCTTCGATAGGTTTGACGATTCCACGAATATTTGATGACACTCCATATTCATTAGCATTAGAATATAGTTTTTCGATTGCTAACTCTAAAATATCCACACATTCTATAATACAATCTATATTCTTGTACTCATGAGCAATAGAAATACTATTTCTTCCCACTCCACAACCTAAATCTAAAACATTAAGTTCCTTGTAATCCTTAAACAAAGGAATTATCTCTTGTATTGTTTGAATTGGTTTTTTCAACCAGCTACCCGTTTTATATAATTCATCATTGGTATACATTTCTATATGCGATTTCTTTTCACTTTCTCGTATTTGTCTAATTCTATCGTTCAACTAGTACCACTCCTATAAATTCTAATTTTAAGGCTTTCTCGCCAACTGTAAATCAATCGTATCATAGAGTGTAATCTGACCACCAAAGTCATCGATAACTCTTTGTATTCCAGCAAAAAATTTAACCCTTTTATTTTCTTCCAATGCAATATGATCGGAATAAGTTCCTAATAATGTCACATATTCTTCCGAAGTAAAAGTTCTCGTTCTATGGAACAATTCATAACTAATATCCTCAAATCCATATTTGCTTGCAATGTCTGCTCGCTTTGCCGCCATTTCTTCGTTATATTCATCCGTAGGTTTACTATAGCTCATATACCTTGCATATAACTTTTGAATTTCTTTATCAAGTTCTTCTCTTTTCTTATCTTTATACGGATGATTAGCAAAACGTGCAAATGCGCCACCACTTTTCAACATCGAGAACACCTTTGAATACCCTATTTCCTCTGGTATCCAATGAAATGCCGATGCTGAAAACACTAAATCATAAGTGTTCTTTTCAAATTCAAACTCCTCAAACCTACCTGTTATCACAGAAAATCTTGGATAGTCTTGGAATTTTCTTTGGCATATCTGCGAGAATTGTTTGCCATACTCCACGGCGGTTAATTTGCATCCCGTCTTCAAAATAGGTGGTGTTGCTTGTCCCCCACCTATTCCGACTTCAAGAACATTGCTTGACTCATCAATTTGAACGTAATCAAAAATACGTTGATACAATTCATCCACATAACCCGGACGCATTTTCTCATACCTAGAAGCTTCTGTATCAAATGTCCATTCTAATCCTTTTATCACTGACATAATTTTCATACCTCCATTTAAAAATAAAAGTATCTTTCCTCTTACAATTTCTTCACTGTATCGATAATACTTGATAATACATAACCTCAACTGCATTGCAGGATTCCTTACGTTTATCAGTGAATACAAAACCATGCTTTTCATAAAATCTGCGTGCTGGTATATTTTTCTCAAAAACCCACAACATTACCTCGTTGTACCCATCCTTTTTCATTTCCGACAGAACATATTTCATCATAATTGTCCCATAACCTTTACGCCAATTATTAGGCAAACTATGAATACATATTAATTCTGCAAAATTAATATTACAATTATCTCTGCATTTACTCCAAAAAGCCATACAATGCGGTAAACCATCGACTTCTAAAATGACACCTCTTGCAATGTTGTGGAGCAGAACATTTGCATACATTTTCTCGACCACTGTAATATCTGTATATTTCATCATATCTTCCATAGAAATAATTTCACTAAAAGCCGTTTTCCATGACTCCGTTTGGATATGTGCAAGTACTTTTTCATCTCCCATTTTTGCACTTCTTATTTCAATCTTACTCATATTAATTCACCCAGAAAATCCTAATCAATTTTTCTATCAATATATTTTTTACCCTTTCTTCAAAACTTCCTGTACCACAATGTTCTGCTGTATCGGTAACAATCTTTATTTTCCTTCATACGCCTTTTTCAAAACTAGTTCAACAATCAATTCCAAATCTTTATGATATTTAGGTATCTCCATAGCTAACGCTTTCAAAAACAATAGTTTTTCTAGGGAAATAACAAGATAAGCTTCCTCTTCGATTGCATTTTCTTTTAGATATTTATAATCAAAAGTACATATCTGATTCCATATCTCAAAACCGAACTCACAGACACCTATATCCCCATACAAATCTTTAATATGTTCTGGATATTTCTCTACTAATTCCGCATGGTCTTCGGAATGTACTACCAAGTCAATATCAGCGCCCGCTTTCCTCAATTCATAATACTCCATTGCCTTACCGCCAATCAGTAATGGCTTATATTTAAATTTGTAATCAAGTGTATCTAATCTAATGTCCATTGCTGTCCCCCGTTTTATCCAATGTCAATTCTACTCTATAACTTATCTCTTTTAAGCATTACCTATTATTATAATTCTTTTCATGGCAGTCAATTATCTCCTCAAAATCATCATGTTTTCATTCTCTTTCTCTGCCGATTCTAATCTATACAATGTTTAATATATCTACTATCTTTTCAACAATATAATCCGTTCCTGCGTTTTGCAGTTCTCCATAATTTCCATACCCATAAAGGACCCCAACGCAAGCCAGCCCGACCTTTTTTGCACCGATCACGTCATGTTCTCTATCACCAACCATGAGCACTTTTTCTTTGTCTGTGATACCGTTTCTCTCAAGCAAAGACGATATGACTTCATTCTTATTTATTCTACTCCCATCAAGATTTGACCCTACAATATCGGTAAACAAATGAGCAATTCTCCAGTGCTCCAGAATCTGCTTTGCAAACACTTCTGGTTTAGATGTTGCAACAAATAGTCTTTTTCCCTCTTCTGACAATTGCACAAGCGTCTTTTCAACATTTGCGTACAAAGGTGCCTCAAAGATACCTTTTTCTCTGTAGTAGATGCGATAGTTTGCAATTGCCTCTTTTGCACCTTCTTTATCAAAGCCATAATATTTCATAAACGATTCATCCAACGGTGGTCCGACAAATGCTTTCAATTTTTCCTTGTCTGTTTCTTGAATTCCCATTTTATCCAATGCAAAGATTACAGAATTAGTAATTCCCTCTGCTGATTCTGTTAACGTACCATCTAGGTCAAACATAATAATATCGTACATATCACC
Organism: Faecalimonas sp.; assembly: GCA_045649885.1. Taxonomy (GTDB): domain Bacteria; phylum Bacillota; class Clostridia; order Lachnospirales; family Lachnospiraceae; genus Faecalimonas. Next base: position 47,325 of record JAZRQP010000097.1, read on the forward strand.
ACTCCTCACTTTATGATTATTGTCATAACTCTCCAAAGAAATCAAGAATCGCACCAAACATTTTTATATGTCTAGTGCGATTTTTTCGGTTTGTCAACACTAATTTTGCTCCAACAAATACCCAAATATATGCATGCTCAATTTCATCACATCGTGCCTTAACAGATTATTTTTCACTGTAACATAATCACCGCTAATTAACCTATCCACCAAGGTCTCCATCTCTGCTCGGTCTAACTCCACCGGGTCCTTTTGTTCTAAGGACTCATATCTGGTTGCCATCTCCGCATCAATTTCCCCATCATTTGCAATGACTACATCGATTTTACGCTTACCAAGATATTGATTTAATAACTTGACATGGTCAGATACTTTAAAGCCTTCTGTCTCTCCCGGCTGAGTCACCATATTGCAGACGTACATGATTTTGCCCTTGCTGCGGTCAATCGCATTTACAATCTCATCGCAAATGAGATTCGGAATAATACTGGTAAACAGGCTTCCCATGCTAAGAAGAATGAGGTCCGCATCTTCTATCGCCTTTACCGCTTCCTTTGTTGGTACCGGTTCTTCCTTATAATAGACGCGCTTGATTTTATTCGTATTGACTGTAATCTGGTGCTCCCCTTCTACGATACTTCCGTCCTCCATCTCACCCATCAATACAACATTATCTTCTGTTAATGGAACTACCTTTCCTTTCAGATTGAACACCTTGCTCAAAGCTTCTATCCCATCGGACAAATTCCCTGTGATCTCAGAAGATGCCGTAAGTAATAAATTCCCTACTGTGTGTCCGTCTAAATCACTGGTCGTTTTGAAACGATAATTAAAAAGTTCCATCACAAGTGGCTCTGTCTCAGACAAAGCTACCAACACTCTTCGTATATCACCAACTGCAGGAATACTAAATTCCTCTCTTAAAACCCCTGTACTACTGCCATCATCACATACCGACACAATAGAAGTTAAATCAACCGGAAATTCCTTCAATCCACGAAGCAAGGTTGAGGAACCGGTTCCCCCACCTAATACAACTACTTTTCTTTTCATAATTCTTTATACCACCTCTTAATTTTTGTCAACGTCCCATCTGAATCAAAGAATCTATCGCCCCAACCATCTACGTTTGCTGTTCCATTCACCGACCACTTCATTTACCGTCGAAACTGTCACGAACGCACTTTTATCAACAGAATGCAGATAATTTAATAGCGCCCCATACTCGCTTCTTGTAAGAATCGTTACGATCTCTGTTTTTTCTTCCTTCTTATAGCCACCAATCGCCTGGTATAATGTCACACCACGTTTCAATTCATTTGTAATAAAGTCCTGTATCTGCTCATAATTGGACGACAGGATACAAACACGTTTTCTACGGTTGTAACCATCAATGAAATTATCCAGAATAATACCATTCACATAGGTGGCAAGGATACTCATTACCAAAGTCTTTTTGTCATACACTAAAATAGATGAAAATGCCGTTATCATACCCGCAATTGACATGGCTTTACCCAACTCAATATGTGCATACTTGTTTATAATCTTTGCCACAATATCGAGACCGCCGGAGGATGCATTTACACGAAACAAAAGCGCAATCCCCACACTCACCACCAGCAGATAGCAAATCGTATCTAACAGAACATCATTCGTCAAGGATTGGTTATTCGGAAATGCAAACTCGAAAATCCCAAGAAATATCGGCAATAAAACAGATGAATAAACCGTTTTGCCGCCAAACTCTTTTCCTATAAAAATAAATCCAATCACTAAAAGACCAAGATTTAAAATAAAGGTTAACACTGAAATCTTAATCGGTATAAAATTAGCCAATACCATAACCAAACCAGTCAAGCTTCCGGCCACCACATTACTTGGGAGCATAAAAAAGAAGACTCCTGTCGCAACAATCAGCGTTCCTATTGTCACAATACTATATTCCTTTATCAATGCTTTCATACTATTAACATCCTTTTATTCACTAAAATTTTTATCGATTAACTTACAGTATTCCTGGAAGGCTTCCGTCTCTTGCATTGCATCTCTCAAGGACTCACGAATACTTTTATAGTACCAGCCAATCACCTGCTTGTCCTTCATGCGGAAGCGATTCCAAAGCTCCTCGCCACATTCCGGATAATCGCGGTCAATATCACGCATATTAGAAAGCTTGTCCGCAAGACCAATCATCTGAATCTCCTTCGGTGCCACCTTTAAATGCGCTATCGTGTGACTCTTTCTCTCCATCCACGTCTTAGACTTATTCTCACTCTCCTGCGCTACCAGCTCGGCGACGCGGTCTGTAAATATCTCCCGAATATTATCTTCTGTAACACCCTCACAATCCTCGATAGTGTCATGTAAAATCGCAGCACATATCACTTCCTTGTCATCCGTCATCGTAGACACAATCTGCGCCACCTCCAGCGGATGTGTAATAAACGATCTTGTTGTCCCCTTTCGCATCTGGCCTTCATGAGCCTTTGTTGCAAATGCAATGGCTTTTTTTATCACTGTCAGCTTCCACCTTTTTTCAAATATACATACATTATAAAACAAATCGCCTTTACCGTCCACAAAATTCATAGTATAATATAAGTAATTTAAAGATACGGGGGACGTAAATATGAATAAAAAAACGGTACTTGTAACAGGAGCTTCCAGAGGAATCGGACGTGCCATCGCTCTTGCATTTGCAAAAAATGGTTATCATGTATTCCTAAACTGCAACCATTCCATCACAGAACTTGATAAAGTACGCGAAGAGATTGAAGCCATGCCAAAGGGCTCTTGCGATATGGTGGTAGGTGATGTGGGGAATCCGAAATCAGTAGAGGAAATGTTTAAAAGAATCTATAAGAAATGTGACGCTTTAGACGTGTTGGTTAATAACGCAGGGATTGCACACATTGGTCTCATAACTGATATGTCAGATAAAGAATGGGCTCGTATGCTTGACACCAATTTATCTTCTGTCTTCTACTGCTGCCGTGCAGTTGCACCGGAAATGGTATCCAAGAAAAGCGGAAAGATTATCAACATCTCTTCCATGTGGGGAACTTCAGGAGCTTCCTGTGAAGTGGCATACTCGGCTACAAAAGCCGGCGTACATGGCCTCACAAAAGCACTCGCAAAAGAACTGGCTCCAAGCAACATTCAGGTAAATGCCATTGCTTGCGGTGTTATCGAAACAACCATGAACGGGCACTTAAGCGATGAAGATAAACTGATTCTAAAAAATGAGATTCCTGCCGGACGTTTCGGCACACCGGAAGAAGTCGGCGAATTGGCTGTTCAATTGGCAGAAACACCTTCTTATCTTACAGGACAGATTATTGGATTTGATGGTGGATTTATTTAGATTTTGTAACTGTTCAGAGCCAAGCAAAATTTTATAAACAGACGTAAAATGCTTGCGTTGGTTCTGAACAGTTACTAGATTTTCATAAAAATTTCTCTTGCCCTAATTTCACATTGACGCACTTCGTGTATATCTCAAATGCTGCAGGAATTGGATATTCTTTCTGGATTTCCTCCGGATGAATAAAGAGCATATTCTTTGTACATGATTTTTCCAACTCATCCACACGCACTCGATATCCCATCATATGCCATTCCACATGACTGAAAATGTGTTTTCCATCTTCCAATTTTTGAATTCGAAGTGGTGCGAGTCCAATCTCCTTACAATAGGCAACCACTTCTGCCTCCGTCATATGTCCTTCCAAATTCGGAAATTCATAAAGTCCTGCAAGCAATCCCCTGCTTGGACGCTTTTGTATTGCCAAAAAGTCGCCGTCTTGAATCACTAAAATCGTTCGTTTTTCTACCCTTCGCTCCTTCGCCTTCGCCTTCACCGGCAATTCATTCTGAATTCCCTTTTGATTCGCCTCGCACAAATGAGCTAGTGGACACACTTCACATTTTGGCGCACCGTTTGGTACGCAGACAATGGCACCAAGTTCAATTAGGCCTTGATTAAAATCACAGGCTGCATCCTTCGGAATCACGGCATCGAGTTCTTCTTCTACCTTTGTCTTGGTGCTTGCTTTCATGATATCATCATAACTTCCCGTAACTCTTGAAATCACACGAAGTACATTACCATCCACCGCCGGTTTCGGAATGCCAAATGCAAAGGAACCAATTGCCCCTGCTGTATAATTACCAATACCGGTTAAACTGCGGATTGCTTCAAAGCTACTTGGAAACTCACCACCATGTATGTCCATAATCTGCTGCGCCGCCTTCTGCATATTGCGCACACGATTATAATACCCAAGCCCTTCCCACAGTTTTAACAATTTATCTTCCTTAGCATTTGCCAAATCAGATACAGTCGGAAGTGCTTCTAAAAATCTGGCGTAAAATGGCTTTACAGCCTCCACTCTAGTCTGCTGCAACATAATTTCAGAAATCCAGATTCGATACGGGTCTTTGATATCTCTCCAAGGTAAATCTCTCTTGTTTTCCCGATACCAATTCACAAGTGGCTCCGCCATCTGATGCAAACCCTCATGTCCCAAAACAACCGGTACTTCCCTTGTAATCTCGATACTGTCCTTTTCCACCTGACACTCATAAGCCAATACATTTACTCCTGCCTTGCTCGCCTTTTGAAGTGCCTCTCCAAAAGCAGCATGCATCTTCATATTTGGTGCAAAATATGTTACATCCTTCATCTGAATCACAAAGAAGATATACGCTTCATATCCTGCCTTCACGGCCTCCATGAGTTCCTCCACATGCTTCACACCACGTTCCGTTGGTGCATCCGGAAAACGGACCACTCCATTATCCTCTAACGTCACACCCTTGATTTCCATAAAAATCTTGCGTTCATCCGTTTCAATATATAAGTCAAATCTAGAGTTTCCAAAAGTAGTTTCCGGTTTGACCAGCGTGGCATCTGGGAAAAGATTCCCTTCTCGAATCCATTCCTCCACAACTTTATTTGGAATCTGGGAATCCATATTTACCATACGTTCCCCTTTTTCCACAGCGATTAAATCCCACTGAGTCTTTCGCTCCGGATTGTCTGATTTCTGTACATAGACGGTTGCACCTGGAACTAGCAGTTCCGCACATCTTCCTGTGTTTTTCACATGGACTATTTCTCTTTTTCCTAAAATTTCCACATGCGCTATAAAGCGATTAGGGCGCTCCAAAAAGCGCCCCATTTCTATTCTTTCATACTTCATTCTATAATACCTTTGATAAAAATTCTTTCAATCGTTCATCCTGTGGATTTTCAAAGAATTCCTTCGGTGCATTTTCTTCTTTGATTACACCTTCGTCAATAAATACCACACGATTTGCGACCTCTTTTGCGAATCCCATTTCATGAGTAACAACCACCATGGTCATTCCTTCATGAGCAAGCTCTTTCATAAGCTCCAGAACTTCTCCAACCATTTCCGGGTCAAGCGCAGAGGTTGGCTCATCAAATAGAATTACGTCTGGATTCATGGCAAGGGAACGAATAATTGCAATACGTTGCTTTTGCCCACCTGATAATGTAGATGGATATACATCTGCCTTGTCTTCCAAACCAATACGTTTCAAAAGCGCCATTGCCTGCTCTTTTGCTTCCGCCTTGATGTCCTTTTTTGTTTTCTTATTATCAGGATTCTCTTTATTCCATTTTTTTAATTCTTTACATCTTACATGTACCGGCGCAAGCATAATATTCTCTAGTACAGTTTTGTTATTAAACAAATTAAAATGCTGAAATACCATTCCCATGTGCTGACGATGCTCGTTGATATCTACTCTCATATCTGCAATGTCCACACCTCTGAAAATAATGCTTCCACCTGTCGGGTCTTCCATACAGTTTAGACATCTAAGGAAGGTACTTTTTCCGGAACCTGATGCTCCGATAACTGCTACAATATCACCCTTGTTAATCGTGATATCTATTCCTTTGAGAACTTCAACATCACCAAAGCTTTTTCTAAGATTAATTACGTCTATCACTTTTTCCCAGGCTCCTTTCCATTAGTTTGATACCCGCGCTGATAATTAATACCAGCACAATATAAATAAGTGCCATCACGATATATGGAACCATAAATTCATAGCTGTTTGAACCCATTACATTAAATGCTTTATAAAGGTCTGCCGCACCCACAAAGCTTACAACCGAGGTTTCTTTAATCAATGTAATAAATTCATTCCCAAGTGTTGGCAAAATATTTTTAATCGCCTGCGGAATGACAATTTTCACCATGGTTGTTCCAAAACTAAGCCCAACGGAGCGTCCGCCTTCCATCTGGCCGATATCCACTGACTGAATCCCGCTTCGCATAATTTCTGAAATATAAGCGCCACTGTTCAGTCCAAATACCATCATAGACACCTGAACACCATCCATTTTAATTCCCATCAGTGGGAACAAAACATAGTAGAAAATCAAAAGCTGTACTACCATTGGTGTTCCACGGAATGTTTCCACGTAAAAACTACAGATACCATTTAAGACCCTTGGTAAAATTTTATATTTCGGCAACACACGAACAGTTGCTATCAGTGTTCCAATCACGATACCAACAATCAAACCCACAATGGCAATCATCAAGGTGTTCTGCAACCCCTCAATAACTGTTTTATAACCGTTCTGGTCTATAAATATCTCCAAAAATTTCTCAATCTTCTTATCAAAGTTTCCCATAAAATCTCCCTAATCACGCTATTAGGGTGTCGCATGTAACCACGCGGCACCCTGTTGTTTTACTATTATTGCACTTCGTTAATTGATTCTGTAATACGTTCTGCCGGAGCAGCATCGATAATTACATAATCAATATTTCCATTTAACATTGCTTGAACAGCTAATGAACCATTGTCATAGCCTGTTGTTGTTACAGGGAATCCTGGGAATCCCCAACCTTCATCACCTTGACTATAGAAATCACCGGTAGTTCCTGTCTGAACACCAATCTTACATGTTTTATCTTTTTTATTTAAGATTGCTTCTACGTCATCTTTTGTTTTACATGCATCAAACTCTGTATTGTCAGATGGTACAATTAATTTTTGTTGTGCACTATAGTATGGATCACTAAATGTTACTTGTTCTTTTCTTTCCTCATTGATTGTTAAACCTGCCATAGCAATGTCACATTGATGAGTTCCTACAGACAAGCAAACTGATTCGAATTTCATATCAGAAATAACTAACTCTTTGCCAAGTTCGTCTGCAAGTAATTTTGCAATTTCCATATCTACTCCGTAGTATGTATCACCTTTTTTGTATTCAAATGGCTCAAATGCTGCGTTTGTTGCTACTACTAATTGGTCTTTGGAATCATCTAACTCTGCTGATGTTACGCCTTCCGGTGTTCCATCACCAAAGTATTTGTCACAAATTTTTTCAAAGGTTCCATCATCTTTAATTTTCTTAATAAAATCATTTACTTGTTGTAATAATTCTGGTTGGTCTTTATCCACACCAAATGCATATTGCTCATCTGTAAGTTCTACCTCAATAATTTTTGCAGTAACTTTCTCTTTTCCGCCACATGCCACCATAGATAACACCATAGCCGCTACTAATAATAAGCTTACTAATTTTTTCATTTTTCATTCCTCCGCTTTTATAAATATTAATTTTATTTGCATAAAAATTCAATTGCTGTTCTCTATTTTACACATGTACTTTAATTTGTCAAGCATTTTTATGCATTATTTTAATATTTTATGCATTTGATAACAAAAAATATCCCAAAACCAACACACCAAGAACAATTCGATACCATCCAAACACTTTAAAATCATTCTTTTTGATATATCCCATAAGGAATTTAATAGCAATAATCGAAATAACAAATGCTACAACACATCCTACAGCAAGCATTGCAATCTCCATTCCTGTCATTCCTGCACCCTCCATAAAGAATTTAAGGAGTTTGATTCCACTTGCACCAAACATAACCGGAATTGCGAGGAAAAAGGTGAATTCTGCAGCCACATATCTGGATACTCCCAAAAGTAGTGCTCCGATAATGGTTGCCCCCGAACGTGAAGTTCCTGGAATTAAGGACAACACTTGAAATACTCCAATTAATAATGCCGTCTTATATGTCAAATTAGATAAGTCAGTTACACTTGGTTTGTTCTTCTTATTCCAATTTTCAATTACAATAAAAAGTACACCGTATACAATCAGCATAATGGAAACGACAATATAATTATGGAAATGTTCTTCCATCCAATCATCAAATAAAATTCCCAGCACAGCAGCAGGAATACATGCCACCACAACCTTAAACCACAAATCGATGGTTTGTACTTTTTGTTCCTTCGTCTTCTTTGGCGAAAATGGATTCAATTTATGGAAATACAATACCACAACTGCCATAATAGCGCCCAATTGAATCACTACATTAAACATTTCCTTAAATGCATCACTGGCATTTAATTTAACAAACTCGTCTACCAAAATTAAGTGTCCGGTACTACTGATTGGAAGCCACTCGGTAATCCCTTCCACAATACCTAGTAAAATTACTTTTAAAATCTCAAACATTGCCCTACCCTCTTTTTATTTTAATACAAATCGTTCAATTGCTTTTGCGGCGCCTTCTTCATCATTTGGCACTGTCACATAATCTGCAATCGCCTTTACTTCTTCATGACCATTTTCCATAGCAACTGCAAATCCAACCGTGCGAAGCATTTCATAATCATTCATGCCGTCTCCGCAAGCCATCATTTCTTCTACACTGATTCCAATATTCTCACCTAAGCGTTTTAAGCCATCCCCCTTATTGGTTCCAGCCGCATTTACTTCATGGTTATTTCCAAATGCCCCTGTAACTTCCAGCCCCGGAATCTCTGCCAGCTGCTTAGCCGCCAATTTCTTTTCATCCCTGCTGTGAAAAATACCATGCAATTTATCCAGCGGACGATTAAATTTATACAAGGTTTCTTTCACATCCTCAACCGGATTTCTTGTCGTTAACATATATTCGCGCATCGGCGGTGTTGGGAAATAATGTTCTAGCTTCGCCATACCTTCTGCCTGTGTATATCCAATACCGTCTACAAATATTTCATAGATGTCATCATATTGCGCAAATACATCCAGCACCTTTGCTGCTGTTTCCACAGGAATCAGATTCTCATATATGGTTTTTTTCTCTTTTAAATCTACAATTCGTGCGCCATTTGATGACACCACATAACGCATGCCCGGAAACTCCAAAAGTTCTTTCGGAATTGCGGAAATCGGTCTCCCACTAGATACGACCACCTCACAGCCCTGTGCAATTGCCTTTTCAAGCACCTCTCTAGAATAATCCGTCAGTTTTTTATCTGTCGTAAGAAGTGTACCGTCCAAATCCAGCGCAATTAACTTAATTTCTTTATTCATGTATATTCATCTCTTTTCATATCATACTCTTTTTATATAGAGTCTGTCTTAACAGACTCAGTATAACAAAATTTGCGTCTAAGCGCAATTTATTGTATAATGTTTTCGCACACTTTTTGAGAAAGGAATTTATATGAGGTTTAAGAATTCAAAATTTGTGATTCGTATCAGTGCACTTTTGATTTCATTCGTTGTTTTTTCTGTTTCGGTATTTCCGACACAGGCTACCAAAGATGTGGAAGAATTAGAAAATGCCACATCCGATATGGAGTCAAATGTTTCAAATTTAAATAAGGAACTAGACCATATCGTAAAGCAGATTAAAAAAACCGGGAATCGTTTAGAAGAAACGAAGAAAGAGCTGGCGATTGCTAAGGGTGAGGAAGATGCCCAATACGAATCTATGATGCATCGAATTAAATATATGTATGAGAACGGAAATTCTAGTCTATTAGAACTCCTTCTTTCCTCTTCATGCCTTCCAGAATTTATTAACCGTGCCGAATACATTTCTCAGGTTACGGAATATGACAGAGATATGCTGGAAGAACTTGCTGAAACTAGTAAAACCATTTCAGAAAAAGAAGAACAGCTTTTAGACGACCAGAAATATTTGGCGTCCTTGCAAAAAGATTTGGACAAAAAAATCAATGCGGCTTCTGATGAATTGGATAGCTACAAGGTAAAATTAAAAAAGGCGAAGGAAGATGCAAAAAAACTGGAAGAAGAAGCCCAAAAAGAAGTGAAGCCGGTTAAACCGGAGAAAGAGAATTCCGACAAAGATTCTGATAAAGAATCCAGTGGTTCTTCCAATGATTCTTCCATTTCAGCCACGGCTTCAGATGTAGAACTGTTAGCGGCTCTGCTTGAATGCGAGGCAGGCACATCCAACTACGAAGCTCTGCTTGCCGTTGGTTCTGTTGTGGTTAACCGCATGAAACACCGCAACTATCCTGATACCGTTCGTGGAGTTATCTATCAAAGTGGACAATTCCCTCCTGCTCACGACGGCAAGGTGAATCGAGTCTTGAAACGCGGGGTAAAAGCCTTGTGTGTACAGGCCGCACAGGATGCACTGTCTGGTAAGAACAATGTGGGCGACTGCTTAAGTTTTCGCGCATCCAGTTCTGGAAGACCTGGAATTGTGATTGGAGATAATGTATTTTTCTAGATGTAAGGTGTATAGCCGATATAAGACAGGGGATAAATCCGTTTTACAGATTTATCCCCTGTTTCTATCCATACTATTTTACACAGACACTATTTCATTGTTGGTTGTGTCAAAATGTTTTTTACATGATCAATTTCTTGTTGTGTTGCTTTAGAAGCTGGCACGTAATATCCTTTTTCACGAGCGATATGATACAATTTTTCCTGTGACATTTCACATTCATTACGAATCTGTTTTAGGCATTGCTTCAACTCTTTATTTTCTGTTTGTGGAATCATATCTCCAAACATTTTTAATTCTCCGTTTACTCCTACAAGAGCATCGGAAACTATTGTTTTTTCATTCATCTTCTTTTCCTCCCTCTTATAAGAACTTCATTAAATCCTGTTTGTTTTTCATTGCTGAGTTTGCAGCATCCTGGAATAACTGTTTTACCTGTGGGTCTTGTGCTTGATTTGCATAGTCTGTCATTTTGCAATGTGTTGTTTCATAGCCAGTAATTAAATGACGTAAGTTTTGTAAATCTAAAACTGAGATTTCTGACATGTCTTTTTCCTCCTAATGATTTCTTTGATTTTCAAATATAGTATGTAGAGTTGAGGTTTTTTTATACATTTTTTGATTTTAAACTATTGCATTAGGCATATGCGTTTTTTTTAATAAATGCTGCCCAACTTTTTTTCTTTTTTAGGCAACTACTGTAAACTCTTATGTCAGTGCCTATATTTTATATAAAATTTGACTATTTTGTATTGTAACCATACAATGTTTTTCTATATGCCTAATCACTTAGGCAGCAAACCTTGCAAAATCTTCTCTTTGCCTAACCCACAAAACAAAAACGGCTCCGCAAATCCATTGCAGAGCCAAGAAAATTCAAAAACTATTCATATTTAATTTCAACAAGCACAAGTCCATGTGCCGGAGCTGTCACCCCTGCTGCCTTGCGGTCTTTTGCTTCCAATATCTCTTTTACTTTCTCCGGTTCATAGAAACCTCGTCCCACACGAACCAAAGTGCCCACTATAATGCGAACCATATTATATAAGAATCCATTTCCGGTAATGCGTATGGTAATCTCATTTCCGTTTGTTAAAATATCCAAGGCAGTAATAGTGCGCACTGTATTTTCAACATCCGTTCTCACATTGCAAAAGCTCACAAAATCATGCTCCCCAACCAAATAAGAAGCCGCCTGACGCATTTTATCAATGTCAAGCACATAGGACACAAAATAATTGGTCAGTCTTTTGGTTGGAATCGGAATCCTTGTGTTGATAATATGATATTCGTAAGTCTTGCTGCAATTACAATATCTCGGATGAAAATCCAGTGGAACTTCCTCGGATTTGGTAATCACAATATCATCCGGAAGTCTTTGATTTAAAGCAACTGCAATTTTCTCTGCAGGAATGGTAGTGTCTGTATCAAAGACAGCCACATTTCCCATAGCATGCACACCGGAATCCGTTCGACTCGCGCCGACTACAAGGATCTCCTCTCCAGTCATTTTGGAGAGTGCCTTATTCAAAATCTCTTCAATGGTAATTCCATTTGGCTGAATCTGCCAGCCGCAGTAATTAGTCCCATCATAAGCAATTGTTAGTTTTATTCGTTTCATATCTTACCTGCCAACCAGCACCGCAACCACAAAATACACTATCATAATTGCGTATGCGATATAATCTTTTTTCTGATATACCAGCGGTTTCATCTTCGTGCGCCCTTCTCCCCCACGATAACACCTTGCTTCCATTGCCATGGCAAGGTCTGTTGCACGGCGAAATGCAGAGACAAAAAGCGGCACAAGAATCGGTATCATAGCCTTTGCCTTTTGAATAATGTTCCCGCTTTCAAGGTCTGCTCCCCTTGCAATCTGCGCCTTCATTATCTTGTCTGTTTCCTCCAATAAAATCGGAATGAAACGAAGTGCAATTGACATCATCATTGCAATCTCATGCACTGGTAATTTGATTTTTCTTAGTGGCCAAAGCAACTTCTCTATCCCATCTGTCAAGGCATTCGGTGTGGTTGTAAATGTCATCAGCGATGAGCCTAGAATCAGATAAATCAAGCGTACCGTCATAAATCCCGCGGTGCGAAGTCCTTCGTCTGTAATTTTAAATACCCATGCTTCAAAAATAACAGTCCCCGTCTTTGTCAAAAATAGGTTGAACAAGACCGTAATCATAAGTAGCATAATCACCGGTCGTAACCCTTTGACAATAAACTTGAATGGTACTTTTGAAATACGAATAATACTGGCTAAAAATATAGTTGCAACAACATAGCCCCAAATGTTTTGAAAACAAAACAATGAAATCAAGAAAAGAAAAGTACATACAATCTTAACTCGTGGGTCCAATCGATGCAGTTTACTATTGGCCGGATAATATTGCCCTATTGTAATATTCCTAATCATCGTTTCTCCAATCTATTTTTTCAGTGTCTGCGCAATCGTTTCTACTGCTTCTGAAATGGTGGTTGCCTGGGTATTCACCGGAAGTCCCTTTTCAGCAAGTGCATGCATCATGTATGTCACCTGTGGTGCGGCAAGCCCCACTTTTTCCAACTCTTCATAATGTGCGAATACGTTTTTCGGCACATCATCAAACATTTTACTTCCCTTGTTCATAACCACAATACGATCCACATATTTCGCAATATCCTCCATACTATGTGACACAAGGATGACTGTCAGATTTCCTTCTTTTTGCAAATGTGCAATCTGGTCCAGAATCTCATCTCGGCCTTTTGGGTCCAGTCCTGCTGTTGGCTCGTCCAACACAAGCACCTTTGGTTTCATTGCCAATACACCCGCAATCGCTACACGGCGCTTCTGTCCACCCGACAAATCAAACGGTGAACGCTCGTAGTATTTTTCTGGAAGCCCAACCAGCTTCAATGCTTCGATTGCACGTTCCTTACACTCCTCCGCTGACAAGCCTTGATTCTTCGGTCCAAAGCAAACATCAGTTAGAACATCTATCTCAAATAATTGGTGCTCCGGATATTGGAATACCAATCCTACTTGATTACGAAGCTGGCGAAGATTATATTTTTCACCATAAATATTTTCACCCTGATAATAAATCGCCCCGTCGGTTGCTTTGATTAAGCCATTCAAATGCTGAATCAAGGTGGATTTACCGGAACCTGTATGTCCGATAATTCCAACAAACTGTCCCTCGTATATGTCTAGACTGACATCTTTTAATGCGTGCTTTTCATATGCATTTCCAGGACTGTAAATGTAATTGACATGGTCTACTTTGATAAGTGCTTGTCCCTTTTCTACCGCGCCAGATTGTGGTTCTTGGCTCTCCACGCATTTTTCAGTTGCCGCACCATTTGCCGCCTTTCCATCTGTAGTCTTTCCATCCACTGCCTTTTCGCACCGTGATAGTGCTTCCACCAACTCTTCTGTAGTCAATACAGCATCCGGAATATCATAGCCTTTTTTCTTTAATTCATGTGCCAGCAATGTCACTTGCGGCACATCAAGGCGGTATTTCTTCAAGGTTTCCACCTGACTGAAAACCTCTTTCGTGGTGCCGTCCATCACAACATGACCCTTGTCCATAACAATCACACGGTCTGCTCCCACCACTTCTTCCATATAATGCGTAATCAAGATTACGGTTACTTTTTCTCTTCTTCGAAGCTCCTCAACGGTTCTTAAAACTTCTTTTCTACCATTCGGGTCAAGCATCGCCGTTGGCTCATCCAAAACAATACATTTTGGTCGCATGGCAACAACACCTGCAATTGCAACTCGTTGCTTTTGACCACCAGACAATTTATTTGGTGAGTGATGACGGTATTCTATCATGCCAACTGCAGACAGACTTTCTTCCACACGTTTCCATATTTCCTCTGTTGGCACACCTAGATTCTCAGGTCCAAATCCAACATCCTCTTCCACAATCGTTCCGATAATCTGATTATCCGGATTCTGGAAAACCATTCCTGCACTCTGTCGTACATCCCAGATATTGTCTTCTGCACTAGTATCTTTACCGTCTACCCACATGGTTCCGCCAGTTGGAACTAAAATCGCATTCATATGCTTCGCCAGCGTAGACTTTCCAGAACCGTTATGTCCTAAGATGGCGATAAACTGTCCTGGTTCTATATCTAAATTAATCTCGTCAATGGCACGATGTGCACCAATCACGTTACCTTCGTCGTCGTGCTTTTTGTATTCAAAAATCAATTTATCTGTCTTAATCATACGCATTGACGTGCTCCTTTCAAATCTAATTAATCAAGTATAACATACTTTAGTTTTATTGACAAATACAACTGTGAATTATAAAATATGTAACAGCAATATTTTTATACAGAAAGGAAATAAATATTATGGCAAATCCAATTGTAACAATTGAAATGGAAAATGGGGATATCATGAAAGTAGAATTATATCCTGAAGTTGCACCAAATACAGTTAACAACTTTATCTCATTAGTAAAGAAAGGATTTTATGATGGCTTAATCTTCCACCGTGTCATTCGCGGATTTATGATTCAAGGTGGATGTCCGCAAGGAACCGGAACAGGCGGCCCTGGTTACCAAATCAAAGGTGAATTCCTTCAAAATGGTTTCCCAAATAGTTTGAAGCATGAACCAGGTGTTATCTCTATGGCACGTGCAATGCACCCAGATTCAGCAGGTTCTCAATTCTTTATCATGCATGAGACATCACCACACTTAGACGGTTCTTATGCAGCATTCGGTAAAGTAACAGAAGGTATGGACGTAGTCAACAAGATTGCAGAAGTTCCAACTGCTTGGGGAGATAAACCATTTGAGGCACAAGTGATGAAATCTGTGACCGTAGATACACAAGGCGTAGAATATGCAGAACCAGAGAAATGTTAATATAATTAATTTTGTGTTGGTAAATATCCTATATGGGTATTTACCATCTTTTTTTGGCCGTCCATACCCAGAAAACGTGAAAAACATTGAAAAAATGGTGATTTTTTAACTTGAATTTCTATAAACATCATTATTCCTCATAGAAATACCCATGATTTCGCAAAATCATGGGTATAGACAGCCTTCACCTACTATATTATAGAAAGTCATAATTTAAAATCTTCAAGTTACTCCAAATTCAATATCTGCGACAGCACTTCAATGATAATCTCATTGGTGCACGCCTTTGTGTATCCCATAAAATGTAGGGAAATCTCATCCTGTTTTTGTGCTTCCGTCAAAGTGTCGTCATGTTTTGTCTCATCAATTAATTTGATAAGCTGAGGTGTCATTTCCTCATACATTTCAATCGTTGTCTCAGAAACTAATTTACGAAGTTCCTCTTTCGTTCTTGGTACCATATGCTCTCTCCTATCCAATATTCCTTACTTTAAAATCTCTCTCTGCTTCTCGCTTCTGGTCTTTTTTCGCAATATCATCACGCTTATCGTATAATTTCTTACCCTTTGCGAGACCAATTTCCACCTTCACAAGACTGCCTTTCAGATAAACCTTAAGCGGAACCACGGTCATTCCCTTTTCCTTTATCTTACCAAGCAACTTGTTAATCTCTGCCTTATGAAGTAACAGTTTCTTTACACGAAGTGGGTCCTTATTGAAAATATTTCCCTTCTCATAAGGACTTACATGCATGCCATAGATAAACACTTCACCGTTTTCAATACGAATAAATGCTTCCTTAATCGAGCATTTCCCCATACGAAGTGACTTTACCTCAGTACCATGCAGGGAGATGCCTGCCTCATATGTGTCTAAGATAAAAAAGTCATGATATGCTTTTTTATTATTTGCAATTAACTTAATCGATTCTTTTGACATAATCGTCTATCCCTTTCTATGTAAACCATGCAAGCCACAGATCATCGGTGGCACAAGAGTCTGCAAGCAAACTCTTTAGCCAACACCTGCCTGTGACTGATGGCATTTATGATTCGAATTCAAAATCAATGGTTCTTTCCAGCCTGTTGGCGCCGATTACCCGCACCTCTACAGTCTGTCCAAGTTTATACGTTCTTCCCGTATGCTCTCCAACCATCTCATAGGTATCCTCTATATAATTATAATGGTCATCATACATATTTGTCACGTGAATTAATCCTTCAATCGTATTCGGAAGTTCGACATAAACTCCCCATTTTGTAATACTTGAAATCACGCCTTCAAACACTTCACCTATGCGCTCTGCCATATACTCCACTTTCTTGAGTTTAATGGTCTCTCTTTCTGCCTCTTCTGCCAAACGCTCTCTCTCACTGGATTTTTTGGCAACCTCAGTCAGAATTGCATCATAGTGAGCTCTGCGGTCATCATTCATTCTGCCACGCAGATTCTCCTTGATAATCCGATGAATTTGCAAATCCGGATACCTTCTAATCGGAGATGTGAAATGGCAATAATAAGAAGCTGCCAACCCAAAATGTCCTGTGTTCTCCGGTGTATATTTTGCCTGTTTCATAGAACGAAGCGCCAGACGGCTAATCAATGCTTCCTCGGCTGTCCCTTCCACTTTGGCAAGTAATTTCTGAATCTCCTTTGGTCTCACTTCCTTGTTTGAAATGTGCAAAGAATGACCGAAATTGTTGATAAATGTTGCAAGCTTTTTCACCTTATCCTCATCCGGCGATTCATGAGTTCGATAAACAAACGGAATTTCCTGCCAGAAATAATCCTCTGCCACTGTTTCATTGGCAAGGAGCATGAAATCTTCAATAATCTTCGTTGCCACATTTCTATCATAAGGCTTGATATCGATTGGTCTTCCATTTTGATCCAAAACCATCTTTGTCTCTGGAAAATCGAAGTCAATAGAGCCTCGTTGTCTACGTTTTTCGCGCAAGATTCCGGAAAGTTCTGCCATCATTTCAAACATTGGAACCAATTCTTTATAACGCGTGGTCTCAGCCTCATCTTCCTCTTCCAAAATCTTCTCCACGCTGGTGTAACTCATACGCTCATCAATGCGTACAACGGTTTCCGCGATTGTATGGTCAATCACGGCACCCTTTTCATTGATTGTCATAATACAGCTAAGCGCCAGACGGTCTACACCGGCATTCAAGGAACAAATGCCATTTGATAAGGTGTGCGGCAGCATAGGAATCACACGGTCCACTAAGTACACACTTGTCCCACGTTTCACCGCTTCCCTATCCAGTGCACTGTTCTCTTGCACATAGTTGGTCACGTCCGCAATGTGAACACCTAAAATGTAGTTCTCGCCATCCTTAGAGATAGAAATTGCATCGTCTAAATCTTTAGCGTCTTCCCCATCAATAGTCACCATCTGCCAGTCGCGCAAATCCATGCGCCCTGCCATATCAGCAGTACTTACGTCCTTCGCAACACGCTCCGCCTGATTTAACACCTTCCCTGGAAAGCTAGTTGGCAAATCATAACCCTTGACAATGGACATAATATCTGTACCCGGGTCATTGACATGGCCGATAATCTCTATAACCTTTCCCTCTGGTTTCTTGTTATCTCCGCCATATTTTGTAAGCTCCACCACAACCTTGTGACCGGTTACAGCTCCCTTGGAGCGCTCCAATGGGATAAATATATCCTTTACAAATCTCTGATTGTCCGGTCTTACAAAACCAAAATTCTTACTCTTCTCAAAATATCCAACCAAGGTTGTTGTGCCATGAGAAAGCACCTTCGTAATCTTTCCCTCTTTTCGCTTACCAGCCGGCGCCGCCTTAATCACAACCTCCACCTGGTCATTATGAAAGGCGCCATTCATATCATCCTCGGATATAAAAATGTCTTCCGCCTCTCCTTCAATTGTCACAAAACCGAATCCTCGTGCATGAGAGGTAAATGTTCCCACTAATCGCTTTGCTTCACCCTTGGAATATTTTCCCTTGGAAGACACATGAACCTTGCCCTCTGCCTCAAGAGAATCCAGCACCTTTTTTAATTCATTTCTTTGCTCCTTCGGAACCTGCAATAGAATGGCAAGTTCCTTCAGCTTCATCGGTACATAGAATTCATCACAAATAAATTCGTAAATAATCTTTTTTCTCTTTTCAAATGTCTGATCCATCCTATCACTCCCTTTCTATATCGAATAAAAAAACACCCTTACTATTTAAATAAGAGTGTTTCGTCATCTTTTCGTATTCCTAGTTAAATACTTTCAAGTTTAATGCAACTGCTAATACTACAAAAACAATTGCTGCGATTCTTGTAATCTTAACTAAAGCACCTTCCATAGAACGTCCTTTGTTCTGTCCCCAGAAAGAACTAGAAGCACCTGCTATTGAACCAAGTCCTGCTTCCTTACCTTCTTGAAGTAAAACAATCGCTACTAAAACGATACAGTCTATAACAAATAAAATTTTCAATACGATTTCCAAGATTTCCATTTTTTACACCTCCTGCGCATATAACAAAAGTATTTTAACACAAGAGTTTGCTGTCTGCAAGTCTTTTTTTCGAGCTCTATGGCTGAATAGTACCAATTTCCTCTTCAATTCGAAGTAACTGATTATATTTTGCCACACGTTCCGAACGACATGGCGCACCCGTTTTAATCTGGCCTGCATTAAATGCTACTGCGATATCAGCAATGATACTGTCCTCCGTCTCTCCAGATCGGTGGGAAATGATGTTGCGATATCCTGATGTCTTGGCAAGTTCAATTGCAGCGAAGGCTTCCGTCAATGTTCCTATTTGATTCACTTTGATTAGAATTGCATTTGCAACCTTTCTGTCGATTCCCTTACGAAGACGCTCTGTGTTTGTCACAAACAAGTCATCCCCTACCAGTTGAATCTTGCTTCCCAACCGCTTCGTCATCAGGTCCCAACCTTCCCAGTCTTCTTCGTCCATCGGGTCCTCAATGGAGATAATAGGAAATTCTGAAATCAACATTTCGTAGTAATCTACCATTTCTTCTGAAGAACGGATGACATCCTCACCTTCAAATACATATTTTTTAAATTCCTTATTATATAACTCAGAAGCCGCCACATCTAACGTGATTGCCACGTCTTCACCGGCCTGATATCCTGCCTTTTCGATTGCTTTCACAATATACTGCAATGTTTCTTTGGCATCTTTAAGGTTTGGGGCAAATCCACCCTCATCTCCAACTGCAGTATTTAAGTTCTCTTCTTTTAATATTTTCTTCAATGTATGATAAATTTCTGCACACATTCGAAGTCCCTCTTTGAAGCAGCAGGCTCCAACCGGCATAATCATAAACTCCTGAAAATCCACTGTATTGTCTGCATGCTTTCCGCCATTTAGAATATTCATCATCGGAACCGGCATTTTCATTGCAGATGCACCACCCAAATAGCGATATAACGGAATATTAAGCGCATTTGCCGCTGCCCTTGCAGCTGCCATTGACACTCCAAGCGTAGCATTTGCACCTAGGTTTGATTTGTTTGCGGTTCCGTCCAGTTTCAACATAATACTGTCTATTTCTGTCTGTTCAAAGACATTTACACCAATTAGCTCCGGTGCAATCTTTGTATTCACATTGTCTACTGCTCTTGTAACTCCCAGTCCTCGGTATCTATCTTCACCGTCTCGCAGCTCAACCGCCTCAAACTGTCCGGTTGATGCCCCTGAAGGAACGCTTGCCCTACCGTATATGTTTTCTCCTGCCAGCACTTCCACTTCCACCGTTGGATTGCCACGGGAATCCAAAATTTCTCTTGCGTAAACATCTGTTATTGGCAAATATTGGTACATTTTCTCTATCCTCCTTGCCAAGATAGTATGCGCAGTTTTTAATAATTATATGTTGAATTTTCCAATTAGAAATAAAAAAGTGTCTTTGACACTTCAACTCCCCTGCCCCTCATTCTTGAGGGGTGGGGGTTTTCTTTTTCCTCGTTTTCCTTCATAATAGTAGTATGAATATCTTACAAAAAATTTTTATTGACCATTATGAGGAAATGAT
>JAZRQP010000098.1:0-16904 GCA_045649885.1 Faecalimonas sp.
AAGGGAGCTTGCTATGCTGCCTACAAGCGAAGTTTGGAATATGAGGATTCTTTAATCTATTTGGATGAGACCAAAATGATGGATCAGATTTGTTTGAGGCTTCGCATGCAAGGCGTGGATAAATGGTATCCAATTGTATCCTGGGGAAGCAGATGGTACGAGTCGGATATGCAATGCGAAATACTGTTAGAAAATACAGACGATATTGAGATACATATAGAGTCCTTGGTGGGAGCGGAGATGCGTGTGGAGCGTGTTTCTTTAGAGGGCCTTCCAAAGCGAAAGAACTATACGTTAAGACTTCAGGTAAAGGTCATGATGCGGAATGAAAAATGCTGCTGTATCAGTTTTAAGGATATGGGATTTGGCGAGTTCTTTCCGGCAACCGACTTTTATGTGGAAAAGGAAATACATTTAGGAGGAAGCAATGAGCAGTTTAATTCTTTGTCATAAAAGACACGCAAAACAGCCGTATGAAATCACGAGAATTCATCGTAAAATCTATACGATTGAAGAACTTGTGTATTATTTGTGCAATCATTTGTATCTGATTGATTACACGATTATGAACGAAAATTTGTGCGACTGGTTGGAAGAAGAATTAGAATTGGAAGAGCTTGCTAATAATATTAGACAATTGCTGGAGCAAAACGGCAGTCTAGAGCAGTTTGTTGTGACCATCCTAGCTTATTCCTCTATTTATACCACAGGGGAGCTGAGCCAAATCCAAGATGTATTAGAGAAGTTG
Source organism: Faecalimonas sp. (assembly GCA_045649885.1). Classification (GTDB taxonomy): domain Bacteria; phylum Bacillota; class Clostridia; order Lachnospirales; family Lachnospiraceae; genus Faecalimonas. Next base: position 749 of record JAZRQP010000098.1, read on the forward strand.
AAGAATCAAAAGCCGGTGGAAAAGCAGAAGTACAAGGCTGATAATCTGTTACAAAGCGGCTCTGTGAAATCGGCTGTCATGGCTTATCAGGAAATTATTTATGGTGAGCGTGATGAGAGTATGGATGGAAAATTTTACGGCAAGGTCTATGCATGTCTTGGAGCGTGCTATGGACGATTGTTTTTATATGAAGAGGCTGCGAAAATGTATGAAGCCGCATACCAGATTTGTGAAGAAGAAGCCATGCTGAAGGCTTATCTGTATGCCTGCCGTCAGTACATGAGCAAAGAGGAATATAGCAATCTTTTAAAACGCAGTCAAATCTATATGAATCTGGATGCATGGATTGCACAGGAAGTATTGGAAATTGAAAATCAGGTAAAAGTGCTACAGTATGAGGATACCTTGACCAATTGGAAGAATCAATATCGCAGATTGAGCACAGGGGAAATATAAAGGTGAAAGATGATCGATTATAAGTTACTTGCGAATACCGCCATGTTGGCCGGCGAGATTATGCTGTGCAGTGGCGCGGAAACTTATCGCGTGGAAGATACTATGTATCATATTTTAAAAACTTCAAATATAGAATCTACCCAAGTGATTGCTATGATGACCGGGTTGGTTGTCACATTGAACGACCCTGGCTTTGAACAGCCGGTTACCATGATGCGCAGAGTGAGTGAACGTTCCACAAATGTGAGCAATATTGTGAAGGTAAATGATATTTCGAGAAGATACTGTGAAGGAAAAATTTCCTTAGAGGAAGCCTATGAGGAATTAAAGCATGCCAAAGGAAAGCAGTATAACCGTTTGCTCTACAATCTTGCAACCATTGGCATTGCCGTAGGGTTTGCCATGATGTTTGGCGGGAGCCTTCACGACATTATAGCTGCAGCAGTTGTGGGTGCGGTTTTGGCAGGGGTAATGACCATTGGAAAAATCGCCAAGCTAAGCAGTGTGCTTGTGCATGTCCTTTCAGGACTTGGAATTGCCATGCTGACAGTTGTGATTCAAAGAGTACTATTTGCGGACCTTTCCGTGAATATTGTCATTGCCAGCTCCATCATGCCGATTGTGCCGGGGGTTGCAATTACAAATGCCATCCGTGACACCATACAGGGGGATTACCTGTCCGGCTGTGCAAGGATTTTAGAAGCCTTCTTGGTTGCAATGGCGATTGCAGTGGGGGCAGGTCTTGGATTGTTGATTGTTGGAGGCGTGATATGATAATAAAAGTAATCGGTGCATTTCTGGCAATTCTTTGTTTTGCAATTATGCTGGAAACACCAAAGAAATATATTGTTTTTGCAGGCATTGTAGGTGCAGTAGGCTGGTTTGTATTTCTATTTGCAGGGAAAATGGGGGCGAGTGAAGTGTTTGCAACCTTCCTTTCCGCACTGACTATTGCGTTCATCTCACATGTGTTTGCCCGTGTATTTAAAACGCCTGTCACCGGATTTTTGATAGCCGGGATTTTACCGACCGTTCCGGGAGCAGGTATGTATCACATTGGTTATTATCTGTTTCAAAGGGATATGGATATGATGGCATACTATATTACAAGTGTATTACAGATTGCCGGAGTGATAGCGGCAGCTATTTTTATAGTGGATGGGATTTTTCGTGTAGTATCTTTACTATTCATCCAAACTCAAAGCCGCTAAGCGTCAAATACCAAATAGTAAAAAAAGGGTTGATAAAACATGGAAAATCGTATAGACTTACAAGTTAGGAGAAAAAGGGAGGTTTTGAGAGATGACAGCATATAAAGATTTAAGTGTAGAAGAATTACAGTCATTAAAGAAAGAACTGGAAGCACAGTTCGCAGAAATCAAAGCGAAAAATTTGAAGCTTGACATGTCGCGTGGTAAACCGTCAAAAGCACAATTGGATTTATCCATGGGAATGATGGACGTTCTCAGCAGTGAGGCAAACCTTACTTGCGAGGAGGGCGTTGATTGCCGTAACTACGGTGTGCTTGATGGTATCAACGAGGCAAAACAGCTTCTTTCAGATATGTCAGAGGTGCCAAAGGAGAATATCGTTATCTTTGGTAACTCTAGTTTGAATGTGATGTATGACACCATTTCACGTTCTATGACACATGGTGTTATGGGAAGTACACCATGGTGTAAATTAGACAAGGTAAAATTTTTGTGTCCGGTACCGGGATATGACAGACATTTTGCTATTACAGAGCATTTTGGAATTGAGATGATTAATATTCCTATGACGCCGGAAGGTCCAAATATGGATATGGTAGAAGCACTGGTAAACAATGATGAAACAGTCAAGGGTATCTGGTGTGTTCCGAAATATTCAAACCCACAGGGTTACACATACTCAGACCAGACGGTAAGACGTTTTGCAAGATTAAAACCGGCAGCAAAGGACTTCCGTATTTACTGGGACAATGCATATACCATTCATCATTTACATGATGATAACCAAGATTACTTAATCGAGATTTTGATGGCATGTAAGCAGGAAGGCAATCCGGACATGGTTTACAAATTCTGTTCTACATCAAAAATCAGTTTCCCAGGTTCAGGTATTGCAGCAATTGCAGCATCTACAGCGAACTTGGCAGATATTCGCAAACAAATGACCATTCAAACAATCGGTCATGATAAGGTGAATCAATTACGTCATGCACGTTATTTCAAGGATATCCACGGAGTTGTGGAGCACATGAGAAAGCATGCAGATATTTTAAGACCAAAATTCGAAGCAGTAATTGATGTGTTGAATAAAGAGTTAGACGGACTCGAAATTGGTAGCTGGACAGAGCCACGCGGAGGGTACTTTATTTCCTTTGATTCTTTGGAAGGCTGCGCAAAGGCCATTGTAGCAAAAGCGAAAGAAGCGGGAGTAATCATGACACCTGCAGGGGCTACCTTCCCATATGGAAAGGATCCAAAAGACAGCAACATTCGTATTGCGCCATCCTTCCCAACACCGGAGGAATTATCTATGGCAGCGAATATCTTTGTACTTAGCGTGAAGTTAGTAAGTATTGACAAGATTTTAGGAGAAAAATAATGAGTAAAGTTAGAACAAGATTTGCACCGAGCCCAACAGGAAGAATGCATGTTGGAAATCTTAGAACTGCATTATATGCATATTTGATCGCAAAACACGAGGATGGAGATTTTCTCCTTCGTATTGAAGATACCGACCAAGAACGTTATGTAGAGGGAGCAGTTGATATCATTTATCGTACATTAGCAAAGACTGGACTCGTTCATGATGAAGGTCCGGACAAGGACGGCGGATATGGCCCATATGTGCAAAGTGAAAGACAGGCAACAGGTCTTTACTTGGAATATGCAAAGAAATTAATCGAAGCAGGTCATGCGTATTACTGTTTCTGTGATAAGGAGAGATTGGCTTCTCTTAAGAGCGAGGTTAAGGAAGGCGGAGAGGAAATCGTTGTTTATGATAAACATTGTTTATATTTAAGCAAAGAAGAAATCGAAGCAAATCTTGCAGCAGGAAAACCATATGTTATCCGTATTAATATGCCAACAGAAGGAACCACAACCTTCCATGATGATATTTATGGAGACATTACAGTTCCAAATGAAGAGTTGGACGATATGATTTTGATTAAATCAGACGGATATCCGACTTACAACTTTGCAAACGTAGTAGACGACCATTTACAAGGCATTACACACGTGGTTCGTGGTAATGAGTATTTGTCATCTGCTCCAAAATATAACAGATTATATGAAGCGTTTGGTTGGGAAGTTCCTACCTATGTACACTGTCCGCTAATCACAGACGAGACACATAAGAAACTCAGCAAACGTTCCGGACATTCTTCTTATGAAGATTTGATTGAACAGGGTTATATTACAGAGGCAGTTGTGAATTACGTTGCGCTTCTTGGATGGAGCCCGACTGATAATACGGAAATCTTCTCATTAGAAGAGTTGGTGAAGGCATTTGATTACCGTCATATGAGTAAATCACCTGCAGTATTCGATACCGTGAAATTGAAATGGATGAATGGCGAGTACCTAAAGGCTATGGACTTTGATAAATTTTATGAACTGGCAGTGCCATACATCAAAGAAGTGATTACAAAGGACTATGACCTGAAGAAGATTGCATCTCTTGTGAAGACAAGAATTGAAATCTTCCCGGATATCAAAGACCAGATAGATTTCTTCGAAGAACTTCCGGAGTATGATACAGCAATGTACACACACAAGAAAATGAAGACAAACGAAGAAACTTCATTGGAAGTATTAAAAGAAATTCTACCATTGTTTGAAGCACATGATGATTATACAAATGATGCGTTGTATGAAGTGCTGAAAGGTTATGTGGAAGCAAAAGGCTGCAAAAACGGATATGCAATGTGGCCTGTAAGAACGGCTGTATCCGGTAAGCAAAACACACCGGGTGGAGCAACTGAGATTATGGGAATCTTAGGAAAAGAAGAATCACTTGCAAGATTGCGCAAGGGAATTGAATTACTTAGCTAGTGGATTTTGTGGCGAAATCGCCAGTTGGGGTAGATATGAAAAAATTGTCCGAAAACTAACCGAAAAATGCTGATTTTCGGTTAGGAATAAGACAATTTTTTTGTATAGGAACAAAAACATTGATTTAGGTGTGAAATAGATGAATTTTTGGTTAGATTAAAGGAAGTTTTTCTTACATACGCCTAATCTGCAAACTAGCATATCAAAAGGTAATCATGTTTAATAATAAAATCAAAAGGGGTAATAAAATGAGTCTAAATCAAGCTCAAATCGAAGCCATTGCCCACAAGGATGGACCGTGTATGGTCCTTGCCGGTCCCGGTTCCGGGAAAACTACCGTTATTACCAATCGAATAAAGCATTTAATTGAAAAGCATAAGGTAAATCCGGAGGAAATCTTGGTTATTACCTTCTCAAAAGCTGCGTCAAAAGAGATGCGGGAACGATTTTATAACTTGAAAAAGGATCAAGCAAAGCAGCATGATGGCTGGGCAGCAACAGCGTCTTGCGTATCAGCAACTGCGTCTGGTACATCGCCAGTAACGTTCGGTACTTTTCATGGTATTTATTACGGTATTCTAAAGTGGGCTTATAAATTAACATCAGAAAATATCTTTTCAGACGAGCAGAAGTACCAACTGTTGCAGCGGTTGGTGGAACGCATGAATCTGGATATTGATGATGAAAAAGATTTCCTGCAGGGGATTGCGGGAGAAATCAGTAATATCAAAAACAATTATATAAAGCTGGATGAATACCAATCGAAAAACTGCGATGAGGATACGTTTAGAAAAATTTACCAAACCTACGAGGCGGAACGAAAGCGACTTAAGAAAATAGATTTTGATGATATGCTGGTGCTTACGTATGAATTGTTTCAGAAAAGGCCAGATATTCTAAAGGCTTGGCAGACAAAGTATAAGTATATATTAATCGACGAGTTCCAAGATATTAATAAGGTTCAGTATGATGTGATTCGTATGTTGGCGGCACCGGAAAACAATATATTCATTGTGGGTGACGATGACCAGTCCATCTATCAGTTCCGTGGGGCGAGACCGGAGATTATGCTGAACTTTCCAAAGGATTATCCGGAAACAAGACAGATTATACTGGATGTGAATTATCGCTCCACGAAAGCTATCGTAAATGGTGCAGGGCGTGTGATTCGGCACAATAGAAAACGATATCCGAAACAGATTGTTACAACCAATGAGCAGGGCTTGAACGTACATATTCAGGAAGTGCGTCACCCCATAGAAGAAAGCAAGTATGTCTTAAAAGAAATTCAAAAAGAGTTGCAAAGCGGCGTGTCGCCGAAAGAGATTGCTATTCTTTTTCGTACCAATAACGAGGCACGAGTGCTAGTTGAGACGCTGATGGAATACAATCAGCCTTTTCACATGAAGGAGCATTTTCCGAATTTATACGAGCATTTTATTGCGAAGAACATAATTGGGTATATGAAAATGGCGTTGGGGGACCGCTCAAGGAAGCTGTTTTTGGAGATTATGAATCGACCAAACCGTTATATTGGCCGAGATAGTGTAGATAGTGGGGAAGTATCCTTTGAGGATTTGAAAAAGTTCTATGCAGACAAAGAATGGATGCAGGACCGCATTGACCAGTTGGATGTAGATTTGCGGATTATCAAAAAATGCAAGCCTTATGCGGCCATTCAGTATATTCGTAAGCACATTGGATATGATGATTTTCTAAAAGAGTATGCCATAAAGCGCAGAATCAAGTTGGAAGAATTGATGGACATTGTGCATGAAATAGAAGAACGTGCAAAGGAGTTTAAGACCATTGAGGAGTGGTTTTCTCATATTGAAGAATATGGAGAAAATTTACGAAGACAGGCAGAGCTTCGTGAACCAGGTAAAAATGCGGTTCAGTTACTGACCATGCACGGAGCAAAAGGATTGGAGTTTCACACCGTATTTGTGATTGGTGCGAATGAGGATATCTGCCCGTATAAAAAAGCAGAGACTACGGAAGAAATAGAAGAAGAAAGAAGACTCTTCTATGTGGCAATGACAAGGGCGAAAAAACGTTTGGTCATTTCTTATAGTAAAGAGCGAAACGGGAAGAAGATGAAACAGTCTCGGTTTGTGAGGGAGCTACTAAATTTAAAAAAATAAGAAAGATGGTTGACAAAATACCCCTATAGGTGTATCTTAATAACGTAGATATTAGCACTCGAAACAAAAGAGTGCTAATAAGAGAAAAAGAGGAGGTATTTATGGAACTGAATCACGGATTAGATGATCGTAAACTTAAGATTTTACATGCGGTTATCAAGAATTATTTAGAAACCGGTGAACCTGTAGGCTCAAGAACTATTTCTAAATACACGGACTTGAATTTGAGTTCTGCCACCATTCGTAACGAGATGGCTGACTTAGAGGATTTGGGTTACATCATACAGCCTCACACATCAGCAGGACGTATTCCTTCAGATAAAGGATATCGTTTATATGTAGATATGCTGATGACGGAGAAGGAACAGGAAGTTATCGAGATGCGGGAGCAGATGCTGGAGAAGGCCGATAAGATGGATAAGATCTTAATGCAGGCTGCAAAGGTATTGGCGGTCAATACGAATTACGCAACTATGGTTTCCGCTCCGACTATGAACCGAAACAAGTTAAAATTCATTCAGCTTTCTCAGGTTGATGAACATCAGATTATTGCGGTTATCGTGATGGAAGGTAACATTATTAAGAATAAGATTGTTACTGTGGAAGAAACTCTGAATAATGAGATTATGCTGAAACTGAACATGCTGCTGAACACAAGTCTTCCTGGTATGTCTATAGAAGAGATTAATCTTGGAATGATAGCGGCGTTGAAGGAACAGGCTGGAGAACAGGCCGAAATCATCGGTGATGTATTAAATGCAATTGGAAGCACCATACAGCCGGAGGATTTGGAAATCTATACCAGCGGTGCAACAAATGTATTCAAGTATCCGGAGCTCAGTGATAATCACAGTGCACAGGAAATTATCAATGCATTTGAAGAAAAACAGATGCTTCAGGAGATTGTGACACAGACCCTTGCAAAAGAAGACAATCACGGCATTCAGGTTTACATCGGTAATGAGACACCGGTTCAATCCATGAAGGATTGTAGTGTGGTTACAGCAACCTATGAATTGGGTGAAGGCATGCAGGGAACGATAGGTATTATCGGACCGAAGCGAATGGATTATGAACATGTAATGAAGACTCTGAAGACTCTGATGACAGAGCTTGACGAGATTTTCCATAAAGAAGAATAGAAAGGTGGCAAGGTCCCTTGGAAGAAAACAAGAATCAAGAAGTTGTAGAGGAAACTGCATCTGAGACTGCAGAGGCTGAGACTGTGGCAGAAGAGACTCTCGAAGAAAATGCAGAGGCTGAAACTTTGAATGCTGAAGCAGGTGCCGACAATGCAGACAGTGCAGATGTAGAATCAGAAGCGAAAGCAGAAGAAACAGAACAACCTACAAAAGAGAAAGCAAAATTATTTAAAAAGAAAAAAGACCCAAAGGATGAGAAAATTGAAGAACTCTCAGACAAACTGTTAAGACAGATGGCTGAGTTCGATAATTTCCGTAAACGTACAGAGAAAGAGAAATCTGCAATGTACGAGATTGGAGCAAAAGACATCATTGAGAAATTACTGCCGGTTGTAGATAACTTCGAAAGAGGTTTCACTACCGTTGCAGAGGAAGACAAGGAAGATGCTTTTGTGACAGGAATGGAAATGGTATATAAGCAACTTATGACAATGCTGGAAGGCGTTGGTGTGAAACCAATCGAAGCAGTTGGTCAGGAATTCAATCCGGACCTTCACAACGCAGTAATGCATGTGGAAGATGAAACGGTTGGGGAAAACATCATTGTTGAAGAATTTCAAAAAGGCTACACATACCGTGACTCCGTAGTGAGATACAGCATGGTAAAAGTGGCAAATTAATTTTAGGAGGATTTAAAAATGGGAAAAATTATTGGTATTGACTTAGGTACAACAAACAGCTGTGTAGCCGTTATGGAAGGTGGACAGCCAACAGTTATCGCGAACACAGAAGGTGCTAGAACAACTCCATCTGTAGTTGCATTTACAAAAACAGGAGAACGCTTAGTAGGTGAACCTGCAAAACGTCAGGCAGTAACAAATGCTGACAAAACTATTTCTTCTATCAAGAGAGAAATGGGAAGAGATTACAAAGTAGCAATCGATGACAAAAAATACTCTCCACAAGAGATTTCAGCAATGATTCTTCAGAAATTAAAAGCAGATGCAGAAGGATATCTTGGAGAAAAAGTAACAGAAGCTGTTATCACAGTACCTGCTTACTTTAATGATGCTCAACGTCAGGCTACAAAGGATGCTGGTAAAATCGCAGGTCTTGATGTAAAACGTATTATCAACGAACCAACAGCAGCAGCTCTTGCATATGGTCTTGACAACGAAAAAGAACAAAAAATCATGGTATACGACTTAGGTGGTGGTACATTCGACGTATCTATTATCGAAATCGGTGATGGCGTTATCGAAGTATTATCTACAGCAGGTGACAACAGACTTGGTGGAGATGACTTTGACCAAAAAATCGTTGACTATATCGTAGCTGATTTCAAGGGTGCTAACGGTGTTGATTTATCTGCTGATAAGATGGCACTTCAGAGAGTAAAAGAAGCAGCAGAAAAAGCGAAAAAAGAATTATCAACTGCTACAACAACAAACATTAACCTTCCATTCATCAGCATGAATGCTTCGGGTCCACTTCACTTAGATATGAACCTTACAAGAGCAAAATTTGATGAATTGACAAATGATTTGGTAGAAAGAACAGCAGAACCTGTAAAGAGAGCACTTTCAGATGCAGGACTTTCTGCTTCAGAACTTGGTCAAGTATTATTGGTTGGTGGTTCAACACGTATTCCGGCAGTACAAGACAAGGTAAAACAATTAACAGGTAAAGAACCAAGTAAAACATTAAATCCAGATGAATGTGTTGCTTTAGGAGCATCTGTTCAAGGTGGTAAATTAGCAGGAGATGCAGGCGCAGGCGACATCTTGTTACTTGATGTAACACCACTTTCTCTTTCTATTGAAACTATGGGTGGAATTGCAACAAGATTGATTGAAAGAAACACAACAATTCCTGCAAAGAAGAGTCAAATCTTCTCTACAGCAGCAGACAATCAATCAGCAGTAGATATTCACGTAGTACAAGGTGAAAGACAGTTTGCAAAAGACAACAAGACATTAGGTCAGTTCAGACTTGACGGTATTGCACCGGCTCCACGTGGAATTCCACAAATCGAAGTTACATTTGATATCGATGCAAATGGTATCGTAAATGTATCTGCAAAAGATTTGGGAACAGGAAAAGAACAACACATTACAATTACAGCTGGTTCAAACATGTCAGATGCAGATATCGAAAGAGCAGTAAAAGAAGCAGCAGAATTTGAAGCACAAGATAAGAAACGTAAAGATGCTATTGATGCAAGAAATGAAGCAGATTCTATTGTATTCCAAACAGAAAAAGCTTTGGCAGATGTTGCTGATAAAGTAGATGCGAATGAAAAAGCAACTGTAGAAGCTGACATTCAGGCTTTGAAAGACATTCTTGCAAAATCTACACCAGAATCAATGACAGATGCTGACGTGGAAGAAATCAAGGCTGCAAAAGAAAAACTTATGACAGATGCACAAGGTGTGTTTACAAAGATGTATGAAGATATCGCTGCACAACAACAAGGAGCACAGGGTGGCCCAGCACCGGAAGCAGGTCCGGCACCAGAAGGCTTCAATGGTGACGATGTAGTAGATGGAGATTATAAAGAAATCTAATAAGGACAAAAAATTATGGCTGATACAAAAAGAGATTATTATGAGGTGTTAGGGGTGAGCAAAACTGCTGACGCCTCGGAAATCAAAAAAGCATATAGAGCCTTAGGTAAAAAGTATCATCCGGATGCAAATCCGGGTGATAAAGAAGCAGAAGAGAAGTTCAAGGAACTGTCAGAAGCCTATGCAGTACTTAGTGACCCGGAAAAACGCCAGAAGTATGACCAATTTGGTCATGCGGCATTTGACGGTGGCGCAGGTGGAGCCGGCGGATTTGGCGGTTTCGATTTCGGTGGCATGGATTTCACAGACATATTTGGCGATATTTTCGGGGATATGTTTGGCGGCGGACGTCGTAGTAGCAGACGTTCCTATAATGGTCCAATGCAAGGCGCTAATGCTCGCAAAGGCGTGAGAATTACATTCGAAGAAGCAATTTTCGGATGTGAGAAAGAATTGGAAGTTGTGATCAAAGATCCATGTACTACATGTAACGGAACAGGAGCAAAACCAGGAACTTCACCAGAAACGTGTCCGAAGTGTAACGGAAGAGGGCAGGTGGTATATACTACGCAGTCCTTCTTTGGTACGATGCAGAATGTACAGACTTGTCCGGAGTGTCATGGTTCTGGTAAGGTTATTCGTGAAAAATGTTCCGATTGTGCAGGAACAGGATATGTTTCTAGCAAGAAGAAAATTTCAGTAACAATTCCTGCCGGTATTGATAACGGACAAAGCATTCGCATTCGTGAAAAAGGAGAGCCAGGCGTTAACGGTGGTCCAAGAGGGGATTTACTCGTTGAAGTGACTGTTTCTAGACATCCGGAATTTGCTCGTCAGGATATGCACATATTCTCAACTGCACCAATTACATTTGCGCAGGCAGCATTAGGTGGCGATGTGGTTATTAAAACGGTAGATGGCGATGTGCTATATACCATCGCACCTGGAACCAAGACGGATACAAAGGTAAGACTTCGTGGCAAAGGTGTTCCTTCAATTCGTGACAAGAAAATCCGTGGCGATCACTATGTAACTTTGGTGATTAAAACACCGGAAAAATTAAGCTCGGAAGCGAAAGAACTGCTTCGTAAATTTGATGAACTTACCGGTAATTCCTTAAAGCAAGGGGAAGAGGCTGAAAAAGAAAAAAAGACTAAGAAAAAAGGCTTCATGGATAAGGTGAAAGAAGTTTTTGAAGATTAAAAAATAATGGCAAAAAACATGAAAATATTTTCAGTTTTTTGCCATTTTTAGTGGTTTTCCTTGACTGATAGATACAAAATATAGTATTCAATTATATTATATATAGGGAGAAGGGGATAACATGGTAACAATCGATTTTTTGGATTGGACGATCAATTTTCATGACCTCGGCATCTCAGTGTTTAAGATAGCATTAGCGCTGTTTTGTGCCGGAGTGATCGGACTAGAGAGAGGAAGAAAGAAGAGACCTGCAGGATTCCGTACATACATGGTAGTATGCGTAGGCGCTACCTTAGTCATGATGACCAACGAGTATTTGTGCGAAGTATACGGAACAGGGGATGTTGCCCGTCTTGGAGCGCAGGTTATCAATGGTATAGGTTTCTTGGGTGCAGGAACCATTATTACAACGGGGCACAACAGGGTAAAAGGTCTTACCACAGCAGCAGGACTTTGGACATCTGCATGTATTGGTCTTGCAATTGGTAGTGGATATTACGAGGGGGCAATCCTTGGAACATTTGCAATTGTAATTATTATGGTGGTATTACATAGCTTTGATAGAAGACTTACCAACAATACAAAAGCGATTATTCTGTATGTTGAGTTTACGAAGATGTCTGTTATGAGAAAACTTGTCGGTTTTGCTAGAGAGAATGACATCAAAGTAGAGGACGTGGAGATAGAGCAGCCGAACAACATGATGGAAGCAAAGATGGCGGCAGTTGTTACGCTTAGACTTCCAAATAAAGAAAATCATTTCGAATTTATGGAGAAGGTAAGTTCGTTAGAGGGTATTATATTTGTAGAAGAGATTTAGGGAATAAAAATGGATGTTGCAATGGTGAAGTGCAGCATCCATTTTTGTTCGTTTCATTTTAATTATCCTCAGGAATCTCACCTGTTGTATACACTTGACGTTTTCTAGCCATTTCATCACTTTCCAGATATTCATCATAGGTTGTGATTTTATCAATTAATTTACCGCCAGGAATGATTTCCATAATACGATTTGCAGTAGTCTGTACTACCTGGTGGTCACGAGAAGCGAAGAGCAGTACACCTGGGAATTTAATTAACCCATTGTTAAGAGCCGTAATTGCTTCCATGTCCAGGTGGTCGGTTGGTTCGTCCAGTACAAGAACGTTTGAACCTGAAATCATCATTTTTGACAATAAGCAGCGAACCTTTTCTCCACCGGAAAGTACCTTTACTTTCTTAACACCATCTTCACCGGAGAATAGCATTCTGCCTAAGAAGCCACGTACGTAAGTAACGTCTTTTTCTTCCGAATATTGTGTCAGCCATTCTACAATTGTATCTTCATTGTTAAATTCGTTTGTGCTGTCTTTCGGGAAGTAAGCCTGTGTGGTTGTTACACCCCATTTGTAAGTACCCTCATCCGGTTCCATTTCACCCATCAAGATTTTGAATAATGTTGTCTTAGCAAGTTCATTTCCACCTACGAAAGCAACCTTGTCCTCACGTCCAATTGTGAAAGAGATGTTGTCCAATATTTTTACGCCATCAATTGTCTTGGAAATGCCGTCAACAGTGAGAACTTCATTTCCGATGGTACGGTTTGGACGGAAATCAATGTATGGGTATTTTCGGCTGGAAGGACGAATGTCATCCAACTCGATTTTTTCCAAAGCACGTTTACGTGATGTCGCCTGCTTTGATTTGGAAGCGTTGGCACTAAAGCGGGAAATAAATTCCTGTAACTCTTTGATTTTTTCTTCTTTCTTACGGTTTGCTTCTTTCATTTGACGAATAATCAACTGACTTGATTCATACCAGAAGTCATAGTTTCCTGCGTATAATTGAATCTTGCCGTAATCAATATCTGCAATCTGTGTACAAACCTTATTTAAGAAGTAACGGTCATGGGATACCACGATTACTGTATTGTCAAAGTTGATTAAAAATTCTTCTAACCAGGCAATAGCATCTAAATCTAAGTGGTTGGTAGGCTCGTCAAGAAGCAGGATATCTGGATTACCGAACAATGCCTGAGCGAGTAATACCTTTACCTTTTCAGAACCTTTTAAATCTCTTAAGTATTTGTAGTGTAAATCTGTTTCGATTCCAAGACCATTTAAGAGAGAAGCAGCGTCTGACTCGGCTTCCCAACCGTTCATAGTAGCGAATTCACCTTCTAATTCGCTGGCCTTGATTCCGTCTTCTTCTGTGAAATCTTCTTTCATATAAAGCGCTTCTTTTTCTTTCATGATGTCATAGAGACGTCTGTTCCCCATGATAACGGTATCAAGAACTAAGTAGTCATCATATTTGAAGTGGTCCTGTTGTAAGAAAGAAAGTCTTTCGCCAGGTGTAATAATAACTTCACCCTTTGTAGGCTCCAGTTTTCCAGAAAGAATTTTAAGAAATGTAGACTTTCCGGCACCATTAGCACCAATTAGACCGTAGCAGTTCCCTTCCGTAAATTTTACATTTACGTCTTCGAATAATGCTTTTTTACCGACACGCAATGTAACATTACTTGTACTTATCATATATGTTTACCTCCGTGGTTTTATTCCAAAGCATATTTTAACATGAAAGTTCCGGCTTGTAAATAAATTCGTTGCAAGTAGATAATATCTATGTTATAATAATTTAGATTATGGGCTGAGGAGACAAGCCGAGACCACTGAGAAGTGTGTTTGTGTCGCAGTGCGATTCTTGTGGAGCACATAGTTTGCAAAGTAAAACATGTTTCTCAGTAGTTTCGGAAAACTCAGTCAAAGTAGAAAAAAAGGAGAAAAGCTATGTTCAAGAAATTTGAAATGGAATTGGCCGGCAGAACTCTTCGCGCAGATATCGGTAGAGTGGCAGCACAGGCAAATGGTGCAGTTCTTTTGCACTATGGTGACACAGTTGTGTTATCAACAGCAACAGCTTCAGAAAAACCAAGAGAAGGAATTGATTTCTTCCCATTAAGTGTTGAATATGAAGAAAAAATGTATGCAGTAGGTAAAATCCCAGGAGGATTTAACAAAAGAGAAGGTAAAGCATCTGAGAATGCAATCCTTACTTCACGTGTAATCGACAGACCAATGAGACCATTGTTCCCAAAAGATTACAGAAATGATGTTACACTTAACAACATGGTTATGTCAGTTGACCCTGACTGTAGCCCAGAATTAACAGCAATGTTAGGTTCAGCAATTGCAACAGCAATTTCTGATATCCCATTTGATGGCCCTACTTCAACAACTCAAGTAGGTTTAATCGATGGAGAATTTGTATTTAACCCAAATGCAGCTCAGAGAGCAGTTTCTGATATGCAATTAACAGTTGCATCTACAAGAGAAAAAGTTATCATGATTGAAGCAGGTGCAAATGAAGTTCCTGAAGCAAAAATGATCGAAGCAATCTTTGCAGCACATGAAGTAAACCAAGAAGTTATCAAATTCATTGATGCAATTGTTGCTGATTGTGGTAAAGAAAAACACGCTTATACAAGCTGTGCAATTCCAGAAGAATTGTTTGCTGCAATGAAGGAAATCGTACCTCCTGCAGAAATGGAAGTAGCAGTTTTCACAGATGTAAAACAAGTAAGAGAAGAAAACTTACGTGTAATCAGAGAAAAATTAGAGGAAGCTTTTGCTGACAATGAAGAATGGTTAGCAATCTTAGGCGAAGCTTTATATCAATATCAGAAGAAGACAGTTCGTAAGATGATTTTGGTTGACCACAAGCGTCCGGACGGAAGAGCAATTGACCAAATCAGACCACTTGCTGCTGAAACAGATATTATTCCAAGAGTTCACGGTTCAGCAATGTTTACACGTGGACAAACTCAGATTTGTACAGTAACTACACTCGGACCTTTATCAGAAGCTCAGAAATTAGATGGATTAGATGAAGCAGAAGTTTCTAAGAGATATATGCATCACTACAATTTCCCTGCATACTCTGTAGGTGAAACAAAACCATCAAGAGGACCGGGACGTCGTGAAATCGGTCACGGTGCATTGGCTGAGAGAGCATTGATTCCAGTACTTCCAAGTGAAGAGGAATTCCCATATGCTATCCGTACAGTATCAGAAACATTTGAATCAAATGGTTCTACATCACAGGCGAGTGTTTGTGCATCAAGTATGTCACTTATGGCAGCTGGTGTTCCAATTAAAGCTGCAGTTGCAGGTATCTCAGCAGGTCTTGTAACTGGTGATACAGATGATGAATATTTAGTATTAACAGATATTCAAGGTTTGGAAGACTTCTTCGGAGATATGGACTTTAAGGTAGCAGGTACACACAAAGGTATCACAGCTATCCAAATGGATATTAAGATTCACGGTTTAACACGTGCAATCATTGAAGAAGCAATCGCTTGCACAAAGAAAGCAAGAACATACATCTTAGATGAAGTTATGTCAAAAGCAATCGCAGAGCCACGTCCGGAAGTTGGACAGTACGCTCCTAAGATTCAGTCTATGCAGATTGACCCTGCTAAGATTGGCGATGTTGTAGGACAACGTGGTAAAACAATCAATGCTATTATTGAACAAACAGGCGTTAAGATTGATATTACAGATGATGGTGCTGTTTCTATCTGTGGTACAGATGCAGAGAAGATGGAAGAAGCAATG
>JAZRQP010000099.1:0-13672 GCA_045649885.1 Faecalimonas sp.
CCTTTCTTTTACAATATTTTATGTAAGTGTTAAAGGATTCCGATTTCAACCGTGAGTTGAACAAGGTCGTTTAGGCGGTTATTGAACAAATAGACATTCTGTGGTATAATTACATCACAAGATAGGCGCCATCTTGATTATTTGGAGGTGTACAACATGAATGTTGGAAATAAAATTAAAGAATTACGAAAGCAGAGAGGGATTACCCAGGAACAACTCGCTAACAGCATAGGGATTTCTTTCCAAGCCGTAAGTAAATGGGAAAATGGTATTGCTTTGCCCGATATTACACTCGCTCCCATATTGGCGAGCTATTTTGGTGTTTCGATGGATGAATTGTTTGAATTTAATCTGAAAGAAATTGAGTCTGCCATCGACTCCATTGTAAATGAGGCATACAAATTCAGAGAGTCAGATCCACCGAAAAGCAAAGATATTCTTGAAGAAGGTCTGAAAAAATATCCCGACAACGAGGTTTTGCTCAACAATCTTTTGTATGTGTTGAATTACTCAAAAAATCCGGACGAGACAATTTCAATAGCAAGTTCCTTGATTGAGAAAACAAATCAAGCTGATATTAAGTACGATGCATTAAGATTTCTTGCGTATGCATATAAGGTTAAAGGCGATTTGAAAAGTGCAGAAGCTGCTATTGAACAAATACCGGAGATTTATTTTACTAAGCTTACAGAAATGGCATATCTCTTGGAAGGCAAACCTAAATATGAGGCGGCAGAAAAGCAAAAATGGATATCCTTCGAGAATCTTATTCAAATGATGGAGAAGCTTGCAGAATATTACGAGTCGGAAGGAATGAAAGCGGAAGCTATCAAAGAACGCGAGAAAGCATTAAAATTTATTGATCTCGTTGAAAACAGCGCATATGATGCATATGTTGGATTTTTCAATAAACGAATCGAGCAATTGAGATAAGTTATCACACGGAGTGGTGTGGGTCATTTTGACCCATACCACTTTCTTTTGTTAAAGTGGCACGGTTGATTTTCAACCAGACCACACCATCGGGCGAATTTCGCCCCTTGAAAATCACTTGGTCGAAAGAGCCAAGTGATTTTATAAATCTCCCCCTCACCCTATATACGACACGAAAACGCGAAATTTGTCCTGAGCCTAAAAAATATTTTTTCATCCGTCAACTTTGTCGCAAACTGCGATAAGGTAAAAAGAAAAAAGCCATTCCGCACATTCGTCTTTTTAGGACAAATATGGTAGAATGGCTATGTAAAAAATATTGAATTACGGAGGACGAATTATGGAACTCACTTACACAGAAAGAAACGGCATTATGTATCCCGACTTATCGCTCCCCGAGCAGACCAATTACCCCATCGGCAAGTACGGCAGAATGCGACTCGACTATCTCAAAAAGCACCGCCGCAGCACGTACACCACGCTCCTCACCTCGTGCACGCTCAATCAACACCTCTACGAAACCGAGCAGGAGGCAAAGCGGCAGCTCGACCTCACCCTCTCCCGGTTAGTAAAAGAACGCGGCATCATCGAAGAACTCAAAGCCTCAAACCCTCTCCTGTGGATACAAGAAATGAACAACGCAAAACAGAGCGCGGAGGAAATCATGTTAAATGAGGTAATTTATCACTAAAGAAATCACCGCCGAGAGCGACCAAACAGTTACTCTCGGCGGTATTATTTACAGATACATATACGCACCAACAACAGGGGAGGTCTTATCGTCGTAAACGAGCCAACCATCCTTCAAAGCCTGCTCAAACACATAGCGCCGATCGGCTCCGTTCTCCTGAAAAGCAATGAACCTTAAGTTTGCATTGCTTGCAATGCTATCTGGAAGATCCTCCACAATGATCTTACAAGAGAAGTCCATGGCTTCTCGGAGCATTTTTTTGATTTCCGTTGCTGTATCCATCAGCGACTTCTTCTCTTCATCGGTGAACGATTCAAGATATCTTTCCTTTGCACCCTGTTCAAACACGACGATGGCAGGCTCGTAGCCCGTCTCGGTCTTTTTGATATAGCCGTGTGAAAGTAGACGATCCATCCAATATGCCTCACATGTTTCCCACTTTCCTTCGACAACCGCTTTCAGGGTCAAAGCCTCGTCATGAGTCAGATACTCGGGGGTCTTCATACAAATATTGTCATACTTATATTTGAACTGTTGGAAATACACAGCAGGCTGATCTACCCGCTCCTTTGGGCAACCGTGAAGGCCTACCCAGGGAATATCAGGAATGGCCGCTTTTTGATAGCCTACGATGTCCCAACATCCTCCGTTGGGACGCTTGGTGTAGCCTTTTTCATAATAACCCTCGGGAGAAGCAGAGAACGCGAGCATATCAAATGCACGCATCAAGAGCGTCCACTTGGCATCCTCGTACGTCTGATACTTTCCAAAACAGCTGATGCCATGGGCTTCACAGGCTTGAGTAAATTCATCGATGAGCTTGGCAAACAATCCCGTGAGCTGCGGCACCATGCGTTCGTTGTACGCCCATGTTTTTTCTTGTGCATGACTACTCAGGATGGGAAAAGCAGTCTCATATTTGTTTCCATTATGAACGAGCATTGTCTGCTCGACCAGATACCTTAACTCGTCCTCCATATAAGGAAGTGCCACCCCGAGTTCGAGGGACAACTCCTCTGCGGTGGAGGGATTACCATAGGCTTCAAGGAAAATGTTTTTGTAGATTTTGTGGTTGAGAATTGTCCACGGTTGGCCAAATTCTCCAAAGGAATCACAGCTACAGCTGAAATCAATCTCCTCCGGCTTATAGCTTCTCACACCAAATTCTCTTGCCATATCCATACCTTCTTTCAAAATTTGTCTTGCACGGAGAAGACGAGACTTCACCGTGTTTGTGGAAAGCGAGAGCGATTCTGCAATCTCACGAACGTTTCTGTTTTCGATGTAATAGGCAACGATGATGTTGCGATAATCACTCTTAATGAACGCCAACTCTCGTCGGAGCAGAGCCATTTGCTCTGTATGTATCATTTCATCAAGGATATTTTCGCTTTCGTCCTCGATTTCATAATCGTCGATATCAGAACCGGTTACCGACTCGTTTCGATTATGCTTTTCATTCGCCCATACTGAATAACGATTTCGCGCAATCTGCCATACCCACGCCGAAAAGCTTGTTGGTATAGTGCCTTTGTTCAAAGCTGTGATAATTTGAAGCGCTATATCTTGCGTCAGATCTTCAGCTTCGATATGGCTTCCCGTCTTTTTCAAACAGAAATAAAACAGCTTCTCTATATAGTTTTCGGCAAATTCATTGATAAGCCGATCACGCATTTCGTTCGTTTCTTGCATTTTCTCGCCTCCTTTCATCCATATAGTGTGGCATTTTTGAATTTGGGTGCATCCGTTTATAAAATTATATCATAAATTTGTGAATTAGTCTATAACAAAACCGCCGAGAGCAACCATTACGGTTACTCTCGGCGGTTTTTAAACCATTGGTTTAATTGATTAGAAAATCATCGAAACACTATTGACAAAAAGTGATTAGATGGGTATAATATCAGTGTAGTCTACAACAACAGAAAGGTGGATATGTACTTATGAACAAGCAAGAAATATTCAATGGATTATGGGCGATTACCAAAGAAAAGCACAACGCTTGCAAAGCAAATGCAGCTTCAGTAGATAAAAACCATCCTACGGAGCGAGGTGCTTTGCAATTAAAGTCCGGAATTTATAATGTTGCAATAGCGGCTGGGCTTATATCCGGAACAGATCAGGCGATTGAATTGATGAGCAAAAGATTCAAAAACTTAATTAAGCATTTTCCCGATATTGCCAACTGTTATTACGCATTGCCCGAGGATCAGAAAGAACTTATGGAAATTGCGCTCTACCCCGAAGTATTCATGAGGGCTAACTTTTATAACACCTATAATACCGAACTTGAGCAAGCCGAAAAGGAAGGTAATCCGCAAATAATCTTCAAGGCAAAAATCAAAAAAGAAGTGTTGGACGATATTTTGAATATGTGGCGAGCTTATAGAATTAAAAATGATTTATTTGTTTTTGCATTTGTCGAGGAGGTATGATATGGGAAATACACGTTTTTTTGAAATTGCGCTTGAAATGATAAATACAGAAACAAAAAAGTTGGAGAACTTTTGTAATGTATTAGATAAGGATCCAATTGCAAAGAAAAACAAAATTGCAGAATATAAATGCGCAAAATACAGATATGCCGGGGCAACAAATGTATGGTGTAGGTTTTTTCACAGCCATCGAGTAGCCGGAAGAAATGCAGAAACACATTATTTAATTCCTCAACTGAACGATATTTTTATTGCAATACCGGAATATGTAGCACTATATGAAAATGCTCCTGATTGTGAAAAGCAAGATTACGCGTTGTACTATGGAACAGTTGCATTTGCCGATTCAGAGATTGCGGAACTTAAGGTAAAGTTTGAAAAAGCTACCGATTGGCAAAAGATAGAACTTGAGGAACGCATTGGCGGCTTGGAATTTGCCAAAGAATGTCTTAACGAGGCGTGGCAAAAACGAAAGGACGTGATCACGTGAAAGAGAAACTTGAACTTTTGAAACTTCTTGCCGATGAAACGCGCCTTGAAATTCTCAACATTCTTTTGAAAGAGGATTCTTATGTCGAAAAAATTGCTTGCGAGCTGTCTCTAACTCCGGCAACCATTTGCTATCACCTCAAAAAAATGGAGTCAGCAGGCGTGGTGAACTGCTCTCGCTCGCAATTCTATATCATCTATTCCCTTAATCGTGATATTTTCGATAAGCCGCTTTATGAGCTGATCAAAAAGGATGACGCCGTAGTTGATACCGAGGAAAAATACAAAAAAGAGGTCATTTCCAATTTCTTTAAGTACGGCAGGCTGACACAGATTCCCACACAGCGAAAAAAGCGTGAGATTGTATTGCTTGAGATACTGAAGCAATTTGAAACAAATCGAGAATATGGCGAAAAAGAGGTCAACGAGATCATTTTACGCTATCACGAGGATTTTTGTACGATCAGACGTGAAATGATTGCATTCGGTATGATGACGCGAAATCACGAAATATATAAACGAGTGAAATGAAAAACAAAATCCGTATAGGCGAATGTATACTGAATTACCGCAAGGAGCACGGACTCACTCAGAGCGAGTTTGGAGAGTTACTTGGGGTCAGCACTCAAGCCGTATCCAAGTGGGAACGCGAACTTTGTTATCCCGATATCTTTTTGCTTCCCGATATTTCTAATCTTATAGGTGTTTCTTTAGACGAAATGATGAAGCAAGAAGATATAGGAGCAAAAGATAATTAAAATTAATAAAAGTACTGCCGAGAGCGACCAAACGGTCACTCTCGGCAGTAACTATTTAGTTTTTTACACCCCAAATACAGAGAGGCGTTTTTTCGTTCGGAACTATAAGTTTGTTTTCTTTGATAAGCTCCTCCAACAAGAAAGCTGCTACGTCAAGACGGTGATGGATCTTCGCGATATCTCCGCACCGTCCTTTGAGAGAAGCAGGAGCGTGCTCGGCAAGTATCTTCTCAGCTTTATCGGATATATCAATCATGCAGTTTGCCACTTCTTCAATGATATCCGATAGGATACAAGTGACTTTATCAAAGATATCACGGTCAAAAACAATGAAGTTTGCAGACACCTTGTTATTTTCGCAAAGAATGAATTTGTTTTCGATCAACCACGGAAGTGTGGGATTTTCTCTGTTTGCGTCCTTCCCAAGAATTGCATCGCACAAAGCCTCGGATTTGTTACGAAAATCATAGTGATCATACATCTGCGCCCGTTTGATTACCCTATAGTTCTCTGCGGAGTACCATGCCGTTCCGCTATTATTCCACGTTTCCATTGTAACCCCGTGGAAATGATGATTTGCATAATCGTTATCATATCCAAATATCCAACCGTTGCATCCAAGCGCAAGCTTATTTGGATTTCCAAGCGGAGATTTATTTCTTGCCAAAATATAACCCTTGACAAACGCGAGATTCAAAAGACCGAATATCAGACGGTTATCATCATAGTCACTGCCGTGAAAATCAAGCTCACGGATCTGCGGCAAGAGACTCGTTACTTTTTCAAATGCCGACTTTGCAACAGTTGCGTAAATAGCAGAGGTGTTTTTTACAAACTCCTTTTCATAAGAATCCGTTACGATAATGATGTTAGTCTGATACTTATCACCCGTCTTTTTCAGCACTCCCGCGGCTTCCAAAATTTCAATCTCTTCCTCAAGATAAGGCATTGAAACGCCAAGCTCCATAGAAAGTGCTTCTGCCGTCATAGCTTCATAATATGCGGCAAGCACAATAGAGCCGGGCAGTTTTCTGTTAAAAAGATCATAGTATTTGTTTTTATCGCCCCAAAAGTCAAGTCTGAACGTTCCGGGGTTATAGCTTTTTTCTCCAAGTGTTCTCGTCATACCGATACCTTCCTTCAATAATTTGCGTGTTTTAAACAAATGGTATTTTACCATTTCAACGCTGATGTTTTGCTCTTTTGCGATTTGAGAACAGCTTTTGTTATCGACGTAATAAGCAACACATACCTCTCGGTGTGTTTTCTTCAAAAGAGAAAGTTCACGGCGAAGCAGATATATTTCTTCACTCTCGGTTTCCTTTTGTATGTATTCCTGTTCCGGCGAGAGGTCGTACACACCTATGTTTTCTTCTGTTAGTTCTACGGTTTGTGCGGCAAGCTGACTCTTACGAATAAAGCGACGGAACGTGTTTTCAGCGATCTTCCAAGCAAAGCCCCAAAAGGCTTCCTCGTTTTGCAAGTTGCGAGCCGAAACGATGATCTCATAAACGATTTCGGATGCAAGGTCGTCAACTTTATCTTTATCATAGAGCTTAGAAAAAGCGTAGCCGTAAATTGCCGTCAGATTTTCAGATAGCAATTCAGATGCTCTTTTGTCGGTCATAGTTGTTCTCCTGTGTTTTGAAAGCTTTCACTTACATAGTGTCAGCGGGAGTGTATCGGTTAATTGGTTTTTAATTATTTCTGAAATAATTATATCATAAATTTATGAATTAGTCTACGCGGCTTTAATGGTATGGGCACGTCGTGCCCATACCAACATTATTTCAGCGGGTGAATTTCGCCCACTGATTTTCAAGTGCTCAAAATGAGCACTTGATTTTGGTAGTGGTCGCTACGACCACCACCGCTTTAATGAAGTGCCGGCACAATGCATTGGATGATCAAAGGCTCAAAACGAACCTTTGATTCTGCTACGGGTCTCCGCGACCCGCACCAAAACAAAAATGTGGTATGGAGGAAAACCATCCACACATCTGCCGATCAAAGGGGCAAAATGCCCCATTGATTTTTCATATACCGCTTTCGAGATCAATGGTCCAATTAGGGCCATTGATTTTCAAGTTATCACAATGATAACTTGATTTCATACGCTATAATAGTCATTTGATTTCAAGTGGTCATTCTGACCATTTGAATTTAGCAAAAGATTGCCAAGAACTCTCACTAATGAACTCTTGGCAATTGATGTTTTTATTATGATGGCATTTTATAAATAATATCACTTAACTCGGATGCACAAATTTCACCGTTTGCATATCTTTGCCATTCTTTTTCATAATCAGTTATGGGCATTTTAATAACGATTTTTCCATTTGCTTGAATTTCGTCGCTAATCGTTTGTAGTCCCAAATTGATTTGTTTTAATAAATAATCCAAGCATTTTTGGCGAAACAGTTTGAACTCTATTGTCCTATAAAAAAGATAGCTTTCACTTAACAAAGAATTTGTTGCATGCCTTCCATACCAGCCGATTTTTCGAGGGTGCTTTAATAGCAAAAAATCCTTTCTTTTTACCCAAGAGCTAAAGACAAACTTTTTGCTCATTTTTTCGTTGGTTGTAAATTCCGTAGAGCGGTCTTTATCCATTCTCTTAAGTTTTCTTACAAGCTTCTTGAAATAATTTCTTTTAATTCCCAAGCCTTTAGTGTTTAATTCAATATAGTGTTGTGCAGAAATATTGAACATTAATAGTTTGCCATTGTAATCTTTGGATAGAAAAAATGTGTTGCCTCTCAGGGTTATCATTTTTATTGCATCAAACGGTATAAGAGATAGTCCTACTATGTTTCCACCTTCATCTTTTACAATGGCATATTCAATGTAAGTTTTGGATGTCAAAAAGAGATTGTTCATCAGTCGAGATAAAGCTTGATCGAATTCGTAATCAAAATAATCATACGACTCAAAATTCAATAACTTTTTCAGGGATTGGTCATCAGCCTCAATGTCGTAAAACTCTTGGTGATTATTAAATGGAGTAAATTCTAAAGATATGAGGGTGCTTAAGTCATCTCCCAATATCTTAGTATGCATTGATATAAGATGCTTTACCTTGTGAATATGCCCAACGCCCAAAGTTTTTGCAGAAGAAGTATAATTTTTGTTAATTCTTATCATTTACAACCTCCTCCCATTTTGAACGTGTATGATATTTTTCCTTTTCATCAACATGCGGATTAATGCAAAGCACGCAGAAAAACTCCTCCACATCGTGTAGAACCCCTAAATCTGCCAAATAGTCTCCAGTAAAAGCAGAAAACAATTTGCTTTCGCTCACAACACACTTTTGACCGAACTTTCCGTAGGAAATTTTGTAATTCGGATGATTTCTCATAGCAGCTGAGACGACTTGTCCCATCCACCTTCAATAATATCTCGGTTGCCAATACCAAACGAGGTGCTCTTTCTCGCAGATATAATTTGATTTATTTGAGTGAGAACCCTATACTTATCTTCATTTGTTTTGTCTGTATATGGCTCTATTTCTTTCTCAACGATTTCTCGCCATTCTTTAGAACCGACAAACTCACCCCATAGAATAGCCAACCCACTAATCATCGCAAATTCCAATACAGGTGCTGAGAAAATATGGAGAACAGCTCTCTTCAAATGCTCTTCTTTTCTTTTGATAAGGTCTGTTCTAATGTATTCTTGGTACAAAAACATAGTTCCTAAAAAGCCCTCATATAAGGATTTAAATGTTGTAACATCGTCATTTGCAATGGCAGTGATCATACAATCACAAAATCTATTGTAACAGTATCCCAACAAATCCGGAAATTCAGTTCTATTTTCCTGATGTGTTATCGCAAATATTCCACTACACTTCTTTAACGATTGAGGAATAATCCGTGAGATATTCTTTATTGCGTCTAATGACGGGCTAATATTAGAATCATCCCATATGATTTTAGGATCTTTCTTCTTTTCCAATAGTGTTTTTTCTAAACTGATTATTTTTTCATATGTACGTCGATAAGATATTTTTGCTTCTAATTCAGAAAGTCTACAAAACCAAATTGCCGCATTATAGAAACATTTATCGTTTAATATTTTTTCTCCGACAGAGGAAGCAAATTCGAACATGTCTGCCATTTGGACAGTTAAAAGATTAAGATGATCAAAAAGTTTTTGGGCAACAATTTGCTCAATGTACCATGGCGGAGTGATCCGCTGTTTTTCAATTTTAACCTCTGTTTCGATGCGATGATACAAATCTTCTACAAGGGCATTATTGAATTGCTCTCCTTTGTAAAAATCTATATTTTTATAATCGTCTTTGGAAACAGCATGTTTGAAAATCGAATCCATGTCTAACTTATCAATATATGAGCAAATAGATATTACAAAATTAAAACAAACAGTAGCATACGCATCGGCAATTCCAGCTGCCGTATCATCAATTTCATGTATGTCTTGCTTCTTCAAAATGATGGGGAGCAACGATTCTTTTAAGGATTTAATATATTGATTCCAATAAGCAATAGAATTGATATCCGTGATTCCTTCAGAAAGATTTGATAAAACCGCCAAATAATTGTAAATGGACGAATAATCCCCCACCTTCAAAAGTACATCAATACAAACTTGATTCACTTTTTCGAATTCAGATTCGAACCACATATAATCTTTAATATTCTTTGTATCCAGCATAAGACCAAATTTTACTTTGGTAGAGATTTCCATGTCAGATGCAGTATGCCATTGCTGGTATTGAGTTTTTTCAGCATACCAACAAGAGTTATATGGTATATATGGTTTCTTCTTTACATACGCAAATAAAACCGTTAGATTATTTTTCAAAAATGTAATAATCGGCGCCGTTTGATTTTCAGCATTAGATTTATTATAAACAGCTATATCTTTTAATACCCCAAGATACCCATAACATATTTCTCTGTAATAGCCTTGAAATTTTTTATCTCCATCAATAACAGTTCTTTTTGTTAGCTTATCTATAACATGAAGGATATCCGGATAAATAACGTCTGCTATCCTATATGTATTTGAGAGATCGTAGGCACGGTTTCCCGAAATGCTAAACGTTACTATCATTCTAACTGTTAGTAACAATAATAATATTACCGTTACAAATGAAAACTCAATTTTGGCAATACACACTACGAGAAGAGCTATGCAAAAGGTAATATAACTAATAATCTGTTTTACGCATTTGTTGGTTACAATATCTCTTTGATATAATTTGTTAATGCTTTCGGGCGCATTGGTGTATTTAGATGAAAACATAGATGCCATATTGGAACAATACAAACCTAAAATAACGCCCGCAACACTTATGCCACCAATAACAATACTAACAAATATTTGCGGATCTAACGCACCTTGCTTTGTAACGCATAGCAAGATATCATCTAATAGCACCGTTATTAAGCACACAAACGCTGCTTTTATAGACTGAAAAAATACCGTTTTTAAAATCAAAAGTGAAAAACGCTTTGTCTTTTTCTCATTGTATCTTTTATTAGTCATTGAGAACCAGCACGTTTTTAAGTAAAAGGTGAGTCTTTTCCACCAATTACGGATAATCCAATATAATTTTGTGTCCATGCGCTGTCCTCCTTTTATAACTTATTAATTCAATCCATCCACCAGATACTTAACCTTCTGATACGCATCCTGCTTGATTTGATCTGCTTCTTCATCATCCAAAATTCCCAAGAAATTAACAATGTCAGTAGGTCCGGCATGATTTGGAGATGCGAATTTTTCAGAAAGTCTTTCGCAAGTTTCTTTGATTAGACCTTTGTCTTTATAAGGTAACATTTCTTGCAAAAGCATTCTTACGCTGCCCTCGTAATGATTGATACAATAATAAATATCATACGCATCTTTGGGCTTTCCGCGTCCAAGCGCAGCCGCTTTCATAACTATGTAGGGTACGATAGATATCACTCGCACGTGCCCGATATCAAGCGCTCCGTCGGGACGGGTATAGTCTATTTTTACATTTTCGGGAGGAAACTCAAATGCAAAATTGCCTCCTGTAGCAGGCAAAGCTTTTATACCATCTACGTGTTTGCTCACAGCACCTCCGTCGCCGCCGTATTTGCCGGAAAGAAGATCGACATCTACATCGTATGCAACATCGCCTATCATTACGGTTTTTACGAACGTAAAATATTTTTCGGAATGCCTTTTATAACCGTTTCGTGTGAGTATTCTTTTAATGTTTTCATAGCTCTCTGCTTTTCCAATATCATTTTGATTGAAAAGCACATCCACATCAATTGATCCAATATGGTCATTGTTGGGGAATAAAAGCGACGGAACCCAACCTCCTACGATTCTCATATCATCAGCGTAGGGTTCAAGAATATTTACAATTTCGCCAAGCACACGATAGGCAGCATCTACCATTCCTTCGGAATAGTCAGTAGCACTTTTCAGATCAGTATCTTTTATCATCATTGTTCAAACTCCTTTAAAATTATAGCATCAGCTGCTTCTTCGCCACGTCCTGCATTTCCTAACAAATCAATAACGGTTTGAACGGGAGAAGTAATATAATCGCCGTTCACTTCGCGGAAGAACATACATGGTGTTTCGTCGTGGGGGATCGTGATAACAACATTTCCGCCGGATTCGACGGGTTTCAATTCCAAATCCCGTATAAATTCATTATAGGCTTGTTGTTCTACATAAACATCAACTTTCTTGTAACGAACAGTTGGCGCATATCTTGCTGCTGCTGAAAAACTGCCAAGCAATGCACTATTGTCGTGTGTTTTGCTCCATTCGGCAATTCTTCTTTCCAATTCTGCAATAGAATCAAGTGAGTAATACTCAAATGTAAGGGAATCTTTTTGATGATAGTCCTTTGCCCATGTATACAAAAGTTCTTTTATATTCCTCAATTGAAAACCATGCGGATATTCTTCGATCCAAGCGCGATCCTTCAAAAAACTTTTAACATTAGAAACCGTTCCTATGGCTTTTCCAGTTATCTCTGATAATACTCGCACTCCCCAGTAAGCTGCCGGTCTATCTAACATCGTTCGCATGATAACCGATGTAGCTGCAGATGATTTGGAAAAATATTGCTTCTTGTCTCGTTTAACTATGAATTTATTTTCTTTACCTTGGTAGTGGAAAATTATTCTCTTGGAAAGTATATAGCAATTGCCGGAGAGATCCATAAAACTATAATAATTATTGATTATGCTATCTGCAGACGCCTCGGAAATATACGGGGCCATAAAAACATAACAAGCATCATCGTGATGTTGAGAAGCCATTTGCATAAATAAATTAACGTATCGTTTCTCTCCGTTGGAATTTACTTCAACGCAAAAACGTTGTGTTTCTTTAGTATCGGTATAATGGACAATAGCGTGAAAATCTCCAAAGCCACGTCCCATACCTGCATTAATAATTTCTATATCTGATACAAATGGAACCGTGCTAATTATTTGGCAAAATTGTTCTTTAGCCAATTGCACATATTGATTTTCTGAATAATTGTATTTCATTAAAAAACACCCTTTCACCAGTTCGGTGAAATTATTATAACATATGAAACCACGTTTGTCAAGTGATTTTTATTTTTATAGTTTCCAATAATATAAGTTTCTATTGACAAACCCTCAAAAGTATGCTATAATTCTATCGTGAATATATTTTCATTTATGTATTGAGGTACACATATGCGATACTTAAGCGAAGAAACGATGCATAGGATCATAGCCTTTGTAGACGAATATTACAATGAGAACAGCTACTCGCCGACCATTGCGGAGATCTCACGGAGCTTGTCTTTGGCGGTTGGAACGGTGCACAAATATCTGCACCGTATGACCGAGATGGACAAGTTGTATTTCGACGGGCGTCACATCATCACGCCTTACATCGAGGAATTGCAGGGCAAGTTCCACGCACCCGTTAGCGGCGATATTGCCTGCGGTTCACCGATTTATGCAGAGGAGCAACACGACGATACGTTCCCGATCCCGACCGATTACATTGGAAAGGGCGAATACTTTTGGCTTCGGGCAAAAGGCGATTCAATGACCAACGCCGGAATTGACAGTGGTGATTTGGTATTGATCCGCAAACAAAATACCGCCAATGAAGGAGATATCGTTGTTGCCTTGATTGATGATTCGGCTACACTTAAAACACTTTCCTATGATCGAGCAAATCGTAAAATTGTGTTAAAAGCCGAGAATGACGATAAGAAAAATTATCCGAATCAGATCTACGATAACATTATCATTCAAGGTGTGGCAGAGCACGTTTTGAAAAGAATTAGCAGGAGGTAACCTATGAATTGGATCGATTCTATTAAAGAAATTAACAAAGCGCGAACCAATAACCGACTT
>JAZRQP010000100.1:0-2505 GCA_045649885.1 Faecalimonas sp.
ACAATAATCACCTCATAAATGAAAAAATCCCACCGGGTTGCGCATGAAAACCAGAGGCGTGGTGGGTTCTGTTACAATTATTATACACCCAGAGGGGTAAATGTCAAGTACTATTTGATTCTACTTTTCCATTATTCCTTGCACACCACCTCTGTTACACTACGTGTAACAGAGGTGGTGTGCAGTGTCAACCTATGTTGTGAATTTTTACGGTAGCAATTGCCTTTCTCTCATATTTTCTTCATTTTTTGTAGCCCGAGTAACCATCACCCCACGCCGCATCAAAGGAAAGCGCTACCTTCTTCTCGTCCGTTTCCACAGAATAAATAGGGAGTTCCTTGCCGTTTACGGTGTTTGACACCGAAACAGTCTTCGAAACTCCCATTCCTGCAGCTAGAATTAGCACTCCACACACTGCCCACATCTTTAATTTTCGTTTTAGTTTCTCCTTCATACGATTACTCCAAATATGGTTTCGTATAAGTATATGAAGAACACACTTTTAATATGTACTTAGTTATGCCATCCTAATCTTCGAATACTAGCATGACACTCTCCTGTAATCCAATCTACATCGTTGGTAAGCCAACTCATGATCTCCAGCATTTTCCTTTCCCAACGAATCGTGCTTTCTTTTTCCTCCATAGACATCTCGTGTTCCATTGTCGTGTCTATCTCGTCATATCCAAAGATATCCCCTCCTGCATACCATATGGAGAAATTACTATCTGGTCCTTCCGTTACCTTACCTCCTCTGGCCTCCACCAACGCATCATGACGTTCCTTGTATTCATCTTCCATTCCTTCTGCTAATTTTGTGATGAAAACACGATGTCGAATTAATTCCTTACTCTCCCGCACAATACCAAAATCGTGATACATAAGGCGCATATCTTCAAAAGGAGTAGATATCCAAGAATAAGAGTCAGCATATTCTTCTTCCCACTTGGCAACCTTCATTTTATCGCTTTCGGTAAAGAAAAAATCATCCTGTGTTTCATAGTAACCGAATATAATATCTTCTACATTCCATATACTGAAATTTTTCATACTATGCTCGTCCAAAAAGGTTGTCAATTCCGACCATATTTCTCCTAGACCTTTGCGAAATTTATTCGCTTTTTCTTCTCGAATCTTTAAGGCAAACGTATGTCTTTTCATACCAAACGTGTGATTAGATTATGTAAATAAGGGCGGAACAGGCTGCCGCCACTCCCTTCGGGTCTTAAAGAGATACTGGATTGCCACCCAGTTATTTGCATTATCCTCTTATAACAAATTAGACTAGAGACTGTAAAAGTTCTCTGGTCTTCTTCATCTGTTCATCTCACTATGTCACAATTCTATTGCAAAAAGATAGCGGAGTGCTTATCGTAACACTCCGCCAAAAGCCTAATCGGTTTGAGCAAATTTGCTTGATTAGGTCTGCTTTTCTATTATATGCACATTTATTAATTTTAAACACTTAAATGTGCTTTCCAGTCCATTGGAAGATTCATTGCTGAAAGAGTTATGACACTATTGTACGCTTGAAATAATTTATCCAAATCACCAACAAACTCTCTCCATTCATCATCTGATGCTCTTAAATATTTCATCGCTAACAATATTTGATAAAGTCCATTGTTTTTTGGAGGTGGAGAAATTTTATCTGCATGTAAAATTTCGGGTGCTGTATGTATCGTCCTATTATACACTCTAGAATTATGTGCACACATATTTCTTAACACCGAAACTGCCTGCACCCACGATGTAAACATTTTTTGAGATGGTTTTACCTTATTCCCCTTTTGCGTAACATACTTATAATGCTTCATCAGCACTTCGTACGCGCTTCCTTTTCCTGTTTTCAAATTCTTTATTATTTTAGACAATGTTCCGAATGAAAGCACTTCAACGACAGCCCATACAGGCACCTCACCTTCATGCTTATCAAAATTATGTTTAATAAACACATCATTGGACCTTGCTATTTCTGATGCTATCGTGGACATGTTGTTCCAGTACATTTTCTTTTCTTTGAAGATAGAGGAATCTTGTAATATTAACGCATCTCCATGAATCAAAAGGGCATCAACCAATCGTACCCTTAGTGCCACCTCTATTTTGGAAATCATCGAAAATAACATTCTGGAAAGTTCTTGGTCAAAATAGTACAATTTTATAATATCATCGAATTTTGTTCCAGGAATATATTTCTTTGTAGCATTATTATATCGCTGAAAGGAATAACCTCGCAATCTATAATAACCAATCGTTTTAAGTGCTTTTTCAACACCAGCACGAGAAGATATCTCCATTTCTGCATCTATATATGATTGTATTTGTTGGGGAATATCTAATATTTGTTTAGGATATTGAAACACAATAATCACCTCATAAATGAAAAAATCCCACCGGGTTGCGCATGAAAACCAGAGGCGTGGTGGGTTCTGTTACAATTATTATACACCCAGAGGGGTAAATGTCAAGTACTATTTGATTCTACTTTTCCATTATTCCTTG
>JAZRQP010000101.1:0-27623 GCA_045649885.1 Faecalimonas sp.
ATTTGACGACGAATTTGATGATGAGATTGGTGCTGAAGGTTTTTATATCTTCTAACTCATCATTAGGTTTCTTGCGCCCATCTTTTTGATGGGCTATTATTTTGCCTTTTTCAGATATCGAGGAATTTCCTATTATACAAAGAAAAAGAGATACAGGAAAAATAAAATTCCTGTATCTCTTTCTTATATCATACCGAAATGTTTAAAAGCACTTTCTATTGCATTTTCTTTTTCGGGTGTGCAATTCGGCACACGGTGGTCTTCTTTTCCTTTGTTATAGTTTTCTCGTTTTTCCAATCCATGTTTTTCCTTAACTTGTGCAATATTCAAAGAAGAAACACACAAACCGTATTTTTCTTTTATATATGCTTTAATTTCGGGATAAGTGGCTGTTGTTCTTGTTGTTTTTGGTAGATTTGCAACATCAACATCAAAATGAATATACTCGTTGATTTTTTGCCGACTTAAAAGAGCAACCGTTTCCACATGTGTTGTCATTGGAAATTGATCAACAGGTTTCACCTTTTTTAGCTCATATCCGTTTTCACAAAGATACTTCAAATCCCGTGCAAGAGTTGCTGAATCACAGCTCACATACACAATCCGTTTCGGCTGCATTTTCACCATCGTATCAAGCAATGTCTCTTCGCATCCTTTTCTCGGCGGGTCCACAACTATGACATCTGCATAAGCCTTTGTGCCATGTTTACGCTCATACTCGGCATAATATTCCGGCAGCACTTCCTCTGCCTTACCCACAAAGAACTCCACATTTTTCATGCCATTTATCTTGGCATTATTCCTAGCATCATCTATGGCTTGAGGCACAATCTCCACACCATAGACCTTCTTTGCCTTCTGAGCCAGGAAGAGGGAAATAGTTCCGATACCACAGTATAAATCCCAAACGGTTTCTTCGCCTTTCAGTTCAGCGTATTCAAGCGCAAGCCCGTATAGTTTTTCTGTCTGAACAGGATTTACCTGATAGAAGGATAATGGTGAAATCTGATATTTTACATCCCCAATATAATCTGTGATGTAGCTTTGTCCCCAAAGCACTCGAATCTCCTTGCCCATAATGACATTCGTGTTTTCACGGTTAATACTATACGTAATGCTTGTCATTCCTTCGATTCGCACTAACTTATCCACAAGTTTCTCGCTATGAGGTAAGTTATCCCCATTTAGCACCAAACAAACCATAATCTCTTTGGTCTTGAATCCATAGCGGATGAGCACATGGCGGACAAGTCCTCTTTGCGCCTCTTCATCATAAGAGGTGATATGATTTCCCTGCATGAAATCCACAATGATTTTAAGAATTTCCTGATTTACCGGCACCCCAAGAGCACATTCCATATTTGGGATAATCTGATGAGTACGTCCCGCGTAAAATCCAGTCACTATATTCCCATTTTTATCGGTTCCTATTGGAAATTGGGCTTTGTTTCGATAGTAAAACGGTTCATCCATACCACATATGGGTTCCATAACCGTATCCAAAAATTCTGGTGCAAATCCTCCGATTCGCTCTAAGTTCCCATACACTTTCTTTGCCTTAAAATTCAGTTGCGCCTCATAGGAAAGCTCCTGAATCTGGCATCCCCCGCATTGACGTGCCACCGTACATTTCGCCGGAACACGATGCTTAGACGGTTCTATGATTTTTATCATCTTCGCATAAGCGTAGTTTTTCTTTGGTTTTGTGATTACTGCCTCTACAGTATCGCCGATGATGGCATCCTTTACAAAGAGAGTGTATCCTTCTACTTTGCCAATGCCTTCGCCATTCACACCTATATCTTCTATTTTTACGATTATCTTTTCATTTTTCTTCATAAGACTCCTTTAAAAAGAGGGCGTTTTGCACGCCCCTTTTTATAAACTGCTCTTTCTAAGGTTTGAATCAAACAGACGATTGAATCCCAACCACTCGTCGGTATCCTTATCCTTGAAAATCTCTTTCAAGGTCTGCATCTTCGCATCAGTTGCATCTGCATAGTGGAGTGCCACCGCCTCCGGAAGTGCGGGTTTCTTTGGCGAACCAAATTCCAACTCTCCGTGGTGTGCAATCACACAATGCTTCACTTCATTTGCAATCTTCTCCGGAAAGCCTTCAATATTGCGCACAGCCTCACTAATCATTTCCACACCGATTACAATGTGACCCAGCAATTGCCCTTCGTCGGTATAGTCATTTTCCGGAAATGTGGAAAGCTCCTTCGTCTTCCCAATATCATGAAAGAGTGCCGCACTATAAAGCAAATCCTGGCTCAAAAGCGGATATGCCTTCGCATAATATTCGCACAGTCTCAGAATACTAAGGGTATGCTCCAAAAGTCCTCCTGCAAAGCTGTGATGTACACTTTTTGCCGCCGAATGTTCTTTAAATGTCTTAATGAAGGCATCATGTTTTACAAAATAATACTCTGCCAACTGACGCAAATATTTATTCTCGATTTGCATTACATAAGAAAGTAGCTCCTGATACATACCTTCTACATTATTTTCACTAGTCGGCATATAATCTGCAATATTATACTCATCTTCATATGGTTTACGAAGCTGCTTGATATTCAATTGTAAATTATTGTTATAGCTCACAACCTCACCAAATATTTCAATAAAATCCATCTCATCATAATCAGCGATACCGCCGGAATTTGGGTCCCACACCTTTCCGTCCAGGGTTCCGGTCTTATCCTGTAAAACCAGATTATCATACGGTTTTCCATTTCTGGTTTCTGCAGTACGTTTCGACTTGCATAGGTAAATAGCGCGAATAGAATCGCCCTCTCTTAATGTATTTATATATCTCATGGTAATATTTCCTTCTTTCTAGTAATCTTCTTATAAGTGTAGCATATTCCCCCTTTTCTTTGCAACTTAAATAGGGTAAAATGTATGCATATCCAGAAAAGGTGAGAAACATGAATCAGAAAACATTAACAAAATTAGAATATGACAAAATCATCAACCTTTTAGTGGAGCAGGCCTCTTCCGAAACCGGAAAGAATCGCTGTCACTCGCTAAAACCAATGATTGATTTGGAGGAAATTAATACCGCACAGCTGCAGACTGCTGCCGCATTTTCAAGGATTGTCAAAAAAGGTCGACTTTCTTTTAGCGGATGCTATCCTGTGGAAGATTCCATGATGCGTTTAGAAGTAGGCGGAACTTTAAGCATTCCGGAGCTACTTCGCGTTTGCAAACTATGTGAAGTTGCAAACCGTGCCAAATCATACGGTAGACATGATACCGTAGATGAATTGGCAGACTGTTTGGACAGTTATTTCGAACAGTTGTCACCTCTGACGCCGCTTTCAAATGAAATCCGTCGTTGCATCATTTCTGAAGATGAAATAAGTGATGATGCCAGCAGTAATTTGAAGCAAATCCGCAGAAGTATGGGGCAAATTAACGACAAGGTGCACTCCACTTTGAATACCCTTGTAAATGGTTCCCTGCGTTCTTATTTGCAAGAAGCAATTATTACTATGCGTGGCGACCGTTACTGTCTTCCGGTTAAAGCGGAATATCGTAGCCAGGTAAACGGGTTGATTCACGACCAGTCTTCTACCGGTTCTACCTTGTTTATCGAGCCGATGGCTATCGTGAAGTTAAATAATGATTTAAAGGAGCTCTACGCAAAAGAACAGGAAGAAATTCAGGTGATTCTTGCTAAACTAAGCGTGGAAACGGCGGAGTATATTGACGAAATCCGTACCAATTATCAGGTGCTTGGAGAGTTGGATTTTATTTTTGCAAAAGGCTCTTTTGCATTATCTATTAATGCCAGCAAGCCGATTTTCAATACCAACGGATACATCCACATTCGCGAGGGGCGTCATCCATTATTAGATAAGAAAAAGGTTGTTCCGATTACCATTTATTTAGGTGGCGAGTTTGACCTTCTCATTGTGACTGGTCCAAACACCGGAGGTAAAACAGTTTCTTTAAAAACGGTCGGTCTATTTACTCTAATGGGGCAAGCAGGTCTTCACATTCCTGCCCTTGACCGTTCAGAACTGGCCGTGTTTGAGCAAGTTTTTGCGGATATTGGTGATGAGCAGAGCATTGAGCAAAGTTTAAGTACATTCTCTTCCCATATGACAAATATTGTTTCATTTCTACAGGATGTGGATGAGCGTTCTCTTGTATTATTTGATGAGTTAGGTGCTGGAACTGACCCAACAGAAGGTGCCGCGCTAGCCATTGCCATTTTATCGCATTTACACGAACGTGGCATTCGCACCATGGCAACCACACACTACAGCGAATTGAAGGTCTTTGCACTTTCCACGCCTGGCGTCGAAAATGCTTGTTGCGAATTTGATGTGGAAACGTTAAGACCAACCTATCATTTACTAATCGGTATTCCAGGAAAGAGTAATGCTTTTGCCATTTCCAGCAAGCTGGGGCTTCCGGGATACATTATTGAAAATGCCAAAGGGCATTTGTCAGAGCAGGACGAATCTTTTGAGGACTTATTAACGGATTTGGAAACTAGTCGTCGAACCATAGAGAAAGAGCAGGCTGAAATCGCCGCATACAAACGGGAAATAGAAGGACTGAAACGAGAGCTTCATGCAAAACAGGAACGTTTGGATGAACGTAGCGAGAAAATTTTAAAAGAAGCAAACGAGAAGGCAAACACTATTTTACGCGAAGCTAAGGAATTTGCTGATGAAACCATGAAGAACTTCCGCAAATTTGGAAAAGAAAATATTTCTGCATCCGAAATGGAAAAAGAGCGGGAACGTTTGAGACAAAGGATTGCCAAAACGCAATCTGGCGTTAAACTAGAAGCTAAAAAACCAATAAAACAGCATAAACCGAGCGATTTCCGTCTTGGCGAGTCTGTAAAGGTACACAGCCTAAACTTAACCGGAACTGTAAGTTCACTCCCAGATGCCAAGGGAAATATGTATGTGCAAATGGGCATTCTTCGCTCTCAGGTGCACATCTCTGATTTGTCAATCATTGAGGAACCAATGACTGCTACAGAACGCCAGAGACAACGCACATCATCAGGAAAAATGAAGATGAACAAGGCAATGACTGTCAGTCCGGAATTGAATCTTCTAGGGAAAACCGTAAACGAGGCGATTGCTGAGCTGGATAAATATCTGGATGACGCATATCTGTCGCATCTCAGTCCGGTGCGTATTGTTCACGGCAAGGGGACCGGTGCACTTCGCGCAGGTGTGCATAATTATCTGAAACGCCAGAAACATGTAAAATCTTATCGACTGGGTGCTTTTGGAGAAGGGGATGCCGGCGTGACAATTGTGGAATTTGAATAACTGTTCAGAGGAAACACATCGTGTTTTCTAGGTGGCTCTGAACAAGTATAAAAAAATGGCTACCGAACGATTACGGTAGCCATTTTATTACCCATATTATTCTTCTACGATTGCTTCAACTGGACATTGTGCTGCGCAAGCTCCGCATTCTACACATGTATCAGCGTCGATTACGTATTTTCCATCACCTTCTGAAATAGCTTCAACTGGACATTGTGCTGCACATGCTCCACATTCTACACAATCATCTGTAATTACGTATGCCATGGTATGTATCCTCCTTTTGCAATTGACAAAGTATTATTTGTCCTTTCACTTATTCTAATACAATCGGAGGAAATATACAAGGGGTTTTATCTTAAAACCTCTTGACATAGTCGTTTCATGCGTATTATAATCATCTTCCAACCTATGATGAACGATTAAATCTATCACATTTCATTTTTAAATTGATTCAGTTAATCATCACAAATCCAAAAACATACAATTTTATAGTAATTCATATTTTCAAACACGTGCTCTTATAGTATAATAAAAGTGTACACTTTGTACATTCCGTACACTTGTTTATTTTCTATGGGAGGTATAAGGAGATGATCGACATATTAACAGCAAAGGCAACAGATGTTAGAAAAGATTGGAGTACAATTTGCGACAGTGTCATTCATGATAAACCAAGATTTATCAAGCACACAAGAGATAGAATGTGGTTTTCTAGTTTAGATACATTAACTGAAATTTTAGAGGCATATTCTTTTACTGCAAAAAAAATTATTGAAAGTGATGGTTCTGTCACTTTATCATTGAATGAAATTGATTTAATTGAAAATGGGATTGATGAAGTTGCTGCAAGATTAGCACTCGGGAATGCTATCCTGAACTATTCCTTTGATTATTACAAAGAATATTATTTGTATTCTCACACTCCCAATCGCAAGGCACATGTTCCGTATATTTTTAAAGCATTAATTATGGATAATCCTGAACAAATCGGAGAGTTAATTATATGCCAAGATGGCGAGAACTAAAACGTTTCTGC
The DNA here is from genome assembly GCA_045649885.1 of Faecalimonas sp. Taxonomy (GTDB): domain Bacteria; phylum Bacillota; class Clostridia; order Lachnospirales; family Lachnospiraceae; genus Faecalimonas. The sequence goes on from JAZRQP010000101.1 coordinate 6,346, forward strand.
GAGAGGGATCATTGGGAATTATATAAGGAAACCGACCATTACTTCTATCGTAAGGTTGAGCCTGATGGGACAATACGCATGACAAAAGTGTCCAAAGGTTCCGGTGAAATACATTCTCGAATGTGGAAAGAAATCTTAAAGAAACAATTGCAAGTAACGCAAGAATATTTTAATCAACACATCTAGGTTGGCATCAAAAATGGGCTGCTATATTCACTTATTTGTTGTGAATAAAACAGCCCATTTATTATGATTTGCTATTTCTTCTTCGCCCTCTTATACGCGCTCAATATAATATTCTTCGCAGCAACTGCTTCCTGCTTAGTTGCCTCTCTCGTATCTCCTAACGGATAATCCATACCCAAGCTTTCATACTTCACTTTTCCCATGGAATGATACGGAAGCACGTCCAATGCTTTCACATTGCTTAAGCTTCCCATAAACTGACCAAGGCGTTCAAGATACTCCTTATATAGAGTAATGCCTGGAACAATGACATGACGAACCCAGATTGGAATTCCCTTCTTGTCCAAATATCTTGCAAATGCAAGAATGCGTTCATTGGAATGAGCGGTCAATTCCTTATGCTTTTCATCATCAATGTGTTTGATATCCAACATAACCAAATCAGTCAAATCCATTAATTTCTCAATCTTTGCCATCATCTTTTCATTGTCTGGTTGAAACATAATTCCGGAAGTGTCAATACATGTATGATAACCATCCCGATGTAGTTTCCCAAATAATTCAATCACGAAATCCATCTGCATCATCGGCTCACCACCGGTCACCGTGACACCGCCCGTCTTATAAAATGCTGTATTGCTATAAAAACTTTCCAACACTTCGTCAACTGTCATCTGGTCACCTTTATTCGGTTCCCAAGTATCCGGATTATGACAGTACTGACATCGCATTGGACAGCCCTGCAAGAATATTACATAGCGAAGCCCCGGTCCGTCTACCGTCCCGCATGTTTCAATTGAATGAATATAACCTTTGGTCATGTCATGTTCTCCTTTTACTATCGTTCACGCCGCGCAAATTACTCGCAAAACGCGCCTACTGCGCTTCACCGTTGCTTTGCAACCTCCTTTTGCTCGTATTCTTGCGCTCCCTTCGTGAGACAAAAAAGGCATCACATCTAGTGCAAGCACGATGTGGTGCCTTTCTATCTCACGCGTGAACTTTTGCTTTACATGCCTTCGTGGAATGTACGTGAAATTACATCATCTTGTTGCTCTTTTGTAAGCTTGATGAAGTTTACAGCGTATCCAGATACACGCACTGTTAATTGTGGGTAGTTTTCTGGATGAGCCTGAGCGTCTAATAAAGTTTCTCTTGTAAATACGTTTACGTTAAGGTGATGTCCACCTTTTTCAACGTAACCATCTAACATATTAACTAAGTTATCAATTTGTTGTTGATTTACTGCCATGTTAATATACCTCCTATTAATTCTTATTGATTGTCAATGCTTTCCATAATGTTTGGAATATCAGCACATGTTGGACATTCTCCTGCGATTCTGTCAACATCTAAGTCTCCTGCGAAGATTTGGTCTTCTTTACCAAGAGCACCTGGAATGATTGAGAATGTATTTGAGATACCATCCTGAGCATGTCTGAATGGAATCTTCGCTACAGAAGCAAGTGAAGCTAATGCTCCATGTGTGTCACGTCTGTGCATTGGGTTAGCACCTGGTGCCAAAGGTTCACCTAATTTTCTACCATCTGGTGTGTTACCTGTCTTCTTACCATATACTACGTTTGAAGTAATTGTTAAGATTGACATTGTTGGAACACCATGACGATATGTGTGGTGTTTACGGATCTTATCCATAAATGTTTTAACAACTAATACTGCTAATTCATCAACATCATCGTTGTCGTTACCATATTTAGGGAAGTCGCCTTCTACTGCGTAATCTACTACCAAGCCGTCTTCATCACGAATTGGTGTAACTTTTGCATACTTAATTGCGCTAAGTGAGTCAGCTACTACTGAAAGACCTGCAATACCTGTTGCAAAGTAACGTTTAACTTCTCTGTCATGAAGAGCCATTTGAATCTTTTCGTAGCAATATTTATCATGCATGTAGTGAATGATGTTCAATGTATTAACATAAAGTTCTGCTAACCATTCCATCATGTCATCAAATTTCTGCCATACATCATCAAAATCAAGAACATCGCCTTCGACAGCGCGGTATCTTGGACCAACCTGTGCTTTAGATTTCTCATCCACACCACCGTTGATTGCGTATAATAAACATTTTGCAAGATTTGCACGAGCTCCGAAGAACTGCATTTCCTTACCAACTCTCATAGAAGATACACAACATGCGATTGCGTAGTCGTCTCCGTGTGTTTCACGCATCATATCATCATTTTCATACTGAATTGAAGATGATTTGATTGACATCTTAGCACAGTATTCTTTAAATGCTTTTGGAAGTCTTGTTGACCAGAGTACTGTTAAGTTTGGTTCTGGTGCTGTTCCAAGGTTATCCAATGTGTGTAAGTAACGGAATGATGTCTTTGTTACCAATGGACGTCCGTCAAGACCAACACCACCGATTGACTCTGTTACCCATGTTGGGTCACCTGAGAACAATGCGTTGTATTCTGGTGTACGAGCAAATTTTACAAGACGCAACTTCATAATGAAGTGGTCAATGTATTCCTGTGCTTGTTCTTCTGTAATAACACCATTTTCCAAATCACGTTGGATATAGATATCAATAAATGTAGAAGTACGTCCAAGGCTCATTGCGGCACCGTTTTGCTCTTTTACAGCTGCAAGGTATCCGAAGTATAACCATTGGATTGCTTCCTGTGCATTTTTAGCTGGTTCAGAAATATCGTATCCGTAGATTTCACCTAATTTTTGCAATTCACCAAGTGCACGGATTTGTTCTGATAATTCTTCACGAAGACGAATATTTTCACCTGTCATTCTCTTAAGAGAAGTTGCAAGCTGTTGTTTCTTATCTTCGATTAACTTAGTTGTTCCGTATAATGCAACACGACGGTAGTCACCGATGATACGTCCACGTCCATATGCATCTGGAAGACCTGTGATGATACCAGATTTTCTAGCAGCTCTCATCTCTGGGGTGTAAGCATCAAATACACCTTGGTTGTGTGTTTTTCTATATTCAGTAAAGATTTTAACAACCTCAGGATCTACCTCATATCCATTTTCGCTACAAGCATTTTGTGCCATACGGATACCACCGAATGGTTGTAGAGAACGTTTGAATGGCTTATCTGTTTGGAAACCAACAATTGTTTCCATATCTTTGTTAAGATATCCTGGACCGTGTGATGTAATAGTAGATACAATCTTTGTATCCATATCTAATACGCCACCTGCTTCACGCTCTTGTTTTGTTAAATCCATTACTTGTGCCCACAATTTTGTAGTTGCTTCTGTTGGGCCAGCCAAGAACGAATCGTCTCCTTCATATGGTGTGTAGTTTTGTTTAATAAAATCACGTACGTTGATAGATGTACGGTTCCAACGGCCCGGTTTAAAACCGTCCCAGTTTGAGTGCCATTTTCTTTCCATGGTATGTCCTCCTCTTTCATGTATATATGTTTTTTTATTTTATTTTTTTCAACACACATATTATAACTTAGATATTTTTTTAGTGCAATACTTTGGATTGTACTAAATTGAATACAGTATACATATATTATTTTTAAAAATTTAAGAAATTATTCACCCTTTTTTCTGCATTTTGGTGTATAGTGTTCTTATATCCCTAGAAAATAATATATGGAGGATTTATATATGAAAAGAAGATTATCACTTGTCGCCACAGTTCTCTGCTGTTGTTTAGCTTTTGGGGCTTGTGCGAATAATCGAAACCATACACAAAAGGACCCGTCAGGGACAAGTATTGATAGAGTAAAAACAAAACTGGATGTGCTGAAACCGATTGCCTATAGCAGTGTAAATGGCTTAAGCCTGGAACCAGGTTCATACATTTCTATTATAGGTCGTTACTCGGACGATAGCTACTGGAAAGAAGTGGAGGCCGGAGCAAAAAAAGCCGTTGCTGACTTAAATGCAATGCTTGGCTACAAAGGCGAGAAAAAGATTAAGTTAACCTACAGTGCTCCTGAAGTACGCGATGATGTGAATGAGCAAGTGAATATTTTAGATGAAGAATTATCCAGAGAACCAATTGCAATTGGTATTGCGGCCATTGATACAACTGCTTGTACAATTCAATTTGACTTGGCTGCTGAAAATAATATTCCAATTATCACATTTGATTCCGGAAGTGATTACCAGCATGTTGCATCTCATATTGCAACCGATAATATTGCAGCTACACAAACTGCTGCCACTCAATTAGCTTATGCGATTGAAGAAGAAGGGGAAGTTATTGTTTTCGTCCAAGATTCGTTGTCTATGACAGCGAAACAAAGATTACAAGGATTTTTAGATACAATTTCATCTAAATTTCCAAAAGTTACTGTTGCTGAAACATACAAATTCGACCAATTAGACGCCATGCGTGAAGCAATTGCTAATGAAAAGAACGCTGCATTAGCGGAAGGCGAACAGGCCGTAAAGGCAGACGACCTTACACAAGACGACGTGATTCAATATCTCATAGAGAAGCATCCTAACTTGAAAGGTATTTATGCAACAAACCTTGATACAACTCAGGCCGTTGCAAAAGTCCTTAAAAAAATGGAAAAAGAAAATTTAAAGTTTGTAGGTTTCGATGGCGGCAACGAGCAAATGAAGCTATTAGAAGACGGAACTTTGGAAGGACTTATTATTCAAAACCCTTATGGAATTGGATATGCAACTGTTGTAGCAGCGGTGAGAGTTTCCCTTGGCCTTGCAAATGAATCCTATGTTAACAGCGGTTACACATGGGTAACAAAAGAAAATATGAACACAAAAGAAATTAAAGGAATGATATATTAAGGACAAAGGGGGTTGCGCTGCAATCCCCTTATCCTTCAAAAATTCTTCTTAATTGTCTTAATGGTGTTGACCTGGCGTACTCTTTGCGATATGATTGTTGTTGACGAATCAAATAGTCAAGTTTCTTATATCGTTCCTCTTCCTGGAGGTCTTGGGCTTGGAATAAATATCCCATTTCCCTTATCACAGATTGTGTGATGTTTTCCTGTAATATTTGATTATTTTCCAGTAAAGCAATTTGTAATTCAGATAGCTGTTTTTCTTCCTCTTTTGCTTTGTTTCTCTTTCGCTCGTTTAATCTTGCTTTCGCCTTTAGCATATCCGGAATTAATTCCTTTAACTCTTTCAAAAGCATCCCTTGCTCTTTTAGTTCCTTAATGCAGGTGAATAACCGTACATCTTCTTCTGTATAGTAACGATGTCCCATTTCGGTACGTCCAATTTCAAGTCCTAGTTCGTCTTCCCAATGTCTGAGAACATGAGTTTCCACATTGACACGCTTGGAAGCTTCCGAAATCATGTAACGAACCTCGCCCATACAAAACGCCCCCTATATTCATATTTTTGATTTATGTATCATATACATCATAGCATAGGGTGGAAATTTTGTCTTAAAAAATCAATCATCAAAGTTCGACAAAAACTATAATTATTCAAAGGAGAAAAATTTATGATTTATGAAAAAATGGTAAAAGAACACAAAAAGATAGGCACTCAAATCAATGCATTACAATCACAATTGCAAACATTACCCGATGGCAAACTCGTTTGCGCATCCAATGGAAAATGGAAAAAGTGGTACCATAGTACAAAACAAGGAACAACATATCTCCCCAAAAAGAATCGAAAACTTGCCGAGGATTTGGCATACAAGAAATATGTGCTACTCCAATTAGAAAATTTGAATTGCGAAAAAGAGGCAATCAGTTTATATCTAGACCACCATGATCAAAACGCACGTCAAAAGGAAGAAGAACTTTTTTATTCTCCTGACTTTCATTCTTTGCTTCAAGCTCGTTTAACCCCATTATCGGAAGAACTACAGACTTGGATGACTATGCCTTATAATAAAAATACAAATCACCCGGAAAACTTAAACAATAAAGCATATTCAGGAAACATGGTACGCTCAAAATCAGAAGTGTTAATTGATATGTTTCTCTTCAAAAATAAAATTCCTTTTCGTTATGAGTGCCTTTTAGAATTAGACGGCATTATGATATATCCTGATTTCACTATACGCCATCCCAAAACTGGTGAGACTTTTTATTGGGAACACTTCGGTTTAATGGATAACCCTACATATAGTAAAAATGCATGTTCCAAACTTCAACATTACATTTCAAGTGGAATTATTCCATCAATTCAATTGATTACAACTTATGAAACTAAAGATAATCCCCTAAGTGCAGAAAAGGTAGAAAAAATTGTGGAAGAATATTTTCTTTAAATCAAAGTTTCTGCCTCTGGGTATCCTGCCCTTACTCGCATCCCAAAATACCCAGAAACCTTTCAAAACCACCTCAAAAACAGGCAAATTAATGAGTCACTTTCTATAAAACATGATTGAAGCGCTGCAAATACCCAGTAAATCGCAAATTCATGGGTATAGAAGCCCTCTGCAAGCCCATTTATAGAAAGTGGGACCCACGGTAGCTCCAAAAGGCGCCACCACCGGCCCAGTGCCGAAAAAAGGGGATTGCAGCGCAACCCCCTTTTTCATCTCTAATCTTATTCTCTTAAATAATTTGCAAACTTGGTGTACTGTGGTAACCAGGTTAAGTTAATAGTACCGATGGCACCATTTCTTTGTTTTGCAATGATAATCTCAGCCACATTTTTCATTTCTGTGTCTTTGTTATAGTAATCGTCACGATAAATGAACATTACCACATCGGCATCCTGCTCAATTGCTCCGGATTCACGAAGATCTGACATCATCGGGCGATGGTCCGGACGCTGCTCTACTGCACGGCTGAGCTGTGACAATGCGATAACCGGAACGTTCAGCTCTCTCGCCACTGCTTTCAAAGATCTTGAGATTTCTGAAATTTCCTGTTGTCTTGATTCACTTCTTCCGCCCACGCGGCCTGTCATCAACTGCAAGTAGTCGATGATAATCAAATCAAGTCCATGCTCTAATTTCATCTTGCGGCACTTCGAACGCAATTCAGAAATAGAAATACCAGGTGTATCATCAATCATCAATTTGGATTTACCAATGGTTCCTGCACTCTCAATTAATTTCTCCCAGTCAGCATCTTTTAGATTACCGGTTCGAAGAGATTGTGCATCCACCTGTGCCTCCAATGCAAACAGACGATTTACCAACTGCTCCTTTGACATTTCCAAACTGAAAATGGCAACAGACTTATTTACTTTGAATGCCACATGTTGCGCAATATTAAGTACAAATGCTGTTTTACCCATAGAAGGACGAGCCGCCACCAGAATCAAGTCTGAATTCTGTAATCCTGCCGTCTTGTAATCCAAATCTAAAAATCCGGTTGGAATACCTGTTACGCTTCCTGCGTTCTTAGACGCAAGCTCAATCTTATCAAGGGCGTTCAGTACAACCTGCTTAATCGGAACAAAGTCTCCGGTGTTTCGATTCTGAACCAACTCAAATACTTTCTTTTCCGTTGTCTCCAAAACCACTTCCATCGGTTCTTTTCCGAGATAGCACATATTTTCAATTTCTTCGTTCAATTTAATCAAACGACGAAGCATTGCCTTTTCACCAACGATTTGAGCGTAGTACTTCACATTCGCAGAGGTTGGAACCGCCGCAACTAAATCACGTACAAACTCCAAACTGCTAATTTCTGCCGGAACATCCTTTTCTTTCAGACGACTCTGTAAGGTAATTAAGTCCACCGGTTTTCCTTCGTTATAAATCTCCACTATCGCTTCAAAAATCACACCATAGGCTGATTGATAAAAATCTGCTCCAGATATGATTTCAGAAGAGGTCAGAATTGCTTCCTTATCTATCAGCATTGCGCCGATTACTGCTTGTTCTGCTTCGATACTATGTGGCAGTACTCGTTTAATGAGTGCTTCATCCATAGTTTCTGCCTCCTATTCTTCTGTAACAATCACTTTTAATTCTGCAGTTACTTTCTGATGCAATTTCACAGAAACCACATGTGTGCCCAATGTCTTAATTGCATCCTTCAGTTGGATTTTTTTCTTATCAATGTCATATCCCATCTGTTCTTTTACTGCAACTGCAATTTCCTTTGTAGATACAGAGCCGAAGGTTCTGCCACCTTCGCCAACTTTAATCTTTACTTCTACTTTTCCTGCTTCTACTTTTTTAGCAAGTTCTTTTGCTTCATCTAAAATCTGCTGTGCAACCTTTTCTTCATTTGCTTTTTGCAATTTCAAATCATTCAAATTCTTGCTTGTTGCTTCTAAACCTAACTTCTTTGGTAATACAAAGTTTCTCGCATAACCGTCACTCACGTTTACGATTTGACCCTTTTTACCAAGTGATTTTACATCCTCTAACAAAATAACTTTCATTTCTAAATGTCTCCTTCCGCAATCATCGTATCAAGCGTTTCCTTAAGTGCCTTGATTGCCTCATCCATATCTGTGTGTTGGAACTGTGTTCCGGCGGTATTGATATGGCCACCCCCGCCTAATCTTTCCATAACGATTTGCACATTTACCTCATCAATTGCACGTGCACTCACATAAATTTTTCCATAATATTCTGTTAACACGAAAGATGCCTTGATTCCATTGATATTGAGGAGCTCATTCGCTGCTTGTGCACCGATAATAGTCGGGCTGTCAATGGTTTCATTTTCAAATCTTGCAATCGCATATTCCTGATGATAAATCTCTGCACTGCTAACAATCTTCGCTTTCTCGCGATACCAGTCCAAATCATCACGGAAGACCTTTCTTACATAAGTGATATCTGCACCGCAACGACGCAAAAATGCCGCCGCTTCAAATGTTCTAACACCGGTTCTGCTCACAAAATTGTTGGTGTCAATCATAATGCCCGCATACATACTGTTCGCTTCCATATTGGAAATCTTAACATCATCCGTAATGTATTGTAGCACCTCCGCAACCATTTCACATGCGGAAGATGCATATGGCTCAATATAAGATAATACCGTGTTTTCAATCACATCATTGGACTGTCTATGATGGTCAAATACAACTATCATTTTTGCCTTCTTAAGCAATTCCGGACATTCTGTCAACTCCGGACGATTGGTATCCACTACAACCACCATCGTATTGTCATTCATAATCTCATGCACTTCAGATGACTTTACAAACATATCATCCGGATAGTTCGGACTTTCACAAAACGCATTATAAAATGGACGCACTGATGTAGTAATCTCATTTATCACAATATGAGCCTTCTTCTGCATGGACTGAGCAGCGCGATAAATACCAATTGCCGCACCAAAAGAATCCACGTCAGCAATGCGATGTCCCATAACAATAATCTGATCCTTGGACATAATAAACTCGCGCAGAGCTTCCGCTTTTACACGTGCCTTCACACGGGTGTTTTTCAATGTCTGCTCTCTCTTACCACCGTAGTATGTGATGTTGCCTCCATTCTTCACAACCGCCTGGTCTCCGCCACGTGCTAAGGCAAGGTCAATTGCCACACGGGCATGGTTATAGCTTTGAGCATATGTTTCTGTGGAAAGTCCCATACCAATACTCAAAGTAACCGGTCTTGTATTTCCAATATTGACGCTCTTTGCATCCTCTAAAACAGCAAATTTGCCCTTTACCATTTCCTTGAAATACTTTTGTTTTACAACGAAAAAGTACTTATCCTTTTCCATCTTCTTCACAAGACCATCGAAATTTGCCAAATATTGATTCACCTTTCGGTCAATCAAAGCAATCAGAAGTGATTGACGCACTTCCTCCACGCTTTCCATTACTTCTTCATAATTATCGAAATAAATCAGTCCCGACACCAGCTTCTGTTCCTCGTTTTCACGAATGTAGAAGTTCAAATCCGTAATGTCTTCAAGCGTAACTGTAACAAAATATTCTTTTCCCTTTGGAAGCCCAAAAATACTCTCCGTGTCATTTAAAGAGTCTACCGGAATCTTTTCTAAAATAGCACGATAGTCCTTATTTCCAAATTGAACCTCCAACAAAACATTCTCTTCACCTTTTGGAAAAACGCTACGGTTCAAATCATGGATGTAATTACTCAAATATTTATTTACAACAGAGTCAAATCCAAATATTTCCTCAAACCTCTCGTTTGCCCAAACAACCTTTCCATCATCCATCATAATTGCATGTGGAAATGCAATCTCTCTCAGCAATGTATTCTGCAAGAAACCATATTGCTCCGCAATGCCTTTTGGATTGGAAATCACAAGTGTTTTGTTATGAAAATACATAAGCAGCAATACTACAATGTATCCCATGGTAAAGCCGCTCATCACAACGCCGGCCTTTGGCTCTACAAAAAATATCGTAATCGTCATCACAACCATGAAAACCGTCATGACTGCCGGCCATTGCTTTAACCAATTTAATAATTTCTTCATATTATTCTCCGTATCCGTTCGGATTGTTTGATTGCCATCTCCATGAGTCTTCACACATTTCGTCCAGACCGCGAACAGCTTCCCATCCGAGTTCTGCTTTTGCTTTTGCAGGGTCTGCATAGCACATTGCAACATCCCCTGGTCTTCTATCTAAAATCTTATATGGAAGATCATGTCCGCATGCCTTGCTAAACGCTTTTACCATATCAAGAACTGAGTATCCGTTTCCTGTACCAAGATTGTAAACACATACACCAGCCTTCTCTTCGATCTTCTTTAATGCCTTCACATGTCCAACAGCAAGGTCAACTACATGGATGTAATCACGTACCCCTGTTCCATCCGGTGTGTCGTAGTCATTTCCAAATACGCCTAAGAATTCACGTTTACCAACTGCAACCTGTGTAATATAAGGCATCAGGTTATTTGGAATACCCTTCGGGTCTTCTCCGATCGTACCACTCTTGTGGGCACCTACTGGATTAAAGTAACGAAGTAATACCACATTCCATTCTGAATCTGCTGTATGGAAATCGGTTAAAATCTGTTCTAGCATAGACTTTGTCCATCCATATGGATTGGTACATTGTCCCTTTGGACATTCTTCTGTGATTGGAATAAATGCAGGGTCACCATACACAGTTGCTGAAGAACTGAAAATAATGTTCTTCACACCTGCGTTACGCATTGCATTACACAACACCAAAGTACCATTAATGTTGTTGTCATAATATTCCATTGGCTTTGCCACAGATTCTCCTACAGCTTTTAATCCTGCAAAATGAATCACTGCAGAAATGTCCTCATTTGCAAAAATGTTTTCCATTGCTTTTGCATCACGAATGTCTGCTTCATAGAATTTCACTTCTTTTCCTACTATCTTCTCAACGCGTTTCAAAGATTCTTTACTTGAGTTACATAAATTATCTGCTACCACTACATCATAACCTGCATTAATCAGCTCAATACATGTGTGACTTCCAATATATCCTGCTCCACCGGTTACTAAAATTGCCATTTTAAAAGTTCTCCTTGTCTAATTCCATAATCTTTCTGGATATAAGCCAGATTCTTTCATATTTTTGATTGCCGCAACAACAACTGGTTTATCTTCTTTGTAGGTTACGCCATACCATCTGTCTACAGAAGTAAGGACTGCTACTGTTGCTCTGTTGTCTGCCAGCAAATTGCTCACAACCGTTGGTAAATAATATTCACATTTCATTGGATTATTCACAAGATTTTCTTCTAAGAATGAAACAAACCCTTGTTTTACTTCTTGTAGAAAACTTGCCCCAAATCCCCACATATTCATAGAAACAACACTATCTACCGGAAGCGAATGCCATGATACTCCTTCGTCTTCTGTATAAACAGCTCCATCACCCTTTTTCTCAATATGTGTTTTTTCAACTACACTAACCAATTCATTGTTTTCACTCAGGCTGCAAATTCCTCTTGAAACATGACCATTCTCTGTCAGCGTATTTCCCAATTCATAGCCAACCATCGTATAACGATATTTCTCATCATCCTTGTGAGTTGACAAATAATCATAAATTTTCTGAAATGCGTCTTTTCCATAATAGTCATCTGCATTAATAACCGCAAATGGTCCGTCAATCACATCAATGGCACTAAGTACCGCGTGTGCTGTTCCCCATGGTTTCACTCTGCCTTCCGGCACTGAAAAACCGGCAGGGATATTATGAACATCTTGGAAGACATATTCTACTTTCATTACTTTTTCAATACGCTTTCCTATTGCTTCTTTAAAATCTGCTTCGTTCTCTTTTTTTATAATAAATACAACTTTTTCAAAACCTGCTCTTTTTGCATCAAATATGGAAAAATCCATAATAATATGGCCCTGCTCATCAATCGGGTCAATTTGTTTTAATCCACCATAACGGCTACCCATTCCTGCAGCCATAATCACTAATACTGGTTTACTCATTTGTTTGCCCTCCTAAAATTGCACACTATGATAGATTATTATAGTACATCTAATGGAGAAAGTCAAAAAGAAAGACCAACTATTCTTTCGAATAATTGGTCTTAATTATTAATCTTGTACGTATGGCATTAAAGCGATATGTCTTGCTCTCTTAATTGCTACTGTAAGAGCTCTCTGATGTTTTGCACAGTTTCCTGTGATTCTTCTTGGAAGGATTTTTCCTCTTTCAGAAACATATTTTCTTAATTTAGCCACATCTTTGTAGTCGATTTCGTTGTTTTCTTTACCGCAGAATACACAAACTTTTTTTCTTCTACGAATGTTTCTTCTCTTCATTGGAGAATCCACTTTACTTCCTTTATCAAAAGCCATTGTCAATTACCTCCTATTTCATTTATCGAATAACTATACAATCAATCGTTTAGCTGAATGGTAATTCTTCATCAATTCCATCCGGAATGTTCATGAATCCATCTCCAATATCTGCACTTGGTGACGGAGCAGGACTTGCCTGATAGTTATTATTGCTTGGTGCAGAGCTGTTTGCTTTGCTTTCTGCAAATTCTGATTCTTCTACAACAACCTCTGTTGTGTATACTTTCTGACCATCACGGTTTGTATAGCTGCCTGTTTGAATACGGCCGCTTACTACAATCTTTGTACCTTGACGTAAATATCTTTCCGCAAATTCAGCACTTCTGCCAAATGCCACACAGTTAATAAAATCTGCTGTAGGTTCACCTTCACGTCTAGCTGCACGACGGTCTACTGCCAAAGTGTAACGTGCAATTGCAAGCGCGTTCTCACCTTGTGAATATCTAACTTCAGGATCTCTTGTTAAACGTCCCATTAAAATTACTTTATTCATACGATTCCTCTTTTCTCTTATGCTTCTTGTCTAACGCATAAAAATCTCAATACGTTGTCCATGATACGAAGTCTACTTTCAATCTCTGCCGGAGCTGTAGCTTCAGCTTCGAAGTGGATGAAGTAGTAATATCCTTCTCTCATTTTTTGAATTTCGTAAGCTAATCTTTTCTTACCCCATTCATCAACGTCAGAAACTTGGCCACCGAAACGAGTAATGTAAGATTGTACTTTCTCGATAACTGCTGCTCTAGCGTCGTCTTCGATCTTTGCATTGACAACAACTGCTAATTCATATTTGTTCATGTCGTTTGCACCTCCTTATGGTCTCTGGCCCCCGCTTTTCTCATCGGGAACAAGGAATAAAATAATATATCACAATTTGGCATTATAACATATTGCGATATTAAATGCAAGTCCTTTTTCTTAGTTCCTTTGTGTTCTTCTCTACAAGCTTTCGGGCTATCATAATCTGGTGCCCGCACCCCATACATTTTAAACGAAAATCTGCACCCACACGTAAAATTTCCCACTCAAGGCTGCCGCAGGGATGTTTCTTTTTCATTTTCACGATATCGCCTACTTCATATTGTTGTATCATTGCTCTTCTCCCGCCTGTTCAATCGGCTTGTCTTCGGCCTGTCCCTCGTGCGCAGGTTCTTCCACCTTCACACCATGAACCAGCAATCGCTGTGTCTCTGTCACATTTGTACATGTAGATAAACTTACTAATTGTGTCTGTGCCGTTACCTCTACCCCTGTGTCGTATCTGGAAATACTTTTGATATACTGTAAATATTTCAGATAGGCATCATCATTCTCATAAAATTTATTGTAGCTTTCTGACGTATCCTCCACAATACATACAGCATATACCTGATATTTCACTTCTCTCCCATCGGGCGTATATATGTAAAAATACGGATTTTCTTTATAAAAATCAAAGCTCTTATATTTACGAAGTAGGCCAAACATGGAACCATTCTTCATATTGTGTCCATAGATAAATGTGTTCTTGTCCGAAAAATCCGCTCTACTATAAGCATCCATAAAGATGGAACCAGCACTATTTTTCTTGCCTTCCACTGTCTTTTTTAAATACTTATCATTATCCTTCCCTTGTACAATTGGATAACTAATCTTCTCCGGATTGTCAAATCGAATCCAACCAACTATTTCTTTATTAATGGATTGCAGTTTCTTGAAATCGACTTTAAAAGCTTCCTTTTCTTCTGTTTTATTCTCTTCCTTTTTCTCAGAAGAATCTTTTATAATTACTTCGTCCATAATGGTTTCATATTCCTTGTCGCCTTTATGGTACTCCGAGAAGATTGTGTAAAGCTTATAACCGGAAAACAAAAACACGGCTACAGCTAATACAAGAACAATATTGCTTACTAAATTGCCTTGTTTACCCTGTCTTCCTCTGCGCCGTTTCTCTTTTTTAACAACTTGTTCTTCCACTTTCTCACCTCTCTTATAAGAGTCTGACAAGAATTTGCTTGTTATACAAAAAGGTGGGTAGTTATCTACCCACCTCAAGTTCCTAACTCACTTTTAATTTGAATTTCTGGATTTCTTTTTCGCTGGATACACGTTCAATCACACCACCGAGTGAACGAAGCTTTTCTTCAAATCTTTCATATCCTCGTTGAATATATACAATATCATCGACAATGGTAATTCCATCTGTCGCAAGACCTGCTATTACAAGCGCTGCTCCTGCTCGTAAATCCGGTGCACTGATTCTTGCTCCGGAGAATTTTTCTACACCTTCTATGGTTGCTGAATTACCTTCTATCTTTACAACTGCGCCCATACGTGCAAGTTCATCCAAATATTTAAATCGGTTCTCAAAAATACTTTCTGTAATAACACTGGTGCCTTCACACAACGCTAATGTTACACCGATTTGCGGTTGCATATCCGTTGGATAACCTGGATATGGCAATGTCTTTACATGGGTACTCTTTAATCTTCCCTTCGCAACAACACGCACCGCATCATCAAATTCTTCCACTTCGCAGCCAATCTCAACCAACTTTGCAGTTGTAGCCTCTAAGTGCTTTGGAATCACATTCAGTACAGTCACATCACCTCTTGTTGCAGCCGCCGCAAACATAAATGTTCCAGCTTCAATCTGATCAGGGATAATAGAATATTCTGTTTTGTGAAGTTTAGATACACCTTTAATTCGAATGACATCTGTACCGGCACCTTTGATATTGGCGCCCATACTGTTAAGGAAGTTTGCAACGTCTACCACATGTGGCTCTTTTGCAACATTTTCCATAATTGTCTGACCTTCCGCCATAGCTGCCGCCATCATTACGTTAATGGTAGCGCCCACACTTACTACGTCAAAATAGATATGTTTCCCAACAAGTTTTTCCGCTTCTGCAGAAATCTTTCCATGTTCAATGTCAATCTCTGCACCAAGTGCGCGAAATCCCTTGAGATGTTGGTCGATTGGTCTGCTTCCGATATTGCATCCTCCAGGAAGAGCCACTTCCGCTTTATGATATTTTCCAAGCAAAGCACCTAACAGATAGTAAGATGCTCTGATTTTTTTAATATAGTCATATTCAATACTTAAATCACCGATGCCGGCTCCGTTAATACGCACAGTGTGTCTGTCAACACGTTGCACGCTTGCGCCTATACCACTAATTGCCTCCAAGAGAACATTAATGTCATTGACATCCGGTAGATTATCTATTATAACCGTTTCATCTGTCATAACAGCTGCTGCCAAGATAGCAAGAGCCGCATTTTTGGCACCTCCAATTTCCACTTCTCCGACAAGCGGTGTGCCACCCTTAATTATATATTGTTCCATTTTACACCTCTGTTACGGTTTATATTCATACTCCGAAATTCATTATAGCTTGTGCTTCGCACACGCTATGCTCCGCAGGATGTGCACGATTTGCATTTGTATTTGTCTGTCCTTCGTCCAGACGCAAAACGGCACTGTTATAATGTCCTAATAGACATTATAACATAAAATAGGAGGTTTGTTAACCTCCTATTTTTTCGAGTAGCTCCAATACCATATCGATGGTTTCTTCCAAATCCAAACCTTCCTCCGAAACCGTATAATCCGCATACTTCTCAAACAACTTTACCCGTTCATCATACAGGTCCTTTAATGTCTGACCTTCCTTTAGCACAACACCACGGTTCTTAGCATTTGTAATTCTTTTATATATAGCCTCATATGTTGCATGGAGATAAATAACAGTGCCTATCTCTTTAAAATGCTGCATGGCTTCTTCACAGTAAACCACGCTGCCTCCCGGTGATATCACTGCGCTCTCTGCTTGCAAGTCGCGATTCACCTGATTTTCAATTTCAAGGAAGCGTTCATTTCCTTCTTCTGCAATAATTTCCTTCAAAAGACGTTTTTCCTGTTTTTGAATCAACAAATCAGTATCAATAAATTCAAAGCCGATACGTTTAGCAACTACAACTCCAACTGTACTTTTTCCAACCGCCGGCATGCCGATTAAAATGATATTCTTCATACGTAAATTGCCTTTCTATCTAGTAAAACCTTCTTCTATTTCTCCTGTGACGATTCCTTCTTTGGAACAGCTCCTGAAAGAGCATAATCTGTACCAAATCTCTTAACCAATCTTCATTTCTGGAAGCTTGCATCTCCATCTCTTCATCATCATATAGTTTCGTCTTCTTTACTTTATCATAAATGCGGTTGCACATCAAACGAATTTGCAATTGATCCGGATACTCATCATAAATCATGCTGCCGTCATATGCCATTCGGTCGCATTCTTCCTCCACATATGGCAGAATTTTTTTAACTGCCATTGGGTACATACTTTTCATATACTCATAATCACGTCGTTCGATTCTCTCATCGTCATATTGCAATGGCATAGGATACGCCATGTAATATGGTAATCGATAATCCATGAAATACACATCCTATCTTAATACATTATAATATAGGATATGCAGGCACGGACTGATTCGTGAGTGTAGCTGCACTTTTTGGCCTTTTTTCGTACCCAATGGGTATAAATGTGCCTGTTTGTTGGGCAAATACCCAGAGATTTGCCAAGTCATGGGTATTTTTACTATATAATGGTTATTTTATAGAAAGTTCAACACTAAAAACACCCTTTTTACTGTTTTTTCCGAGTGTTACTGGGTATAGCATTGTCAAAAAGTATTGTTTATACCCATTCATACCCTTTTCCCCAACAAAAATCACTGCTTTTTGGAAAAACAGTGATTTTTATCAATATTTATCTCGCCGCACTAATTCGAGCCATTGCTCTTTTCAGTGCAGCTTCTGCACGAGTCACATCAAGACCCGTCTCTTTTTTCTGCAGACGTTCTTCTGCACGTTTCTTTGCCGCCTTGGCACGTTCTACGTCAATTTCATCCGGCCATTCTGCATTTTCCGCCATTACCGTGATTCTATCTTTTTGAATTTCGATAAAACCACCCATGACTGCAGCCTTCTTCACCTGACCGTCATTGTGAATCTTCACAACGCCCGGAGCTAAAATAGTGGTGAGTGGAATGTGATTTGCATACACACCCATTTCTCCCATAACCGAAGCAAATTCCAAGAAGGAAGCCTGTCCTTCATAGAACATCCCATCTGGTTCAATTATTTTTAATTCAAACATCTCTGCCATACTCGCCACCTCTATTTCACACGGGCAAGTACATCATCAATATTTCCGGCATTGAGGAAATGTCCTTCCGGAATATCATCGTGTTTTCCTTCTAAGATTTCTTTGAAGCCTTGAATGGTTTCGTTAATTGGTACATATCGACCTTCGAAGCCTGTAAACTGTGTTGCCACGAAGAAAGGTTGAGATAAGAATCTCTGAATCTTTCTTGCACGAGAAACGGTCAGCTTATCTTCTTCTGAAAGCTCGTCCATACCAAGCATTGCGATAATATCTTGTAATTCTTTGTATTTCTGTAATACTTCCTGTACACCACGTGCCACATTGTAGTGTTCTTCGCCTACGATGTTAGGGTCTAACATACGGGAAGAAGAATCCAATGGGTCAACCGCTGGATAGATACCAAGCTCTGTAATCGCACGGGAAAGTACGACCTTCGCATCCAAGTGGGCGAATGTAGTTGCCGGAGCCGGGTCAGTCAAGTCATCGGCTGGCACGTATACAGCCTGCACGGATGTAATGGAACCGTTCTTCGTAGATGTAATACGTTCCTGAAGCGCACCCATTTCTGTTTGAAGTGTAGGCTGGTAACCTACGGCTGAAGGCATACGTCCAAGAAGTGCGGACACTTCGGAACCTGCCTGTGTAAAACGGAAAATATTATCGATGAATAAAAGTACGTCTTTTCCACCTTTATCACGGAAATATTCTGCCATTGTAAGTCCGGTAAGACCAACTCTCATACGGGCTCCAGGTGGTTCGTTCATCTGACCGAAAACCATGGCTGTTTTATTAATAACACCTGATTCCTGCATTTCGTAGTAAAGGTCATTTCCTTCTCTTGTTCTTTCGCCTACACCGGTAAATACAGAATATCCACCGTGCTCTGTTGCAATATTTGTAATCAATTCCTGAATTAATACCGTTTTTCCTACACCGGCACCACCGAACAAACCGATTTTACCACCCTTTTGGTAAGGACACAGTAAGTCAATTACTTTGATACCTGTTTCCAAAAGTTCCGCTTCTGTTGATTGTTCTTCAAATGCAGGAGCCTTCTTATGAATCGGCTCATATTCTACATCTGTTGGGGCTGGCTTTTCGTCGATTGGCTCACCAAGTACGTTAAAAATACGTCCTAATGTATTTTCACCTACCGGCACGGAAATCGCTGCACCTGTAGCAACCGCATCCATACCACGAACCAAACCGTCCGTAGGTCCCATGGCGATACATCTTACGATATCATCACCCAAATGTTGCGCTACTTCCACCACGAGTCTGCTACCATCTTTTCTGGTAACTTCAATGGCCTCGTTGATTTCCGGAAGCTTTCCTTCCGGGTATTTCACGTCCAAAACGGCACCAATAACTTGAGTGATTTTCCCTATATTTTTCTCTGCCATTTTTTTACTCCTTTATCCGATTGCTTCCGCACCGGCTATAATTTCTGTTAATTCTTGAGTAATAGCTCCCTGACGGGCTCTATTGTATTTCAATTCCAAATCATTAATGATTTCTTCCGCATTATTTGTTGCGGCATCCATCGCCTGCATACGCGCACCATTTTCACTTGCAACCGCTTCTACAAAAGCACCATACAAAATGCTGGTCAAATATTTCGGAATCAGAAGCGAGATTGCTTCCTCCTCATTCGGTTCAAAATTCATAAGCGCAAGCTCATCCTGTTCCTCCTGCTCTGCCTGCAAATCCTCTGGATTCACCGGTAGTAACTTCATGAGCTTTGGAATATGACTCACTGTGTTTTTAAATTCGGTATATGCCACATAGATTTCTCCGATTTCACCATTTGCAAAATCCGTAAGCAATTGTTTGCCCATTTCCTTGGCATCTGCAAAAGTCGGTTCATCAATCACATCGGAATAGTCGGCTGCGATTGTGTATCCTTTTCTGGCCAAACCATCTGCACCCTTTCTACCAACTGTATAAAGGCGCACCTTTTCCTTCGGAAGTTCACTTGCCATGATCATTCTCACAATATTGGCATTATAACCACCCGCAAGACCTCTATTGGATGCGATAACTACAATTCCGATATTGTCAGAATTCCCACCCTTTAAATACGGATGGTCCACATCTCCCGCCTTGGCAAGCATGGAAGTGACTGTCTTGTACATATACTCAAAATATGCCTTTGAATTCTCCGCACGTCCTCGTGCTTTTTGTAGTTTCACAGTAGAAACAAGCTTCATGGCCTTTGTAATCTGCTGCGTACTTTGAATACTTCCGCGGCGTCTTTTAATCTCTCTCATTGATGCCATGATTATTCACCTCTAGAATCCTTTTTTGAATTCTTCCTTAAATTCTGCGATTGCTTTTACAAGTTTTGCTTCGATTTCTTCGTTCATAACTTTTTCTGCTTTGATTGTTTCTGGAATCTCAGCATATTTTGTAGCGATGAATTCGAATAATCCTTTTTCGAACGCAAGAACATCTTCTACTGCGATATCAAGTAAGTGTTTTCTTGTTGCAGCATAAATAATGATAACTTGGTATTCTACTGGCATTGGTCTGTATTGAGGTTGTTTTAACATTTCTTTAATACGGATACCTTGTGCCAAACGTTCTGCTGTATCTGCGTCTAATTCTGAACCGAATTGAGCAAATGATGCTAATTCTGCGTATTGAGCAAGCTCGATACGGATAGGTCCTGAAATTTTCTTCATAGCTTTAATTTGAGCAGAACCACCAACACGTGATACAGAGATACCTGGGTTAACCGCAGGTCTGAAACCAGCGTTAAATAATTCAGTTTCAAGGTAGATCTGTCCGTCTGTAATAGAAATTACGTTTGTTGGGATATAAGCTGATACGTCACCACCTTGTGTTTCGATGATTGGAAGGGCTGTTAATGAACCACCGCCAAGTGCATCTGAAAGTCTAGCTGCTCTTTCTAATAATCTTGAGTGTAAGTAGAAAACGTCACCTGGGTAAGCTTCACGTCCTGGTGGTCTTCTAAGAAGTAATGAGAGTGTACGGTAAGCTGTAGCATGCTTTGATAAGTCATCGTATACTACGAGAACGTCATCACCGTTTTCCATCCATTCTTCCCCGATCGCACATCCTGAGTAAGGAGCGATGTATTGAAGAGGAGCAAGTTCACTTGCAGTAGAAGATACTACTGTTGTGTAATCCATTGCGCCAAATTGTTCTAATGTATTAACGATATTAGCAACTGTAGACGCTTTTTGTCCGATTGCTACGTAGATACATTTTACGCCTTGACCTTTTTGGTTGATAATTGTGTCAATTGCG
>JAZRQP010000102.1:0-4742 GCA_045649885.1 Faecalimonas sp.
GATGTACGCGTACGCAAAGTAGCAAAAGAAGGTAAATTAAAGGCAGTAGTATCAATCACTATGGATGACGAATTTGTAGTTCATGATATTAAGGTTATCGAAGGTGAGAAAGGCCTTTTCATCGCAATGCCAAGCAAGAAAGCAGCAGATGGAGAATACCGCGATATCGCACATCCAATTAATTCAGGAACAAGAGAACGTATTCAGACATTAATTCTTGAGAAGTATGAAGAAGCTTTGAAAGAAGACGCTTTTGACGAAGCTGAATAAGTTGATTTGTAGAAAGAGACAAAGACACCGGACTTTGTCTCTTTTTTAGGGGGAAACGTATGAATCTGGAAATTTTATTTGAAGATAATGAAATCATCGTCTGCTACAAACCTGCTGGTATCCCGACCCAAACCAGCAAGATGGGCGAGCAGGACATGGTCAGTATATTAAAAAACTACTTATATAAAAAGCAGGCAGACAAGAAAGAACCTTATGTAGCGGTCATTCACCGATTAGATCAGCCGGTAGAGGGGGTGCTTGTCTTTGCGAAGACACCATTTGCGGCAAAGGAATTGAATAAGAGTCTGCAAGGTCCGGGATTTGGAAAGTATTATAAGGCAGTGCTTTGGGGTGTGCCAGAAGAAGTAAGCGCTACTTTAGAAAATTATCTAGTTAAAGATGGGCGTACAAATACATCAAGGGTAGGAACCCAGAATGAGAAAGATGCGAAAAAAGCTGTACTATTTTATGAAGTATTGGGAACCGGAAAAGATGACGGCAAGGATATTTCCTTAGTAAAAGTCAAATTGGATACGGGGCGTCATCATCAGATTCGGGTACAGATGGCAAATATGGGGTGCCCGATTTGGGGAGATGCGAAGTATAACACTATCGCAGTGCAAGATAGGAGATTTAGGCAGATTGCGTTGTGTGCTTATAAATTGGAATTCACACATCCGAAGACGAAGAAGATGGAGTTTGAAATTGAGCCACAGGGGGAAGGATTTACAAAAATAATACTTGAAAGCTAATTGAATCTAGATTATAATAGACACGATTATAACAAGAACGACTATGAAGAGGACTAGTATATACAGGACGAGCCACAGAGAGAGAGTCATTGGTGAGAGACTTTTGCAAGAAATGTATAGAACCTACCTTGGAGTCCCTGTGTGAAAACACAGCGTGGAACCAGCGTTAATGGTGTGAAAGAGAATTGTAGATGTTTCTATGATTAACAAGGGTGGTACCGCCGAGTTTTTCGGTCCCTTATGGGGATGGAAGACTTGGCGTTTTTTATTCCTTAAGAATCAATAACAATAGACAAAAAAGGAGAGAAAATTATGAAATTAAGAAATCTTGTTGGTGACCGTTTCAAGGAACGTCCATCAGATTGCGTAATCGACAGTCATGCGTTCAGCGTGCGTGGCGGCTATATCAAATATGTGGCAAATGGTATTTTCAGTTTGTACCCACCAATGAAACGTATCACAAAGAAAATTGAAAACATCATCCGTGAAGAGATGGATGCTATTGACGGACAGGAAGTATTGTTCCCAGTTGCCCTTCCGGGAAGTTTGTGGGAAGAATCCGGACGTTTTGAAAGCGTTGGAGAAGAACTTCTTCGTTTTAAAGACAGAAATGACAGCCAGATGGTACTTGGCATGACTCACGAGGAAGCAGCAGTGCACCTTGTGAGAGAATACGGACAAACCTATACAAAATATCCATTTATGATTTACCAAATCCAAACGAAATTCCGTGATGAAGCAAGACCACGTGCAGGCCTTATCCGTGTAAGAGAATTTACTATGAAGGATGCATATTCCTTCCATACATCACAGGAAGATTTGGAACAATATTATGATGTTTGTTATCAAGCATATAATCGTGTATTCCAACGTGCCGGTGTTCCGGAAGTTATCGCAGTTAAATCTGACTCCGGTATGATGGGCGGAAGCGTTTCTCATGAATACATGTTACTTGCAGATGCAGGAGAGGACTCTATTGTTCTCTGTGAAGAATGTGGTTACCGTGCAAATATGGAAGCTGCTGAAACACAGGTAGATAACAGTGGATGCATGCCAATGGGAGAATTGGAGAAGGTGTATACACCAAACTGTAAATCTATTGAAGAAGTAACTTCATTCTTAGGTGCTTCTGTGGAAAATTCATGTAAGGCAGTTATGTATCAGAAAAACATGACAGACGAATATGTTATCGTATTTGTTCGTGGAGATTACGAAGTAAATGAAACAAAACTTACAAACTACCTTGGTGAAAAGGTACATCCTGCAGAAGTGACATTAGAAAGTGGAATCGTAGCAGGATTTACAGGACCATATGATATGAAGGCAGACTGTACTGTGATTTTTGATTCTTCATTGAAGGGAATTGAAAATTTAGTAGCAGGTGCAAATGAAGTAGATTACCACTATAAAGGACTTAACATTGCGCGTGACTGTGGCGAAGTGGAATATGTGGATGTGGCGAAGATTCAAACAGGCGGAATCTGTCCGGTTTGTGGCAAGAAGACCATCCAAGTAAAACGTGGTATCGAAGTGGGTAACATTTTCCAATTAGGTACAAAATATTCTGCTTCTATGGGAATGACCTATACAGATGCAGAAGGAAATTCACAAACTCCAATCATGGGATGCTATGGTATCGGTGTGGGACGTTTGGCTGCTTCTGTTTGTGAAGCAAGACATGATGATAATGGTCCGATTTGGCCAATTTCCATTGCGCCATGGGAAGTACATCTTTGCTGTATGAGAGCTGACCAGGAAGAATGCAAGGCGGCAGCAGATGATTTGTATAAGAAATTGCAAAGTGCAGGCATCGAAGTTATCTATGATGACCGTGATGTGCGTGCCGGTGCAATGTTTGCAGATGCTGATCTTTTAGGTGTACCGATTCGTGTGGTTGTGGGACCTAAGAACCTTAAGAACAACCAAGTGGAATTGTCAACCAGAGATAAGAGCATTCAAAAATTAGTAGATTTGGATGTGGCAATTGCAGAAATCCAAGCAGTAAAAGAACAATTATTTGCAGAGATTAATGCAAAGGTAGAGCCATACGCGTAGGTTGCAGGTGTATTAACAGACACCTTATTATATGAGTAAAAAAGGGGACGAATTGTCACATATTATAGTGATAATTCGTCCCCTTCGTTTTCAGGGTCTACAACATTTGGTGTAGATCCCGTTTTTATAATTGCTTATATATTTCTAATAACTTATCCTTGGTATTGTATTCCGGATGTTCGATTACAATTTCCAAAAGCTTACTTAAAACAGTTCCAATTTCCTTTCCAGGTTTCATACCGTTCTCAATCAAATCAGTCCCTGTTATGGCAAGTGTTTTCAATGATACGCATTCATTCCTTTTTAGTATCTCCTCATAGCAGAGTCTCACGTCTTTGATATTTTGCAATTTTTCCTCTTGCAAATACTCGCTCTGTGCCAGCGTGTCTGCCTCCCTTACCTCCAAGTAATACGGAAATAAATCCTCTCCAATCTTATTCATGGCTTTTCGCACATTTTTCGGTTCTGCAGGCATGCGATAATCATGATACTGAACCAGCTTTACAACCTTATTCATCGTGTCATTATCGAATTTGAGTTGCCTTAAAATCTGCTTTGTCAGTTCAACCCCTTTGATATCGTGCATTTTAAAATGTGCCACGCCTTTTTCGTCAACGGTTTTCATCATTGGCTTTGCAATGTCATGGAACAGCATAGCCAATCGAAGTACTTTATCTGCACGAATGTATTCGATTGCTTTTAAAGTGTGCTCTCCAACGTTGTATTTATGATGCGGTGTTTCCTGTGAAGTTACCATCATTTCATCAAATTCCGGTAGTATTATTTTCGTGATGCCTAGTTCATAAGCAGTGCGCATGAGCATTGGATTTGGTGAAACCAACATCTTAATCAGTTCTACCTGAATGCGTTCTGCACTGATATTTGCCAGAGTTGGAGCAAGTGCTGTGATTGCTTCCTTCGTTTCTGCTTCAATTTCAAAGCCAAGTTGTGCGGCAAATCTTACTGCTCTTAAGATACGTAAGGCATCCTCGCCAAATCGTGCATTTGCATTCCCTACACAACGAATGATTTTATTTTCTAAATCCTGCATGCCGCCGAAGATATCCACTAATCCGTCTTTGTCATTGTATGCCATGGCGTTAATGGTGAAATCTCGTCGGAGCAAATCTTCGGAAAGACTCCTCGTGAAAGTGACCTCAGATGGATGTCTGCTGTCCTCATATTTTCCATCCACGCGGTAGGTTGTTACTTCAAAGGCATCCTTGTCAATTAGAACGGTAATTGTCCCATGTTCAATGCCTGTGTCAAAGGTTCTTGAAAATAGCGCCTTAGTTTCCAATGGCGTGGCAGAGGTTGTAATATCCCAATCATCGGGAACTCGTCCCAGAATGGAATCGCGGACACAACCGCCAACAGCGTAGGCTTCAAAACCATGTTCTTGCAAGGTATGGATAATTGTATTCACTTTTTCAGGTAATTGAATTCTCATTTTTGCATACCCTCTTTTCAATAGATAACAGTAACAGATTAATTATATCGTACCCCACAAACAACTTCAATATCGATTTTCAGTAATACTTCCCCCTTGCTTGTCATACATTAGAATGAAGTGGAATTCACATTGCAGGGGGAAGTATGAGAGAGCACGAGCTTAACATTTTAGAGCAGTATGACATAAAGGTGAAAAATACAAAGAAGGTGAGA
>JAZRQP010000103.1:0-3645 GCA_045649885.1 Faecalimonas sp.
AATAAGAAGAGATATTTTTTCATAAACTGAAATAGGAAGTGTTTTTATGTATCAAATAGATTTTAAAAAACCACAACATGTACATTTCATAGGAATCGGCGGCATCAGTATGAGCGGCCTTGCCGAGATTTTATTAAAAGAAAATTTTCAAATCTCCGGTTCAGACAACAAGCCGTCTGCATTGACAGAGCACCTGACTCAATTAGGCGCAGTTGTGAACTATCCACAAATGGCTTCTAATATCACAGACGGAATTGACGTAGTTGTATACACTGCTGCCATTCATGAAGACAATCCGGAATTAATGGAAGTAAGAAGACAAAATCTCCCAACTCTGACACGTGCAGAGCTGTTGGGACAATTGATGAAAAATTATGGGACGCCAATTGCAATTTCCGGGACACACGGCAAGACAACAACCACATCTATGCTGTCACATATTTTGCTGGAAGCGGAAAAAGACCCAACCATCTCGGTTGGAGGTATTTTAAAAGCAATTGGGGGAAATATTAGAGTAGGAAGTTCGGATGTATTTGTGACAGAAGCCTGCGAATATACCAACAGCTTCTTGGATTTCTTCCCGAAGATTGCAGTTATGCTAAATGTAGAGGAAGACCATATGGATTTCTTTAAGGACATTGATGATATCCGTTCCTCCTTCCATCGATTTGCAGAACTGCTCCCAAAAGACGGGGCTTTGGTAATTAATAAGAATATTGAGAAAATGGAAACCATCACTGATGGACTTTCATGTAACATCATTACCTATTCTGAAGTGCAGGAGGCAGATTATTCTGCAGCCAATATAGCATTTAATGAACTTGGAAATGCATCCTTTGATTTGATAAAATATGGTGAAAATATTGGAAGAATCCAGTTATCCGTTGCCGGAAAGCACAATGTTTCTAATGCATTATCCACCATTGCAGTGGCAGAATTATTAAACATTGATTTGGACACCATCCAGAAGGGACTACTTTCCTTTACAGGAACTGACCGTCGTTTCCAATACAAAGGGGAACGAAACGGAATAACCATTATCGATGACTATGCACACCATCCAACTGAGATTCGGGCAACCTTAACCTCTGCCCGCAACTATCCTCACAAGGATATCTGGTGCATTTTCCAACCCCACACTTATACAAGGACCAAAGCGTTCTTCCATGAGTTTGCGGAGGCTCTTTCATTGGCTGACCATGTCATCCTTGCTGATATCTATGCGGCACGTGAGACAGACACACTTGGGATGTCATCAGAAAGCCTGGCAGAAGAAATTAAGAAATTAGGATGCGATGCTTACTACTTGTCAAGCTTTGAAAAAATAGAAAATTTTGTGTTAGAAAATTGTTTCCACAATGATTTGTTGATAACTATGGGGGCGGGAGACGTTGTAAACATTGGAGATTCTCTACTTAAGTAGAAGTTATCCACATTATCCACATTTTTGTTATCCACAAAAAACTTGAGATATCCACATAATTGTTCTTTGACCTTCAGATTGGTAATGCTATAATACGAATACTGATAAGATAAAGGGTGGATATATCATGACAAGAACACTGACGTTGAAGAACCGTTTTCAAGGGAATACAACCATCGTTGAAAATGATTTTATAGATAATTATTTAGCAAAGGCAAATGGTGAATATGTAAAGGTTTACCTTGTTTTACTGCGCCATTTGAATGGGAACACAGGCGGTCTGTCCATCTGTGGGCTGGCAGATTGTTTAGAGTGTACAGAAAAGGATATATTGCGCGCTTTTAAGTATTGGTCAAAAGTAGGACTTCTTAATATTGACTATGATGAGGCAGGTAATATCTGCGGTTTAGCAGTTGGAAACTCAGACTCCTCTAATAAAGCGGAGACACAAGCTGTTATTACACCTATATCTGTCAAGAAGGAAGATTGCTCCGTTGCCGGCAATGCTGAACCTAGCAAACCAACAGCAAGCGTTCAGAAGAAAACTAAGAAAACAGTTTCCCCGAATCAAGAGGAGCTTCGCCAGCTATATTTTATGGCAGAGCAATATATGGGCAAGCCTTTGACAGCAAGTGAAATCAAGAAAATCAATTACTTCTTTGACTCACTTGATTTCTCAATTGATTTAATCGAATACTTAATTGAGTATTG
The DNA here is from genome assembly GCA_045649885.1 of Faecalimonas sp. GTDB lineage: Bacteria > Bacillota > Clostridia > Lachnospirales > Lachnospiraceae > Faecalimonas. Next base: position 2,135 of record JAZRQP010000103.1, read on the forward strand.
CGTGGAGAATGGACACCGCAATATGAAATACATAGAAACCGTTGCACTTGCTTGGTCTGATGCTGGTATTCAGACCGCAGAAGCTGCAAAGATGAATACCGTTCTTTATACGAAAAATGTTTATTCCATTTTAAATGCATTTGGTATTAAGGGACGTTCTGCTGCTCCGGCTGAGATTACTTATATTAAGAAATGGTCGGACGAGTACGGTTTCTCTCTAGACATCATATTGGAAGCCTGCAATCGCACAATTACGAATACACATAAAGCAGATTTTAAATATGCTGATACAATTTTAAATAACTGGCTTATGAAGGATGTGCATCACCTGACAGATATCTCTCGTCTGGACCTTGCGCACCGTCAGAAACAAGGAACTAAAAACACAACAAAGACTGTTGCCGCAGGCAACCGTTTCAATAATTTCGAAGGGCGTTCTTATGATATTACTTCTTTAGAACAGCAGCTTCTAAATTCTAATTAAAGGAGTCTTAAGGTGGCTTTAAACAATTCACAGTACGATACGATTATTCGTAGCTACGAACAAAAACAACTTTATAATCGTAACATTTTGGACAAGCGTTACGAAACTGCATATGCGAAATTGCCAGAATTGAAAAAGATTCACCAGGCAATATCAGAGTTAAGTGTTAAGCAGGCACGCAAACTCTTAGAAGGGGATGACAATGCGCTTCAGGAATTAAAAGCACAGATAAAAACATTGTCAAAACAGTCTAAAGATTTACTTGCCAGTGGCGGTTTTCCGGCGGACTATTTAGAGCCGGTTTATGATTGCGCTGATTGTAAAGATACCGGATACATTGACAACAAGAAATGTCACTGTTTCCAGAAGGCTGTAATAGATATGCTGTATACACAGTCAAACCTAAGGCATATTCTTCAGGAAGAGAATTTTGATACTTTCACATTCTCCTACTATTCCGCAAATCATGTGGACCCGAAAACCGGTTCCTCCTCTTTAGCGAATATGCAAAAGGCTTATATGACAGCCCGCGATTTTGTAGATACCTTTGGAAGAGAATTCCGCAATTTATTTCTCTATGGCGATACCGGTGTTGGAAAGACATTCCTTTCAAACTGCATCGCTAAAGAATTAATTGATAAATCTCATTCTGTTATTTATCTTTCTTCCTTTGAGCTTTTTGATACTCTGGCAAAAAGCAAATTCGGTAAAGATGAAGCAGCAAATCAGATGAATGAGCATATTTTTGACTGCGACTTACTTATTATTGATGATTTGGGAACTGAGCTTACGAATTCATTTACTGTATCTCAACTTTTCCTCTGTCTGAATGAACGGTTGTTGCGCAGAAAATCAACAATTATCTCCACGAATCTTTCATTGGAGTCCCTAGTTGATATTTACTCAGAAAGAACATTTTCTCGTATCACAAGTAACTATACTATGTTAAAATTAACTGGTGATGATATAAGAATTAAAAAGAAACTAATGAAAAGGGAGGGCAACTAATGTTACGCCGCACAGAACG
>JAZRQP010000104.1:0-13705 GCA_045649885.1 Faecalimonas sp.
GGAATTCACTTGTCCAACACCGAATTTCACATCGCTGACTGTAAAATCTTTGAAATCTTGGAAACAGATCTCTTCTGCCGTCTTTCCTTTTAAGTTGCTACCTGCCTGGAACATGTTCTGTGCCAGTTCTTCCATATCAAGTTCTGCGATTTTCGCTAACTCTTCTCCCGCCGCACGGTCAAGCCAAGTGCAGGTTGGTGAACGGAACAACAAGGTGTCAGATATAATCGCCGAGCAAAGAAGCCCTGCAATTGTTTTGTCCGGCACAACTCCCTTTTCTTTATACATATCATAAATAATAGTGGCCGTACATCCTACCGGCTGATTTCTAAAATAAACGGGCCCCACTGTCTCAAGGCTTCCCAATCGGTGATGATCAATAATCTCCAGAATCTCTGCTTCTTCAATTCCATCCACCGCTTGTGTTTTTTCGTTATGGTCAACCATAATCACGCGTCTGTTGCGAGCATCCATCAAACGACGGCTTGATATGAAACCATAGAACTTTCCTTCTTTATCAATAACTGCAAAGTCACGTGCACGTTTCTTTGCCATGACATCCTTGATATTTTCCACGTAGTCTGTGGTGTTAAATATAGTTAGGCCATCCTTCTCCATAAAGTGCCTTACAGGAATACTCTGGTTAATCAATCTGGATACCGTAAATGTATCATGCGGGGTTGTAATAATTACAATATCCCTCTCTTGCGCAAGTTTTAAAATGGTCTTAGAGACCTGAGCCCCCTGACATATAACCAGACAGCTTGCATCCAATTCTACCGCACAGAGCTGAGACTCATAACGGTTCCCCAGAACCACCAAGTCATCCTTTTCTATGTAAGTTTCCATCATCTCCGGACTGGAAGCAGCTACCGCTACTTTCCCTTTGATGAAATATGCATGTGGATTCCCACTAATCACTTCACCATCCAAAGTATTCGCAATATTTTGATACTGTGTTCTGGCTTCTGCTAAAATACGACTGTCATACACGTCCATGTAAGATGTGGCAATATCACTGGTTGTAATCACACCCTCTAATTTTTCCTCATTCGTCACTGCCAGCGTATAGACATTTCTTTCTTTCATCATCGCCCAAGCATCCTTGATGGAAGTGTGGCTGCTAATCCCCGGCATACGGTTGACGTCCACGTCCTGCACGCGCAAATGTACATTTGCCAAGATTCTCGGTTCTTCCACTCCAAAACGTTTGAGAACATACTGGGTCTCTTCATTGAGCATACCGGCACGCATCGGGAAATAGTCATTCTCATCTTCCGCTGCAATCTGCTGTTTTAATGCCGCATATGCAATTGCAGAACAAATGGAATCCGTATCCGGATTCTTGTGACCAACTACATAAACTTTTCTCTTTTTTATACTCTCCATAGTGTTACCTCACTTTTCATAGTTATAGGTTGCCATTTTTTAACCAGTTTGTCAAATATTTTCATATATTTCTATTTTCTATTTTAGAAAATATGATATAATGTTTTCATCTTAAGAAAGTTACGAGGTATAAAACATGAGCGAAGAATTATTACAAAACGAAACAATGGCTGATTTGGAAGAACATTTCGATGATGCTAACCCATGGAACATGGTAGCCGACTATCTGGAAAAAAAGACAGTTCTTACTGTAAAAATAGAAGGTGTTGTAAATGGCGGCGTGATTGCAATGGTTGAAGGAATCCGCGGATTTATCCCAGCATCCCAATTATCATTATCTTATGTGGAGAATTTAGAAGATTTCTTGAATCAAGAAATTGAAGTGCAAATCATTGAAGCATCTCAGGCTGATAACCGCTTAATCCTATCTGCAAAAGAGTTATTGAAAGCAAAGGCAAAAGCAGAAAAAGCCGCTTTAATCGCAAGCGTAGAAGTTGGAAGTGTAATGACAGGTACTGTTGAAACTCTTCAAAACTACGGTGCATTTATCGACTTAGGAAACGGACTTTCCGGATTGGTTCACGTTTCTCAGATTTCTGACAAACGTATCAAGACACCTGCTGATGTATTGGAAGTGGGACAAAGCGTGGATGTGAAAGTAATCGGCGTTAAAGATGGAAAAATCAGTTTGAGCATGAAAGCTCTGATTGAGAAGAAGGAAGAAGAAGTTGTAGAAAAGGTTGTGATTCCAAAAGCAGAAAATATCGGAACAAGCCTTGGAGATTTATTTAAGAATATTAAGCTTTAATTTAAAACGGACTGTGCAAACGAATGCACAGTCCATTTCTATATTACCGGTATTTACTCCTCAAATCCTACCACAAGATAAAACCCTCTCTCCGTCTCGCGGATTTCATTGATAATACCTGTGTCAGATTTAATCCTCTGATTACTGCGGTATATTCCGGACATTGCAACCGATGGCTCAACCAGATAACTATATAGGCTCCCATTCACTCTTTCTGTGATATTTACCTGTTGCCCTTCCGATACCAGACCTTTTCGCTCCATTTTAAACAATTCTTCTCGCATGATTATTCCTCCGGCACCAGCATGGTAGGAAGCTCTCCAGTCTGCACAATACCTCTCATTCTAGCCTCTGCCTTAACAGCTGAATAGAACTCCGCATATGTAGCTTGCATATACGGATTTACGTATAAGATATTTAAAATACCTGTTGTAAAAACGGATAGAAGAATCCATCCAAAGAAAGACCATTGCAACACAAACGCTTCCATCTTATGCCCATTCATCATTTCCCTACTAAGCTGAAATACTCGTTTGTGGTCCAAAGTCGGATTCTCAGCCATGATATAAGGAACCAGCATATAGGAATAGGATTTCACAATTCCGGGAATAAGGAACAGAAGGCTCCATCCGAAAATGTATAAGGTTCTTAAAAACATCACCCATACAGTTGCTCCATATCTTCCATCTTGAAAACTGTAAAACAACTGACCGAAATTTGTCTTATGCTCTCTGTTTTCCAAGAAATATCGATTACATCCCACTTGTACAAGATTTGTAAATAAAATAGAAACGCCGATTCCCACAACAAGACCTACCACAAGTGTCGCCCAAAAAATCGTCCAAAAATATGGCGGTACCTGGTTCAAAAATTCCATTAATGCTTCTACGCTATAATCGAAATTTTCACTTTCTTCAGCTATGGTTACTGTATTACTGCCACCAAAACTAAAGCCGCCCATTAATATTAGGGTGACAAAGCTGACAGCCACACACATCCAATAATTTCTTCTAAATGCCGTTTTGGCATTCTGTTTTAATAATGCTCTAGTCCACATTACTATGCCTCCTACATCTAATAACTTTCCATGTTAATGATATTATACAACTACCCTTCAAATGTCGCAATGTAAATTATTATTCGTGTGGCCTAAATCCTTCGCCTCGTACTTGATTCGCCTCCATCATCACCAGGAATGCGCTGCTATCCACCTCTTTTACTGCCTTCTGTACCATATGCATCTGTTTGTAGCTGCAGGCACACATTACCACTTCCTTATCTGTTTTGGTGTGACTACCAACAGCTTTTAGCAATGTGGCACCACGTTCTGTAAGCTCGTGAATTTTTTCCGCCACTTCATATCCCTTTTCCGTCACGATGAGGGTTACCTTTCCGGCATCCAAACCATACATGACCTTATCCACCACAACCGATACAATATAAGTTGCTATCAAACCGTAAATGATTTTATCCACATTTCCGCCCAGCAAAAATCCGCACACCAATAAAAGCGCACAATCCACTATGACAATGATTCTTCCCAAAGAAATATGTGGCTTCAAGGCACGAATGGTAAGAGAAATAAAATCAACTCCGCCGGTTGATGAATCTCGCATAAAGATCAAAGCATAACCTAGACCTGCAAAAAGTCCCATACAGATGCTCGATAGCATCAAATCACCCTCATATATCGGTAGCAAAGGTGCAACAACATCCATAAAGAAGTTGGAAATCAGCAAAGTTTTCAAAGACTTCACAACGAATTTCACGCCTAGCACTTTGACACACGCCAAGATAATCGGAATGTTTATAATCGTAGTCATGGTACCAATCGGCAACCCAAAATAAATATAAAGCACCTGTGCAATACCTGTAATCCCCGTTACCGGAAACTCCGATGCGGTAGCAAAATTATAGATTCCAATCGCAATCAGAAAACTTCCGACAATGTCTGCTGCCAAATCAAGTGCAATATTTTTTATCTTCTTTTTATCCATTTTTTACCTCCTAAAACTTAATATGAAAACAAAACAACTGCCAACTATAATACTATAATTCGCAGTTGCTGTATTTTTTACTCTTTACCATCAAAACAATATGTGCAGACTTTGCATGGTTCTAACCCAATGGATTCTAACAAATCCGGCAAACTCACAAAACGCAGGGAAGTAAAATTCTGCTGTTTGCGAATTTCCTCTACCATTGCTTGATAACGTTCACTATTTGGATCGGTGTATTCATGCAACACGTTTTCCGCGTTATCTCCCTCTAATTTTGCGATAACACGACGTGTAATCAAGTCCATTTCTGATTTGGAACGTGAGAAATTCAAATATTTACATCCATATACAAGTGGCGGACAGGCAGGTCTTACGTGTACCTCTTTTGCTCCGCTGTTGTATAGAAATTCCGTTGTCTCTTGAAGCTGTGTTCCACGCACAATCGAATCGTCAATCAACAATAATTTTTTGTCCTGTATCAAGCTTGGAACCGGAACCAATTTTCTCTTGGCAACCAAACTTCTTTGAGCCTGGCTTGTTGGCATAAAGGATCTCGCCCAGGTAGGTGTATATTTGATAAATGGACGACCATAGTCAATACCTGACTCATTCGAATATCCAATGGCATGTGCTAAACCAGAATCAGGTACACCGGCAATTAAATCCGGCGATATCTTGCCTTCGTCGCGCTTCGCCATAATGCTACCACATTTGCAACGCATTTCTTCTACGTTGACTCCTTCATAAGAGGAAGTTGGATATCCATAGTATACCCACAAGAAAGAACATACCTTCATATCCTTCTTAGGTGCAGATACTGTTTCTACACCCTCCGGTGTGATAAACACAATCTCGCTTGGACCTAATTCCTTGTAGGTTTCATAACCTAGCATAGAAAATGCAAAGTTTTCAAATGCTACTCCATAACCTTCTTCTTTTTTTCCAATAACAACCGGAGTTCTTCCGTATCTGTCTCTCGCAGCATAAATTCCCTTATCTGTCATAATCAGAATTGACATAGAACCTTCAACAATGCCTTGCACATAACGGATTCCTTCCACAATGGAATTCTTTTTACAAATTAGAGATGCAACTAATTCAGTTGCATTAATCTGTCCTCCGCTCATCTCTTGAAAATGGGTATGTCCATTTGCATATACAACCTTTAATAATGAATTTAAATTATTAATTTTACCCACAGTTGTAATTGCAAAGCTTCCCAAATGGGATTGAATCAATAATGGTTGTGGTTCATAATCAGAAATACATCCAATTCCTATATTTCCACGCATCTCTTCTGCATCACGTTCAAATTTCGTACGAAATGGAGAATTCTCAATATTATGAATCGCACGCTGAAACTCACCGTGGTCACAAACCGCCATACCGGCACGTCTTGTTCCCAAATGCGAGTGATAATCTATACCATAAAACAAGTCTAAAACACAATCTTTCTTTGTAGCTACACCAAAAAATCCACCCATGTATTTTCTCCTCTTTTATCTAAATCTAAATATACTGTATAACAGAGTTAGTTTATCATAAATTATAGTGAAGTGCAAAGTGTAACTTTAATTTATTTCTTATTACGACTGATAAGTGCAATTAATAACTTGTAACTGTTTCTGAAATGGAATATAATGGTTGTATATGAATGTTTTTATAGGAAGTTGGTGAAAATGTGAAGCTTATTCAGAATGATAATTTTAAAATTGCCTTGGAAGTGACCGGCTGCAATGGAATGGAGTGGCCATTTTACGAATCAAAAATTGTGGAATGTAACAATTTGGAATTACTTCATGCCATTTTAACTTGTGGTATGCCAAATCAATTTTTATCGCCATGGCATCACGAAAAAAGAACGCAGGAGTTTATTTCTAAAATCTCTATGTTTGAAACAAATCTTACAGCTGCAGACGGATATTTACTGAAATCTCCGGAGACAGAATTCTTAGATGCAAGTGAGAAAAGCGTGAATGCTTATTATCTTGGTTTAATTTTCGCAAAATTATTTAGCATGAAAGAATTTGACACCGACTACTTCCTTCACTCCTCTCTTTTCGAGCAGGTATATGGAGCAGATGCCTTTTCATGTAATGGACGTAAGAAGCCTTCCTTTATTGGATACAATAAAAACTCTGACGAATGGAGTATCTGGGAATCTACCGGAAAGCGCGACCAAGCACCAAAGGCTTTAGATGATGCCTTTAATCAAGTGCTTGCAATACGCTCTATCAACGAACAATCACCAAAGTACGCCATTGCATGTATGACATACTTTGACACCAAGCACGGGGAACTGCAAGGTATTTTAAGAAATGCAACAGAAGGCAAGAAAGCTAACATTGATTTTAACAAAGAGCAGTTTTTCAATTTATATTACCGCCATATATGTGAAATCTTCGATGAGTCACTACGACGCAAACCGTTTGACAGCGTAATTGATTACATAGATGGATATTTGGAAATCGAATTAGAATTGTTTGGACTTGACATTGAAGGAACCGACAAGGATGAATATCTGCGCAAACGTCGTATTAAACTCGGTGTTCCGAAAGATATTTTGGGATATTTCCAATACAATAAAGGACGATATGAGGATGGTGCTTCGATCACTTCTATTGTAGAAGCCATGCAGGTAAATACCTCCTTCCAGGATAAACACTTCTTCATGGGACGGGATGGTATATATTTCCGAATTATATAATTTCTTCAAATATAATTTTACTTTTCCATAAACATATGCTATAATCGGCAAGTATGTTGTGAATAGGAGGTAAGATTGACATGGCAACAAAGAAACAAACAACAAAAGTTACAAAAGAAAAAGTACAAAAAGCGGCTAAAGCGGTTGCTGAAGTGGTTGAAGAAAAAGTAGAAAAAATCGCTGACGTCGTAGAAGATAAAGCCGAAAAAGTTATGGATATCGTAGAAGACAAAGTTGCTGACGCAGTTGTGGAAGCAAAGGAAGTAGTGAAAAAAGCGAAAAAAGCTACTACTAAAAAAGAGATCAAAACTACTTTATTCGTAGAATACTTTGGAAAGCAAGTAGAAGAAAAAGAGATGATTGCTGCTGTTAAAAAAGCTTGGACATCTGCAGGCAACAAAGTTGGCGACATCAAAACAATTGAATTATACGTAAAACCAGAAGATGATGCTGTTTACTATGTAATCAACAAAACAGAATCTGGAAAAGTTGAATTTTAATTACTTATCAAAAAGCTGAAACTCCGATTTTGGAATTTCAGCTTTTTTCTAGTCTATACCCATTAAATTATTGTTTACCTGTACTTAACGCTTCAGATATGATTGCAATCACTTTTTCATAACATCCGCCACAGCCTGTAGAACAATGAGTTGTATTTTTAACATCATCAAATACATCTAACAGGTTTTCTATACTACTGTGCTTTTGCAAGGAATCTAAAATGTCAAAATAAGATACTTGATTACATTTACATACCACGTAATTCTCTGTCGCATCCAAATCTAATGGTTTTAAGTCACACACAAGTTTTTCTGCACTTTCACCCTCTTCATTTGGAACCACTTCTTCCATCGGCTTTCCACAACACATTACCGGCACTCCTGATGCCGAAATCATAGCGATAAGATTGCCACATTGATTACATTTATACACTTTCATATTACTTTCCTCCTCCAAGGTATTTTCTGTTAATTTTTATTATATCACAGAACTCTTCTACTTCAACTTCTTAATTAAAAACATTGATATATTATATACTTCGTGTTACGATTTATTACATATAAGGAGGATGATGGAAATGAGCAAACTCATAAAAGAAAAGACACCTAAAAGACGACTTGGCGTATGGGAGATTGTACTTTTAGCACTTGGTTCTCCAATATGGCTTTCTCTGCTGATTGCCGCTTTTGCTGTAATTCTTTCGCTTTACATTTCTTTGTGGGCTTTGATAATTTCCTTCTGGGCTGTTTTTGGCTCATTTATTGGTTGTGCTCTTGGAAGCATTGTATCTGCGATTGTTTTCACTGTTGTTGGCAAAGGCCTCACAGGTATTGCTATGGCTAGTGTAGGGCTTGTCTGTGCAGGACTTTCTATCTTCCTATTCTATGGTTGCAAAGGTGTGACAAACGGCACTGTGTTACTTACAAAGAAGATTTTCTTAGGAATAAAAAGAAGTTTTCTAAAAAAGGAGGAAGCATAATGAAAAAATCAACAAAAATATGGCTTATAATAGCCACTTCCCTTGTGGCTCTTGGATGTATTATGTTTTCAGCACTAATGACCGTAAACGACTGGGATTTTACGAAGTTAAATACTATAAAGTATGAAACCAACACCTATCAAGTAACCGAAGAATTTAACCGTATATCAATGCTGACAGATACTGCAGACATACTCTTTGTACAGTCTGATGACAAAATCTGTAAAGTCGTTTGTTATGAAATGTCAGATATGAAACACACTACTACTGTCCAAAATGATACTCTTACAATCAATGTGACTGATGAGAGGGAATGGTACGACCATATCGGTATAACACTTGGATCTCCAAAAATAATTGTTTATCTGCCAAAGACAGAATATGATTCTCTCGCTATAAAAGAAGACACTGGGGATATTGAAGTGCCAAAGGATTTCAAATTTGGAAGTATTGATATTGCAACAAGTACAGGTGATATAACCATTACAGGGGTTATCTGTGAAGATGATATAGTGATCAATGTTTCCACCGGCAAAACAAACCTAACCGATATCAAGTGCAAAAGCTTAATATCAGACGGAAGCACTGGCGATATTTCTTTGAAAAATGTGATTGCCACAGAAAAATTTTCTATTGAAAGAAGCACGGGCGATGTGAAGTTTGACGCTTGCGATGCCACTGAGATTTGGGTCGAAACTGATACAGGAGATGTAACTGGCAAATTGCTCTCAGAAAAGATTTTCATCACCCAGACTTCAACAGGGGATGTCCATGTTCCAAAATCAACAAACGGCGGAAAATGTGAGATTACAACCTCAACCGGTGATATTTATATAAAATAGAAAGAGCCTATCCTGTGGACCAGGATAGGCATTTTTTCTTCTCTCTTATGGTGCTGACTCCGACAATATCAATTCGTTGTGTAAATCTCGATTGCCCTAGCAGTGAAATCGGCAGTTCCCACTCCGCCAACTTTATCAATATTCTCTGTGAATTCTCCTCCACCAGTATACATGTTTCCAAGACTGCTTAAAATCTCTTTCGTACATTGATAAAAATGTTCAGAAATATAATCCTGTAACTTCTTAACTTGTGACTGCACTTTTTCATCAGAAGGATCTAACGACATCATCTGACCAAACTCAGCAAATATTTGCATGAAATCATTTATCATAATTTGCTGGTCTTCTTCACTCCAGTTTTGCGCCTTTCTCTCAAATTCTTTGTATTCTGATGACTTCCCCCACTGCTCCTTCGCACGCTTAGAATATTCATCAATCTTCTTTGTGTCAAATACTGAAAAATCCATATGCTTCACTCCTATTTCTTATACTTTGCTTCAATCCTCAAATATGCAACCATCATTACAATAAGTCCAATTACTACTGCGAAAATAATTGGAATGAATAATAATGAATTCTGTTCTAAAAACAAGAGTGGAAGTCCCAGCACCTCATATATTCCCGCCGAAACAAACCACAATTTAGATACAGCCTTGTTATATTGCTCCACATTCTCTATCACTGGGGGCTTGCATCCCGTGAAGAATCCCACCGCTTCTCTTGATTTTCGACAACTAATACCTATGCCTAAAAAAATAACAGTAACAATGCTCCAGATAATAAATCCAATAATCATAATCTTCTCTCTTTCTTAAATGATTTCAATTTGGCACATTGCCATTGCTTTAAGTAATGTGCCTCAAATCGGGAATATTCTAAAACTTGTGTCTCATGTTAAAACAATGTCTTTCTTACCAGACAAGAAGTCAATGATTATGGAACTAAACCTTACATGACTTATATAAACTTGACTATCTATCGTTTTGCTTTCTTGCTCTTCTTTACTTTCTCTATATCTTCCTTATCAATCCATTCTTCTGTATAACCGCACTCACAGCATATGTAACGATTGACATTCACAGCAGAAAATATGGTATTCTTTGTCATGATATTGTTACCGGTTCCGTATGGTCCAGCGTAACCGTCGATTCTTACAATATCAGACGAACTACATTTCGGACATATTCTTGTATTTTTCATAACTATTCTCCTCCTGCTCTTTTCTCATCATTCTTCTTGTTCCATAATCGCTTCACAAGACTCACAATGCCTTGCAGTGACATAAAGACCACCATATAAGCAATAAGTTCTACATACCATTTTTCCAACTGCAATACATCAATCGCAAAATATTCCGATATTTCAAAGGAAACTGCAATGATAATAAAATCAATAATAAATCCTATGATTCTTTGTCGTTTCATTGTTATTACCCCAACTCATCTTTTTTATAGCACTTTTATATAAATAAGCACTTCATTTCCCATTTTGTTTGTATATACATAACCATCTGTTCGTCACTCTTATGTCAGTCGTTTGTAATATCGCCGTCACCATGTATGTCGATGAAATCGCCCAGATAAGTCGGTTCCGGTTTTACGATTGTTGTGACAAAATCTTTGGCTCTTGCTAATACTTCGCGCAAATCCCTCATAGATTGTCCAGCGTAGATGTGATAATCGGAAGCCACGCCGTAAGCTTCAATTCCGAGTTTTTCTGCTATATAAAGCGTTCGGTACAAATGGTATTCCTGTGTGATGATTACCATCTTCTTGACACCAAACACTTCTTTTGCTCTGTATATACTTTCGTATGTCGAAAATCCGGCATGATCCATAAATATATTTTCTGAATCAATACCTTCATCTATCGCATACTGTTTCATTGTCTCTACTTCGTTATAATCCGTTCTGCCATGATCGCCACTCATTAAGAGTTTATCTTCCGCACCATGCTTATGCACTTCTACGCCTCTCTGCAGCCTGTCACGAAGCATGTGGCTAGGCTCTCCGCCTTCTTTAACCTGACATCCTAATACCATAATACAGTCAAACTCTTCATCAGGAAGACTTTCAGTTTCTACAATCCTATCTTGCACGGCACCTTTTATATGTGCGTTAATGCCAATTAAGACAAGTAACCCTGCAACTCCTAGACAAAAACAAATGATTATAAGTCTTTTTATCACCTTATGTACAAATAAGTTCTTATCGCTTGGATTAAAGTAGATTAGTGCATGATGCTTCTTAAGCCAGTCGCTGATCTCTTTCTGCGTCCATTTTCGTCTCTTCATGTCTACATCCCTCCTGCAGTAGTTGCACATCCGCATTATACTCGCTTAGATTTTAGCATGATAAAGCGTTAATGTCTATTTAACATTCTCTTACTTCTTCATTTCCATATATGGCAAAACATCGAATCCGCATTTTTTATATAGCTTTATAGCCCTTTCGTTTTCTTCTTCTACTTCTAAACGAAAAATGCAATCCGTAAATTTTTTTGTGATAAATTCTATCAACATATTCCCAAGACCTAAACCTCTGTACTTATCCTTAACATACAAATCCTCAATCCAGATGCAGGGTTTTCCAAACTCAGTTGAGAAACTTCTAGCAACCATGGCATATCCTTGTATCTCGTTTGAATCTTCAATGATATACCCTTCCAAATATGGACTATCATTAATGCAATTTTCTATATCATTAGAAAAAATTTCATCTGATCCATTACTTAATACTGCTGGCGAAGCATAAAACACCTTCATCATTTCAAAAACAGCCTTTTTATCTTCTATCGTCATAACTCTTATTGTGCTGTCCATGTTTCCTTCATCTCCTCTTTGTATAAAATAAATCTATCGACTTCTCTCAATCAGTTTTTTATAAATATTCTCTATCATCCATTGTTCTGTTGAAACTTTCAAAGCTTCTTCAAAGGTCCACCAATGTACTGCAGAATTTTCTTCCTCTTGCACTGTAAGTTCTTCGGCCTCATCTGCTTCTGCCAAAAAAGTCAGATTAAAGTGCAAATGACTTGGAATCCAAATTCCTTTACGCATATGTCCGTTAACCGCCAATGTTTCCAAACTAAAAACCTCTTCATTAATCAATCTGGCAGATTCAACTCCCGTCTCTTCACGCAGTTCTTTTAATGCAACTTCACATAAATTTTCCATTCCATCTGCGTGGCCACCTATCCACGACCATGAATCATAAAGATTATGATATACCATTAAGGTTTTGGTTCGCTCTTTATTCACCGTCCACATGGATGCAGTAAAATGTCCCACCTGATTTTCGCGGTCCAAATAATTTTCATTTTTTTTCATAAACTGCAGCATTTGTTCTTTATCATATTCTTCTTGCTGATTCTTTGGTTTATAGTTTTGAATTATATTAAATAATCTCATCCCATTTTACTCTCCGCAAATTGAATTTTAACCTCAGCAGCTATCAATACAGCTCTGCATGGCGAACCGTCTGCACCGGATAACTTCAGCGGCGCAGCATTTAAAAAATAAACACCTTCCGAAACCTCTGCCAAACGAATCCCTTCAAGCAAGATAACATTGGCACCCAGAAGTATGTGATGCACTGCCATCGGCGCATCTTCCGGCCCAACAGTCTGAGATTCATTTCCCAGAAGTAAGAGTTCTGAGGAGGCAAATACTTTTGCGGCATCCGGAGAAACTTCTGCGGCTCCCTTAATCAGAATTCTCTTTGCCGCTTCCGGGTTCTGTTCTTTCGCTTTTTCAATTATTTCCATAGCATCATCGCCAGAGACAATCCCTTGATGTTCTGCCACATAAGCCATTCCCACAAACGCCTCTAAACATATAGCATCCACAGTTTTTCCGTCTTTAAGAAAATGAAATGGCGCATCTATATGTGTGCCATTGTGAGCGCACATGCTAAATGTCGTCAGATTATACAGGTCGCCTTTTTCCATTGAACTAAGCACCTTTTTTTCCGGTGCCGGGTCGCCGGGATATACCTGACAACTGAAAACTTCTTGAGAAATATCGTAGATTTTCATTGCTTATCCTCCACCAAATTCAAGATTTATCTACATCCATTATACCACACAACTCTCCATCCTCAACACAAAAATCCCCCTACGAAAACCGTAAGGGGATTTCTTCTTAAAACTAATCTATTTTTTTATTTCTAAAGCAATATATAGTGCATACGCACCAGATATTAATGTAATCAAAATGCAAGAAATAATCTGCTCTTTTGATGTAAGACCTGTTTCATTGGCAAAGGCACTTAATGCATTAAATACACCATGTGTAATAATACAAGGAAGCAAACTCTTAGTTCTGTAATAAATCATCATAAACATAAAGCCTACCGCAATAGCATAAACAACTTGAAGCAGATTAGGCAAGAGTTCGGCACCCGAACCATTGATTAGGTTTATGATATGGCCCACACCGAAAGTTACGCTTGACACAATAATGGCAGAGTTCTTTCCATT
>JAZRQP010000105.1:0-2813 GCA_045649885.1 Faecalimonas sp.
TGTACCTTTGCACCGAAATTCAAAATAATATTGCCTATGGAATAAAATCTGTCTAAAAAGACATAAACATATAAAGCGTTTGCTTATATTGGGAGCAATTCAAACTTCGACACTTTGAAACCACTTTCCTAAATATAAACAACGCTCACGTTTCAGCGTGAGCTTTTGTATATATTGGAGTGGTGGGTAGTCGAAGACCCGAATTGACAATAGAGCAACAGCCCACGCTTTTTGTTGTCTAATATCATCACATCGGGCTTAACTCTTTACATAATCTTTAAAATATCAAATATGAAAAAAGTCTTTTATTTTCTAATGTGTGTTACATTAGCATTGCCAATGGCATCATGTGGGCCTAAATATATTGACGCAACCTATACTTATCAAGGAGAAGTTCATGAAAAGACTTACAAGATGCAACTCACACTTACTAAAGATGGTAGAGCACACCTAAAAATGTTAGACAGACCCATTATTGAAGATCTATCTGATATACAATGGCTAAACGAATTACATGATGAGGGAGTATATGGTAATTATTTATATGAAAAAGAGCACAAGTGTTATCGTGTTTGGACTCATGCAGATAGAGGCATAGACAATGTGTGGTATCAAATAAGCTCTTTAAATTTTGTTTCGACGATTTATATTGCTGATGATGGGTATGTATATTTTTCTCGAGAAAAATTTTCCAGCGACACTTGGGATTACGAAACAATCGGTGGATTGTCAGATGTAAAGTCTCAAACAAATAGAGGCCCACGATACACTCAATATGTAGATAAATGAATATAATGCATTATTGCATATAATAACTTAATATTAACTCTTAAATTTTATTTTTATGGAACAAAGTAAAATTGATGTTTTTGTTGCAACCAACGGAAAAAAACTTGAAGCAGACAAATTGCAAATTGTTATTGAGAAATTGAAAACAGCTAGCGATGATAAGTTTGTTTTACTACAAGCAACTTCATTGACTACTCCAGCTCTTGTTTGGGTAGTGTCTTTTTTCTTTGGCTATCTTGGCATTGACCGTTTTATGACAGGTCAAATTGGATTAGGCGTTGCTAAATTTCTGACGGGAGGCGGTTTTGGTCTTTGGTGGCTTCTCGACCTTGCCTTTATCGGCAAAGCGGTTAAAGAGAACAACTTTAAGAAGATTTCTCTAATCTTAATGTAATGAATCATCAACATGTCTTTCTGCATAATAGTAACAATATTGTTATGCAGAAAGTCATTTAATTTTAGACTACTTGTACTAAATACTATATTTTATGGCAATTATTGATGTAGTAAAGTGCCCAATGCAGGATAATGAACTTTGTATAAAATTTCCTGTAGAAGATTTAAAAATGGGTAGCCAGCTTGTTGTCTATCCATCGCAAGTTGCATTTTTTGTTAAGGGAGGACAAATATGTGATTTTTTTGAAGTCGGGACTTACACACTTCAAACAAGTAACGTACCCCTCCTAAACAAGATTATTAACCTACCTTTTGGTAGCCAATCTCCTTTCCAGGCAGAAGTATGGTTTATTAATCTTATTTCTAAATTAGATTTGAAATGGGGAACTCCAACACCTCTTCAATTAGAAGACCCCAAATACAATATCATTATACCTGTTCGTGCTTATGGTCAATATGGTTTAAAGGTTCAAAATCCTGAAATTTTCCTTCGCACACTTATTGGCAACATGTCTTCATTTTCTGCTGAAAAAGTTGATTCCTATTTTAAAGGGAAACTATTATCGCAGTTAAATGCATCCATTGCAAGTAAAATGATTAATGATAATATATCTATTCTTGACATTAATACACACCTGATAGATATTTCCGAATATTGTAACGAAAGCATCAACAAATATTTTGTTCAATATGGTCTTGAATTACAAGAATTTTCCATAATATCGATTAATATTCCTCAAGACGATCCATCTATTGTTAAGCTAAAAGAAGCTAAAGACCTTGCAGCTCGTTTAAAGATTACAGGACGAGATGTTTATCAAATGGAGCGTAGTTTTGATGTTTTAGAAGGTGCTGCTAATAACCAAGGTAGCGGGGGACAGATGGTTGGAGCAGGTATAGGTTTAGGTGTTGGAATGGGTATGGGTTCTCAAATGGGCGCAATGACTAATAATCTTATAAACACTAATCCCATGACACCTCCACCATTACCACAACAGCAAACTTACTTTGTATATGTAAACGGGCAACAAGTCGGTGGACAAACAATACCAATGATTCAACAACTGATTTATCAAGGGGTTGTAACTCAAAACACTCTCGTATGGACACAAGGTATGGCAAATTGGGTTTCCGCATCACAAGTTCCTGCACTCGCAGGATTATTTGTCACACCACCACCAATGACAACTCCTCCCATACAATAATATTGAAATCTCTAAAGCGTAACACATATGAAATCACTAAGTTTATCTATTGGAGGTGTGCTATTGGTTGCTAATTTAGCAATACTTATACTCCTTACTGATTGCACCGATATTGTTACAATTATCACAAGCGTTGTTATTTTAACGACTTCCTTGTTGATTTTTACAAGTAGTGTATTACCCATCAAAAATGGATTTAGAGTTTCTCTACCATTCCTTTTTATGTTTATGGGATTGGTAGAGTATATTCTATCCTTCTTTGTTTCTTCCGAAACGATAAAAAATGATGTTTATTTAATTAGTATTATTCTGCTATTCCTATTTCAACTTATTTGTTTAATTCTTGTCAAAACATTTTCGAGCCATGGCTAATTGTCCTTCATGCGGTGCGCCTATAGATATGCACCTTGAAAAATGTCCTTA
>JAZRQP010000106.1:0-3251 GCA_045649885.1 Faecalimonas sp.
GGCAAAACAAATTTGGAAACCGGGAAACATGGTATATCCGCTTCCGGCAGTCATGGTAAGTGTTGGAACTGAAAGTGGAGAAACGAATATTATTACCATTGCATGGACAGGAACCATTTGTACGAATCCTGCCATGTTATATATTTCCGTGAGACCTGAGAGACATTCTTACCAGATGATTAAGGAATCAGGAGAGTTTGTTGTGAATCTTACAACAGAAGCGCTTGTGAAAGCAACGGACTTCTGTGGCGTTCGTTCGGGAAAAGATGTGGATAAGTGGAAGGAA
The DNA here is from genome assembly GCA_045649885.1 of Faecalimonas sp. Classification (GTDB taxonomy): domain Bacteria; phylum Bacillota; class Clostridia; order Lachnospirales; family Lachnospiraceae; genus Faecalimonas. Next base: position 287 of record JAZRQP010000106.1, read on the forward strand.
ACTGGGCTTACCCGTGGAAAAGCTAATGCATTATCCTACGCTCCAATTATTGAAGAGTGTCCGGTTAATATTGAGTGTAAAGTGACAGAAATCAAAGAGCTTGGAAGTCATGATATGTTTATTGCTGAAGTTGTTTCGGTGCAGGTGAGTGAAGAGTACTTGAATGAGACAGGAAAGTTCTGTTTGAACGACACAGGGCTGATGGCGTATTCACATGGAACCTATGTGAGCCTTGGAGAAGAGCTGGGGACTTTTGGATACAGTGTGAAGAAAAAGAAATAGTAAAAAAGATAAGGAACTTTCCGTTATGGCAACGTGAAAGTTCCTTTTTCATTGTGTAGTTTTTTAATTTGCGAGTGGTTTTACCTTGGTCTTTAAAATGCGTCTCAGCATAAAGATGCACATGAACACCGAAACTACTTCAGCGATTGGATATGCGAACCACACCATATTTAAACCAAACAGCTTTGCAAATATAAATGCAACTGGCAATATCACCACAATCTGTCTCGTGAGGGATATAAACATGCTGTAAACCCCATTTCCAAGTGCCTGGAATACACAGCTTGAAACAATTCCAAAGCCGGCAAATACGAAACTTAGACTAATGGTGCGAAGGGCAGGAACACCAATTTCAAGCATGTGGTCTGAGGCTTCAAATAATCCCAACAATGTTTGAGGGAATAGCTGGAAGATAGTCAAGCCCACAAGCATAATGCCCACAGCAATGATAGCGCTGAGCTTAATTGTCTGATAAATACGTTTCTTGTTCTGTGCACCGTAGTTGTATGCAACAATTGGAATCATACCGTTTGTCAAACCAAACACCGGCATGAATACAAAGCTTTGCAGTTTAAAGTACACACCAAATACGGTGGCCGCAGTAGATGAGAACATCAGTAAGATGTTATTTATACCAAAGGTTGTAAGGGAACCGATGGACTGCATGATAATCGAAGGAACCCCGATTTTGTAAATGTTACCGATGGTTTCTTTACAAGGCTTAAAGCCCTTGAAGCTAACATGTATTTCCTTGTTGAATTTATAGTTGAAAAATAAACCAAGCAATGCTGCAAAAATTTGACCAATCACAGTTGCAACAGCAGCACCGGTTACGCCCATGGCAGGGAGTCCGAACCAACCAAAGATTAGGATTGGGTCCAGAATAATGTTGATAATTGCACCCATTCCTTGTGTAATCATGTTGAAAATGGTCTTTCCTGTGGATTGCAATAAGCGCTCAAATGTTATTTGTAGGAAAATACCAAATGATACAATCGTAATCACAGACATGTATTGTGTTCCGTACTCAATGATTTGTGCATCCTTTGTCTGAATCTCAAAGAATAATCTGGAGCCTAAAAGTCCGAGGATTGCAAACACAAGGCTGCTTAGGATACCTAATAATATACCGTTTTTGGCAATGGTATTGGCTGTTTCAAATTTCTTTTCTCCAAGGCTCTTTGAGAGTAGGGCATTGATACCGACGCCGGTACCGGCAGCAACTGCAATCATTAGGTTCTGTATAGGGAAAGCCAGTGAAACGGCTGTTAATGCATTTTCATTTAGTTGTGCAACAAACATGCTATCCACAACGTTGTATAAAGCCTGTACCAACATGGACATAATCATTGGTAGGGACATAGAAATCAATAATTTTGGAATTGGCATAACGCCCATTTTATTTTCTTGTCTTACTGAATCTGACATATTCTTCCTCCTTTTTGCGTACTTGACCATTCTAACACCGATAAAAAATATATGCAATAAAAAGTAGTGACGAAAATGTGGGAAAATGTTATTATTATGAAGTAAGAACACATCGTGTTTTCGAAGTGGCTCTGAACAGTTAAAAGAAAGAGGAAGATAGATGATACATGAATTTTCCAGAACAGAATTGTTAATAGGAGAAGAAGGACTGAAACGTCTTGCAAATGCAACGGTTATGGTTCTTGGTGTGGGAGGCGTTGGTTCCCATTGCATCGAGGCATTGGCAAGAAGTGGAGTGGGAACTTTGATTTTAGTAGATAACGACAAAGTCAGCCGTACCAATATTAATCGTCAGTCCATTGCGTACTTGAGCACCGTTGGGGATTATAAAACCAAATTAATGAAAGATAGAATTGACGATATCTGTCCGAGTATAAATGTATTTACTTATGAGACATTTATCTTGCCGGAAAATCTGAATGAAATATTTGAGAGAGAAGTGGATTATATTGTGGATGCGATTGATACGGTGACTGCAAAATTAGCTGTTGCAGAGTATGCAAAAGAGCATCAGATTCCACTCATTTGTTGTATGGGCACAGGGAATAAATTGCATCCGGAACTGTTTGAGATTACTGATATCTCGAAAACCTCGGTTTGCCCGCTGTGTAAGGTGATGCGCAAGGAATTAAAAGAGCGAGGCATACACCATTTGAAAGTGCTATATTCTAAGGAAAAGCCGGTTCAGACGTCGGCTCGTTCTACGGGAGAAGATAAAGGAATGAGAAGGTCCCTTCCGGGAAGCATTTCATTTGTACCGCCGGTAGCAGGCCTCTTAATTGCAGGTGAAGTGATTCGTGAAATTGCGGAAGTGGAATAGGAGAAAGACATGGATTTGTTTGATTATGTAAGAGAGCAGAAAAGTGATAAAGAATCGCCGTTGGCGTCAAGGCTTCGTCCAACAAACTTGGAAGAGGTGGTGGGACAACAGCATATTATAGGGAAAGACAAACTGTTGTATCGCGCAATCAAAGCGGACAAGCTTGGTTCCCTTATTTTCTATGGTCCGCCGGGGACAGGGAAAACTACACTTGCCAAGGTGATTGCGAATACCACCAGTGCTGATTTTAAGCAGATTAATGCAACCATAGCCGGCAAAAAGGATATGGAAGAAGTGGTGCAGCAGGCGAAGAATAACATGGGTATGTACGGAAAGAAAACGATTCTTTTCGTAGATGAGATTCATCGCTTTAAC
>JAZRQP010000107.1:0-35433 GCA_045649885.1 Faecalimonas sp.
TACAATACCATCCAAAGCAAGGTTTCACATCTGTAAATCCTTTATCTTTTAATGATATCTCAACTATCAATTTATTATCCAGCCAGCATTGCAAATGTTCTCTGTCACTTACTTTCATCGTTAATTGATAATCTTTATTCGTTTCTAACGCCACTCCCGTAGTACCGTTCTCCATCTGTGTCCCATATACATCTGGGTTTCCTGATGCTCGATATAAAACATATGAATTGTCTTTTATCTCGGAACGAACACGAGTTTCCTTTCCATCATAGTTCCCCTTAACAATACTTACAGACGGACCCTGACTCGCTACTTTACTGAAGTTTATCGTAGTAGAAAATGCCCATGTGTCTTCTTTAAATTCGGCCCTAAACAAATTGTCTGGTAATACAACATACCGAGTATACGCAGTGCTATCAAATGCAATGCTACTATGAATGTTTTTAAAATAAGTTGTATTTTCAGGCAATAGATTCATATTGCTTCCTATCTCAGGAACTGCCTCCTGTGAACCCGCAACAGCAGTATCACCTGCGTTTACATATACTGGGACTATGCCGACAAGAATTGAAAGTGCCAACAATGCTGCCAAATAACCATGTTTTCTTTTTTTCATCATATCACCCTTTCTTACGCTTTCTGTAATATGCATATCCACCCCAACCAGCAACAACAATTAATAACAAATCTATGCCTAACAGTAATTTCCAATTATCTCGTACTGCCTTAAATGAGAACCCTTCTATGCCTTTTAACGTATCTCCAGGCTTCGTTGCTAATGCATCCGTTTTTACTGCATGTATCCTAGCATCACTTTTCTCTACTGTGTATACTTTAATATCTCTCACTTCCATCTCACTATTAATGATTTGGAATTGGAATGACAAGTTGTAGGTAGGTAAATCCCAGGTACTGAATGCTAACTGATTATCAATCCATACCTTCATCCAGCCACTTCCTATCAACATGTCTACCTGATATTCTTGACCTTCTTTAAGACAAAACTCCTTGTTAGAATAGGTAAGTTTCTTTGTTCCATTGCTGTAGCCTTGTATTTCAACGCGATTATTTAACAGATAAAGACCAAGTGTGTTGCTTCCACTTCCACCCGGGTGGGTTGTACATCTGACAATAAATCCTATACCTACATCCTTTACTTCTTCACCTTCTTCGTTTTTATAAGAAGCATTGAAGGATTTTGCCTTTACTTTAGAAGACCATACATAGGTATCTGAGTTTTTTAATCCATTTAGATTATGAGAGTTTTCCTGGTCAACAAAATACACGGCTGCAGTGACATCAGAGAACATATTAGTAAACACCCCATCTTCATAGGAAGGCAGGATATCCATATTGGTGTTCGAACCCAATTTAACGTTTTGGAAGTAATTGATACCACCCTCAGGCATCGTTGGAACTGTAGTCATATTGAACCACTTATTGTTGCGTAATTGTACATCAAAGGTTTCTTCCGTAAAGATTACGTCCTTACCGTATATCTGAATATTAGTTACATCTGCTTCACATATCTCAAACCAGATTCCGACTGATACCTTCGTCTTTTCACCAGTTGAAGTCAGTGCAACATTATCATACACCACTTTTCCATCCAACCATACCGTAACCGTACTAGCATCTGATTTAATCGCCAGGTCATAGGTCTTACCCACTTCAATTTTTATCGGGTAAGATGCTTCTTTTGAATCAACACCAGTCAAGAGAAGGGAATTCTGCATAAAGTACAAATAGTAGTCTCTTTCATTGCTTGTACGATATTTGAAACGTGGCCCTCTCCATGATTCTACCCATTCGGAACGCTGTGTTACCTGCGCACGGAATACATATTCTCCATCCTCCTTCACAGGGATGTTGCTAAAGTTGTACTTTAAATTCGTGTTATCTGCTGTTTGCTTAATCTCATAATTTTGATAGCTAACGGGACCTTTTTCTCCAGTTACCACCATGTATTGTGCTGCATTATACATATCCTTTGTCAAGGTTGGAATTACCGGGTCCCCTTCTGGAATCTCAAAAGGTGTTTTCTCCTTATAATAGAAAGAGAAATTACTTAGTGTTGCTTTCGCAATCTCATATTTCACTCCAATATTCGCGGGAAGTTGATGTTCTAATTTAACGTTATACAGGAGCATAACACCATTAACCCACACTGAAACTGAATCCGGTGCAACTACCATACCAACGCGGTCTGTCTGCCCTAATGTACGTTTATACGATGCTGAAGCAATTGATTTACCCGAGATCCCCTTATCAGCATTGTTGTAACACAGAATAACAGAGCCAGCTGTGAACATCAATTGATAATTTTCATTCAAAGTCTCATCTCCACGTATAATCGGTCTGACACCCTTCCAAGATACATCAGCTTCTTCTACCATCATATCAAAGCTACACACATATGTATCCTTTTCCTCAAAAGGTAGTCTTTTGAATTTGACTACATCAGCACACACTGCGGTGTTCTTCAATTGACCATTGCTCCATTCTGTCTGGGATCCTTTCAACGGTTTAACTTCCATTGTTGGACCATAGTCACCATTCCCTTTTGGCATGGTTGGGAACACCCCATAGAACTCCACTCCTTCTCCCCAGAGACGTAGATTGGAATACCAGACCTCATTACATTGCTCGTTTGTCAGTTGGATATATGGTTCCACATTACAAAATCGTTCCTTGGTTGCAATGTCATTGCCTGCAATATCGAATCCATCTAATACAACTTTGTCATTTTCAAATAGCCATATCTTCCCTTTGGAATAACGTATTGCGTACTTGACATCCTCGCCTTTCTGTCCTTTAAGCACACCACTTCCTGCATAGAGCATAGACTCTGCGGCACCATTGGTGGGTCTGGAAAAGATATAAAGTGTCTTCCCTCGTACATTTATATGGATATTTACCTTTCTTCCTTTAACCACTTCTTTGGCCGTAGCTACAATAAATCGAAGACCTTCATAATCCACCGACGGATTCTCTGCATATCTTCCCTCAAAAGTCAAATTATAACTATTCTTCTTGAATTCCGTTCCCCGAAAAGTCACTTCCTTAGCCTGTCTTTCTGGATAGACTTGTGTTGCAATGTCTTTACTACTGCTATACTTTTCAAGTACCTCTGTTTGTTCTGTGGCAGCTTTTACCCCATGTTCAGGCAACACAACTATACCTGTCGCAACAAGTACAACTGCAGTTAATAAAGCAGAAATTTTTCCAGCGTAGCCTCGTTTACTATTTTTCATAACCGTTCTCCCGTTAATTATATACACCATCTATAGAACTCTGATGTTGTCCAAACATAGCTTCAATCTGTGCCGCCGGAGTACCTACACTCTTGAAGCATGGATTTACAACGCATTTTGTTCCAAATGTAGTTAAAAGACCTTTAACTCCAGCACCAAGATCAACATAACACTTATCCAGAAGAAGTTTGTACATTTCAACACTTGCTGTATCACCTTTTTGGAAGTAATCCACTTCTACATCATACTCCCACCATTCTTCTCCATCAGCCTCGTCTCCTGCAACCGCTTTTCCTAATGCATTCAATACGATAACTGTCTTATCTAAGTTTTCTGTATTAGTTGTTGAAATCGCAAATACACGTCCGTTAAAAGCAGTAGAAATGTAATCTTGTGCATCTGGTCCCATTGGAAGCGGAAGCATACCATAGTCCAAGTCCCCTGCTATTTTCTTCACATACTGATTTACAAGCCAGCTTTCACAGAACAGGAATGCACATTCCCCTTTTACAAAATATTTCGCATATTCTGATGTAGTAACGCCAAGATCAGCTTTATCCTTGTGGATATTTGCAACAAACTTATCTTCATTCACCCATTTTGAGAGGGCATTCAGTGCATTGATACAGTTTTGGCTGTTATAACTTTCCTTTGCAATACCATCCTGCACCTCTACAATGCTTCCACCATTCGCGTTTATCATAGAAATTCCAAGCATATTTGGGCTGTATGTATATAGCCCATAAGTATCCATCACTCCGTCACCATTGGTATCTCTTGTACATTTCTTTGCAATCTCTGCAAATTTCTCATAGGTCCATTCCTTATTCTTCACCAATTGCTCAATATTGTCTTGTACGCCACTTTCTTTCAGTAACTGACGATTATAAATCAGGCAAGTACGTACTTCCGCCGGTCGTAACATATTCACGCCATAACTTTTTCCGTCATATTTTGCCATATTAGTGTAGCCCTCTACCCAGCGATAATCATCCGTATAGATACCTGCTATATCATCCAATGATTGTACATATCCAGCGCGAATACTTTGTAATAAATCTGAAAGCTGATAATCCAAGATATCTGCAATCTTGTCTCCACTCATTACTCTTGCACGAACAGACTCGATATCAGAGCTAAACGGAACAATAGTAATCTTACAATTATATTCCTTCTCTACTTTTCTTCTTGCCTCCTCGAAAGAACGCTCTGCTCCTGTAATTGCATCCATATCTGGATTGTCTTGTAAGAATCTACTTCCAATCGTGAACTCGTATCCTTCTAAATCCACAATGGTATCGTCTGTTTTTCCGTTTTTTCCTGTTCCTGTACCTTCTTTATTAGAATCTTTTCCTGTCTCCGAACCTTTAGGTCCACAGGCAGACATTCCAACAGTCAATACTGCTGCAAGAAATACACCCAATACTCTTTTTCCTATTAATTTCTTTTTCATTTTGTCTCCTCCTTTTAATTTGCAAATCCTGATTGCGAAATACTTTGTACCAAAAACTTTTGGCAAATGACCGACAGACCTACCAATGGTAAGATGACAACAATCGCCGCAGCATTCTGCGCAATTGTTGTTCCTGTTTTATCATAACTTGCCAGCATCGTTCGAATGGTCATGATTGACTCATTAGCAGGAATCTGTGCAAGTGTCATTTTACTTGAAAAATACATAGACGAAAAATATGTATCCGCCCACTGCCAACAAAAAGCAAATAGAAATATAGTTACCATCATAGTAATTGCATTTGGCAATACAATCCGTATAAAGCTCTGTACAATCGAAGCTCCGTCTACAGTAGCTGCATTTTCCAAATCTATCGGTAATCCCATAAAGAATTCTCTCATGAGATAGATATATACACACTGTTTCATACCGAGACCGAAGAGTGATAGAATATACACCGGCCATTCCGTATCAATCAGAGAAATTACTGCATTTCCAATTCCAAAATATCGGAAATTTAGATATTGAGAAATGCTATACACCTGCATCGGTACAATCATAACAGCTACAACCAAACCAAAGAGCAAGTTTTTGCCAGGAAATTTAAATCTGGCCAAACCATACCCAACCATGGTACTAATAATCGTCTGAATTACTGCCGCTACTAGGGATAAACGTAGTGTCAGCAGCCCAGAAGTCCCAAGACTTAGGTTTTTAATGGCATGTTTCCAATAATACAAACTCCAATTTCTTGGAACAATCTTAACAGAAGCATCCAGCAAATCCTCTGGACTCATGAATGCAGCTAAAATTTTAATAATGAAAGGCTTCAAGATAATGTAGCATAGGCCAAACACCAAAACAAAACGAAATAACGACCATACGCTCTGCCCTATCTTCATTTTTTTCTTTTTGGTCATTTTCTTTTCCTCCCTTCATCTGACTTTCGAATAATTCCATAAATGACTCCTAGCGTAATTCCAATCATGATTCCCAGTCCTACAGCATAGATCACATACATCGCCATTGCATAGGAATACTGATTTCCTGCATATGCCATATCATGAATATATCCAAACAAGACGCTGTCGTTTTTAGTAAACACATCTATCACGGTATACACTGCAGCAACAATAATCTGCTTGGCATTCATCGGAATAATAATCTTCCAGAATAATTCCCATTTGGAACAGCCTTCTACCGCAGCGGCCTCATACACCGATGGTGAAATCTGTTGAAAGGCTGCTAAAAAGATGAAAATCTGAATCCCCGATGAGTTCACAATATCTGAGATACCATTTGCAGAGGATACTACGATATCGATGAGTGTCTTATTAAAATTCATTGACATTAGTAGTTGCTCGAAGTCCATCATGTTCTGTCCGAGATCACTTCCTGTCTCTAGAGCCCCTCGCATTGACATAACTCCTTCCAAATTTGCCCCCGCATCCACCGTAGAGATAATGCCTGTTGAAAGAATTACTGGTAGGAAAAATATGGCACGTGCAATGACTCTTCCTTTAAATTCCTGATTGAGCACCATTGCCATAAATAAACTGAAGATAACAATGACTGGTACTTGAACCAGCAGTTCTCCAAGGGAAGCAACCACATACTGGACAAATTTTGTATCTTCTGTAAGCGCCTTCACATAATACTGAAATCCAGCCCACTCCAAGGTATATCCTTGTGAATTCATAACTGTCTCATTGATTGAGAACATGAATGTCTGCCCCAAATTACTTATAAAGAACACCACTCCAAGAATAAATGGCAACGTGAACAGATATCCGTACCTTGCACGCCTTTTTTCCAGAGAAACTTTTCTTTTTTTATTAAATTTATTAACCATTTTGTTCCTCCTAAGGGTTGACTTTATAATTTTTTGCTTCAACAATCGCGTCATTTACCGTAACTGGTTCTTGATTATAATTAACTACAATGACAGTTCCATCTTCATAGGTAGTCATATGTACCCCTTCCTGAAGAATGTCATGTCGAACAATCAACTGCGATGCCAGTTTGGTAAACAGTTCTTCATACTCATGATACTGTGCCACAATGTTGTCATAACATAGTTCCATAGATACCGGATAAAGTTTCTGCCGATAACTCAGGTCTTTAATTTCCTTGTAATCCTCTGTCATACAAGAGTAATAGAGACTTGCTCCACTTTCAATCGTTTTAAGAAATTCTGTGGAAGAATCAGATACGGTGTTTAAAGCAGTTCCTGCATAATTTACATACCCATGTACGACCATCTGATAAAATGGAATTGCTTCTGTTACAGTGCTGAAGTCTGAACCCGACATTGGCAGATTCACAATCGTATCCGCATATGGAAGAACATATATATTGCCGCCGTCTGTCATAATACTTTGAAAATCTGCTACGCCAGCTAATGCGTTCTGTGCCATAGTAACAGCCTGCCCCCTTGTAATCGTCTCTGCCATATTATAATCACCGGAAAGTGTACGACCAAATAAAGACCAAGAATATCCTAAATGCTCTGTAACTCCCAGTTTAGATTCCAATGAATCCACAAAAGTTTCCACAAGACCTTGATAATATTTTGGTGAGAGCAAATAATAATCGTTATGCCTCTTATTTAAACGTTCAAGCACAATATCAGACTCTCCTCTTGTAATGACCATCTTGTTTACTCTACGTGAGCCATGTTCCAGTCGATTAAATTCATCAAACATCGTATCCTTGTATACCCTTCCAAGCGGATGTTCCAGATAAAGAGTTTGCTTCTTGCTATGTAAGATTTCAGCGAGTTGCTTCAATTCTTTATCATTTCCTACTATTGTTTCTATGTTAAATTCACTGACCAGACCATTATTTGTACCACCACCGGTGTAATCCTTTAACCTTACTGAGAAGGCATCAATGCCTTTGTCGTGGAGTCGTCCCACGTATTTCTGTATGTCCTCCATGGTGGAAAGCGGAATATCTTTATTATACGGAATTCCAAAAAATGAAGCGGCATCCGTTGTATATCCGGTATAATCCAGATACATTACCGTTCCTTTGTCTTCAATACGGTTGGTCAAGACTCCTTGCGCAACCAAATACTCGCGATAAGATTGTGCCATTGCTGAATAATCGCAATGTTCTTTGTCCATAAGCACATATCGTACGCTCGGCAAACCATCATTCATCTCTGTGGCATACAAATTAAAATATGGCATCCCATCATTTGCAATTGCTATATCGGTTACATCATGAGTTAAAATCTGAAATCCCGCGTAAATACTTGTTCCAAAATTCGTATCACCAAAAACCTGAGCTTGAATCGAAGCACATTCTGCTGCATCTTCAATAATCGCCAAGAAACCGGAATCTCCACGGTTCATTCCAAACACTGGCATAATCGCATTCTCTGAAATCTGGGTCGTCAATTGATCATCCACAGCGTAGTCAACACCATATAACTGCTGAGAGTATACTGCACCTGAATTTTTTGTAAACGAAACAATGCCGCCTGAACCGTCCGGAACAAACAAATACCCTTCTCTCTCTTCGCTGAAACCTGCAAAAGAAGGTAATAGATGTATGTTCGTAAGATAAACGGAACTACTTCTTGATTCTATCCGGTCTGCAAGTACCGTTGCGCGAAATCCATCTTCCGTCAGCTTATATTCTACCGGAACAAGAAAACTTTTATCCTCTCCCACACCTTCATAGGCGTCCTCCATTCCTACGACGTCATTTTTATAATCTTCCGATGTGTAATTCAAATCTTTAAAGAAGTCTGTTATTTCTACATAATCCTGCTCTGTCAGACCATCAATGAGAATGTACAATTCCTGATTTGCTAATTCAGAATATTGTTCCACCATCTTCTTGTCATCCGAATTGTACAAACGGTAATAGAGCTTCATACGCCTTGCCGGTCCCGGCTCCAAACTGCTAATTATTCGTTCTTCAAAGACTTCCTTTGTGAAAACTGCCGGTACAAACAATGAATCCTGTCGACTACGAATATCATAGTAAACCCGCACAGCATCCTTTGACGCCTTTATTTCATAGGTTTCAAATGCAACACTATTGTCCTGAGAGTACATTGTATAAATCATACTATCTGAGTCATAATAGTCTAATATAAGCTCACTCAAGTATTTCTTTGTCCCTGCTTTATCCTGTTCCACATCCGTAACAGAGTGATAGATGACTCCACTCTTTTTATCTTGAACAGTAAAATGGGTTGTGGCGGTATCCATCACCAAGGACATATTTTCGTTCTCTATGAAAACTTCTTCTTCCGTCACTGGTAGAAAACCACCCTCTTCTGCTGTAACTGATGTTGACGCCTTTGGCTTTTCTGAAGGAATAAGCTTTCGGCTGGAAGTGAAAAACAAAGCAAGAATTGCCACCAACACGACGGCTAATATTATGTAGAGTTTTATTTTATTTTCTTTTTTCATCGTTCTTCCTCGCCTAATACATTCTGTAAATAATTTCCTGATACATATCCGTTACAAATGACGTAAAATCCTGTCCAATGTTCATACAAAGCAATGCCAAAAACATAATAAGACAAATTCCAATGATTGATAATACGGCAACCACGATTCCTTTCGATAACGAATACTCGTGAGTAACCATCATTCCAAAGAATACGAGTCCCAACATCCAGACTAGGATAATTTTGTCAAATGTATTGTAAATAAATGCCTCATTCCCAGACAAGATATGTGATATTAGAAACATTGGTAATGCTGTAATGATATATGGCTTCAGTGCATATGCAGTTGCAACATATATGTCTTTCATTGTTCCCTTACCATCCATCAGACTAGTAAAGCACCAGTTTGCTACTATCCATAATCCCAATGGCAACACCATGGTTGCAACTTCAAAAATCACATTAATATCCTGTGGAAGCTGCTGACTTATGCTGTATCCACTCCATTGTGCACGCAATCCGTACAAGATAACAAAGGCAATTACCAAAATATTAGCAGTGCGAACACTTCCTCTTTTTTCATATTTCAAATCCCAGAATCCATCGATTGGATGAAACATCGTATGGTTAGAAAATTTTAGTTCTCGTACAACAAGATACTGATTTAAACGTTCCGTCACCTTATATCTTTTCCAAAGTTTCCTTGCTATGATATATATAACCACGCATACAAATATGCCAATAAACAACAACGTAAAGTTCTCTGCAATAAAGGACTTCCGTACACCCTCAAATGCCTTGGTGTAATAATCAAATCCACTCGTTCCCTTTAACATATCAATAGCTGCATTGTAATCCTTCTCTTGAATATGAGTTCTTGCTAAGGATAGGTACGCATAATCATAATTTGGACACTGTTTTAAAACCTCTTCCCAATACGTTCCTGATTCTTCGTATTCTCCATTTAACATGTGGGTAACCGCTTTATCTACACTGTTTCCAAATGCCGTTTCTGTAAAGATACTCAGTGTTCCACTCTGTCTATCTGTCACTAAAATGGTGTCTCCAAAAATCTCGATTGCAGAAGCAGATTGAAACGTCCCCTTTTGAGAGCCTTTACCCCCGAAGCAATATAACAAAACACCTTCCTGATCATAAACAAAGATACGCCCCATTAATGAATCCAACGCCGCGTATATCCCGTCGGAACGCACTGCAATATTTACAAAACTAGAGGTCGCTTTAATTCCCTCACCCTCATAATATAGATTATCTCCACTTGGATAATAAACCGGGTCAGCATTTAACACATCATTCCCCTGACAATTTAACTTTGAAATTGGTGGAATTGTAGAGTCCTGTGTGGTCAGATACAAAAATCCTGCATTATCCAAACAAATCGCATTATATTCTGTGGGTACTGCCTTATCCAATCCTTCTTTTTGTTTTTCTGTCATGAACGTTCGCCATAGTCTGTCCGCCATTGTTAATGTGACTTTCGGTGCACCGACAAATCGTTCAAAAACTCCTTCTGGGTCTAGTTGAACGACACCTTTATTGATATTTTCAGCAATCACATAAATACGACCGGCCAAATCCACTGAAAACGATTTTGGAAGGAATACATAGTCTCCTAACAACTTAATTTCCGGCTGATGAATAATGTTCTTTAATTGCAAGCTTTCGACATCAAATATTACAATCCTATGATGTTCTGTATCAGACACATAAAGCATTCCATTTTTTACATATACGGCTGTCGGTTTCAGAAATCCATCTGCAACCCCGTCATTCTGAAACTGGTCCAAGACATATTCCACAGAATAATCCTCTTTCAGAATAATAATGCGGTTATTTGTAGAATCTGTAAGATATAATCGATGTCCAATCTCATCATAAAATACATCTGAGATTCCGTTAAACGCTCCAATTCCTAGGCTTTCACCTGTTACTGTCTTCTCTATAGTGTAAGGAGCCGGCACTGCGACCGCATTCTCATATGTCTCGTCGTAGGTATAAGAATAATACGGTACATTGAGATTTTCTGCAGCCATGACTGATACTGGAGTACCTAGTGCAAGAAGAACAGTCATAAGTCCTATCAAATATTTTCTCTTCATATTTCTTTACTCCTTTATACCCGACGTTGACATAGTTTCCAAGATGTTGCTCTGACAGAATATGAAGATGATAACCGGTACGCTCATCATTACTACCGTAACAGCAGCTCCCACGCCTGCCCTAGCAACACCTGCTGCTGTAATCTGGCTCAATGCATAAGCGAGTGTTTTTAACTCATCACTGAAAATATAGCTTGTGCTTCCCAGGTTCCAAAGAGACTGAACAGAAAGCAGAATCAATGTCAACCATCCTGGTTTTACACAAGGCATCACTATATTCCAAAAAACCTGCCACATAGAAGCGCCATCAATTCTGGCTGCTTCAATCAATGCATCCGGAACATTCTGCTCCATAAACTGTTTCATAAGATACAGCCCTAGTGTGGAACCAAAAACCGGAATAATCAATGATTTGTATGTATCAATCCAACCAAGTCCTGACATAATCAGATAATTTGGTATGGCTGTTACGGTTGCATTAAACATCAGCGTCAACACAATAATTTTAAATATTATTTCTCTTCCAGGAAATTTCATTTTCGCCAATTGAAATGCACACATGGATGAAAAAATGATATTTCCTGCAGTTCCAACGACTGTAATTAATAATGTATTAAAAATATATCTTGTAAATGGTACGAGGGAGCCTGACATAATCGTAAACATATCCGAATAGTTTTTCAATGTCGGTTCTCGTGGTATCAATCTAGGTGGGAATTCCCACAATTCATTAATTGGCTTTAAGGAGTTACCAAGAACTAAAATCAACGGCAATGCCATCACGATTGCAAAAATCACTATTACAAGAAATAACCCGATTGTTCCTGTTTTGGAACGGTTGATTGTTCGTTTCATTACTCTCCCACCTTTGCCAATAATTTTTGAATAAACTGATTCAGTAACACCATGATTAAGAAAAGTACCGTGGCGATTGCAGACGCATATCCCATATCAAAACGGGTGTTACCATAATCCTGAAGTTCGTGTACCAACGTGTATAACACATATCCCACACTTGGGAAGCCGAAAAGTCCGCTGATTAAATCCCCAACGCCAAATGCAGATGTAATACTCATAACTGCGCCGAACATTAGCTGTGGTTTCATAGATGGTAATGTGATGAACCATAATTCCTGCCAGCGATTTCGAACACCATCCAGAGCCCCTGCTTCATACATGGTCTTATCCACGCCCTGAATACCTGCAATAAATGATAAGAACCCCGTTCCAAAGCTGGTCCATAAGATAACAACAATTGCTGCCGGCATCATGTAATTGGCATCTGAAAGCCACTGGATGGGACTATAAATGGCATCTAAGGACATTAGAAAACCATTCAGCAAACCATATTGATCCCCACTGTAAATCAATGTCCAAATAACAAATGTGCCGCCGCAAAGTGACGGTGTGTAGAAAATAATCGTCAAAATTGCTCTTACAATTGGTGAAAATTCATTCAGTACCCATGCCATAAAAAGACTGAGCATGTATCCTACCGGTCCAGTAATGACAGCCAAAACCACAGTATTGGAAAGGGCTTTTAAGAATAATGGGTCATTCAAAAACAACTTGAAATAATTTCTTAATCCAATCCATTGTGGTGCTTCCAAAACATTAAAGTAGGTAAAACTTAATCCCATGGACATAACTACCGGAAGAATCGTAAAGGTAAAGAAAACGATCAAAAACGGAGCCATGAACAAATAATTATTTCTGTGTCGAACAATCTCTTTTAGAAGGGATTTTCTTTTATGTTTTTTGATTACTCTTTGAATCTGCATCATGCTACTCCTCCCCATAAAACTCCAACCGTTTTTCTGTAATCTCATTGTTGATATCTTCATTTGCATCCAACAATTCTTCTCGATCATTTGCACCGCTATTTACAACCGCGCGAAATGCAAAATCATAATATCTTGACGTATAATAGCTTCCAGGAATCTGCTCCATGCCTTGGAGGCGCTGTTGTTGTTCTGTCAAAGCTAGCTTCACATCTTTTGCCCACTGCACGCTCTCCATTGCCTCCAAATTCGCTGTGGCATGTCGCGCAGCCGTGCCCATCACAGTTTCCAATTCACTTGCATATTCACTCTGTGTCTCGCTTGATGTCCACCACTTAATAAACTCCCATGAAGCATCAACATGGTCCGAATTTTTCATAATGACTGTCCCTGTCACAGTACATGCTGCTGTGTTATCAATGCTTCCATCTTCCTGAATTACTCCCGGCAATGGAGACATTCCCCACAGGCCTTCAATTTCCGGTGCAAACACAGACAATTGATTATACGACAAGAACGTTGTAATTGCTAATGGCATCTCACCCGAACGAAATCTGTTCATAAAATCAAAGGAAAGTGGAATCTGATAATCTGTGTACATGCGAGTCATCATATTAAAAGCTGTATATGCTTCTGTTGCATCCAGACTTGCCTTTGTCTTATCTTCATTATAGAAAGTGCCACCATTTTGGTACAATAAAGACGCATAGCTTTTCACGTCTGCAGTAAAGCCAAAATCAAATCCCGCCAACTCAAGTTCCGGCAACACCTTTTGGAAAATGCTTTCCCAATCCTTTAAGTCTTCTTCCTTAATTCCTACCTCTGTCAGAATATCTTTTCTATAAAACATCATCGGATACTGTAAAGTATCTGGCAACGCATACACACCACCATCCAGTTGAAACGGTGTCATGGATGCCGGATGAAATCTTTCAAACACCTGGTCAGCACCTTCGAGCCCCGCTAAATCAACAACTGCATTACGCAGTGCATAGTTAACAGGGTCTGTCTCAACAACCCCCAAACAAACATCTGGACCTATATTCGCCAATGTAGCTGGAAGTAATGCCCCTACGTTTACCAGCTGTACTTTTACTTCTATCCCATACTCTGGTGTAAACTTGCTGTTTACCATTTTACTGATGATATCAGCCTGATCACGTCCGCTTGTTAGCCATACTGTAATCTTCTCATTCGTTTTTGTGTCCGATTCGACACTTCCCACAGAAGAGTAGTCCATCTTAAAGCTTCCAATGAACTGCTGAATATGGTGCTTCAAATTTGCCCAAAAGCCTTTCTCTGCTTTCGGTGTCTTTGTTCCAGGAGCCGTAAACTGTAAATAATCCAAAGCCAATGGCTGTGCTTTCGCGTCGTTAATCCATGTGCTCAATGAAGTCACATTGCTTTGAAAATTGCTAAGTCTCTTTGGCATCTTTTCGGGGTCCTTCACAATTCTATCCAACTCATCATACACCCGTTCAAATGTACTATTGCCAGATTTTCTCCCCGTAATCTCTTGCCATTCTGTATTCAGATTTTTTAACTCTTTGCTGATAACTTCCATCTTCTCAAATACTTCTGGTAGCAGTTTTTTCATCCCATAATCTCTATTCACGTCCGGGCTGGTTCCTGTTACCATGATTACATCAAGATAGAGCTGATTTAATTCTTCTAAAATGATACTTGTCTTGTTAATAATCTGTGAAAGTGTACCTAAAGAAGCCGTCATCCTTATGGTGTGTTTTCCCTCTTCTAACAAGAACCTATATGCTTGCTCTCCATCTCCAAGGGTTGTGGTCTGCCAGTTTCCATCATATGTAAAGCCAAGTTCAGAGGCTTCCTCAAAAGGCAATTGACCATCAATTGTCAATGTGCGAACAGAGATATCATTTGTCTTTTCACTCTGTTTAAATCGAAATACTAGCGTATACAATCCTGTTTCCGGAACATCTACTTCCCATTCAACCCATTCTCCAAGGTTCTTCCAGCTACTGCCTCCCACACAATTATATCGAATCAAGTAACTATGGTACGGAACTGTTGCAGCAGAGGTTCTGTCATTTGACATTGCAATGCTTTTATCTGAACGAGCCGTAACCACTTCTGCTTGTAGCACATCCAAGGATTGTGTTGCATCGGTATATCCTTCTGCTTGCCATTTCTGCAACGTATCCTCATAACTTTGTACTACATCCGGTGCTTCAAATATAAGTTGGGACAGAATGACTGCATTCTGTTCAGCAGTGAGACTAACGTTATGTTGGCCTGCCTCCAGATAGAATTTCAAGGCTTCTCCGCCTTTTCCTGCAGTATACTGCATCTTCTGCCATAACCACTCTTCGTTCTCTACAGAATCCGGTCTAATTTCATTCCCCTGACTGTCTTTTTTAATCTGACTGTCATAACCCCATTTTCTGAAAAGACTCAAACTAGAGGTTTCTCGAAATGGATGTTCTCCATCAATCTTAAGATCCATGTCAATTACTGTATCAGTACCTGGTACCGAATGGTACATCATGTTCAAATCATAAAATCCGCTTTCTTCTACATAGAAAGTATAGTTCGCAGTGGAATCCTGTGGCAAATAAATGCCTGTAATATTTTCCAAGCTAGTTTGCTCCAAATGTCCATTCTGCTCCTTGCAATCTATAACAATCTTTCCAGTTGCATCTGCCTTATCCGAATACTCCCTAAGATACTCTTCATAGGAAACACCATCTTCAATATAGAATAAACTATCCTCATCTACTGTCTCTTGCTCTGCTAAAACAGTTGCAGAAGAACCTGCTAGTAAACTGAGCGTCAGCACACATGCAACAGCAGATGTTATTGCGCGTCGTCTAATCATAACTTATGTCTTCTCCCTTCTTACCACAATTTCAATATTATTCCATTTCTATAATCTCTATAGATCTACATCCAAATGGAACAAAACTATAGTCATCGGTCCATGTATCTTCAGTTAGAAGTTCTGGATTAACGAAATCCTCAAAACCTTTTCTTCCATTAAATGTACTTGGTCCGACGAAAATCGGATTGTGTTTTTTATGATGATGTGGTCCCAACAAGTTGCGGTTATGTCCTAGTACCGTTAACACTACCGTATTCTTTCCTTTAGACAGCCATTGCGTTAATTCTATCGGTTCCACTCCTGTATAGGTTCCACAGTTCATTCCATTTACCGTGAGAACCAACGCTGTTCCATTCCAATCTTTTAGTTTTACTCTCACTCGATTATTGCCATCATACAAAAGTTCAAATGTATAATCTATTGCCCCTCTGTAAAACCAAGACCCTTGGCATGTGAGTTCTCCCAACCTCTTTTCTGTTGGAGCCGCCATTCGAAACTGCGTCTCACCACTCAGCAATATGTATTCCGCTGCAATCTGCGGTTCTGTGTCTATTGTCACGTCAAACTCACCTAGCAAATAAATGCTCTCCGGTTCAATCTTATAGGAAAAACGATTTCGCTCAGATTCAAATCTTTCAGAAAGATTGATATACTGTTCTTCTGTTTCCATAAGATAGGTTAAGACCACCTCATTCTCTCCTATTCGCGCCACCTCTGAAATATCATAACGAGATATCTTCTTATCTAACCACCAGTCTTCTTGCGGAGTGACAGAAATATTGTTCACCATTACCTGTACTTGATTCACATTCTCAATGGCCAGATGTAACTGTTCCGGCAGATACTCAGCCTCAAAACAATATCGCACTTGAAGATATTGTTTGTTTAAATGTTGGTGACGGTAAATCTCATCTGACATATGAACAATTGGGAGAAGTTCTGACCACGCTTCATCCCCAATCCGATATGATGCGTAATCAATATTCCATGTATTCTCATCCTTACATGTCACATCAATCTTTTTCACTTTGTGCATGTATTCTTCCACGAAAGGATTCTGTGCTTTTTCTGCTTTTGAGCAAAACCGAAGCATCTTTCCTTCTTTTGATGCAACGGAAACCTTTGCATATGTATATGTTCCATCAACTGTATAAGGAATTTCTTCCATTTGACCATGTGCACAATCATATAAATATGGAACCCATATTCCTGTTTGACGAACTGTAGAGTTGATATCCCCACCACTCTGATTAAACACAAAACATGCTCTGTCTCCATTGTCCATTTCACCATGGTTGAGGATAAGACCACGAATTGGATTTAATCCATTGGCATCTAAAAACATACACTCTCGCTGATACTGCATAGCCGCAAACTGTTTCATGAGAAGATTGTGACTGTTGTAAACCTCCGTATATGGACAATCAAAAATTGTTACCATCCCATTTTCGTCTGCCTGCGGCTTGCCTCCATCTATCAACTGTGGCAATCCATCTATTACAAGAACACTGCCCCCTTGTTTACCAAACTCCGTTATGTAACTTCTCGTCTGTTCACAAACAGAATTCATATGGGGTACAATCAATGTATCGTACGATACATACTGATTTTGCATCACACCGTTCTCGCATTCCATATTAAACATCATATCATCATCAATAAGATCAAACTCAATCTGCAAATCGTGGAGCAATTCTACCAATCTTCTAAACTCTGTAGATTCTGCCGCACCGGCTCCTACATTGGCAATTCCCTGTGCTTCTTCATCCACACATACATTGCACCATATACTGCGTAGCGGATGCAACACTGCAATATGTGTGAATTTTTTCATACCTGACAGAAGTTCATTTATATTTCTAATATATCCACTGACAAGAGAAAACTGTTCCCACCACGGTTCTTGATAAGAATAAAAAGCAGGATAATCCCTCTTTCTTCTACCCCAAATGGTATAAGCTGATATATGGGTGCACAATGTGTTCACTCCCATAACTGCCTGATATGCAGCGATTGACATTAATTCCTGAAAACTAATATCCCAACCGGCACAGCCATAACTTTCCGATAACACCTGCCGCTTTCCAACCTGTCGCGCCACGCTGGACACCTGACTTAACAACACCTGTGATGGATATCTTTTTCCAAGGAAATCAATTCCCGGCATACCCATATACGGGTAATTTGGCATTACACCAGCATTCTGTTTTACTTGCATGTAAACACCGTCTTCATTTGGAAAATGACCAGTCAAAGAAACGTCATGCGCCTCGCACCATGTATGAATCTGTTTGGTGAAATTCTCAACATACAACTCCGATACTGTGGCAAAATAACGATAGCGAAACGCCTTATAATCTCCCACATCTTTCTTCAACATCCATAACTCATCTAAAATATCCCTGTTCCATTTTTCAGTATATGCATCCTCTAAAACTAAACTCCAAGCAGGAAACATGGTTTGTGGTTCATCTGTAAAAACCCCTTGAATGACCGTTCCAAAATACGTTTTAAATCTATCATAATAAACCTGATGTGTCACTTGGATAAATCTACCAACTACCTCCTTGCAAAGAACATCCGCATAGTGTTCCACCAGCTCGTAGCCACAAAAAAGACTCGCTTCCGGGTCTTTGGCTTCACAACGCACAAAAACTCCCTCGCACTTTCGATATGCTGCCAGGAAGCGATAGTTATTATTATCTTCTATATAATTTTCTGTAAAGACTAATTTTTTTGCCTGATAAGCTTCTCCCAGTCCATTGACCTTACCAGAAGCGAACCCACTTGGCCATCCATTCTCATCATACAGCCACACAGAAAGTTGAAGCCTTTCCGCTTCCTCGATGGCGATTCTGCACGCTTCAAACCACTCATCACCCATATACTCAATGGAAAGACCTGCTCTCGCATGGATAAAAAAACCTCCATAACCCTGCTTGGCAAACTGTCGAATCTGACACCTTACTTCTTCATTTTCCATTTCACCATTCCAGCTCCAAAAACTGAGTGGACGGTAATCATATGTTTTTTCCTTCATGTACTTACCTCATCTAATTACTAGTTTTAAATCGGTTTAATCTAGTCTAAATATATCACAAAGGTGTTATTATTTCAACCCTGTTTTATAATATTTTACTGTTCTAAAATACCTTTAAACGTAGATTTTACAACACAATAAAATAATCAAATATGATGGAATGGCAAATATATCTTTCTTTTAATAAGAATTTCTTTCATATTCTTTAAGAACCTCCTCTATGGATGCAACAATCCCGTAATCCGCATATTCAAAAATAGGTGCATTTTTATCCGAGTTAATTGCAATTACGATATTTGCTTGTTCCATACCAACAATATGGTGTACTGCTCCAGAAACACCAATAGCTATATAGATATTAGGTGCAATTCGTTTACCTGTTAATCCAACTTGTTGCTTATATGGCATTAATCCATTGTTAACCATTTTTCTGGTCGTAACCACTTGCGTCGAATATTTTTGGGCAATATGGTTTATCTTTTCAACATATTCCCGTGCGCCATAACCGACTGCAATTACAACATTTTGGCCGCTGTCTTCTATATTTCTCACTGTAGCCATCGCAGGTCTGGTAAGACATTTAACTTTAGCCATAACACTTCCTGCCAATGCGGGACGATACATAAATAACGTTTCACCATCTGTTTCTAATGATGTGCAATCTGCACACAATCCCAGATTCAATAGAGCTGCTACTTGCGCAGATGTACGCTTACTCCATGAATCACTCCCCCAAAGAACAACGGATGGGTTTTCTCTCACAATGATATCTGCGATATGTATAGCTTCATTTCGATCCAAAACAGTAATATCATCACTAATCGACTTCGCAAAAGGCAGCACCGGTCTCCCAACTACAAATACTTTTTCCAGCTTATTTCTCAAATCTGCCGAGTTATCTTGACTCGGTTTTGGTACTTCAAAGCCTTTTTTCACTATTTTGTTTAATCTGTTTAATTCACAAAACTCACATTTTCTCTTCCCGGAACGGTTTTCTGTAATTTCTAAAACCCTTGTTGGCGAACCGCTTAGTCCACATCTTGCGGAATTAACTTCTAATGCCTTTGCATCCCAGATTTCCAGTGTTCCGCATTTTGAACGAATACTTGGAAATCTCAATTGATTATAACGCTCTACTGTAACAAGTACAGGGTAAATTGCCTTTTGTGCACCTTCCTCACGTGTATTGCATAATACGCCTTCCTCTGTGCTATGTAATTCCATCACATTAGTTACAAGAGAATAGCCACACATAGTTGCCAACATTGGCCCTGTTTGAGCAGTATCTCCTTCTAGCGTTTGACGTCCACAGATAACCAAATCCGGTTGTATTTTCTCCAGTGCCTTTGATAGCACATATGCTGTAGCCAAAGTATCTGATCCTGCAAATAGTTTGTCTGTAAGCAGGACAGCCTTCGTTGCTCCCAACCTAGTCAGTTCCAACAAAAACTTATCTGCACTTGCCACACCCATGCTCAGTAAAGTAATTTCTGCATCTGGTATATTAAGAGCCGCTTCATAAGCACATGCGTCAAAAGGATTGATTTCCCCGTCTCGTCCTCTTCTAATGCATACTACAATCTTCATGAATTACTCTCCCTATAAATTGGTGCTAATGCATCATGAATTCTTTTATATTTTTCAAATAAAGCTCTATATTTTTTCGTGTTTTCTGGAATTGGAGATGTCGTGCTAGTTTTTTTCACACACTTATTCACAGCATCTTGAATATCTTCAAAAACACCTGCAGCGATTCCAGCCAACATAGCGGCTCCCAAAGAAGAATCGCTGCTTTGCGTTGTTATTAGTTCAATTCCTAATGCATCTGATAATATCTGTCTCCAAAGTTCCCCTTTACTTCCACCACCAATAACAGTTGCTGTTTTAGCGTGAGGAATCTCTAATTGTTCTAAATACAATTTGCAATCAAGGAGCGAAAAAACCACTCCTTCTAAAACTGCCCTGGTGAAATGGCCTTTACCATGAGTAGAACGTATGCCGACAAAACTTCCACACAGCAATGGATCCGCATATGGCGTTAGCTCGCCATTGATATATGGATGAAACATCAACCCATCACATCCCAATGCCACCTGCTTGGCACCTTGATTCAGTAGTTCATAGTCTCCACCAAACGTATCTCTATACCATCGATAAGAAGATGCTGCCGCTTTAGTTCCCGTTCCTGGATACCATAGACCTTCCTCAACATGTGAATAGTTCACAAGATTCGTATCCGGATAAGCCTGATCTGTAATAATACAAATTCTACCGGCAGTTGCAAGTTTCACTGTCATATCACCTTTATGAATTGCACCTGCTGCCAAAATCTCTAAAACAGTATCTGTTGTTCCACAAATAACCGGTGTCCCTTTTTGTAATCCGGTTGCTCTCGCTGCCTTTTCAGTAATAGTTCCCACAATATCCGTAGGTTTCTTAATAGGCGGCAACATAGAAACTTCAACTCCGGCAAAACCACACAACTCTTCATCCCATGTATTTGTTTCGCAATTGTAAAGCATGCTTCCCTGTGCCTCTATGCAATCAGTACAAAACACATCAGTCAAAAAGAAACGAATATAATCCTTTTCAAAAAAGATATATCGCATCTTGGAATAATTCTCAGGTTCATGCTCCTGAAGCCAAACAAGTTGTGGCAACGTCCATATCGTGTCAGGTCTATGATATGTCTTCTTGAAAATAATTTCACCATATTGTTCTCGAAGAAGTTCCGCTTGCTTTCTTGATCGTGAGTCAGTCCAATGTATTGCGTTTCGAATAGGCATATAATTTGCATCGCATATAATGTTGGTATGTGTTGCAGAATCAATTGCAACAGATAAAATATCCATTGGCTCAACTTTACTTTTCTCTAGCAAACTTTGAATTCCCTCACAAAGAGCAGAAATCCAATCCTCGACTCGTTGTTCACATGCCTCTGCTGTAGGATGCATAGTCTCATATTCTTCTGTATGCTCTGCTATAATATTACCCAATGAATTGATTAGCGTGGCTTTCATTGAACCACCACCAAAATCAATTCCTAATAGATATTTCATAACCTCTTCACCCCATCATTTACTTAGAGTTGCCATGCTTGCTCAGCATCAATGGTATTAAAAAATCCTCTGTTATCACAACTCATCAGCCACAGCAAATATCCTTTATATCCAGGGGCAACACAGCATGGATGATAACCTTTTGGAATTTCCACAAAATCGCCATTTCTTACGGCATATGTATCATCTACTACATGGTCCGCTGTATATACCTGCTGTACTCCGTATCCTGTTTCTTTGTCATACTCATAATAATATACCTCTTCTGCAAATCCTTCTGTCGGCATATTATTGGTATCATGTTTATGTCCCGGAAAACCAGACCATTGACCACCATTAATAAAATTCTCACCAATATAAATTCGATTAGCCTCTGTTCTATCATCTATAATAAAATGTGCTTCTCTCTCAAATCCTGGTTTTCCTAAATTCTTCACTACAATTGAATCAGGAGTAATCAAAACCGGTGCGAAATCATCTTTTGCAGGACATTTTGCAATTACAACTTTTAATTCTGTAGACGCCTGAATCATATATTTTTTGTTTTTAGGCAAATAAACAGCATATGCTTTTCCTTCAAAAACAGACATTCTCTTTCCGATATTATCAAATGCAAAATCATCACCTGTAATATTGCAGATTCCACTTAAAATGACAATTCCATACTCCATATTACCAGTTTCGCCTTGATATAACTCTCCTGTTAAAAGTTTTAGTGCATCTACTTCCATTGTATGGCATGCGCTATTACATGATTGATATATGTTCACATAACCATCTTTTTCATAATCCCAATGTCTTTTATAATTCATAACCTTTCTCCTTTAAAAATGCCACAACTGTTTCATAATCCGGAACACTCTCACGTGCTCCTATTCCGGTACACTTAATTGCAGATACTGCACTGGCGAATAAACAGCAATTTTTGTATGAAAATCCTTTTACAACGGCTGCTGCGAAAGCACCATGAAAAACATCTCCAGCTCCATTGGTATCTATAGCTTTTACAGTAAATGCTTCATAACTATCCAAAGACTTACCATTATAAATCACTCCGCCCTGTTTACCACATGTAATCACAAGAATTTCCGGATGATATGTTTCCCACAATCGGCTTGCTGCTTCCTCAATATTTTCACTCTTTGTATGACGTAAAGCAAACTCTTCTGAAGGAATCAATATATCTGTTAACCTTAATAGCCTTTCAACTCCTTCATATAATCCACCCGCATCATACAATACTTTCGTTCCATTTTCGTTCGCAACTCTTGCCGCTTCTTCTGCTGCATCCATCTCATTTCCATCAATCATTAAAATATCTGCATCACATATTGCTTGTTTCTTTTCTCCATCTAATTGAAGTGGCGGTAGGTTACCTCTATCAAAAACACAAGTACGGCTCGAAGTGTCGGAAGCAAGCCAAATATTTGACGAGAATGAGCGATAATCAGATTTGACATCTACATAATCCATATTAACGCCATATTTTTCAAAGTCTTTCCAAAGAAAATTCCCTCCATTATCATCCGACAGCACGCCAATATACGCTACCTGCTCTCCCAGTTTTTGCGCAGCAACCAAACCTGTTGCTGTCGGTCCACCACCTACCGTTTTACTGGATAGTGCTTGTAGCTTGGTATCTTCTTTTGGAAAACTAGGAACCATCAACAAGGTGTCCATAACACAGGCTCCTATCCCTACGATTTTATTTGTTTTCACACAATCCATTTCTTTTAGATTCCCTTCCTTTTATCGTTGATTAACATTCCTGTATACAAATCCACTTGAAATCTTTTTGCAAACATCTCACATTTACACATAAAAAGATAATAAACATTCAATCCACAGTCCTGAAGTGTTTCAAAATTGCCTTGTCCTTTTGAAATGATAACATCAGACAAGTCAATAGCTCTACGTGCCTCATTTGAAATCAAGTTTAGACATGTCCCGGCAATATTAGTTCCGTTACCTATAACATCACACTCTTCGGTTAGTCCAATCTGAAACGCATCTTCAAGCGTTGCATCATTTAAGACAGCATTCCCACGAACAATAACTGTAATGTTTATGGCTGGATATAATCTTTTTATTGTTCGAACAAGAATCTGATCAAATACAATTTCTCCACAGTTATCCGTAAGAAAAACAAGTCTCTTCGCGTGTTCTAAATCTTGACAGAATTGTTCATATTCGCATCCCAAATGTATAGATGACGCATCAGATAGAAATTGTTCAAATCTCGCATTATCTACATTTTCCATTGCACCAAAATCAATATAATTACCGGTCAAGGAATACTGCATCGCTCGAAGAAGCGAATCCTCTGCCTTGGCAATATCGTTTTCAATTTTCGTTTGTTTTTCTGAAACATAGTTATTATAAAACCTTTTGATTTCTGTATAATCTGTGGAATTACCAAATAATTCTGTCTGAATATCATTAATTCGTTTTATTAAGAGTGGTGCACTCTCCGAAACTTTTGCTTCAGAGAGTACCTTTAAAACTCTTTGTTTGTATAATAACTTTTCTTCTTCCATGCAGCCGATTGGAATTTTTTCCAATTGCATTCTTAAAATACAACTCAAACACTCAGATCTAATGCTCATAATGTTACTTGACTTTATTGTCTGCTCCTACAAGTTTAATCTTTTCTGATGCTAATTTCTTCACTGTCTCAATTGGATGTTTCATAAAAATATCAATTGCTAAACTTCTCTTCGGGTCATTTAATGTTTCCATCGTTCCCTCTGCAAAAGCACAACACACATCTGTTCCAATATTCATTTTGCGAACACCTGCCTGAATTGCCGCTTTAACCTGTTCGTCCGGAATTCCGGAACCACCATGTAACACAAGCGGAAGACCTCCAGTTGCTTCTCTGATGGCTTTTACTCTCTCAATATCAAGTTTTGGTTCTTTTTTATAATGTCCATGTGCATTTCCAATAAGAACAGCCAAGCAACATACTCCTGTACGTTTTACAAATTCTGCTGCTTCTTGTGGATCTGTATATTCTTCCATAGCATCGTCATTAACACTACCCACATGTCCAAGTTCACCTTCCACACCAATACCAATTGCCGCACAAGTATCAACAATATGTTTTGTTAATGCAACATTTTCTTCAAATGGATGTGCAGAACCATCAAGCATGATTCCTGTTGCCCCCCAGCGAAGTGCTTTCATTACTTCTGCTTCTGAAGGACCATGATCCAAATGATAACAAACTGGCACAGACGCTTTCTCTGCTGCTGCAATTACAGCAGGAGAAATATAATATCCAACCTCCTCATTGAGAAGTCTTGGATAAACCTGCATAATCACAGGAGCTTTCAATTCCTCTGCCGCCTTAATAACACCCATAATTGTTTCTGTATTATATACATTGAAAGCCGGAATACAATAATTTCCTTCCTCTGCCATAGAAATAATTTCTTTTAAAGTCACTAACATAACTAGTTACCTCCCAGAATCAAATCTTCAATCGATAATATTTCAACATCGTTTTGTGCTACTTTCTTTAAAGAAACATACTCAGCAACCGATGCTGTTACTATAACTGTTGCTCCTACAGATTTTGCATTAAAGATTCTTCTTTCAGCTACCTGGAGCATAACCTCCGGCATATAACAAGCCATTAAGAGATCACCTGCCAACACTGTTTCTGCACGATTCAACAACATTTCATCCAAGTCTGCATAGGCACTAATGATATTGCGTGCTTCCTCTGTTTCTTGCAGATCACGTGCCAATTGATATGGGTCTTGGAAAACAACTCTTTTTCCTGTACTATGTCCGGTTAACTTACCATCATTTAAAAGCCCTGCAATATAAGATGTATATGTAACTGCACGGAATGTATAATCCACACCATATTCTTTGGCTGTTTGTTTCATTGCTTTTGCATCATTTGGATCATAAAATACAACAGTACCATATTCATTCATGATTTTTGTTGCAACTACCATCTGTTGTTTTGTCTCCTCTGCCGCACCAATCAAGAAGTCAAGTTGTGAACCGCTGGCAGGTTCATCCAATAAGACAGTAAAACTAACTCCTGCCTGTTCAAGAACCTTGATTGCTTTCAATGCTTGTTCACAAGCCTTATAGCGTGCATCGACACCTAAATATAGAAGTACCTCTGTTTTATCTGTATGTTTGCTAATAGCTTCTGCAAGCGTTTTACAAAGTTCTGTCTTTCCATACGCATTACCGGTTGCTAAACAATTGTCAATCAATGTTTCAATATACGAAGGTGTTTGTCCTTCCATTGCTGCGAGCAATCTAGTTTCTTTAGTAAACATAACCGGATCCCATCCCGTTGTACAATCATGAACACATGCACCACAGAATGAACACTCATAAACATTGTCCATTACTTCAGATAATTCAATCGCTTCCCTGTTGACCAAGGACAGTCCTAACGCCCTTGCTCTTGCTGTACTTCTTTCATGTCCGGTTGCATTTCCAATCGGACAGATGTGATGACACATCCAACAAAAACGACACGCTTCTACATGTTCCTTACTTTTATCTGACATCATCATAATTCTGCACCCCCTATTAAAGTCCTAACTTAAATGGATTCATAATTCCATTTGGATCTAACTGTTTCTTAATACCTTCAAGTACCTGCATTGCAGAACCATACTGTTCCTTAACATATCGTCCAAGCTTAATACCAACACCATGATGGTCATTTACAACACCACCATTTTCGAGGGCAGCACGAATTCCAGTTGTCCAAATTTCTTGATGAAGTTTTAATGCTTCAACAGGATCCTCTGGAACAAACTCTTTCTCGATGATAAAGCGGTCATACATCATTGCACCCCATTCATACCAGTGTGAGAAATGAGCAATAAACTTTGCTTGTGGGAACTTTGTCTCAATTGCTTCTTTCATGGCATAATAGATTTTTTCAATCTTGCCGTATGGTGCAATTGTATCCATTGTTCCATACAATTTTGGTAAATCAAGAGCATGTCCAGGATAGAAGAACGTGATTTTTTCTTTCCACCATTTTTCACCGTATTCACTTCCGAGGTCTTCCGCACCATACTTGGCAAATGTTTCAAGCAGGATTTCTTCTTCTAAATCCACCATTTTAGACAAACCTTCGTAGGCAATGTTCATAAATGCACCTTTACGTTCTACACCTACAACCTTTTTAATGAGAGATGCTGTTTCTGCTTCATCGTATAATCTCATAACTGATGGTTTAAACTTCTGTAATAATTCCTTCGATGCTTTAAATGCCGCATCCATATCTTGGAATAAAAATGCTCTAAAACGGCGTTCTTCTGGTTGGTCATAAATACGAATCTGAGCCTTTGTAATAACACCCAATGTTCCCTCTGAACCAATAAAGATTTGATTCAAATCCGGACCAACTGCATGCTTCGGTGTCGGTGATGTATAAATAATATCTCCATTTGGAAGTACCACTTCCATCTGAAGCACCATGTCATCAATCTTGCCATATTTATTTGAACACACACCAATACCTCTATGTGCAAGGAAGCCACCTACTGTAGAACAAGTAAGTGATGATGGATAATGCATGGTTGCCTTACCAACTTCATTTGCTGCCCATTCAATATGTTTATAAATAGCGCCCGTTCCACATTCAATATACATTGCTTCTGTATTTACTTCGTATATTTGATTCATGCGTTTTGTATCAAGAAGAATACCACCGCAAACAGGAAGTGCTCCACCTTGTGAACCACCACCGGCACCCCATGTTGTAACCGGAATCTTGTAATAATTAGCAATTTTAAGCACCTTTGATACCTCTGTTGCATCCTTTGGACATACTACAATATCAGCTTCCGGCATACGTGAACCTCTATCAGCCCACATTCTTGACAACCAATAATAATCTACACTATGAGCTAGCTTATCAATTGTTCTTGTTGAGCAGTTCTCACGCCCAACTGCATCTTCTAATTCTGTTAAAATCATTGAAAACAAAAATTCATTCATTTGATGTTGCATTTTTTATCCCTCCTGTTTCTCATATTGAACAACGTAATTCTCTCCGGTAATCCCCGGGAAGATTCCTTT
Organism: Faecalimonas sp.; assembly: GCA_045649885.1. Classification (GTDB taxonomy): domain Bacteria; phylum Bacillota; class Clostridia; order Lachnospirales; family Lachnospiraceae; genus Faecalimonas. The sequence goes on from JAZRQP010000107.1 coordinate 28,039, forward strand.
TTCTACTAATGATGTATTGTCCTCATGTGCAAGCACCCATTTATTTTGTTTGAATAGGGGTTTTGCTTGAACAGGACCATCTATTGGCACGTTAGTCCCTCTTGGAAGACCAACAATGCACCCAAATCCGGCATCACTCACCTGACATGGACAAAAATGTAATGTTGTAGCATATATTTCTAACACGGTTCCTTGTGGAACATAAAATGCGCGAAAAGTATTAGAATCTACTTTCATGTCTTCTACATCCCATATATGTCCCAAAATCAAAACAAATGGTGTGACTGCAATATTAATTTCATGAGAGAAATGATACTCCATCGCATTCATTACCTGATTACGTCCCCAACAATATCCTAATTGTCCGGACAATGTTCCATAGAATTTATCTTCTATTTCATGAAATATTTCCAGTTTCTCGAACTCCTCTATGCTCGGCAGGTATGAAGAACCCTCTGCCGGATTTTCAATTTGTTTTGCCGCTTCTACAACTTCTGTAATATCCAAATCATGAATAATACGTCCATAAGTACGAAATTCTGCATCCTCAACAGAATATATTTTTTCTAACATTTCTGAACCTCCAATGCCTCTTTCTCTAAACTGTATCTAAATTTAAATCAGATATATATTTACAGAATTCTTGCAGTTCTTCTCGATAATCACCTTCAATTTCTATAAAATGGTGAATATAAGGTCCCTGTAAAACTTTCTGCTCTACTTTTTGTAAATCCTCAAACTCAGCCCAGATATATGTACCATTAGTAGCAGGTCCCTCTGCTGTTTTGCAAAGAATCGGCAACATCATATATTTACCACTCTCCTGATCGATACGTGCGGCAGTATATGTGCCATCCTTACCTCTAAACCACTCTCGCTGATTTACTAAGCATGCTTCACAATCAGATGCTTTCTGTGATAATGGGAACTGACCGCAATGCCATAGTAACTCAACATTTTTATTTTCAGGATGACGTACTGTAAATTCGCCAAACAACGGTTTGCCCTCTCCCAATGTAGCACTTTTAAGTACAGCCATTGTCATAGCTGCATGTATATCACTTTCACATGCAATCATATATCCCAAATCATTCAACAAACCAAATACCGCACATGGAGCAAGACCATCAAACATAATTGGTGTTGCAGTCCAACACTCTGCAGCCATAATATCCAAATCATATTCTTCAAAGAGATTCTTATACATAACTGTCATTGCTGCCATTTTTTCAACATATGATTCAGTCATATCGTCTAACTTATAATTATCTCTAAAATAGTTTGCATACGATTCAATTTCTTCCTTATATTCTTCTACAACCGTTTTCATTCTCTGTTCTACGATTGCAAAGTTAATTGTGACAATGCGAATTCCAAATTTTTCTAACAATTCACCTTCGTTATAAATAACGGAATAAAATGGTGCCGGACGAGTTCCTACTTGCCCAATTCGCATTCCCTTAAAATTCTTTACCATGCAGGAAACTCTAATAAACTGTTCAAGCCCTGCATGAAATTCATCTGAGTCTACCCTACATGATGGAATGCTTGAAAATGGAATATGAAATCGTTGCAGTTGACGTGAGACGCCAAACAATCCACATTGCGAATCAGTTGTTCTTGTTCCATCCTCGCTATACTCTTCATCTAAAGGTGCCCAAATAAGAACTGGCTTCCCTATTGCATTTGCAATATCACCAGCCGCCTCTTCATTACCAAAATTACAATTGATAATTACAATGGCATCTACATTTTGACTTTTCATACGTTCAATGGCCTGTTTTGCACTCTTGCCATCAAAAATTAAATCACCTATTCCAAGTCCCTTTGTATCAACAAATTCTACATTGCTACTTGTAAAATTGTCTTCGATATAACTAACTACTTCCTTACATCTCTGCTCTGGCGAATACCAATTCCAGCTTGCACCTCTTGGGCGATCTGTAGTATTACGTCTCATTGGAACTAGTCCAATTTTAACCTTGTATTCAAACATCTTTCATTCTCTCCTTTTTTCTGCTTGCTTATAGTACGATAAGCTTTTGTTTCATGTGAACAATTCTCTAATGGATATTAACCCACTTTTTCTCCTCACTTGACTCTTGCACTGCATCAAGAATTTTTTGACATTCAATCGCTTCATAAATGTCCGGGAAGTAGGCAACCTTTTTGCCTAAAATTGCATCCACAAACGATTGTTCTTGCATAACATGATACTCCTTCGGAACTTCCACTTGCTCCATCTTTGCGAGTCCCGGGTCATCATCTGTTATGCATAATCCCATAACATCCGGATTATTCAAATCAAATGAAATTACTCCCTTTGTACCATACACATCAAATCGTATGGAATTTTTTTCTCCAATTGCACATCTTGAAATTGTGAAATTCGCTGTAGCTCCGTTTTTCATACTTGCGATAAATGTACAAAAATCATCTGTTCCTACTTGACCAATACCAGTTCCATCTGCCCAAGGTCTTTCTTTCACAATGATTTCGGTGTGTCCTGTCAAAGATTCAAAATCATCTACCAAAAGTCTTGTCATATCAATCAAATGCACACCCAAGTCTCCCAACACACCTGTTCCTGCTTTTTCCTTCTCGAAACGCCATTCCATCGGTCTGTTTTTCCAAAAAGCGCTGTCTTTCATATATTCAACATTAACATTGACTATTTTCCCAAGTACTCCTTGTTCTATCAAAGTCTTTGCATAACGCACTGCCGGTCTGAAACGATAAGAAAAACATGACATACAAACTTGTTTGTCCAAATCACATTCCTTCAATGCATCTTCTAACGGCTTTACTGTACTACAGTCTGTTGAAATAGGTTTTTCAACATTGACATGTTTACCTGCGCGGATTGTATATGCTGCCATCTCCACATGCAGATAATTTGGTGTACAGATTTCAACAGCTTCCACGTCTTTGTCATCAACTAATTTTCGATAATCTGTATATCTTTTTTCCAGCGGAATATTCAACTCGTCACCAATTTTTTCTAACTGTGCCGGATTAATATCACAAATAGCGACAACCTTTGCTTCCTTTACATTCAGCAATTCTTTCATGTGTACGCTTTCCACAATACCACCGACTCCTATTATACCTAACTTAACAACACCCATCTTACACATCTCCTTTTGTAATTTTTTTAGCCAAATCTGATAAGTTTTCGTGTTTTCTTTCACTTTCTGATTTTCCTTCAAATTTGTCCGCCAATTTTTCTAATGCATTGGCATGTCCCAAAGTCGGTTTCGGTCCATTAGAAGGTTGAGCCCAGCGAACTGCATTTTTTAAAACTTGTGTAATGTCATCACGATAGTATGTTGGATATTCCTCATGGCCCGGTCTGAAATAGAAAATCTTTCCCAATCCTCTCTTGTAGCAGCAGCCACTTCTGAACACCTCGCCACCTGCGAACCAGCTAATGAAAACCAATTCATCCGGTGTTGGAATTTCAAATCGTTCTCCATATGTCTCTTCCTGTTCCAGTTCTATGTACTCCGGAAGATTTGCCGCAATTGGATGAGCTGGTTCAATTACCCAAATACGCTCTTTCTCATCATTTTCACGCCATTTAGAACGACAGCACGTTCCCATTAATTTTACAAATGGTTTTGACAGATGTCCGGAATGTAACACAATCAATCCCATGCCATCCAAAACTCTGTTTACCACCCTGTCTCTCACTTCATCTGAAACCTCGTGATGTGCAATATGCCCCCACCAGATAAGAACATCCGTGTCATTCAACACTTCCTCTGTAAGTCCATGTTCCTCCATCTCTAATGTTGCAGTTCTAACCTGAAAATCCTGTTCCACTCCAAGCATTTTTGCAATGGCACCATGAATGCCTTCTGGGTAGACTTTTGCGATTTTCTCATCTTTCTCATGAACATATTCATTCCACACCGTTACATTAATCTTTCTCATTCACATGTCCTCCTTTTTTGTCTGGATACAATATTTAACATAATTATATTATTTTAAACATTATTCCTCCATAGAATAAACGATACCGTTTATGAACTTTTCTTTTTTTTTGTTACTTTTTTAACAATATGTATTGAAAATTATACTCACCATGATATAATTGGATTACAAGGAGGAAATTTAGAAAGGATGATTTGATATGGATATTATTAAATTTAGTGCAATGTACAGTTTAGACTATAATTTAAAACAATTATTTGCAATGAATCAAAAATGGTCCGAAAACCAAATGTTTACGATGTGGGATACGCCAAGACAAACCAGTGCTTTGGTATATTACAAAAACTGTGCTGCCACTTATACTCTTACCAGTGGTGAAATTTTACACATCAAAAAAGGCTCTCTTGTATACATCCCACAAGGAGCCCGTTATAAGACACATTATTATCAATGTGGTGCTGGAACTACCCATACACAATTGATAGAATTCGAGTTAGTCAACGAAACAAACAACATATTTATAGCTTCACCATCCATTATGATTCTGAATTTATCTCAAACCTATAACATTGATGCTATTTTTAATGAAATAGTGACCATTTATAGCAAACCAATTCTTTCATACAACATGATGAAGTCACAATGCTACGCTTTTTTACATGGAATATGTAAAAGCTTTCATTATGAACGAATGTACTCAAAGAAATATATGCCCATTGCAGCCGGTATTGCTTATCTCGAGCAAATGCATTCATACGATTTGTCCGTTTCCGAGATTGCGAAAATGTGTCATGTGAGCGAATCATGTTTCCGCAAACTATTTCAGCAATACTCCGGTATCTCTCCGGTACAATACAAAACAAACAATCTACTGCGTCAAGCGAAGGATATGATTCGAAGCGGTGATTTGACAATTAATGAAATCGCTTCACATTTAGGCTTTAATGATGTGGGATACTTTTCCAGATGGTTCAAAAAAAACACTGGAATATCCCCAAGCATGTTTTTAAACACTTCACTTGATATGGATTAAATATTGCACTTTATTACTTCGTTCCTACGTCCTGACTCAAAAGCTAAATCAATAATGCTAGAAGTACGTAATACTTCAGAAGGCTTTATAAATAACTCTTCTTGCCCTTCTAATGCACGAACGAAATTTCTGTAAAACAAATCCTTATCATACTCTGGCACAGGAAGAGGGCATTCTCTCATTGTATCTGCTGAACGTGGGGCCATGGTGATAGATGGTCCTACAACAGAAGGCTTGATTTCATCTGCAAACGCAACATCTGAATCTATTAATTGGCAAACCTTTCCCTTTAAATCCCAATAATCAATCTGAGCTGTACCTTCTACTCCACACATGTACCACAGTGGCAACATGATGTAATTACATGTCCCAATTTCAACCATTGCAGACAAACCATTTTCAAATTGTAATTGTACACGAACGTTTTCATCGACCTCGTCTTGTCTCAAATATTGAAACTCAGCATATACACTAACCACCTTGGAATCAATTAGATATAAGATTTGGTCTATAAGGTGTACGCCCCAATCATACAACATGCCCCCGCCATTTTCTCTATTTCTACGCCACGTTGGTGCTATTTCTCTAGAACCTTGGACTCTTGACTCTATTCGAAAGACTTTACCTAACATGTTGTCTTCATACACTTTTTTCATAATTTGAAAATCTTGATCCAATCTTCTGTTTTGATGAACTGTAAATAAAACTTTATATTTTTCAGCACTTTCCATCATTTCTATCAATTCATCACTATTCATTGCAGCCGGTTTTTCACAAATAACATGAATTCCTCTCTCCATAGCCATTAAAGCATACTTTTTGTGTGAGTTATTTGGTGTAGCAATCAATACTACATCTAGTTTTTCTTTATCAAACATTTGGACCAAATTTTCATAAGTATTCAGTCCATCTCTTTTGGCTACTTCTAATCTTATTGGATTCGTATCATATGCTGCACAAAATTTTATACACTCGGGTTTAAATGTCTTTTTAAAATGATAATTTGCCATATTCCCATATCCAATAATTCCAAAACGATACATCTCTTTTTTATTTGTTTTGCAACTCACAGTAATACCTCCTCTGTATTCGTTATACCTATTTTGTCCATTCATCGTTTAAATCGGTTAGAATATATCATAAGAGTGTTATAAATTCAACTCTATTTTTATATTTTAATACAATAGACGATATTTGCACACAGTATGAACCGGATGATTGGTATGCGCGTTTGAATCCTAACAGTAGCATGGATACAGAAACCGGAAGTGCAATAACAGATGCTATTATGGACCGTATCATACATAATTCATATGAAGTATTAATAGATGGACGCGTTTCAATGCGGGAACGACATGGTCTTAGAGCCAGTGCTTCTAAGGAGGTCGAAACTCATGAATAACTATTGTGCTTTACCTGTATGCAACCACAGGTTGAGTTAGTGCGTTTTGAAAATGCCGTACACAATAGTAAACGGCTTTTATCCTTTTTATTATACTCTGAATTATTTACTTTTACCATTCAACTTTTGCAAACCAGGTTGGACTATACCAGTATTCCACCCTTGGTGACATAGTTAATTCCCTTATTCTTTTTCCTGTGTTAGGACAACATTTTGCAGCAATTGCCCCTAAATAAAAATTGCTTTCTAGCAGGTTTTTCTTAATAAAAGGCGCGTTTAAAAAAATACCGAGATGATATCCGTTTGAAGTGATTTCTAAATTACATATCAAATCTTCAACGCCTTCGTTGGTTACAGCATCTATAGCTATTACTTTTGTTTCTCCACAGATAATTTTAGGGAAAAGAAAAATGCTTCTATATAAGAACTTATGGGTACTGCACAAAAACAAATGAATACCATCAGTCTCACTATCATCCAGCTGATTTTCTTCACTAAAACAAATGTCCTCCTGCAAAACTTCAAAAAACACCCCGATTTTGTTACTTCTATTAATCACTGTGCATGTACATTTGAAATCCGCATCATTTTTTAACTCTTTTTCAACCTTCCAGTGATGACATGTAATTGAAAATGTTTTCTCTGTTTTTTCGGTAAGATTAAGTACTTCTTTTCCATTCCATTTCTCATTTATAAACTTCTCAACCAATTCCGCACATTCATAGTCATTATGTGTAACCAAATATTCACAAAACATTTGGTCAACATCATCAAGTGTCATTTCATAATCTTTCTCATATATCGCTTTGACAAAAAATTCCGGAAATACTTGCGGAAAAATATTCAATATGCCGTGAATCATACTTTTAAAATAGCTTTTCAAATTTTGCCTTTGAATATCAATTATTATATCCTTCCAATTAATTTGATCATAATATTTTTCTGAATACAAAGCAATTTCATAGGCTCTATATAAAAATCTATCAGCCATAGACAGTTGCTTTTCGTATACCGCTTTAACAAA
>JAZRQP010000108.1:0-1638 GCA_045649885.1 Faecalimonas sp.
TCAATGATTAAATGAATCAATGCGTATTACTGAAAGTTTTCTACGTATCGCTTTTCTATTTTGGGTGGAATTTGTTAACGAAAAATGAACGAAACGGGGAACTATTTCAGTCAATGTCATTAAGTTAAAGGGATAGAAAAAAGAAACCTTTCCACAATTTAAAAGTGGGCAGGTTTCTTTTTTGTATCATACTGTCAATTAGATAAATTGGAATTTGCTGAGTTTATTTGCTTTCCAAAAAGCTATGCACTTGTTGCACCCATGAAAACAATTCATACATGACTTATAACATTACCAGCAGTTATTGATTCTGAAATTCCTTCAAATTGCAATTCAAGCACTGATTATCCTGCTTGTTTTCCAACCATAAAACGTACCACATGGCAAACAAGCCACATTCCATAATGACAACACTCAGAATACTACACCAGACTGGAATACCAGGGAACCAGTGGAAAACGATGGCTGCGCCAATATATAGAATATTGGCAAGTATGGCCCATAATACCAACCGCCATCCAGTAACACCCCACTCCTTCCCCTGAGGGAACAGGAGGGTTTCCGCACAAGCGAAGGCCAGACTGACAAACAGCATCTGAAGCATAGTCAGAATCTCCACGGAGAAATCGCCTATAATTAGATTCATTATGGATTTTACAAAAATAGCGGCTACCGTATAGATGGCCATGTGATACTTCATATTGGCTGCCCAGAGATAAAACTTATTGAACACTTTCATAACACATACTCCTTTCATTACATTCCAAGTTTTTCTCGAAGCATGGGAGCATAGTGACGGGAAATCATCAACCTTTCTCCTGTGGAGAGGAGAGCTTCAATACGCCCTGCTCCGCAATTCTTCAACTTCCGAATTTCATGCAGATTCACAACAGCAGATTTTCCTGCTCGGAATAACCCTAAATCTCCCCAGCGGTCTTCCAATTCCGCAAGGGAAAGAGCAGTCTGAAACATACCCTCCTGAGTATAAACGAAAGTCTTTTCCTCTACCGTCTCGCAATATACCACTTCCGAAACCACAAGCGGAAGCGTCTCACGATTTTCATTCCAAACCAGTAGTTTCTGCATACCACTGCGCAGTAAAGACAAAACCCGTAACATCTCATCGTCCAGTGTGGTGCACCGTAATACCACTTCATTTTCTTCCATAGGTGTATGCTCAATGGTAATCTTCATGGGGTCCTCCTTTCTGTCAGCAGGCCTTTTGACAACATTATCATATCATCTGCAATTCTTACTGACAAGGCAAGTTCCCTTAAGTGGTAGGAATTACTAGGGAAGATGCAAAAGAACTATCAAACTGGATAGAAATAGTTGGAACAACCTATGCCCTCTACTAAAGATTCTGTAAAGCCGATTTCGAAAGCAGCAAGCCTATTTGGTCAATTATTCTGAAATTTTTTGAAGATTAAATCGGCACCAGTTACAGGTGCCGATTTGTCTATTCGCAAAATTCAAGTTTATCTAACCGTTCACCAAATTGGAATTTGTCAAACGCTATAACTCAGGATATAAATTTATCAACAGTTGTTTGTATAACAAACTGCTCTATCTCAAAATTAACCTGTTTCGCATTATCCCCATTAGAGAAATGAGCAGCATCTTTAATGATATGTAATG
>JAZRQP010000109.1:0-25015 GCA_045649885.1 Faecalimonas sp.
TCGGGGATTCGAACCCCGGACAACTTGATTAAAAGTCAAGTGCTCTACCGACTGAGCTAATGCTCCATACTGGGCTAGCTGGATTCGAACCAGCGACTGCAGGAGTCAAAGTCCTGTGCCTTACCGCTTGGCGATAGCCCAATAATTTTAAAAAAGATTTATAAAATTTCTTTTATAAATCCAGGGTGGGTAGTGGGACTCGAACCCACGACATCCAGAACCACAATCTGGCGCGCTAACCAACTGCACCATACCCACCATATTCATTGATTCTATTGAGTTTCTTCTCAAAGCATCAGATTTTTGAGTTTTCAGTTTAAAACTGAAACGAGCCCGGGGGGATTCGAACCCTCGACCTACGGCTTAGAAGGCCGTTGCTCTATCCAGCTGAGCTACGGACTCATTTAAGACTTTTGTCTTAAAAAGCGGGTGATGGGAATCGAACCCACGTATCCAGCTTGGAAGGCTGGTGTTCTACCATTGAACTACACCCGCGTAATCGGGGTGACAGGATTCGAACCTGCGACCTCCTGGTCCCAAACCAGGCGCTCTAGCCAAGCTGAGCCACACCCCGCAATGTTCATTTTTTGACGTCCGCCCCGTGACGCAATAGTTATTATATAGTGCGTCTTAAGAATTGTCAACAACTTTTTTATTTTTTTTTACATTTTCTATTTTAGACAAATTTTAGCTCAAAACTTGCATTTCCATTGGCATTTATCTCCATAATCACATAGGATGCTTGGCGACCTTCCTGTCTCGGATAAGAAAGACTTCCCGGATTAATCACCTTCAAGTCACCTTCTACATCTATGTATGGCTTGTGGGTATGGCCAAACATAACAACATCAACACCTCGCGCCCACGCCGCTTCCCTGAGCCTTTTTGTGTTTACGGACACATAATATCCATGTCCATGTGTCATAAACACACGGTATTTTCCAATCTGAATCTCTTTTTCCCCTGGCAAATAGGAATAGAAATCATTGTTCCCGGAAAGCATGTGCACCGGGCACTCTGCGATTGCTTCGATATAATGTTCATCATCCTCCACATCGCCCAAGTGGAGTAGCATATCGATTTTTCCTTCGCGTTCCAAAACCTCATCCAGATTCCCATGACGACCATGTGTATCACTGACAATCAATATTTTCATGCCTTTTTCTCCATAATCTTACGCATTTCTCGAAGCGCATTTCCTCGGTGGCTTAACTCGTTTTTCTTTTCCGGCGATAACTCAGCTGTTGTGCAGCCATATTCAGGAAGATAGAAAATTGGATCATAACCGAATCCATTTTCCCCAGCGATTTCATGACCAATGATACCTTCGATAGTACCTCTTACCACCTCTGTGCTTCCATCCGGAAATGCAGCCGCAACCGCACACACGAAACGAGCCGTACGCTTCTCATCCGGAACACCCTGTAATCTTTCTAAAAGAAGATTGTTCTTAATATCATAAGATGTGTCCACACCAGCATATCTTGCAGAATAGATGCCCGGTTCCTTATTTAAATAATCAATTTCCAAACCGGAATCATCCGCGAGAACAATACAATTCTCTGTAAGCTTCGCAATCTCTGTTGCCTTAATCAAAGCATTTTCCTCAAATGTAGTGCCATCTTCCACCACATCCACATCAATGCCTGCTTCTTTCATTGATAAGATAGGCATGCCCAAATCCGCCAAAATCATACGGATTTCTTTCATTTTATTTTCATTTCCTGTTGCAAATATAATCTTCTGTTCCATTACGCTTCCTCTTTTTTGTCTGTTTTTTTCGGAGGCTTCGGTCCGTTAAACTGATAAAAGTACGTTTTTAACATCCCATTGTAAATCTTTCTATTCTTGTCCGCCTTCCTGCCAAAATATCGTTCTGTATCCTCAAAGCTGGTAATCATAAAGGCTGACCAGCTATCTAATTTTTTAAAGCTTTCACCAAATGTTTTGTAGAGTGATGGAAGATTTTTCTTTTCTTCAATACGCTCGCCATATGGTGGGTTTGTAATGATAAATCCATATTTCTTCGGATGGCGCAAATCCTTCACATCACGCTCTTGAAAATGAATCAGGTGGTCAACCCCGGCTTCTTTCGCATTTTCACGGGCTGCTTTAATCACATCTCCGTCAATGTCATAGCCTTGAATATCCACATCAATGTCAACATTTACCATCTCATTAGCTTCATCAACGGTGTCATACCAAAGCTTCTTCGGAATCAGGTTGGTCCACTCTTCCGCCAAGAAGGAACGATTCATACCAGGTGCTATATTGGCTGCTATCATAGCTGCTTCAATTGGAAATGTACCACATCCACAGAACGGGTCTACCAAAATACGGTCTTTTTTCCAAGGAGTCAGCATAATCAGTGCTGCTGCTAATGTTTCCGTAATCGGCGCCTTGCTGGATAACTGGCGATATCCTCTCTTATGAAGGGAAACTCCGGAGGTGTCAATTCCAATAGTTACAATATCTTTCATTAAAAATACACGAACCGGATAGGATGCGCCGGTTTCCTCAAACCAGTCCACATCATAATGCTCCTTCATCCGATTTACCATTGCTTTTTTCATAATGGACTGAATATCAGAAGGACTGAATAATTTACTCTTTACAGATGCTGCTTTTGCTACCCAGAACTTTCCGTCCTTTGGAATATATTCCTCCCAAGGTAAAGCCTTTGTATTTTCAAACAGTTCATCATATGTAAGAGCTTTGAAGCTTCCAACCTTTAACAAAACGCGTTCTGCGGTACGCAAAAATACATTCGCTCTGCAGATTGCTTCTGCATCTCCCCAAAAAGATACTCTTCCGTCTTCCACAGATGAAACGTCATACCCTAAATCTATAATTTCTCTCTTTAGCACAGCCTCCAAGCCAAAATGGCATGGTGCAATCAGTTCTACTCTTTTCATTGTTATCCTCCTGCATTCTCTTCTTTATATTAAGTGGTCAGCATGCTCATGTCAATAAGAGTTTGCTTGCAAACTCTTACGTGGGGTGCGGTTGCAAAGCAAAAGAGACCGCATTTGCGGTCTCCCATAGAATTAGTAGTTGTTTCTTGAGTTGCTGTTATTGTTGTTTGAGTTGTTTTGTGAGTTGTTGTTTGCATTTCTGCTTGCATTGTTGTTTGAGTTGTTGTTAGCATTTTTACTTGAGTTGTTTTGTGAATTGTTTTGTGAATAATTTTTATTATTGTTTTTGTCCATTTTTATATCCTCCTAAGATTTATTTGGTACACTTTTATTGTGTCTCAACTCTCTTTTTTTATGCATTTTAAGATTTTTTAATTTTTAACTTGCATTTTTTTTCCAGTTATATTATACTGACCTTTGTAGAAAGCGATTTCTACAACCCCTTATTAATTATTTATACTCCCCTCAAAAAGACTGATGGCTCCCCCATCGGTCTTTTTACCGTTTATGGACATTTATATTTTGTTATGAAAAACAAAAGCACTTCGTATCAAACAACGAAGTGCTTTATATTTTTATTATACTTCAAATAACAAATCTCCATACGATGGCATTGGCCACATTTCTTTATTTACAATCATTTCCAATTTATCAACCGGAGTTCTTAAAGAGTTCATAACCGGAACCACTTCATATAAGAAGAATTCTGCCTTTTCCCTGCCGTGTGGCTTCTCAGCTACCTTGTCTACCTTTTCAATTAAGAGCTTTAAAGCATCTCTCGTATCAGAAAGTAATCTGGATGATTCAGAAAGCAATTCTGTCTGAACATCAACGCACACATCACCACATGCTTCTTTTACTTGATTAATCGAAGTTGCAAGAGATGTGATGTATTTGATAACAGCCGGAATGATATGCTTACTTGCAATATCAATCATGGCTCTTGCTTCTATATTGATAGCCTTTGCATAGGTCTCATAATTAATCTCTGCACGAGATTCCAACTCTGCTCTTGTGAATACGCCAAATTTTTCAAACAAGTTTACCGATTTGTCTGTTACCAAATGTGGAATTGCTTCCACCATTGTTTTGATATTCGGAAGTCCACGTCTCACTGCTTCTTCTACCCACTCCTGTGAATATCCGTTACCGCTGAAAACGATTCTCTCATGCTCAGCTGCATATTTCTTAATCAAATCATGAACTGCCAAATCAAAGTTCTCTGCCGACTCCAATACATCGCATGCTTCACTAAATGCTTCTGCGACAATTGTATTAAGGACAATTGTTGATGCTGCAACGGAGTCTCTGGAACCAACCATACGGAATTCAAACTTATTACCGGTAAAAGCAAGTGGTGCTGTTCTGTTACGGTCTGTGGCATCCTTCGCAAAATCCGGAAGCGCACGCACACCGGTATCTAACTTCTCACGTTTGATACTGCTGGTAGCGGAACCTGTGTTAACCAACTGTGTCAACACATCCTCTAACTGCGCGCCAAGATATACGGAAATAATCGCCGGCGGTGCCTCATTTGCCCCAAGTCTGTGGTCATTTCCCACATCAGCTGCAGATTCACGCAATAATTCCGCGTGTCTGTCTACTGCTTTTAAAACACATGTCAACACCAATAAGAATTGTATATTCTGGTGTGGGGTCTTACCTGGGTCCAACAGATTAATACCATCATCTGTACCAAGTGACCAGTTGTTATGCTTACCGGAACCATTCACACCGGCAAACGGTTTCTCATGCAACACGCATTGCAAATTGTGACGATACGCAACCTGCTTCAAGGTTTCCATAATTAACTGGTTATGGTCAACGGCCACGTTGCACTGCGCATAGATAGGAGCAAGCTCATGCTGTGCCGGAGCCGCTTCATTGTGCTGTGTCTTTGCAGAAACACCCAGTTTCCAAAGTTCTTCATTCACATCCTTCATGAAAAGCGCAATACGTTCGCGAATTGCACCAAAGTAGTGATCGTCCAATTCCTGACCCTTTGGTGGCATTGCGCCAAACAATGTACGTCCTGTGAACACAAGGTCTTTTCTCTTTAAATATTTATCTCTATCTACTAGGAAGTATTCCTGTTCAGCTCCCACAGATGGTGTTACCTTCTGGGAAGTTGTATTGCCAAACAAGCGAATTAAACGCATAGCCTGTTTGTCGATCGCTTCCATAGAACGAAGAAGCGGTGTCTTCTGGTCTAATGCCTCTCCTGTATAAGAACAAAATGCGGTTGGAATGTACAGAATTGCTCCTGTACCTGTAGCATCTTTCTTGATAAACGCCGGCGAAGTCGGATCCCAAGCTGTATATCCTCTCGCTTCAAATGTGGCGCGAAGCCCACCTGAAGGAAATGAGGAAGCATCAGACTCACCCTTAATTAAGGCCTTACCGGAAAATTCCATCAAAACCTTTCCTTCTTCACTTGGAGTCGAAATAAATGCGTCATGTTTTTCTGCGGTTGCACCTGTAAGTGGCTGGAACCAGTGAGAATAGTGCGTTGCACCTTTTTCAATGGCCCACTCTTTCATTTTCTGAGCCACCACATCAGCGGTAGAACGTTGAAGTTCCTTCCCTTCCTGAATGGTACGTTTTAGTTCTTTATATACATCCTCTGGCAAACGTTCCTGCATCACTGCATCGTTAAATACATTTTCGCCAAATATCTCTGCTACGTTCATAAATTCGCTCATATTTTCATCCTTCCGCATTGCTACACAATTGTACCCTTATAAAATACTCTAATTCGTCTAAAATTGCAACAAAAAAAGGTGGAGAGTCTCCACCTTTTCCAATGCGTATGAATTTTTTATGCTTTGTTAACAGAACCGAATAATTCCATTTTTTCTTTAACAGTTGCTTTGATTGCTTCAAATCCTGGAGCTAATAATTTACGTGGGTCAAATCCTTTACCTTGTAAATCTTTTCCAGCTTCGATGTATTCACGTGTTGCAGCTGCAAATGATAATTGACATTCTGTGTTAACGTTGATCTTAGCTACACCTAAGTCAATTGCTTTTTTGATCATATCTTCAGGAATACCTGTACCACCGTGAAGAACTAATGGCATTTCTCCTGTTAATTGTTGGATAGCATCTAATGTTTCGAAGCTTAATCCTTCCCAGTTTGCTGGATATTTTCCGTGGATGTTACCGATACCTGCTGCTAACATGTCAACGCCTAAATCAGCGATTGCTTTACATTCGTTAGGGTCTGCACATTCACCTCTACCAACTACACCGTCTTCTTCTCCACCGATTGAACCAACTTCTGCTTCCAAAGACATTCCTTTTTCTGCACAAATTGCAACTAATTCTTTTGTTTTAGCAACGTTTTCTTCGATTGGATAGTGTGAACCATCGAACATGATTGAAGAGAATCCTGCTTCAATACATTTCATACATCCTTCGTAGCTACCGTGGTCTAAGTGAATTGCTACTGGAACTGTGATGTTAAGTTCTTCTAACATTCCTTTAACCATACCTACAACTGTTTTATAACCAGCCATATATTTTCCTGCACCTTCAGAAACACCAAGGATAACTGGTGAGTTATTTTCTTGAGCTGTAAGTAAGATTGCTTTTGTCCATTCTAAGTTGTTGATATTGAATTGACCAACTGCATAATGACCTGCTTTTGCTTTTTGAAGCATTTCTTTTGCTGATACTAACATAATAATACCCTCCATAGTATGTAATAAAATTTTCGCATGAAGAACGGAGCCTTTCCGTTCCAAATGACCCGTAGGGGAATCGAACCCCTGATTCCAGCGTGAGAGGCTAGCGTCTTGACCGCTTGACCAACGGGCCTTACACTTGTACATTGTAGAACATTTTCCCACAATATACAAGTACTTTTTAATTCTTTATTCTTAAAACATTGTTATATATGCCTGTACTGTAATATACAGAATCACAATCGGCAAAATAAATGTAAGATAGAATCTATAAGCCTTCGAAGTTGGGAATTTCATACCGGTACCTGTATTCGCTTCTTTCACAAATCCGTCCCAGCCCCAACCGTATCTGGTTGTACAGAACAGCAGGTATACTACTGAGCCTAACGGAAGAAGGTTGTTGCTGACTGCAAAATCCTCTAAATCCATAATGCTCTTTCCTGCGATTTGGAAACCAGACCAGTCTGTCATACCTAAAATACACGGAAGCGCCAAAGCAATCAATAATATTCCGTTAATCACAGTTGCCTTCTTCTGTGTCCAGCCGAAAATCTCTCTAGTGCAGGCAATAATATTCTGGAACACTGCAATGACCGTTGACAAAGCCGCAAATGTCATAAACAAGAAGAATAGGCTTCCCCACAAACGGCTTCCCGCCATCTCGTTAAACACATTTGGTAGGGTTATAAATACGAGCCCCGGACCTTCTCCCGGATTAATTCCAAAGGCAAAGCATGCTGGAAAAATAACCAGACCTGACATAATTGCAACTGCTGTATCCAACGCCATAACGCTAATCGCCTCTCCCGTAAGAGAACGTTCCTTTCCGATATAACTTCCAAAAATAGATAGGGAACCAATTCCTATGCTAAGGGTAAAGAAGGCTTGTCCCATTGCGGCGAAAATAACTTCTCCGATACCCGCTTCCTTGATTTTTGAAAGATCCGGTTTTAAATAAAATTCCAGACCTGCCATAGCATTATCCAGCGTGAGGGAACGAACCACAAGAACCATCATAATACCAAATAAGCACAGCATCATTGGTTTTGTAATCTTTTCAACACCCTTTTCCAAACCGAAGGAGCAAACAATCAGACCAATCACAGATACAGCCAGCATCCATATAATCATCTCATTGCGGTTGGTAGTCAAATCACCAAAGGCTTGCCCGATTTGAGTTGCATTTGCGCCTACAAAATCACCCTTCACCATTTTATAAAAATACGCCAGCATCCAACCTGCTACAGTTGTATAAAACATCATCAGCAGATAATTCCCTGCAATCGCAAAATATTTATGCCAATGCCATTTCGTTCCTTCAGGCTCTAATGCTTCATAGGATTTGCCAACGCTCTTTTGGCTGGCACGCCCCATGGCAAACTCCATTACTACTACCGGTAATCCCATTGAAATTAGGAAAAATAAGTAGATTAATACAAATAGTCCGCCGCCATATTGTCCCGTAATATATGGGAATCTCCAAACATTACCAAGTCCGATTGCACATCCTGCCGAAATCAGAATGAATCCCAATCTCGACGAAAATTTTTCTCTTTTTTCCATTTAACTAGTCCTCTTTCTCTCTCTTTTGCACCATGATTTGCAGGGCTTTTTTCTTATTTTCAATATGCACCCTACTATGTTGTCCACCAAATTCACCATCCAGTGTCCAAGGAATTTCTTCATCTGATTCTAAAATAAGATCTCCACTCTTAAATGTATACATATGCTTTGTATCAAAACTTTCCACTAATAGAGAGGTGATAATCTCATTTAACTCTGCTATGTTCTTTGGTTTCTTAATCAAAGTAACCTCAAATTCACCATCGTCAAATCTCACTTCTTTTCCCGTAATATTGCGGAAACCGGCTACGGATTTGGAATTCGTGATCATACCAATCATGAACTCGTCCTCAATCACCTGGTCGCCATTTGTCACTTTGATACGGTAAGAAGGAATGCTGGCCAAACGCTTTACGCCCTCTAACACATAGGCAGCATGTCCTAGTGCACTTTTTAACTTCTGGTCCGTCTGATACGGAACATCGGTGAAAAGGCCAAAGGCCGCAACATAAACAAAAATATCCTTATTGAACTTTCCGATATCGCATGCAAATGCTTCCCCACGCACTGTGGTGTCTGCTGCCTCCATAATGTCACGGGAAATGTGCAGGCTGCTTGCAAAGTCATTGGTTGTTCCGGTTGGAATATAGCCGATTGGAATCCTGTGCTTCTTTTCACGTTTCATCATACCCGTAACCACTTCATCCAAGGTGCCGTCACCACCACTACACACAACCATATCAAAATCATCATCCATATCAACAATTTTGTAATATGCATCCTTGTAGCTCTGAGTCGGATAAACATTCAGCTCATACCCTGCTTTCACAAAAAGATCCAAGACATCTGAAAGCTTCGCTTTCAAAAGACCTTTTCCTGCATTCGGATTATATACAAATAACATTTTCTTCATGTTGATTCCTCCTTTCAAAAATTCCTCTTATTGAATAATAAACGAAAAGAGCATATCTTGCAATACGCTCTTTCATCTCTGGTCTATATTATTGTGCCATTAAGTATGTTTCGATCTCGTCAGCAGCTGCAACCTCATCTACTCCTTCTGTCACAACAACTACTTGGTCACCATTGCCAACACTCAAAGACATCATACCCATAATACTTTTGGCATTGATACTCTTTGTTCCAACTTCAATATGTACTTGACTTGAAAATTGGCTGGCCTTCTGCACTAACATTGCAATTGGGCGCGCTTCTAAACCTGATTCGCGTTTCACAGTTACACTCTTCTTTACCATTCTCGTTCCTCCTTACTTATTTCTTATATCTTCCGCTAATTCACTAAGTTTCCTTAATCGATGATTGACACCTGACTTTCCAAGTGGCTCTGTCAGCATCTCTCCAAGCTCCTTTAAAGATGCATCCGGGTATGTCAATCTTAATTCCGCAATCTCCTGCAATCCCTCCGGCAGTTTGTTGAGACCAATCTCTTTTTGAATCAGTCGAATGTCCTCCACCTGCTTTGCAGCCGCTGAAACTGTTTTATTTATATTTGCGGTTTCACAGTTTACTTTTCTGTTTACCGAATTTCTCATTTCCTTTAAAATTCGTACATTCTCCATCTCCATCAAAGCAATCGGTGCTTCCATGATATTAAGCAAGTCCACAATCTGGGACCCCTCTTTCAGATAGACCACATACGAATTCTTCCGTAAGATTACCTTTGCATCCAGCCCAAAGCTATTAATCAGCTTCTGAATCTGCTCCGCCTTCGCCTTGGACGCGCACACCATCTCAATGTGGTATGATTTCTCTGGATGGCTCATGGAACCTGACGCAAGAAATGCACCTCGAAGAAATGCTCTCTTGCAGCAACTCTTGTGAACAATCATATTGCGACTAGTAGAGAATTCTTCTGAAATCTCTCCATCACCGTCTACCAAGCGTGCTGCCTGTAACAACTTCATGGCATCCTCATGTTGCTTCACAACCACTGTATAAGTAGTATTTCCCTTGCTCTTATTAATAGTAACAAGAGACTCAGCCTCTATATTAAATGTTTTTTCCAATAATGTAAAGCATTTTCTTGCTACGGAAATATTTTCTGTGCGAACTTTCACAGCATAGCGGTCTCGACTGTCAATCGTAACCTTGCCACACATGCTGATAATCGCAGCAATTTCTGCTATCTGGCAGTGCTTCTCCCCATTCCATTGTCTGGACAGCTCTTCCTTTACTTTTCCGGAAAATGTTAATTCCTGTTTCATATCCTAAAATTCTCCCAAAGTCTTCACTTCCGGTTCCAACTTCACGCCAAACTCCTGCATAACCTTATCTGATACCTGTCGCATCAGTTCTTGAATATCTGCTGCTGTTGCCTGGTCTTTATTAATCACAAATCCACAATGCTTCTCAGACACCTGCGCGCCTCCCACCTGGAATCCGCGAAGTCCCGCATCCTGAATTAATTTTCCTGCAAAATAACCTTCCGGTCTCTTAAATGTACTGCCTGCACTTGGATACTCCAATGGTTGCTTCGTCACACGCTGCACCTTCAACTCATCCATTCTTGCACGGATGGCTTCCTTATCTCCTTTTTGCAGCTGGTACTCAGCCTCAAGCACTACATACCCCTTCTTTGCTATCACGCTGGTGCGATATCCAAGTTCTAAATCTTCCTTATTAATAGTGATGATATCTCCGTCCTGCGTCAGCACCGTTGCACTGGCAATGATATCCTTCATCTCTCCACCGTAGGCACCCGCGTTCATAAATACAGCTCCGCCTACCGTCCCCGGAATCCCTGCGGCAAATTCAAATCCCGTAAGCTCTGCCTCCAGGGTGGCAGTTCCCACGCGAGATAACAATGCACCGGCCTGAGCTATCACTTTATCACCATCTATCCGGATGTGATTCATTTCCTTATAAATCTGAATAATCACCCCGCGATACCCCTTGTCACCCACCAAAAGATTGCTGCCATTTCCTAAAATATAGTATGGCATATCCGCCTCTTTACAAAGGGCAACGATATTTTTCACTTCTTCTGCGCTCTGTGGTATTACAAAATAATCCGCATTACCGCCCACGCGAAATGTGGTATGCTGTTTCATCGGTTCATCCAACAGCACGCGTTCTTTATCTATACAATTAATCAGTTGATTATAAAAATCTAAATTCATTGATACACTCCAAACTCAAAATCTTCTTATTTAATAGAGTTCCAAAATTCATCATACAACAAAGTTCAGTTAAATTCAACGGGCTCTTGCAAATTTACATAAAATGGGTTATAGTATTCTGGTATATGTGTATACAAATATTTTATTTTAAGAAGGAGTGATGTATCAGTGGACCCTAGTGCCGCCATACAGATTGTAGTATTATTGATACTACTGGGATTATCTGCATTTTTCTCATCTGCAGAAACAGCTTTGACAACCGTAAACAGAATTCGAATGCGTTCATTAGCAGACGAAGGTAACAAACGCGCCAAGATGGTGTTAAAGATTACCGACAACTCAGGCAGAATGTTGAGTGCTATTTTAATCGGTAATAACATAGTGAATCTTTCCGCTTCATCTTTGACAACAACAATTGCTATAACATTTGGTGCTCCAATGGCAGTTGCAATTGCAACAGGTATTATTACCGTACTTATTTTGATTTTTGGTGAAATTACACCAAAGACTGTTGCCACAATAAATTCTGATAAGCTTTCTTTAGTATATGCTTATCCAATTCATTTTATTATGACAATTTTGACACCAATTAGTATTGTAATTAACATGCTTGCTCGCGTTATTTTCTTTATTCTCCGTGTGGACCCGAATGCGAAACCGGATGCCATTACCGAAGAAGAACTTCGTACGATTGTGGACGTAAGTCACGAAAGCGGTGTTCTTGAGGAAGAAGAACGTGAAATGATCAAAAACGTGTTCGACCTTGGCGATGCAAAAGCCAAAGATGTTATGGTTCCTCGTGTCAATGTGATTTTTGCTGATGTAGACAGCACCTATAAAGAATTGATTGAACTTTTCCGTGAACACAAATTCACACGTCTCCCGGTTTATGAAGAGACAACGGATAACGTAATCGGTACAATCAATATGAAGGATCTGCTTTTATATGATAATACAGAGGAATTCCAGATTCGCGAGTTCCTACGTGATGCGTATTTCACTTATGAACACAAGAACATTTCCGAGCTTCTTGTGGAAATGCGTGAAGCATCCTACAATATCGCCATTGTTCTTGACGAATATGGCGAAACAGCCGGTTTAATCACTTTGGAAGATATTCTGGAAGAGATTGTCGGTGAAATCCATGACGAATATGATGAATACGAAGAGGACGAGCTTCTGACTTGTATCAATGATTTCGAGTATATTTTGGAAGGTTCCATTAGTCTTGACGACTTGGATGACCGTCTGGAACTCAAATTAGAGTCTGAAGAATATGATTCTCTCGGCGGATTCATTATCGAAAGATTAGACCGTCACCCTGAGGTTGGTGATGAGATTGTAACAGAAAGCGGTCTGCGATTAGTCGTAGACTCTTTGGACAAGAACCGTGTAGAAAAGGTTCACATCTACATCCCGGAAGACTTCTATGAGGAAGAGGATGAGGATGAAGAATAGGTAGAATAGTAAGAGGCAGTCGCTGGCGCGACGGCCTCTTTTTTATTTATTACTTTAATAACTTCTCTGCCCATTCTTTCTCCTTAAAACCGGTGAGCACATAATCTTCTCCCACCACCAATGGACGTTTTACAAGCATTCCGTTTGTAGCAAGAAGTTGCAGTTGCTCCTCTTCCGTCATCTGTGGCAATTTGTCCTTCAGCCCCATGTCTTTATACAAAAGTCCACTTGTATTGAAGAACTTCTTTAGTGGCATTCCACTCATCTGATACCATGCCCTCAACTCTTCGTAGGTAGGATTTTGTTCTTTAATTGGTCGTTCCTCGAATTCGATATGGTTGTCATCTAACCAATTGAGAGCTTTTATGCATGTGCTGCATTTTCTGTATACTAAAACTAACATTTTTGCAACCTCCTGATATTTAATTATATAAGAATATTATTTGCCAGAAAGGATTTCTAGATTTTAATTTCCTTAAAAATTATTATAATCTTTTATAGCATTAATTACCATAGATATTTATAAAACCCACTCCCTTGATTTCTTCCATTATTCAGAGTACAATTTACATAGATAAATTTTATTGGAGGAATAACATATGTACAAATCATCCGACCATCGCTATGATTTCATGCCATACAACCGTCTTGGTGCTAGCGGTTTAAAACTGCCTGCCGTTTCTTTGGGCCTATGGCACAACTTTGGAAATACAGCTAGATTTGACACAATGCAGCAAATGTGTTTTACCGCCTTTGACAACGGAATCACACATTTTGATTTAGCCAACAACTATGGTCCCCCTGAAGGGACTGCCGAACTCAACTTCGGCCGTATCTTAAAAGAAGATTTAGGACTATATAGGGATGAATTAATTATATCTACCAAAGCCGGATATTATATGTGGCCTGGTCCTTACGGCGAATGGGGAAGCCGTAAGTATCTACTTTCCAGTTTAGACCAAAGTCTAAAACGCTTGGGATTGGAATATGTAGATATCTTCTATCACCATCGAATGGACCCTGACACGCCTTTGGAGGAAACTATGGGTGCCCTCGCAACCGCAGTACAGTCTGGAAAAGCACTTTATGTGGGACTTTCCAATTACAATGGAGAACAACTCGAAAAGGCAACAGCTATTCTAAATGAATTAAAAGTACCTTTTGTTATCAACCAAAACCGTTACTCTATCTTCGACCGCAGCATCGAACATAACGGTCTCAAGGATACTTCTACAAAATTAGGTAAGGGCATCATTGCCTTCTCCCCATTGGCACAAGGTATGTTAACTGACCGCTATTTGAACGGAATCCCTGCTGACAGCCGTATCCGTACCGACTCTCGTTTCCTAAAGGAATCGGCGATAACGCAAGAACGATTGGAGCAAATACGCCAGTTAAATGAACTTGCAGCTCAGCGTGGACAAAGCCTTGCTCAAATGGCTTTGGCTTGGGTGCTGAGAGACGGTATCATTTCCAGTGTCTTAGTAGGTGCATCTCGTCCGGAGCAAATATTAGATAATATTCAGGCTGTGCAAAACACTCGTTTTACTGCAGACGAACTGGCATTAATTGAAAAAATTAGTTGTGAAAAATAACACAAAACACCTGACCACGTATTTCACTACGGTCAGGTGTTTATAATTCAACAACCATTTAGTCGCAATCTTTTCGAATTTAGTCCGCTCAAATGGGACTTTTTTTATATTTCCACCTCATACAAATCTTCAAACTTTATCTTCGTATTCACAACCTTAAGCACTCTCGCCGTCTCATCTATCTTCGACACCATCCCCGTCATCTTCAGATACTCCCCATTACAGAAATACACCACCGTGACAATATCATTTTTATGCACCTGCCTAAGCTGCCGGTCTAATTCTTCCTTATACTCCTCGGAGAGTTCTCGGCGCTCCACCACGATTTTCTCCCGCATGCGAAGGGCCTCCATATGTCCTTTTAATGCAGCAAAGGGCATGAACTGCTTTGCCCTTTCTTCTCGGCTCATTTTATATCTAACCACTTTTATGCCCTCCTATCTGCTGATTCCGTTCTATGGTGGTTGCACCTTTTTCCAGATTCATGCCTTTTAGAATAGCGTTTTTCCCATACTTACCCTTAATGTCCAGCATGGCTTTCTGAAGCTGCAGCTCCCGTTCCATATCCTCTGGGTCGGTGAACAAATCATACTGGCGATAGACCTCGTCAATAACACGATTAAAGGTGATTGTCATCCGACGTACAAACTGATGCCTATTTACAATCTGCTCATACAGTCGTTCCGTATAAGCAACAATCTGGCGGGAGGAGCTGGTGGTAACCGTCATACCAATGGTTCCGTGTGCGGGTTTGGTAGCATAGCGATTGGAATACCCTACGTGGAGGGTGATGGAATCTGTCACCAGTCCTTTTTCTACCAGCTCCAAGGAGAGCAAATCTGCCATTTCTTTGATAATTAATTTTCCTTCTTCATAGGAGTAATCACGAGGCAGCACCTGCCCACTGGTGATGGAATTGGTCTTGGCTCTATAAGACTTAATATCCGACATTAACGTGGTCTCTCGTCCCCAGGCGTGGTCGATGAGAAGCTCCGCATCAATACCGAATATGCGATACAGCATTTCCTCATCCGCGCGGGCAATGTCCCCCATGGTATAAATGCCCTGGGTCTCCAAGCGATTGGCGATGCCCCGTCCGATGCGCCAGAAATCCGTCAGCGGCTTATGCTTCCACAGGGTATCGCAATACATCTTTTCATCCAGAATTCCGATATGGTCCTCCACATGCTTTGCTGTGATATCCAAGGCAACCTTGGCAAGATACAGATTTGTCCCAATTCCACAGGTTGCTGTGATTCCGGTGGATTTATACACGTCCTGCATGATGGTTATCCCCAAATCCTTCGCCGTCATCTGGTACATTACCAAGTAATCTGTCACATCCATAAACACCTCATCGATGCTATACACATGAATGTCTTCTTTGGCAATGTATTTGAGGTAAATGCTGTAAATTTCCGCCGAATAATCAATGTACAACTGCATGCGCGGAGGTGCCATGATATAATCTATCCCTTTGGGAATCTCGAACACGCGACATCTTCCGGGGATTCCAAGCTTCTTTAGGGCCGGAGATACTGCAAGACAGATGGTTTTCTCCGTACGCTCCGGGTCTGCCACCACAAGTCGCGTCGTCATAGCATCTAGGCCACGCTCCCGACATTCCACAGATGCATAAAATGATTTCAAATCTATGCAAATATAAATTCTGTCACCCACGGCATCTCCCCCTCTCCTTGCACAACGCGGTTTAACCTACATACCTTTCACCTACGCATACCACGCACACGTAAGATACATATCGCCCGCTTATATCTTCTTATATATCAAGTATACCCTCCGTCCATCACATTTGCAAGCATTTTCTCGAACATTTGTTCTGATTTATTTTAAAAAACTATTGCATTTCTTAGTATTTTCAAGTATTCTATTATTATAAATTAACGGAAATTTTATGGAGGAAAAACAATGAAACGAACAGCAGAAGACATCATGAAGCTTATTCAGGAACAAGACATTAAGATGGTCGATTTTAAAATCGTGGACATCAACGGGCAGTTCCGCCACGTAACCATTCCGGCTTCACAATTCACACAAGACACTATGGCCAACGGAATCGGTTTTGACGCTTCCAACTATGGCTACGCAGTGGTGGAAAAGAGTGATATGGTATTTATCCCGGATTTAGATACCGCAGTGATTGACCCTTACTGCGAGGTGCCTACTTTATCGATTACAGGTAATGCGATGATTATCGATTATCCGGAGAATCGTCCGCTCGACCAATATCCAAGAAATATTGTACAGGCTGCAGAGCAATATATGAAAGATTGCGACATTGCAGATACCATGCTGATTTTACCGGAATTTGAATTCCATATGTTTGACCAGGTTGGCTGGTCTGTACAGCCGGATTCCATCGGATTTTCAGTCGACTGCGAGCAGGCATACTGGAACAGTACGAATCAGGGCTTAGGCTGTGTGGTTCCTCATCAGAAGAACTACCACGTTGCAAAGCCATTTGACCGCACCTATGAATGTCGTTCGGAAATGTGTCTGGAATTAGAGAAAATGGGCATTGAAATCAAGTACCATCACCCAGAGGTTGGGGCAGCCGGACAATTTGAAATTGAGCCAATGCTTGGACAAATGTCTAAAATGGCTGACAACACTATGATGATTAAATATGTCATCCACAACACTGCTTTGAAATACGGAAAGGTTGCAACCTTTATGCCGAAGCCTGTTTACGGCGAGGCTGGAAATGGTATGCATGTACATATGTTACTTTTGAAAAATGGAGAACCTGTTTTCTCAGATGATGAGGGCTATTCGCATTTGAGCCAAACCGCTCACTATTTCATGGGTGGTCTGCTAAAACACATTTCTTCCCTTTGTGCAATTACGAACCCAAGTACGAACTCATTTAAGAGATTGGTTCCTGGATTTGAAGCACCTGTAACAGTTGGTTACGCAACTTCAAACCGTAGTGCAGTTATCCGTATTCCTGCCTACGCGAAGTCTCCGAAGCTTCGTCGTTTCGAGATTCGTAACCCGGATGCAACTTGTAATCCATACCTTTGCTATGCAGCTCTTTTGATGGCTGGTATCGATGGTATTAAGAACAAGATTGACCCGCATGCAAACGGCTGGGGTCCATACGACATGAATCTGTATTCTCTTCCAGAAGAAGAAAAAGCGAAATTATCTTCTCTTCCAACACGTTTGGATGATGCCTTGGATGCACTGGAAGCTGACCACGATTACTTGACAGCCGGCGGCGTATTCCCGGAACATTTAATCAAAAACTTCATCGCCATGAAGAGAAAAGAATGTTTGGAAATGTCTAAGATTCCGCATCCAGCAGAATTTGATAAATATTTTAATTTATAATCTTCATAAATGACGATACACCTCCATACCTTATATTGGAGGTGTATTTTTATGAAAATAGATAAAGGCTCACTGATTAAATCAATTGCGCTCCCTTTGCTTGTGGGAGCTGTGGCAGGCTTACTGACCCGTAATGCCATGCAGGACTTTCAGATGCTGACGAAACCGCCACTTTCGCCACCGGGCTGGCTGTTTCCGGTTGTGTGGACCATCCTTTATACCCTCATGGGTATCTCTGCTTACATAATTAGGGTTTCCGATGCAAGCTACGAACAGATTGACAACGCACTGATGATTTACCGTTATCAGTTGATTGTGAATTTCCTTTGGTCCATCTTTTTCTTTAACTTTAAGTGGTATTTCTTCTCATTTATCTGGATTCTTCTTTTGTGGGTGTTAATTATCCTGATGATTAGAAGCTTTTCAAAGATTTCCACCACTGCTGCCTACTTGAACATCCCATATTTGCTATGGGTGACATTTGCAGCATATTTAAACTTTGGAATCTGGTGGCTGAACCGCTAATAGTTTTGTTTGCATATGAAAAAAACTTGCATAATCTAACCCATAATGTACTTTTTTCGGTTAGAAATATACAAGTTTCTTCATATACGAACTAATTTTCACCAACAACAAGATTTACAGCCGGATTTGGGTTAGTTTTTGATGATTTTTTCAAAATATACACCAAAGCCTCACATTTCTCTAATTATTTTTCTAATTGGAAGTACAAATGTCGGAGATACCGACAGTTCATCGATTCCCATTTTTATAAAGTCTTCTGTTAACTTCAAGTCCGCGCCAAGTTCTCCGCAGATACCAACCCAACATCCTTCCTTATGCCCATTGTCGATAACCATCTGAATCAAGCGCATTATCGCCGGATGGTACGCATCATAAATGTGGTCAAGCTTTGGATTTTGGCGGTCAATCGCCAGGGTATACTGTGTCAAATCATTGGTTCCAATGCTGAAGAAATCCACCTCTTTTGCAAGGATATCACTAATCATGGCAGCCGCCGGAGTCTCAATCATGATTCCCAGTTCCACGTCACCATAGCTAATACCACTCTCTTCTAGCTCCTGTCTTACTTCCTGACAGATAGCCTTCACCTGCTGCACTTCTGAAAGAGAGATAATCATTGGGAACATAATAGAAATATTTCCAAATGCTGACGCTCGATAAATGGCCCTAAGTTGAGTTTTGAAAATATCCACACGGTCCAGACAGATACGAATTGCACGGTAACCCATAGCCGGATTCTCTTCCTTATCCATTTGGAAATAATCCACCTGCTTGTCAGCACCAATGTCCAGCGTTCTGATAACAACTTTCTTCCCTGCCATGTTCTGAGCCACTGTTTTATATGCAATAAATTGCTCCTCTTCCGTAGGATAATCATTTTTTTCTAAATACAAAAATTCACTTCGGAATAGTCCAATTCCATTTGCATCATTTGCAAGCACATTTGTCACATCCGCCACACTTCCAATATTGGCATAGAGTTTGATTTCTTTTCCGTCTTTGGTGATGTCAGGCAAACCCTTTAATTCTGCGAGAAGTGCTCGTGCTTCCTCTTCCTTTTTCTTTTCCGCCATATACTGTTCCAGAACGGAAAACTCCGGGTCCAAAATTAACTTGCCATGCTTGCCGTCTACCACAGCCATTTTCCCATTCCAGCTCTCATCAATGGCAACGCCAATAAGTGCCGGAATATTCATGGTTCTTGCCAGGATAGCCGTATGCGAGTTTGCAGAGCCATGCAATGTTACAAATGCCAGCAGCTTGGACTTATCCATCTGTACGGTTTCACTTGGTGCCAAATCATCTGCAACCAAGATAACCGGCTCTGTCAGGTCCTTCCCCGAAGTAGCACCCACAAGCACATTTACAATACGTTCTGAAATGTCCTTCACATCTGCTGCCCTAGCCTTGAAATATTCATCTTCCATTTCCGCAAACATTCTAGAAAAATTATCTCCCGTGGTCGCAACGGCAAACTCTGCGTTCACTGAGTCATTTCTTATAATATTATAAATGGACTCGTTATAATCATCGTCCTCTAGCATCATCTGATGCACCTCAAAAATCATGGCGTTTACTTCGCCGACTTCTTCCACGGCTTTTTTATACAACTCGCCAAGCTGCTTCAAGGCAGTTTGCTTTGCTTTTTCATAACGCTCCACTTCCGCACTGGTGTCCTGCACCTTCACACGCGTTACGGCTTGTTCACCCTTTTTATAAAACAAAATCCGTCCAATGGCGATTCCGTTTAAAATAGATTTACCTGTGTAAGTGTCCATGTTCTCACCTCAAATTATAGGTTCGCTTGGAAGAATGCCTCTAATTCGGCACTTGCTGTTTCTTCGTCCGCGCCTGTTACTTCTACTGTGATTTCATCTCCGCATTTGACTCCTAAACTCATAAGCATCATTAGCTTTGACGCATCACATGTTTTACCATCCTTTACAATGGTTACGTTTGATTCGTATTTTTTCACTTCTTTCACTAACATTCCCGCAGGTCTTGCATGAAGACCTACAGAATCTGTAACTGTATAATGAAATGTTTTCACAATCTTCTCCTCCTATTCTAACATTATTTTTGTATTTCGTCACCTGTCATCCGTTCATTATCTCAAAGAGCGGCTCTCCTGCTTTGATAGGACCTTCTGCCAACATCTTAATAGTTTGGTTCTCTTCTAGCTCTGTGCACAGAATTGGCGAAACCATAGATGGTGCCTGCTGATTTAAAAATGCAAGGTCCAATTCCATAAGCGGTTCACCCTTTTTCACCTTCTGCCCATTTTTAACAAATACTTTAAAGCCGTCTCCGTTTAATTTCACGGTGTCAATTCCCATGTGAATAAGCATGCTAATTCCAGTGGCTGTTACAAATCCAATGGCATGTTTTGTATCGAATACAAAGCTAACTTCGCCGTCTTCCGGTGCACAAACGGTTTTGCCTGTTGGTTTTACCACAGCGCCGTCACCCATCATCTTTTGCGCAAATGCTTCATCCGGGGCTGCGGTTAAGTCTGCTGCAATGCCGGTTACAGGGCTATAAACCACAATCGGTTTCCCTGTAGTTTTCGCATCTTCTGCAGCCTGTTCTTTATTCGGCGCAGGTTGTGTATTTTCTGTCACTTGCTCCTTGTTTGAAGCCGATTGCGTATTGTCTCCAATATACTCCACATCCAGAGCAGTTTCCAAATAGTCTTCCAAATTCGATTTAATCACAGTGACACGAGGTCCGTAAATAATCTGCACACCTTTTCCTTTGTGTATCACACCGGAAGCGCCAGTAGATTTTAGCAATTCATCATTTACAAACTCCGCCTTGTGCACAGTACAACGAAGTCTGGTTGCACAGCAGTCCACGTCAGAAATATTTCTCTTTCCGCCCAAACCGTTGCAAATCTGTTCGGACAGTTCATCCTCTGCCTGTCGCTCCGTGTTAGCCGCATTTTTACGCGCTTCCACATCACTTCTGCGATATAATTTAACTTCTTCGTTATCGTCACGTCCAGGTGTCTTTAAATCTAATTTCACAATGAGGAAATGGAACAGCAGATAGTACGCGATAAAGTAAACAATACCCACAATCACTACCCAAATCCAGTTTGTCTTTGCATTTCCTTGAATGATACCAAACAGAGTTAAGTCGATGATACCGCCGGAGAAGGTCATACCAACACCCACTTCGAAAATGTGCATCAACATGTATGCTGCACCTGCGAGTACGCAGTGAATTCCGTACAATAGCGGGGCTACAAACAGGAAGGTAAATTCCAACGGTTCTGTAATACCGGTCAGCATCGAGGTCAGCGCTGCGGAAAGCAGTAATCCTCCAACCAATTTCCGTTTTTCCGGTTTCGCTGTGCGGTACATGGCAAGTGCCGCCCCCGGAAGTCCGAAAATCATGAGTGGAAATTTCCCTGACATAAATCTTGTTGCCGACACAGCAAATTTCGTTACATTTGGGTCTGCAAGCTGTGCGAAGAAAATGTTCTGCGCCCCTTCCACAAGCACGCCCTGAATTTCCATAGTTCCGCCAAGGGCTGTCTGCCAGAACGGAAGGTAAAATACGTGATGCAGTCCGAAAGGAATCAAAAGTCTTTCCATCAGGCCATACACCCATGTCCCTGCATAGCCGGAATTCAGAACCACGTTACCTACCGCGTAGATTCCCGACTGAATGATTGGCCAGACAAAGAACATGACGATACCAACACCGGTGTAAACTAGTGCACTGATAATTGGTACGAAACGAGTACCTCCAAAGAAGGACAACACCTGCGGCAATTCAATTTTGTAAAATCTGTTATGCAAAGCCGCAACACCAAGTCCTACGATAATACCGCCAAACACACCCATTTGCAGGGAAGTGATACCAACCACAGATGCAGTTGCACCGCTAAGCATTTCCTCCACGCCACCTGTAATGGTGATGAGTGCATTGATGGACGCGTGCATAATAAAAAAAGCAATTGCTGCCGAAAGAGCCGCAACTTCTTTTTCCTTTTTTGCCATACCGATCGCAACACCTATTGCAAAGATAATCGGCAGATTTCCAAATACAATATCCCCCGCTTTACTCATTACGGTAAAGATTGCGTAGGGAATTGTTCCGGGCCCCATTGCATTTAAGAGCCCATATGTTTCTAACATGGTTTCATTTGTAAGCGAACCGCCGACTCCCAGCAATAATCCGGCAACCGGCAAAATAGCGATTGGAAGCATAAAAGACCTTCCGACACGCTGAAGTATACCAAAAATTTTTTCTTTCATATTGTCTCCTTTTCCATATATTTCTTCTATTGGTAGGTTGGGCCTTTTCGCCGAATTTTATTCTATTATTAGGCTTTAACCTACAAACAATCTATATGTATCTTAGCATTTACAGTAATTCGCCCACAAGACGGGAATTTATGACAAAAATGTCGCATAATGGTTTACTTTATACTGAAAATATATTAAAATGATTCCGTACAAATTTTATTAAAGGAGAGGTAATTATGAAAATTTCATCGTTACAAACAGCTAGATATGAGTATTCTCCAAAACTTCCTGGAATGCTTAGAAACGGCATTGCAGATATTTGCGTTAAAGAAGGAGCAGAAACTCAGAGCGTAGCTGATCAGGAAAAAATTAAAGCTCTTTTCCCTAATACTTATGGTAAAAAGGAAATCACTTTCCAGAAGGGACAAAATACATCTGAAGCTAAGAAACAGGTGGTAGGTGTTATCCTTTCCGGTGGACAGGCACCAGGTGGACACAACGTTATTTGCGGTTTATATGACGCTTTGAAGGCAACTAATAAAGAAAACGTTCTTTATGGATTTAAAGGCGGCCCAAGCGGACTCATCGAAGATGATTACTTAATTTTCGATGACGAATATATCAACCAATACAGAAACACAGGTGGTTTCGATATTATCGGTTCTGGTAGAACAAAATTAGAATCTGAAGAACAATTTGCTATCGTTGCTGATGTTTGTAAAAAACACGGCATCACAGCTATCGTTATCATCGGTGGTGATGATTCCAACACAAATGCCGGCGTACTTGCTGAATACTTCGCAGCACATAACACAGGTGTTCAAGTAATCGGATGTCCTAAGACAATCGACGGTGACCTTAAGAACGAAGATATCGAATGTTCATTTGGTTTCGATACAGCTACAAAGACATATAGCGAAATCATCGGTAACATCGAAAGAGATGCTAACTCAGCTAAGAAATATTGGCACTTCGTAAAAGTTATGGGACGTTCTGCTTCTCACGTTGCTTTGGAATGTGCTCTTCAAACTCAACCAAACGTTTGCTTGGTTTCAGAAGAAGTTGCAGAAAAGAAAATGTCTCTTGCACAGATTACAGATTACATCGCTGATTCCGTTGCAAAGAGAGCAGCTAAAGGAATGAACTTTGGTGTTGCTATCATCCCAGAAGGTGTTGTAGAATTCGTTCCAGAATTCTCAGTACTTATCCAAGAAATCAACGAACTTCTTGCAGGAAGCAAAGCGGATGAATTCAATGCACTTCCTACATGGGCTGAAAAATATGCATTTATCGAAAGCGGTTTAACAAAAGAATCTATGGAAGTATTTGCAATTCTTCCAGAAGCGATTCAACAACAATTATTCTTAGAAAGAGACCCACACGGAAACGTACAGGTATCTTTGATTGAATCAGAAAAATTGTTCTCTGCTCTTGTTAAAGATAACTTAGCAGCAAGAAAAGCAGCTGGTACATACAATGGTAAGTTTGGTGCACTTCACCACTTCTTAGGGTACGAAGGAAGATGTGCTTTCCCTTCAAACTTTGACTCAGACTACTGCTACTCATTAGGATACAATGCATTTATGTTAATCCAATATGGTTACAATGGTTACTTGTCAAAAATCTCTAACCTTTCAAGCCCAGCAAGTGAATGGGTTGCAGGTGGTATGCCAATCACAAAGATGATGAACATCGAAAGAAGACATGGCGAAGACAAACCGGTAATCAAGAAAGCTCTCGTAGAACTTGATGGTGCTCCATTCAAATTCTTCGAAGCTCACCGCGAAGAATGGGCAGAAAACACATGCTTCGTATATCCAGGTGCTATTCAGTACTACGGACCAACAGAAGTTTGTGATGCTACAACAATTACACTTGCACTTGAGCAAGCGAAATAAGATATTTCATATAGGAATTAAATTAACTCCAGTGAATTGACGTTCACTGGAGTTTTTTATATTGATATCGGTAGTTCTTCTTTAATCTTTTCAACTTTCATCCAGCCAGTTTTCTACCCATAAACTTTTTTTGATATCCTATGGGTAGAAATTTCACTACTAAAAGCCTTTGTTTTCTAACCATCGGACTCTTATCTCATTGTTATGGTAAGAAAAAATGTGTATATTCTAATGTTTTTTCTTACCATATTGCCTCAAAATTATGTAATGGTTATAAAAGCGTAAGCAAAAAAGAGGCTTTGCAAAATTGCAAAGCCCCTTTTAATATGCTTTATAAATCTAATTATTTAGATTATTCGATGATGTTTTTAACAACACCTGAACCTACTGTACGTCCACCTTCACGGATAGCGAAACGTAAACCTTCTTCCATTGCTACTGAATGGATAAGTTCACATGTCATTTCGATGTGGTCACCAGGCATACACATTTCTGTTCCTTCTGGAAGTTGGCAGATACCTGTAACGTCAGTTGTTCTGAAGTAGAACTGTGGTCTGTAGTTGTTGAAGAATGGAGTATGACGTCCACCTTCATCTTTTGTTAATACGTAAACTTGAGAAGTGAAT
>JAZRQP010000110.1:0-2131 GCA_045649885.1 Faecalimonas sp.
GACATTACGTCCTTTGGAATAACGTTCCAAAAGATGTCGGTTTTCACGCTGGTCTACAAAGAAACCAGTTTTCTGGCCCTTCAACCAGTCTACATGAAACTTCAAGCCGTTTTCCAATGCCACATTCTCCGGACTACCTCCCTTGATAAATCCGTTTTCTGGCCCCAAATCAGCCTTAAACGGAAGGGTAGTTTCTGACTTGTAATAGATGTGCTGCACGATGTCACCCATCACTTCGGACAATGCTTCAGCAATCTCCATACGGTACACATGCATACCAGCCGAGTGAGCCTGCATCACAGCGGTTTGTCCATATACGTCAATAATCAAGCCTGGAAGGTTATCGCCTTCACCATGTACCAAACGATAGGTATTGTTTTCCGGATTATCCACCAAGTTGAGGCTACGACGCAAATCAAGCGCAACTTCCAATCGACGTTTCCAGAAATCGCGGTTGATTTCTTCTTGACGGAAAGTAAGCACACGCACTGCAATACTGCCTATCTGAAAATGTCCACATGCAATAAACTCTTTTTTAGAGGTATAAACATCTACAATTTCGCCTTCTTCAGGTTCTCCTTCGATACGTGCAATAGCACCCGAAAACACCCAAGGATGGAAACGCTTCAAGGATTCTTCCTTGCCAGCTTTGAGATATACTTTTTTATAGGTCATATTTATTCGTTATTATTTTCCACTTTAATCACTTCGTAGTTACCAGTCTGTTCCATTTCGGACAAACAATTATAAATTTCCACACATGCCCATGCATCGGTAGCCGCATAATTAATTTGACTTTCAGTCAACGTTTCCGCTTCCCAATTAGACAATCGTTGTGCCTTTGAAATCTTCTGTTCGAATAAGTTGGCAAAAATTTTCTGCAAACTCCGGTCCTCGATACCGAAACGTTTCACATAATCCTGCAATTCTATCCAATTTCCCTCTTCAGCATGCACATCTCTACGACGACGTAGCACCATAAAATCATCTTTTAAGGAGAGGCCTATTTTCAAGACATCACTAATTAAGAAATCCTGCAAGGAAACAGGCATACCAATCCGATTCAAACGGAACAGAAAACAA
This sequence comes from Faecalimonas sp., assembly GCA_045649885.1. GTDB lineage: Bacteria > Bacillota > Clostridia > Lachnospirales > Lachnospiraceae > Faecalimonas. The sequence continues at coordinate 1,084 of JAZRQP010000110.1, forward strand.
GTATCCGTTGTAGCAATCTGCAACAAAGCTACTTTATGCGAAACCCCCTTTCGAAAAGAAGGACGGGTTTCGGTATCTACCCCAACAATATGCTGAGTCTTGAGATACTCTACCGCCTTTTCGGCATCGTCTTCTGTATAAATCACAAAGATTCTTCCCGAGAACTGCACTTTAGGCATTTGGGCAATCTCTGCTTTAGTTATCTTATTCTTTATTTGTCTCATTCCAAATCACTATCATTATACTTCACATTGTGAAGCGCACGCATGGTATTCACCAGACGCTGTCCCCAATATTCTGCAAAATGTTCCTTACATACAAACAGGGAATCATTCATGGTGGTATTCATGCCCAACTGGAACACGCCAATAAAATCCTTCAAGTCCTGATAAATGTCTGCCAAATCTTCGGAAATATTCTTCTTAATCGGAGTATCGCTATAAGCCATATCGGGATGAAAGACTTCTAGGTAGTCATCTTGAGGCCCCAATATCTGCGCAATGGCATACTGCACACATTCGTAATCTTCCTCTGTAACAAACACTTCAAGATCCTCTTCGCCAATCATTTCACATTCTGGAATCAATGAAGCCTTGAGGTAAAGCAAAGGAAGGATTTTAAGAGCCGTATCTACAAAAGCGTTTCGTTCTGCCCCTTGAGCACGTTCGATAAAACCGCAATATTCGGCAGCAACCGTAACAAATTCTATTGAATTCTTGTCAAATATAACCTGACTTGTCTGTTCCATATATTCAAATTTAAGTTGCAAAGGTAAGAAAAAAGTGAGGAAATAAATCAATTATTGATGATTTTCATGTACATTTGCGAAAGAATCAATAAGAAACACGAAAATGGCCAAGAAAAAGACAGAAAAGGCACAAGAGCCTAAAGAAACAAAGATAAACCGAATAGGCAATTTCACCAAAAGCGAGACCACACATTTTGTGATTGGTCTGATTTGTGTGATATTTGCTGTGTACCTATTATTGGCGTTCACATCCTTCTTCTTCACAGGAGCAGCAGACCAAAGTATTCTGAATCATGAGCA
>JAZRQP010000111.1:0-2271 GCA_045649885.1 Faecalimonas sp.
TACAAACAGAATTTTTGATGCAACAAAGACATTCGGTAATATCGTTACATTTAGGGATTTAGAGCAACATACAATTGATGCTATAACTCTGTTTGGAGATAGTAATACTAGAAATGTAGTGCTCGAAAGAAGTTACAAAGAATATTTGGAGGGTTTTAAGGATATTGTTACCGGTGAAGCTCGTAGAGGATATATTGAGGTTGTAAAAGAGTTAAATGAAAGATTCCCTGACGTTGATAAGATAGAGACAGAACAGGATAAAAAGGATTTTTCTAAACTCTTTGGAGAGTACTTACGAATCGAGAATATTTTGCAAAACTATGACGAATATACTCATCTTAAGGCTTTGCAAGCGATAGATTTAGATAATCATCCTAATGCTGTTGAGGAATTTAAAAATACATATTTTGTAACAGATGAGGATATTAAGGATATGCAACAGGTAGAAATGTTGTCTGAACGAGCCGTTCAAGATTACAAATCTACTTATAACGATATCAGAGATTGGTTAAGACGTGAGAAGTATGGTTCTGTTGCCGAAAAATCTAAGATTGATTGGGATGACGTTGTCTTTGAGATTGACCTGCTTAAATCTCAAGAGATAAACTTGGACTATATACTGGAATTAATCTTCGAGAAGAATAATAAGACCAAAGATAAAACTGCATTGATTGAAGAGATACGAGGTGTAATTCGTGCAAGTGTTGGAAATAGAGCAAAGGAAAGTCTTATTGTTGATTTCATCAATGATACAGACTTAGATACTATTACCGACAAGGCTTCTATTATCGAATCATTCTTTGAATATGCACAAGGCAAACAAGTGAAAGAGGCATCAGAGTTAATTGCCTCTGAGAATCTAAATGAAGAGGAAGCAAAGCGATATATTACAGTTTCACTAAAACGTGAGTTTGTTAGTGAGAATGGAACCGATTTTAATAGTATTCTACCAAAGATGAGTCCATTGAATCCAATGTATTTGACTAAGAAACATAAGGTATTCCAATTGATTGTAGCATTCGTGGAGAAGTTTAAGGGAGTGGGAGGAAAGATATAAATAAGGAAAATTTTGATTATGGGCAAAGTAATAACCACATACTTAATTGACGGAGATCCAAAGGGAACTCAATACGCGTTCATCAGCAATAAGACTTGCCAGATGTTTGTCGTGCCTCGTTCAAATCTTTCTTATTTGAACACGCAAGAAAAGTTACAGAAGCCTGCGTTTTACATTTTATTAGGCGAGGATGAAGCTACAAAACCTCAAGCATATATTGGAGAAACGGAGAACTTTCGTGAGCGCGTAAAAGACCACGATAGCAAAAAAGCATTTTGGCAGAAAGCTCTCATATTTGTACCAAAAGATGCGGATATGACAAAAGCTGATGTGCAGTACATAGAACATAAAGCCATTGCTGAAGCTAAAAACGCTAATACATTCGTATTAAATGACAACAAACAAACTCCTAAAGCACCAAACTTACCAGAGTATCGACAAGATTCTATGGATGAGTTTTTCGAGGATGTAAAATTTTTAGCATCGTTCATAGGTTGCAATATTTTTGAAATGTCACAACCTAAAGCAGAACATCTATTTTACGTTAAAGGTCGTGGATGTGACGCTAAAGGCTTTTATAGTTCTAATGGATTTACAGTATTAAAAGATAGTGTTATTGCACAAACGACAGTGCCTTCGCTTAAATGGAATGATAAAAGAAATAGTTTAATTAACGAATATGCAACAAAATATGGAAATAATTTGTTAATGAACTCAGATAAGACTTTTTCAAGTCCAAGTACGGCTTCTTCATTCTGTTTAGGCAGACCATCAAATGGCTGGGCTGACTGGAAAGACGAAAATGGGAATACATTAGATTCAGTGTATAGAAAACAGTTGGAGTAGAATGTGTTCTGTTTGAAATGTGAGAGAACCACTGTCTGGTCATATTTGCAGGCATTCCGAGCTTCGCTCTCCATACCTGCCTATAAACTGTCGTTCCTAACGGAACTTGTGGTATAACCATAGTCGTACCATCTTCGTACCAAGTTCGTATCACGTTCGAAGTAGGGAAGTCAACAGTCAACAGACTTTTGTTTTTAATCGAATCGTTGTTCTTGGCAGCAACTCATGCCGCCTCGGAGAAATAGCGTTAAGAAATTAAAGACACAGAGTCGCAGAGACTCAGAGACACAAAGAAACTTTAAGACTCTGCGTCTTTGCGACTTTGCGTCTTAACTAAAGCTCTTTTCCCGTTAACTTGCCAAATAACC
>JAZRQP010000112.1:0-6998 GCA_045649885.1 Faecalimonas sp.
GCCTTGAAAGAATCCTTTTCTCAATGGCTTCGGGTGTGTAACGCTCACCGAGACTATCTATACGGACGGGGCGTTTCCATCCTTTCGCTATTACACAAGGATGCTTGTACTCCTTGCCGCGTAACAATGTGTATCCGCGCCGAGTCAATGCAAATTGCAAATGTGTAGGCAACAAACAATCCGCGATAGCATCGTCAATGTCCATCTTCAAAAGGGTTCTATGAGACGGCTTGCCTTTCTTCTCCGCCATATAGGCAACGTAGGGCGCACGTTTTCTCTGCGGGTTCTGAATAACAGAGAGAGCGTGTTCACGGCATAGCTTGTCCGACTCGGGTGCCATCACCGTGTCATGATAGTACGGCGGACAATGGAACTTCTCTCCGTCCTTGAAGCTAACGCTATTCAGAATGAAATGGTTATGCAAATGCTCGTGATCTCGGTGACTGGCAACCAACACCTCGTATTTGTCACCCCACAATCTTTTGGCAAGCTCCACCCCAAGCGCGTGGCATTGCTCGGGTGTTACCTCACCGGGCTTAAAGCTCATATAGCCGTGATAGGCAACGATGCCGCCGTACTTTCCGTATCGTCGTTTGGTCTCCATCATTCGCTCATAGGCAAGCTCCGGCAGACAGTTCACTCCGCTAATCAGATACCGCTGTTCTGTCTTGTCGGGATTTTCGGCGTAATCCATAAGACGACGTAAATCTTCCTCATTGGGGTTCTCGGTCTTTTCGGGATTGGCAGCATAATCCAAAGCATCCTTGATAGAACGATGCACCGCCCATATTGACGTTACTGCCATTACGCGCCTCCCTTGTAGAGTGAACGTATGAGATCAATCAGCGCGGCTCTCGTATCACCATCTGCCCTTGCGCATATTGCCTCAAGCCTTTCAATGGTTGGATACCAATCCATTGGGCGTTCTCGGCTCATCTTCGAATTGACCGATTGCCGCAGATACTCGGATACCGTGAGTCCTCGCTTTTCAGCAGCGCGTTCGATTTTTGCTTTATGATCCGTCGTTGTCTTGAAGCGGATCACTTCTTCTTTCTTTTTGTTTTCGATAATATTGTCCTCCTGTGTTGTAGATTCCGAGGGTATTAGGGATGCCTCCCTAAAGTGTCTTTGCGCCGAAGCAAAGACGGGCAAGCTGGTGTAGCCACGTTTGCTATGCTTGTTACAGTATAGGACAGAGCCCTATACCGTAAGGTGGCAAATCCACTATCCCCTCGTTCTTGCCGTCAACCGTACCGCAGACTATGTTGAGCCTCCTTCCGTGAAGATTTGCGGCGTGGTCTTAGGCGGTGTGCATACGCACTATGTATGGAGGATTTTCGTTTTGGTATGGGTCAATTTGACCCATACCACTCTATTTTTCGCTTCGTGCCATCTTGGCACGAGGTTAATGTTCTTCCTCTGTTTTAGATGCTTCTTTGGAAGCGAGCAAAATGTCTGCTTCTACGTCATTGAGATATCCGCGTAACCCTTCAATCAAAAACTTTGTTTTCTCAATATACGTAGGATCTAATCTGAATTTCGGAAAGCGCGCAAGATAATCATTGAAACTTGTTATAAACATATTGACAGTACCGAGCATTGAACGAGCGATACTATCCTCAATGGGTGGTCTTTCTTCCACTTCTTCCTTTTTCTTTATCCCGCGCAGCTCGTCAATCATATCGGTAAGATCTTCTTTGTCCGCTTTCAACAAGGCGATAACATCTTTGTTCGTGGTATTGATAAAGCCACTTAAAATATCTTTCTTAATACCAGGGCAAACGCTATCCGCAAGATCAAGAGCCTGCGCGTATTGCTCGGCGCGCCTTACGTGCTTCTCGCTCTTGCCGATTTCCTTGGCTATGCGCTCACTTGTTTTGAGCTTTTCCTCCGGGTGGTCATTTTGTCCACCTGGTGTAAACCTTCCGTTTTCATCGCGTTGCTTTTCAATTTGCTTCTCTGCAGAATAGCGTTTACCGAGCAGATATGCCTTCTGCTCATCGCTCAGATTGCGCCTGCCAAGTTGGTTTTTGCATATCCAAGCAATCGCCTCATGGCGATTGGTAAAGGTTAGCTGTGTTGTTGAGAACGAAATATCCCCATACTCACGGGCAATGCGATAGCGGTTATGTCCATCCACAATGATGTCACCCCATACGGCAATCGGCATCATAATCCTGCCATCGTCAAGAATGTTTTCTTCAAGCTGATGGTACTCGTCCTTGGTCAGCGGCGGGATAACCTTTTCAAATTCGGGATCGATCTTCAATTGTTCAAGCATTTCGTTCATTTGGTTTTTCTCCTCTAAAATGTTTTGTTTTTTCGTACAACTTTCAACATATGCCTCTCACTAATACACCGTATCGAAAATGCGAAATTTGTCCTGCAATAAAATATCTCCTCAAGTAGTAGCCAGCGAGAACGGATGATTTTTGCAGTTTTTGAAAAATCTCTCTAAGTAGTAGGCAGCGAGATCGGCTAAAACCCGCCACGATATATAAAAATAATTTTTAGGTTTCATATAATAGGACAAAAATACACGAATTGTATAGTGTCCAAGAAATAATCCTCTCTAATAGGTAGGCAACGGAATTGACAAAAAGACAACCACCACTTCAAAAAACTTTTTTTCACTTGACAACGGACAGATTTTCATTGAAATCGGGGGTATATAAACGCACCAAAATTTTTCGTCTCACTATTCATTGCTTATTTTTTGCAAAATAATAACCAAGGAGCATCAAAAAATTAATCTCTCTAAGTGGTAGGCACTGAAACAAAAAGGGCAAGATTTTGAGAAAAATTTTATCCCCTCAATTGGTAGCCAGCGAAAAGGCACAAAAACCTCCACTTTATCTAATATTCAGTTGGAAATTTTTCGGCTTCGGACGAAAATTTCTCTAAAAATAAATGTCCCTCTAAGTGGTAGGCAGCGAAAAGCCTTGATTTTTGCACTTTCTTAAAATTTGTCCTTCTAATATTCGTTGCTTACTTTTTTACGATTTGAGCAACATGTTTTTGCTGAATTTACAAATTGTTTTCTTATCCCCCTCACTATTCGTTGCTTACTTTTTTTCAAAAAAACAACCCTAAAAATCGAGAGTTTACAAATTGTTTACTATCTTCCTACTTATTAGTTGGGAACTTTTGTGACCAAAATTAGCCGAAAATTCTGCGATTCCACAAAAAAGTTTATCTTCTCAAGGATTATGGGGGCAGTATTCATATTACCGTAAGCCTTGAAATTTGTCCTTTGATAAAAGTCCCCTCAATAGGTAGCCAGCGAAAACGGCAAAAATATAACCCTTTTCGATAAAATTCACAGATTGTTTTCATTTTTCTACTATTCGTTATTGACTTTTTTGAGAATTTGGCAAAAACATTTTTCTAAGTAGTAGCCGCCGAAAAAAGCTAAAAAGGGCAACTATTTTCAAACTTCGCGCCATCTTGGCACGAAGCCCCTCTAATTGGTAGCCAACGAAACACTTCAAAAACCGACACTCTTCTAAAAATTTGCAAAAAGTAAAAGCCGCTATCGCGGCGTGGTAATCACGCTTTGATAGCAGCTTTCAATACCCATATTTAATTCAAAACTTACTTTTCCGTGCAGAATGCATAGTAAACTGTTCCGCTATAAGGCTTAGAGTTATCCTCCCATTTTGCAATCACCTCGTAGAGATAATTACCCGCCTTAGCGTCAATAATCATATTATAACTATCTGCGATCTTTTCAAACGTATCATAGTCAGTAGTGTTCAACTTATATCTTTTTACCGATATACTCGTCGGTGCAGATTCAAAATTCAATGCAAGTTCAGTGTTTTGAGAAATGTTAATTCTTTGAATACTGTCCTTATAATCAAGTGGATGTGCGCTGTCAACGTTAATTCCCGAACCCATTCCGTCCTCACCCTCGATCATCCACGAGTATGTTCCGCGCCATGCGGTAATCGTCGTTTCACCATCACTTACAGTAAGTGTCGGCGGCTCTGAGGAAAATTTTGTAGAGTTTGGAGATATTACCTTGCCGGTGATATCTTCCAATGACATCACTTGTCTGATAAATCCCGTCGAACTCACGTTAATATTGTCAAGATAAAAACCTGTATTGGCGATAGTTTCTATTGCGATAACTTCAGTGTCACCAAGATATTCTACGGTTTCAAGACGAATAATCATTTCTCGGAATACTCGTCGAATAGTTTGCGCATTTACTTTTGCATTAGCCGGAATAATTGCTCGAAGTACAGCAAAAGACAATTCAGAGCTTGGTTCAAACTCAATCTCCTTATTGTTGATTTTTATTATACCGTCTGTTGAAATAGAAATCGTAATGTCTTTGTCTTTATCGGGCACTGCGTCGTATATTTGCATAATATCAAGCCGCAATTCTCTGCGGAGCAAGTTATGCCATACGTACACGGTTTGAACCTTGTTTGATTCTGTTCTATCGATTTTATAAGCAAATAACGCTTCGCTCGGAAAAAGCATTTCTTCAACCATATCATCGTCCGGCACATTACGGTCTTGGCTATTGATCATATACGAGGAAAGGAATGCATAATTGTCCGATGCTTTATTGCATCCCGAAAATGAAGAAAGACATAGCGTTGTTGCCAATACTATGAACAGCGCTTTTTTTATGTAGTTTTTCATCGTCGCATTGCCTCCTTATTTTCTTATTCTTGCGGCAAACCGCAGATTCGTTCCGTGAAGAATTTGTGTTCGTGATCATTGAACAGCGAATCGACGATTACTTCAGCATTCAGACAAAGATAACCTTGATCATCTATCGACAAATAGAATCCGCTATGGGTTTCATATTTTTCTAACCGTTTCGTCAACTTCTCCTCAGCCTCGCTGATCTTGTCTTCGCTTGCAAAAGAGAGATATGCGGAGTACTTGCCTTCGTAGTTGGCATAGGAATTTCCCACTGTCTTATCGGCGTTAAATTTGACGTGATAGGATTCGTAGGTTCTGTAACCACCAATCGTGAGAGTATATTCTACCGAATATTCGCCCTTGGTATTTTGATTTATATCAACACGGCAATTTTCGAGTGAAAGCGCGGGGTATTCCTTCGTGATAAATGCGTCCGCAAGATCTTCTACGGCAAGTTCTTCTTCCGTAGGCGGTGCATTTACGGCAAGAATTGATTCAAAGACTTTATATTCCCCGCCAAAAGGCACTTTGAATGTATATAATCCCTCGGGAGATTTTTCGTTGGTATAGAAATAGTAAGTGTATTGCGCCTTCTCTCCTTTTTTGAAAACACACTTTGCTGCATCACATGTATTCGCAAACGGTAAGGTCTCCAATGTTTGATTTTCATCGGAATTAAGATAAAGCTTAGCAGGACCGAAGAGATCAACGGGAGAGCCAAAGAATTTGTAACCTTTGCCGATGTTAGTAACATCAACGGCGATGCAGATCGTTTCGCCTTGCATAAACGATCTCTTTTCAATCGTGTAAGTGAAATCCCACTGTCTTGATTCGTTGTTGTCGTTTTTATTACACGACGTTGCAACAGAAATAAGTAATATTAAAGATAAACATACCGATAGTAACCGTTTCATTTTAGATCTCCTTTCTCGATCATTTCTTGTCTTTTTCCAAATGTACGCTTGTTGCGGTGATCTCATATTTGGGATTCCATCCGGTGGATGGATTGGTTGTTTGGTCGATCTCTTTTATATCGGAATATTCTACAACAATTCGGTCTTTTTCGCTCAAGCCGTCCCAATCTGTCCAAAAAACACGATAAAGCTGTCCGTCTGCGTCGTAAGCATATAAACAATAAGGCTTGTTCGGTTCTCTATATTGAAATGCAACGCAACTCGGAAGTGTTTCTGCGATTGTCAAAGCGAGAACATTGGTGCCCCAAAATATATTCTTGATTATAGTATAATCCGCAACAACAAACTCATAATTAGACGAGTTAATTATTATAGGAAATATAGTTATATCTTCTGAAGGAATATCGTAAGAAGCGAGAATAATCCTCATTTCCTCAATAGTTGCACTATTATTGGCTAAGTTTGTTATTTCTTCAAATGTTTTGCCCCTATTTGTTCCGTACAAAGCGCCGCATCGATATTCGCCTTCTTCCGTCTGCCACATATAGACTTCAATGCCTTTGAATGTATCCAAGTCATAGTATTCGGGAAACTTTTTTTGAAGGTCTTTCGTTGTGTTATTACATCCCACTATGCTGAGTAAACACGCCAATGTTAAAACCAACGTTATAAACTTTTTCATAATTTTCCTCCTTCTTGCAGAGAATTCATTGAAAATTAGAGTTTATTCAATATACACAATTAACAGAGTTTTTCCGTTTTCATTCATATAAACAGCTTGTTTTTCAGCGTTCTCGTCAAAATAATTAAATACGACTTTCCATACGCCGGATTCGGAATCAAAGAAAACATTATAATATGGATTGGCAATATCTAGAGTATACTCTTTAATGGCTCCGTCGGCAGCAACAAGATTGTTGTCAATCACATTTTCAAGTTCGTCCGTATTGACGAATCCATCACGCTTGACATTGGGTAACTCTTCAGAATATGTGATAATTTCTTCTTGGTAAGAAAAAGAAGGATTTTCTTCTCGGCATGTGGGGGGAGCCGAGCAGCCACGATAGGTAACGGCCAAAAACAATACCATTACTAAACTAATACAACTTTTCATAACCACTCCTTGTTATGGGCAGACCGTAAACGACAGTGCCTCAAACCATTCCTCGGACCATATATCAGAATCACATCTGACCAACACAAGCAGATCGTCATATATGAAAAAGATACTGTCTCTTGCATCCTCTTTATATTCAATAACCAAAGCGGTAACCTCGCGGACATTGAGTTTCAATTGCTTATTATATATACTTTTATGCTGAGTGCCGAGATTATCAATATTTGCGGAATTGGGTGAAAGCACCTTGATAACTTCTGAAGCCGTCATGTTTTTCTGGTTTTCGCTATCCGGTAAATATGTCA
>JAZRQP010000113.1:0-11563 GCA_045649885.1 Faecalimonas sp.
TTTCTTGCCGTCTGCTGACAAAATATGGTCTGCTGTCTGCACTTTGTAGGTCTTGTTTTTCTTAGCGATTTCAAATTTTGATACTTTGGTATCTCTGAATGCAAATACGCCGATATCGTTTACATCTACACCAACCTTGACGCTTTCTAATTCCTCACATTCATAGAACATACCTTCCGGAAGCACAGCTGAATTCACTTCAAATTTCTTCAAAGACTTACAACCCGTAAATGCATATGCACCATATTTTACTTTCTTCGCTTTGATATCTACATCTGTCAGTTTTTCACAAGCCGCAAATGCATACTGTCCCACAGACAATAATGTATCACCTAAAACAATACCTTTTAGATTTTTATTTCCTGCAAATGCATAATCCGAAATTACACAAATTGATTTCAATTCTAAGGTGTCACGCAAGTCACAATTTTCAAATGCATTCTGGCTGATAATCTGCAAGTTATTCTTATTGCTGAAGGTAATCTTCTGCAACGAAGTACATCCCACAAACGCACCGTATTCGATAGATTGTAATGTAGAAGGAAGTACTACTTCTTCCAGTGCAGTCAGATTTGCAAATGCATAGCTGCTAATCTTTTCTACACCTTCCGGAATAACTACTTTAGTAATGGTATTATCACCGATATACCATGCTTTTGAAGTTTCCGCATCATCAAATTCAAGTTCTTCCGGTGTCTTCATAACATAATTGAAGTTAGAGAACGCAAATTGTCCGATTTCAGTCAATTTCAATTTCTTTGGAATGTCAACCAAACCACCATTACCATAGTAATGTGTCAGGCTGGAACCAGTCTTGATATATGGATCTTTTACTTCTACCGATACTGTTTCTGAATAGTATGTACTTTCATCATCCATCATAACTTTAATCGTTACGGATGCAAAACCTTCCTCCACAGCTGTTACAGTTCCGTAAGCATCAACTTTTACAATACTTTCATTACTGGTTTCAAACTCAACCGTTGTATCTTTCGGGAAGTAAGCATCCAACGAATAATTCAGCACTACTGACTCAGAAGGATACATTGCCAAACTGTATCTTCCTTCAAAGAAATTGACATTTCCTGTTTCACCGATATCTCTATCTTCATTTTCTACAACATAATAAGCTTTTGTTGTTGTATAGCCATCTAAAACAAACACATCAGCTACCGGTTTGTCATATCTTCTATATCCATCATCATCTTTACCAAGAACCGTTACTGTAAATGTAACGCTCTTGTTTGTCACTGGGTCTTGAGCCTTAATGATAGCTGTACCTTTTGCAACTGCTACGACTTTATTATTTACCACGCGAGCAACACTTGGTCTTGATGAAGAATATGAAATCAATTCTGCCCATTCTGTACTTGGTGTCACAACCGGCTCTAATGTAAACACTTCGTTTGGACTTAAGGTCAATCCTTCCTCTAATCCTTCGAAATAAAAGTCTACATAATCATCCGGCAAACCAATTTCATATGTCGCATAGTTCAATGCAAAGTCATATACGGTCAATACATAACTATTCGTGTTTGTCGCATTGTTTTTAATATCGTAAATATAATCTGTAAGCTCGTAAGTTATTTTTGTTGTACTATTACGTTCTGAATAGATAGGTTGCATGTACTGTTCAAAAGCTTTCATGGATGGTGCCATATTACCGTTTTCATCCGCTTCTTCTGTAACATATCCAATCTGAGAACTCATTGCATAATGATTGTCATATACATATACATCTGCATACAAACGATTCTTATCTGCTGTTTTATCGTATTTATAATAATACTCAACATCAGTGATTGTCGGCGCTTCAAAGTCAGCTACCAATGGAAATTCAAACACATTGTTTTTGTTTGTTTTAAGTCCACCATCTTCGCCATAATCCAAGTAACCAACAAGTTTCACTGTATATTCACTATTGTTTTCCAAGTTGTACTCGGTTGTATCGAATTCAACTTTTACGTTAGCAGGATAAATAGACGCTCCACCATCACTGTAAGATTTACGAACATCTAACTCTTCATGTTCAAATACAACTTCGCCTGTTGTATCGTCCGTAATGGAAATTTCTATCTTCGCCGCATTACGTAACATACCTGCCCATACAAAACGCAAGGAATGAATGGTTCCTTCTTGATTAGAAAGGGCAATGTAATTCTCATTTGCTGAGATTACCATATCAGCCGGATCCTGAATGAAATAGTATGAACCAAGATAACTTACATAGTCTTCACTTACACCACCAACAGGACGTGTTGCATAAGCATCTGCTTTTGTCTTGTCTTCTTCGTCAATACCATCATCCAACTCATCCGCGTTTGTATCGAAATATGTTAAGTCAAATAATGGCGCTTCTGTCCAATCTCCATAGTAAGCAAGGTATGGTACATTTAAGTCAACCTTTGTTCCTGATGTTGCAGTTAAGGTGATGAAACCTTCTACATACATACCGTTTTCAAAAGATTTTTCTAAATACTTTTTATCGCTTCTGCTTAGTTTTACTTTTACTGTTACATCTGCGGATTTTCCTTTGCCAACCTTAACTTTGTTGCCACTTAGTTTTCCGCCTTTTACAGAAACAATTTCAAACTTTGCACCTTCTAATTCGTATGCTTCTTCTGTAACTGTTGTTTTACCTGCGTTTGTCTTTGTTTCACTTACGCCCTCTGTCATTACAAAAGCGTCTAATTCGTAAGATACTTTCTTCTTGCCAAAGTTGTTGATAGTGAATTTCATTTCATAAACACCGGTTCTCTTAGGGTCATCCCCAAGTTCCAGTTTCGCTTTGTCCATCTCATTGCCTTCTGCATCATATGTTGAAATATATGCAGGAGTCTTGATAGAACTTGTAAGGTTAGCAAGACCTGCGCCTTGTTTTCTTACAGAATATGGTAACCCATTTGTATTAAGTGCAATATCGGCTGTTGACATTAACAATTGATTTACCATTGCATTAACTTTTACGTTGTCCTTTGCAATATCAGGGAAATTCTCTACCACATATTGTCTCAAGAGAATAACCACACCTGAAAGGTTCGGACACGCCATGGATGTTCCTGACAAACGATCATATCCACCACCAGTAACTGATGAAAGAATACTTCCACCATGTCCTGTAATTTCCGGTTTTAATCCCAATGCAGGAGTTGGACCCCAAGATGAGAAATCCGAAATAAATGGACCTGAAGTTTGCTTACGGCTAATCTTCAATGTGCCTTTACTCTTCTTTGCAAGCATTTCACCATCATCCTGCGAAATAGAACATGCCGCCAATTTGGCATCCCCAACATTCATCTTAATGTCACCGGATACATTGTTGTAAATGATAATACCTGCTGCGCCTTGTTCTTGAGCAATAATAGCCTTTTCTTCAAAGGTGTTAGAACCACGACGAACAAGCGCAATCTTTCCTTTGACATCAATGCCTGTATAGTCAGCAGAACGTCCCACACCAGGAATAACAACGTAGTCTATTTTCATAGAATCTTTGTCGCCCAAAAGTGTATCGAAGAAATTATTTTCCTCCGCCGAGCCATCTGTTGTTTCTAAGAAATAAATGATTTTATCACCATATTTAATATAAGGAGTTTCCACACCACTAATAGATGCAACAGACAAAACTCCTTTATATGTAGAAGGAGAACCTACTGTACCCGTATCTGGATTCGAAGTCAAACCCAAGTTACCGTTTGCTTCTGAACCATATGCAGAACTAAAACTGTTAGAAGCTGCAACTACCATACTGATACCAGCTTCACGAATTTTGTCATAAATGCCGTTCACCTTTTCTTCATCTGATTCACGACTAAAACCACATGCTGTACCGATTGACATATTAATTACATCTACACCGAGAACAACACAGTCTTCCAATGCAGATAAAATCCATGCACTTCTTGCTGTATCCATTACATCCGAGAAAATCTTCATGGATACGAGCTGAGCATTTGGAGCAACACCACGAATTGTATCATCATTACCTACAATAACACCGGATACGTGTGTACCATGGTTATTATGAGTGGAATAAACGTCCGGGTCCTCGTCGGCGTAGTCAAATCCAAAAGGTACTTTCTCATTAACATATACGTCGTCTACAGTAAGACCTTCTAACAATTCACTTGCTGCTGTATCATCAATTACAGCCGCTACATCTTCATATGTAAGCCCTAATTTTTCTGACGAGAAATTATCAACCGAAAATGCTGTGTGATTAGAGTCAAGTCCGGTATCTAATACAGCAACTACCATACCAGAACCATCATAGCCTGAATCCGAGCTGTCAAAGATACCTGTATCAAAAACATTAACCTCATTTTCTACAAGCTCTGTTTCACAAGTCTTATATACCTCTCCGACAATCACATCCATACCTTTACCAAGGGCTTTGCATGTAGACTCGAAATCTCCTGCTTTAATCAAAAGTTCAAAACCGCTCAAAATCGTGGCATATTCTTCACCCGTTTTGTACGATACATTCATTTTATCAAGTTTGGAAAGAACTTGAGCTTTATCACGGGAAATCTCGTTCTTAATCTCTGTAGCATCATCACTATGTAATGCATATTCAGAAAAACTCATTGTTTTATCCGTTCCGTCATACGCATCCATGATTGTAACCGTATCTACAGTAATAATAACTGAGATTTCTTCCTCTGCGCCTACACCTTCCGGCAATTCAAACATTTTGGAATTGTCGAGATATTGGGTGTAATCCGCCTTCAAATTCTCTACTTTCTGAATATAGGAAGCATCAAACTTTCCTTCCTCTTTTGCTTGTGTAGTTGGTGTAACCGTTGCAGCTTCTGCCTCAGGAATCAAAATCATTCCTGCAACTAAGGTTGGTACTAATAGCGCTGCCAGTACACTTTTAAATTTCTTTGCAAGCATTTTTTTCTTCATTGGTTTGTAATCTCTCCTTTTTTATATACTAACATGTAAATGAACACACATAATCAATTTATCTTACCGTATTTTAGTAAAAATTGCAAGGTTTTCCACTACTTTTTAACCAATTATCATCATGAAATTTCTGTGAAGTACAATTTACTTTCCCACTTCAACATGCTATACTTAAATGCAAGAAAACTTCTATGGAGGCTATATAAATATGACAAAAGAAAATATGATTCGAATACATCGAATTTATGGTATCTTGCTTAGCATCTCAATTATACTTGCTGGCATATGTATGATTGCAGGATGTCTGACTATTTATTTTACAGGCGAGCATACATATTCCAGAGAAATCGTAGCAGGAACCTTTTCAAAGATTGCAATTCCTGTCTATCTTTGTCTTCTACTTACAATTGGAAGCTTTATATGGGAACTCCTTCAACCTTCCAAGGTTCAAGCACTTAAGAACAAGAAATCATATACATTTATATGGGAGCATTTGTGCGAGAAGAAAGATTTCAGTCAATGTGATGATACACTTCTTGCTTCTATAAGCAAGGAACGTAGTGTCCGTAAACTTCATGTGCTTATTCGTTCTGTTTTGATTGGTATATCAAGTATAGCATTTCTATCTTATGCATTAAATGGAAACAACTTCCATCAGTCAGAGATAAATGCTTCTATGATTCGTGCAATGTGGATTTTAATTTCATGTATGTTGGTGCCTTTTGGATACGCTGTTTTTACTACATATTACAACGGAAAAAGCCTGCAACGAGAGATTGAATTACTAAAACAGCTTCCTACAATAACAGAAAAAGCCTCAGCAGCTACAGCATCTGTCGACTCATCTGCGAAGCGTGAAAACATTACCCGTGTTGCACTGCTTGTAATCGGTCTTGTTGTTTTGGTTTATGGCTTTGTTTCCGGTGGAACTGTTGACGTTCTTACAAAAGCGATTAACATTTGTACGGAATGTATTGGATTAGGATAATCGAGGTGATGGATATGAATAAATTTGTTCAAAAGATAAGGTTGCTTGTACCAACCAAGCGAAAACTGATGCAATTATACTTCGCATTACTTTTTAATGCGAACTTAAAAGGATTTGCATCAGGTAATATTTATAAAGGAAACACCAAGAAAATGTGTGTTCCGGGAATCAACTGTTACTCCTGCCCCGGTGCAGTCGGTGCCTGCCCAATCGGTTCCCTTCAAGGCTCCTTTAGCGCAGACAAAAGCACCATTTATTACGTAGGTGGCATCCTGCTACTTTACAGCTTATTTTTAGGAAGAATGATATGTGGTTGGCTTTGTCCGTTTGGGTTGATTCAAGAACTATTGTACAAAATCAAAACACCGAAGCTAAGAAAAAGTCCGGTAACAAGAATACTCTCTTATTTGAAATATATAATCCTTGTATTTTTTGTTTTTATTGTACCGATTACATACGCATTCCGCGACACACCGCTTCCTGCCTTTTGTAAATACATCTGTCCTGCAGGTACATTAGAAGGCGGCATCGGACTCCTTGCAAACAAAGTAAATGCAAGTTATTTCTCAATGTTAGGACCACTATTTACATGGAAGTTCCTACTTATGATTAGCATCCTTGTAGGAAGTGTATTTATCTTCCGTCTGTTCTGCAGATTTATTTGTCCACTTGGCGCTTTATATGGATTGTTTAATCGCATTTCGTTCTTTGGTGTAAAAGTAGAACAACCGAAATGTACGAACTGTAATCTATGTGTCAGTCATTGTAAATTAGACGTTAACCATGTCGGCGACCAGGAATGTATCAGTTGCGGTGAATGTATGAAGGTTTGTCCGACAAATGCAATTGTTTGGAAAGGACCTAAATTATTCAAACGCAATGATGAAATTCCAAGCGATTCAGTGAAAGGGCATAAAACAGCACGATACATTACACGAACACTCTCCTGCCTGTTATTAATTGGTTTATTAGTTGGAGCAGTTATTTATTATTGGAATGATGAAAGTAACGCTTCCACCAATTCAGGCAATGAACAAACAGAACAAGGAAATGAAGTCGGCGACTTATGTTACGGTGCAGACTTACCAATTGTGAATAGCACCGGCGTAACAAACGAAACAATCAATCCGGTTAAAACCGGAAAAATTACCATTATCAATTTCTGGGGAACATGGTGTACACCTTGCGTAAACGAACTCCCGTATTTTAACCAGATTGCATCTGATTACGAAGATACTGTTTCCGTAATTGCTGTTCACACAAACATGGTTTCAAATACAGAACCTGAATACATTAAGAACTACTACTCTGATAGCAAGATGACCTTTGCTCACGACCTCGAAGAAGAAGGTTACTATTCACTACTTGGTGGTCGTGGAACGTATCCATATACCGTGATTCTTGACGAAGACGGCGTTGTTATTAAAGTCTTCTTAGAAGCATTACATTATGAAGATCTGCAAGAAGTTGTGGATGGGGAATTGAAGAAATAGACTTTTGATACTTACGGTGTGAATGGTCGAAAATACCAGTCACACCGTAATTTTTTATTATTATTTCAACGTGGATTTGGAATTACGGTGTGATAAAAGCAAAATGCTAGATGTACCGTAATTTGATTTATATTATTTGGTCATGTAAATAGAATTACGGTGTGTAAAAAAGAATGTATTATTAAAAACCGTAATATTTAGTAATTTGAATGCGCAAAAAACATTATCTTACGGTGCACCTAACAAAATATTTATTTCTCACCGTAAATCAAGCAAAATATCATGGGATGTAATCGAAAAATTACAGCGTGAAATTTAATAATTTTGAAATGCACCGTAATTTTCACAAAACAGAAACTTTAACTACGGTGCAAAACAGCGCTGATAAGACAAGTGCCGTATATTATTTATATCAACTCACTCAAATCAATAACACACCTATTTTCAAATACTCCAACAGGTACTGTATCATTAAATCCATAGATTGTCGGAAATTCATCATTTTCCCAGTTGTAGACTAAAATTCTTTTTTTCTCCAAATCAACAATCCAGTATTCACGCACGCCTGCATTCATGTACTTCGCCATTTTAGTAGTCAAATCATATTTTCTTGTAGATGGTGATAACACTTCTGCAACCATGTCTGGTGCACCAAAAATACATTGCGGTGTTATCTTGTCCTTATCACATATTACAAGAATATCAGGCTGCACTATTGTCTTATCATCGCAATCTAGTTGTACGGCAATCGGCGATGTGAAAACATCGCATTTTCCATCATTTTTTACAACATGATGTTTTAAAGTATATGATAGTTCTGATATTATTCTTTGATGTGCAACAGACGGCGTTCCAAAATGATAAATCACACCATCAATCAATTCTACTAATATATCATCTGGAAATGCATAGAAATCTTCTGCTGTATATTCTCCTTGCTTCTTTGAAAGATAGGCAACTTCTTCCTCTACTCTATCAACAGTCAGCCCTATTAATACTCTCTCAATTGCCAATCGCTCTGTGTATGTAATGTCACAATAGTCAATAGCTGCAAATAATTTTTCTACTGTTTCTAATGATACATCTGCCAATTTGGCAACTTCTTCATTCGTGAACCCTAATTCTTTTTTTCTTATTTTTAATTCTTCAATTGTCATTGTGCTTCCTCCTAATTTTTACGGTTATGTAATATTCTTTTTGCGACTTTTTCTTTATTGTATCGCAAATACATTAATCAATCAACTACAATCATACGCACCACACTCCTTATTTAGTTTTCATCAAAAGAAATTCTTTGGCTGATTTGCCTTGAAATTCAGATACGTTTTGAAACGTAAAGGACTGTAATCTGTTTGAATAAGCAAGTCCGATTTTGATGTGATACAAGAATATCAAACCTAAAATGATATTTCAATAGACTAGAGATATTTCCACAAAAAAGTTAAGTTTTCCACAGCGTGTTGATAAGTGAAATACATACAAGAAATTCAAAAAAGAGAGTAACTCCTAAGAATTACTCTCTAATCGGTATAATAATATCAAATATTATCTAGCTCTTTTTTTAGTTTCAGCAACTACGTATGCAGCGCCTGCAGCAACTACCATAGCAATTGCCCATACAGCAACATTTGAGTTGTCACCTGTTGAAGGAGCTTGAATTGCTCCACCTGGTACCTCTGCTGAAGTTGCAGCAACTGTAACAACTGTATCAAATGAAACTTCTTCACCTACTGAATTATAGAATTCAGCTGAAATCGTATATTTTCCATCAGCAAGAGCTGACATATATTTTGAAGAAATTGTAATAATTGTACTACCTTCTTTTACAGTATAATTTGCTTTATCAAGTTCTTTACCATTAACTTTAACACCAATAAAGTCTGAGTATTCAGCATCAATCTTAATTACAAAATCATTCGCTTTTCCCAATTCCCATTTAACATTTTCCTCAGTTGCTAAATCAGCTTCATAACAGCACATGAATAGCCATGCATTCTCTGCATCAACTTCTGCCTGGAACATGTATGCTGGACCATTTAAAGTATACCAACCTTGACCTGTACCATATTGTACTAAGATTTCTTTAATATCTTCTGTTACAGGATATAAGCCTGTCTTAGAATCCTTGCATGCAGCATATTCTAACAATGCATTGTTATAAGAAATCTTTGTTGAGTAATTATACAATCTTCCTTCTTGTGCGATTTTATTAAGACCTGCAACAATATAGTTTTCACTATATGGATGTAAATCCATATCAATATCTACATATAAAACAGGACCGTTAGCTGTTCCAATATGATAAAATCCATCAGCACCTAATACTGCAGTTTTTTCACTATCTTCAACCCATACATAGAAAAGATTCTCTTCTACGCCGGCAAAAGTAAATGCTTCTGGTTTTACTTTGTTTTCGTAATCTGTATATTCTGAACCGCCACCTGGATTTTGTCCACCGCCTGTTTGAACATCACCAGTTCTTTCAATGGTTACTGTAGCTTGAGTTGCACCCGAAATACCAACATAAACACTTGGGCCTGCTGTTGCATATTCTAATTCATATATATTCGTCTCATTACTAGATTCTTTGGCAAGAGACCATTCATTATTTCCCCAATAGCTTACTGTACACCCATCTGGTGCTGTAATGGTATACTTACCTGATACATCAGAAGAAAACCCATATATTGTTGTAATAGCAGAACCATCTAATGTTAGGTTGTTTTCACCCACTTCAATCGAATCATAGTTATATATGTATTCATCTTTGTCTGTTGCAGAGAATGTCATTGTAAAATTAACATCTCCAGCCACTTCACTATACTGAGAATCAATCGCTCTTGTATTAACCCATAGAATTATTTCTTCCCATTCCGAAACATCAACTGAACTAGACGCAACAACTTCCGAATCATCACTCCAATACTCAGTACCTTCTCCGATCTTATATTTCCAGCCATTACTATTGTCATCTGACATTGTAATTGTCACTGTACCTGCTTTTGGTGCTGTCCATGTATAAAAATACCCAGCATATCCTCCGGATGTAGATGCAGTATTATCTCCTTGAATCAAAACATCTGGATTGTTTATCGTCCCCATTGGTTCACCCAAAGAGACATAACATACAATAGGGTTAGATGTATTGTTTTTCAACCCAAACTCAACACTTCCCATCATATTTGATTTAACAAAATATTCTCCCAAAAATGCCCAATCAGTACCTTCATACTCATTAAGCGGTGTCTCTGTTCCACCTGCACCAGTAAAATCATATCCTGTTAAAACGCTTATTCCTTTTGTAGCTTCAACTGTTAATAATTTGTTTCCACCAGTTCCCATTCTTGGATTTCCATACATATAATATAGCGTTTCATTTGCTCCAACAGTCACTTCAACATAACTATCCATTAAAAATTCAGCCATATCAGGTGTGGTATTGTCAGCAGCCATTACTGACATTGGTATGCATACCATAATCGCAACCAATACTAAGCTTAATGCTTTTTTCATGATTTTTTTCATGATTTTTTCCTCCTCTAATTTTATATAATTGCACTATATCGTTTTATTTGTCGTGCAATTATATAATCAATCTCTAAATATTCTATCACTTCAATTATAAATGTGCAAGAATAAATATCCTTTTTTACCAAATTCTATCAATAAATCCTATTTTTGCATCCACCATGTTATGTCAGTTGCTGGATATCTACCTTTTGCATCTCGTTGAGCATGAATCAAAATCAAAATCTCATCCCCTGAGTTCACTTCCAGTTCAACATATGTTCCATTTGCATCTGTTTTAACATCGCTCTCTGCATCCGTTGTTCTATTTACTGAATTATTGTTATTGGTTACGCTGATAGAACTCGCTTTTGTTCCTTTTACGTAGAATTTAATTATTCCAGATACGCCTGCTGTATATTTATAATAATACCCAATCTCATTTCCAGCTGCTAAACTTTTCTTAAAAGTCCCCATTGCAGAGACAACTTCTGGATTTTGATAGCTGCCCGTTTGATTAAAAAACTTAATTGTAAATGACTTTGCCGAACCACTATTGTTACCGATTTGGAAGTATACATAGTCACTAGCCAATGCATCTTCTACAGCAAAAGTAACTTTTCCGCCACTTGCATTGTGTCTTGTACCATTTGATTCAATAACATATGCA
>JAZRQP010000114.1:0-3912 GCA_045649885.1 Faecalimonas sp.
AAATATGGACATTGTTAACAATATCATCCTCTTTTAGGGGCTCTGATGTTAATGGATTAATACCATTAGCAAGTTTCTCAATCCATTCTTGAGCAGTTCTTAATTTAGAAACATCTATCATAATTTTATTTTTTTATTCGGTGAATAATTTCTTAAATAATTATCTTGGTTATATAGTTATTACACCCGGTCTTATTTTGTTTATAATTAGCGACTGTAATCCCACAAAACCGTTTGCACCGGTAATAAGGAGTTTTTCATAGTGTAATTCTAATAGTACATAATTATTGTACTATTCTTAAATTAATATTGTTTATTCAATGTCAAATCTACCAACAAAACAGCATGTTCCTTTTCTTCTTTGGGTGCATCTTTAGGTTTCCATGCAACAATAAAACGTATAGATGCAGAAGAGACAGCATACCCTTTCTCTTCCCATTGGGTCAGCTCTCCTTGTATTTTGTGAGAAAGTTGACAGACCGGCCTATTCGTTACAATATCATATAAAAAGTTATCTTTAAAATACAATTCCTGTCCAGGCCTTAATGAGAGAATTTCTTTCTTGAGTGATTTGAAATAACCAAGATTCACATCTTTATGAGATAGTTGCAGTACAATCTCATCCGGAATCCCGTATTGATTTTGGTCAACAATCTTTCGATCTGTTTTAGACAAATCAAAAACAACACTCTTGGTATGTATAAAAAGTCGCTGTTTCGCACGAGTAATACCGACATAATAACGACGTAGAACATCGTCTGTAACATATTGAGGTCCAGAGATGAGCATATATACATCATCATACTCCATTCCTTTTGATTTATGAATTGTTGAAACAACCACGTCCGCATTTTGCAAATCACAGAAATCCTCTACAGATGACTCAAAAATATATTCTTTAAAATCAGTCATGTATTTTGCCTTGTTCGTTTCTTCGAACAATTGGAGACATCGTTGTAAATAGCATAAACTTGATGAGTTTGCATATACGGCGTATGTTTTTCGTTTAGATTCTTCCCACACTTCATTTGTGATAAGTGGCGTATGTGTACCGGCCTCAACATATTTCAAGAACAGACGAACTTCTGCCATGTTCCAAAAACGGAAACCATCCATGCTTTGAACCAATTTGCTGTTCAAGCCATGCTTTCTCAAAAGCGCCACCATAATTGCAGCCTCCTCATTAGTGTGAGTCAACACACATTTAGTACCCGTCCCACAATGACCGATAAGTTCATTCACCAACGGTTGATACATAAAATCGGACGTATGGAATGTCACACTAACTAAGCCCTCGCTTTTATTTACAGATTTTATTGGAGTACTCTTCATCCTGCCCTTTACCCTGTCCACAAAGGTATTGGCAAATGCCACTATATTCTGCGAGCTACGATAGTTATCTGTCATTTCTATAAATCGGCCATCAAAATTCTTTAGCAGTTGAGCCATATAAGCAGAATCAGAACCTCTGAACTCATATATATTCTGATCGTCGTCACCGACAGCTATCACACGCATTTCTTCATTCGTTTTCATAAGAGCATGCACCAATGCATATTCTTTCGAACTCATATCCTGTGCTTCATCAATCACAAGAACTGTTTTTGCGGTTCTATTAGGTTCAACCTCACCTTCATTTATCATTTGCGCCGCACGCGACACAACATCTTTTGCATCATCAAGATTTCCAATTTTACCAAGTAAGTCAAAACAATAGGAATGAAATGTCTTTATCTCAACAAAGTGCGCGGCATTCCCAATAAGCCCCATCAGGCGTTGCTTGAATTCAGTAGCAGCGACACGCGAAAAAGTAAGCATCAACAACTGTTCATGTTTAACATCTTCAAGCAAAAGCAAAGAAGCCAGTTTATGAACAAGCACTCTGGTTTTTCCACTACCTGGACCGGCTGCAACCACAATACAACGTGATTCCTTGTCGGAAATGATTTCCATTTGTCTATCAGAGAGTGCTCCAAAAAGTTGTTCGTACTTTTCAGGTGTTATATTGCGTTCAATATCCCGCAAACGCTCGCCTTTGAAATATTTAGCCACGAAACGTTTGTAATCCATTTGGAAATAGTCCTGAACATACTGTAAGGCAGCATTATAATCCCGCACCATCAAATTGGCATATTCACCTACTATGTGCACCTGTTGAATCTTCTGCCTGTAAAACTCGTTAAGCATACGATAATCTTCCTGCTTATAACGCAATTTATTATCCTTGACACGACGTATGTCCATCGCATTATAAAGCACCAGGAAACCACCCTCAAGTTTCAGAGCACCTATTTTAGAAAGATACAGCAATGCCTCTTCAACCTCGTCCAACCGCACATCCTTCAATGTCCCGAACAGATTATCCCTGGAGGAATTCATCTCGTTAAGCAGTTCGACAACGGAAAACTGAATTCCATTCTTATTTACCTCTCCTATTGCAGGAGTAGATTGTTTGAATAGCCAATCTAAAGCAAAATAGCATATCTCCTGGCGCCTTTCAAAGCGTTTTATGGTAGTTTCCATGTCTGCCATAAGGGCAACTTCCAAGTTATGGGCTGCATCTTCCCTCTTTCTGGCATATCCCTTAACTGCAAGAAAATATAGCAGCGTACGTATATCCTTTTCTGTTGCAGTTGCAATGCCTTCGTTCTGTGCATTATCATTCAACTGTTTACACGAAATCTTCAAGACATTTTCTGGGATCCGGCCAATTATATACCGTTCCAGTTTGGCAAACCTTTCCAATAGGCGGCGCGACCTGTTTTCAGATTCCCCGACATCATTCAGATATGCCGAAATATCTTTAGAATCTGCCAAAATACCTTCTTGCCTCATACGTTCAACAGCAGAAACCACTTCACTCTTGCTCATACCAAGGATATCAGCCAAGTAGTCTACACGTGACTCAGCCATATCATCCTGCGCTTTTGCTATATGCTTTTGCGAAATCAAGGATTTTATAATACGTACAGATTTCTCTATATCATCATTTTCAAACAACATGGATTCTGTAATGCGCTTACGCGCTTCATCTACGTTCTTTACAGTAATACCAGTTGCATAAACATGGGGGACATTATTACCACGTTCCAGATAGCCGGCTTGTTCAAGAGCTGCAAGAGCTGTTCGCACACGTGTCTCAATGTCCGACACTGAATCGTCCCAACCTGCTTTTCTTGCAATCTCCAATGCAGAACAACAAGTACGCATCCGATATTTTGTCATCTCTTTTACCGCCTTCCAAACCTGTTGAATTTCACTGATACTCAGTTTGGTCTGATTAAGCAATATGAAATGCTTGTCAAGATCCGAATCGCTATAAAGCACATAACAACGTGCATCAAGATGCGGATTACGACCTGCTCGTCCGGCCTCTTGCACATAGTTCTCCAATGAATCTGATATATCATAATGTATGACCAAACCTACATCACTCTTATCGACTCCCATTCCAAAAGCAGAAGTGGCAACAATGATACGTACTTGATCAGTCATGAAAGCATCCTGATTGGCTATTTTATCATCAGCATCCATTTGTCCATTGAACGGCAAGGCTTTATATCCGTCACGGGTGAGTTTCTCCGCCAATTCTCTGGTTCGCTTTGTTCTGGACACATATACAATTGTCGGACATGATGATTCTGCTATCAACGAACGCAACTTCATATACTTATCCTCATCTGTATCTGCGTGTATGACAGAATAACGAAGATTTGTTCGAGAAGCTGTTGAAGCAAATAAATGAAGGTCAAGACCAAGCGTCTGCTTAAAATAATCACAAATATCCTGTACTACTTTTTGTTTTGCAGTTGCAGTAAAACACGAAACAGGTATTGAAGAATTGTATCCCTTCTTTTTTTGATATTCTCTGATAAACTTGCCGATATAGAGATAATCTACACGAAAATCCTG
>JAZRQP010000115.1:0-13384 GCA_045649885.1 Faecalimonas sp.
TTCCGTCAATGTATCCAGAACCTCATTTAATTGCTCTTTAAGCAATGTTTGAGCCGCTGCTTCTGCCGGTACCGGAACGTTATCATCTTGAATAAAGTCACCCAAGTGGCTATCTTCTTCCTCACCAATTGGTGTTTCTAAGGAAACTGGTTCTTGAGAGATTTTCAAAATTTCTCGCACACGTTCCACCGGCATATCCATTGCTTTGCTCATTTCTTCATACATATCCTCATGTCGACCACATCCGTCTGATGGATGTAAATTTAAAGCTGTTTTCAGATTTCGTTTTTCTAATTCCTTTAAAAACTTCTTGTGATCAGGAAACAATTTCTTATTCCAGCTATATCCAGTCCAACCACTTCCACTAAAATATTTATCTTGTCGAACTTCATCTGGAATATCTACTACGTGCCAATCCATATCTATGATAGCAACTGCAAACGGAATATCCTCTTGACTGAATCGGTCCATCAACTCTAGATACTCTTGCTGTGTATATTCGTAATATCTGCTCCACCAGTTACCAAGCGCATATGCCGGCAACATAGGCGGTTTTCCAGTCAGACGGTAAAAATCCTGTATCGCCTCAAGATACTGATATCAATATCCAAAGAAATACAAATCCTTTGTATTCGCCACACGTACTTCAACCCAATCATCTGCTCCAATAACCAATGTGTCACTGTCGTCTATTACAGAAAAACCATAACGTGAACAAACACCTCTCTCCAACGGAATTTCTCCGTTAATATGGTCTAACGTCTGGTATGTTCCACCTAAATCTTCAAAGTCCTCGCCAAAATGCCAAGTTGACGCCGGTTCTCTCTTTAAAGATATAGACAAGGTATTTTCTTCAAAAGTTTTGTCTATCTGATAAATCAATAACAAATCTTGTGTTTCAATCTTCAATACACCTTCCTTACAAGAAGACGTAAATGATGTTGGTGGAAAATTTCGATAAAATACTGACTGACTTGGTCGATTCTCAAATATGCCACTTTCAGAGTATTCCATTCGAATTAAGCAGGAAGTCAACACTGTAAAACGGTATTTCTTTCCTGCTACAATATTTTCTGTACACGCCCCTGGACAAGTCACCCAATGAAATCGTTTTTTCATGATGCTAATCTCTCTTATGCAAGTGTGTTTGTATAAAATACAGAAGCATCCTTTGTAAGAGTAACCTCTTTATCTGATACACGGAAGGATAATTTTTCTCCTGAAATCAGTGTGAAATGCGCTTCCTCTTTTCCAACTTGTACTTCCATCACAGCATCTCTATATGCGATACGACATTTGTAAGAAGTCCATGCTGCTGGAATATGTGGATTAAAAAGTAATCCGTCTTTATAGTGTCTCATACCTAAAAATCCATTTACTACAACCATCCAAACTCCGCCTAGACATGCTAAATGCAAACCATCGGCTGTGTTGTGTTTGAAATCACTAATATCCATATATGCCGAACAACGGAAGAATTCATAGGCTTCTGGCTTACCAAGCTCTGCTGCCATAATTGCGTAAATCGCAGTAGAAAGCGAGGAACCATGATTACATTTTGGTTCATAGTAATCGTAATTGCGCAGTTTCTCTTCGTATGTAAACATATCACCTCGGATAAAGTTTAGTAAACATACATCCGCCTGCTTAGAAACCTGCATTCTCCATAAATCTAATGGATGATAAGACCAGCGAATATCCACATTCTTCGGAATAGTATCCATGTCCACAGGGTCTTTATATACAAAGGAATCATCCTGTTCGTGAATACCCAACTTCTCATTGTATTTATAATACATATTGTCGGCTGCATTCTTCCAAAGTTCTAATTCCTCAGCAGTCAGACAAAGCTTTTCTGCAAGTTCCTGATACTTATCCGGTGCATTTTGTTTCATATCCTCTACAATATTTAACGCATAACGAAGATGATATTGCACCATAAGATTCGTATACATGTTGTTGCTTACGCCACATGCATATTCATCTGGTCCACACACAACATTGATACAGAAACGGTTGTCCCTCTCTGGAATAAATCGACCTCTATGAGCCATAAACCTAGCTGTATCAAACACAATTTCCGCACCATAGTTATAAAGGAATTCCTTATCGTCAGTTGTATCACAATATCTCCAAACAGCAAATGCGATATCGCTACCAAGATGATATTCTGCTGTAGATGCCTCAAAAACTATACTAGTCTCTTCTCCATCAATACTGCACCAAGAATACATTGCTCCCAATGTACCGAATTCTTTCGCTCTTTCACGTGCTTTATCAAGAATTCTATAACGATACATCAACAATTCCTTCTGACTCTTCGGGTCTGTAAAGTTATAGTACGGCATCAGATACATTTCCGTATCCCAAAACACTTTTCCACTGTAACCAGGACCGGTAAGTCCAGTAGCCCCGATAGAACATTGATTCGTAGTTACTAATTGCTGACGAAGCTGAAATAGACTAAATCTAACCGCCTGCTGGTCTGCTGGGTTGCCTTCGATTACAACATCACCATTCTCCCAATGTTTTGCCCAATTTTTAGCCTGTATCACTTTTAACACTTCAAATCCAAGCGACTTGTTCTCTACTACTAATTCTCTTGCACTATCCTGTAAACTTTCTTTATTGTCAAGATAACAACTAAATGCTGCAAATTTATCTACCGTCAAGGTCTCACCAGAACTAAGTTTTGCAGTTACCTCGTAAGTGTATAGATTTTCTTCATTTTTAATCTCAACATCATAATCATTGGCATCTACTGTATGTGCAATTGCACTTGCAACTTGTTGTTTGGTTGTGTTTACTTCCTGTACAAAACTATAGATTCCATCATTGTCCTTTTCTTCCATAACAGAACAATGAATTGCATGTTCAATTTCTGTTAACTTAACAACTTGGGACTGAACAACTACTTCACCATCAAAGTTGATTGGTGTCACACAATAACTTACCTGTGCCGAATTCACCTTATCCATATTTACGAAACGACAACTCTTGACAGCTGCTTTCTTACCCGTAGATGTTTCAAAGATAAATGTACGGTCAATCTTGCCATTCAGCATATCAAGCTCACGCCTGTGCTCTTTGATGTTTTCATTCGAGAAGCAAGCCTTTTCTCCATCAATATAGAGATTAAAAATACGCCAGTCTGTTAAGTTAACTGTAAACTGATCCTTTTTAGAGAAGCCCACTACTTTATGAAAATGGTTGTACGGAAGTGTTGCAAATACGCCATTAATATACATTCCATCACACATATCGATGGCATTATCTGTCTCGTCATAAGTTCCACGAAGTCCCATATACCCATTTCCAAGTGCGAACAAACTTTCAATATGATGAAGGTCTTTTGTATTGAAATCTGTTTCAATAATTTTATTCTCGTCTACTGGAAGTGGTTGTTTTTCACCGGACTCAAGGAACGTATCAATATCAATTTCTTCATAGTTCATGATAAACTGGTCTGCAAGTTTTTCAGTTTCCTCTCGATTTCCTACACCCACATTTTTCATCTTGGCTGCAATCGCCCCTTCTATGCCGGCTTTTGCATCCTCAAACACAACACAATGAAATGCCGGCATTCTCAGTTTCTTTGCACCAAGCAAGAAAATCTCTGGATCAGGTTTCGCATTTTTAATATCATGCCCTGTTACAACCGCATCAAACAATTCCGTCAAGCCCAACTTATCAAGTACAAGTGGAGCGTTTTTGCTAGAGGAACAAAGAGAAATCTTTGTTCCTTTCGCACGTAATTTTTTAATAAACTCCACCACACCTGGATAAATATCGCCTTCATTGATATTTTCAAGTAGTTGCACATAATACTCATTTTTGATATTTGATAATTCAATCTTCTGTTCCATTGGAAGATCAATGTTATTGTGTTTCAGTATCTCTTCAAGAGATGCAATTCGTGGAATTCCACGAAGTCTGTTATTTACCTTTTCATCAAATTCCCAGCCCTGTTCATCCGCAAGCTGTTTCCATGCAAGATAATGATATTTATCTGTAAAAACAATTACGCCATCTAAATCAAACAGAGCAGCTTTTATATTTTGATTTTTCATCCTTCACTTCTCCTCATCCATGCTTTATAGACACTTGTCTCTTCTAGTTGTTGTTCTTTTGTCAGTTCTTGGAGTGCGAAATCTTTAAACACAACTGCCTCTTTATTTGCACACAAAGATACTGTACCACCATTTTTTGTAATGCCACAATAGTCTATCAATGCCTCTGTTTCCCCATTGACATACACGGTAATTCGTTCCTGTCTCTTGACTATCATCAGTTCTGTATCGCATTCATGTTCTTTTAGTTCTGCATTTGCTATGATTTTAGTTCCATCCTTGACAAATAGCTTATTGTCCCTGTTAAACACCACGGAAATTGCTTTGTTAAATTTCCCCTCTGGCGAACAAAGATAAAATCCAGCGAATGCCTCTTGATTAGAACCTCCTGTCTCTTTTACTTCAAACTTTGCTGATGTCACGAAATCTGTCATAGCAACGCCTTGATGATTCAAGAAACAACTCGTATGTGCCCAATGCTTTCTAACTGTATGTTCTACAAAATCAAGTTTTTCATAAAAGGAGCAATAACTATATCCCGCATCATAAGATGCTGCATAAGAGTTATTCACATGTGCAATTACACCTTCTGAAAAATAAGCAAGATAACCTTTCGCTTCTTCAAAATCAGGAATTGTTAGTATAGGTTCACCATCCTGTCCCGCACATACAAGTAACATTCCATGACGATTTTCCACTGCGATTCTGCACTCAAAACCTTCCTTATTCTCTTTCAGAGGCAACTTTGTATCCGCTATGACCTTTCCCTCTTTCACAACGGCAAGACGCCCTTCTGAATCCATCCGTATCAGGATTCCATCACCTAACGGGCTATCATATGCCTGTTTACCAAATTCAAAACCGACAAAACCGCATCCCTCATCGATCGCATAGGTACCATCCACCTTGAAACCGGTATACACCTTATTATGAATCCCCATCTGAGCACGTGATTTTGATGTCTGTACATACCCTTCATTTGCATACTCCCACTGTCCGCTTACAATTCTGTAGGCAGGTTCAATTACTACATCTTTCATTCCTTCAAAATCTGCCTTCACAGCTCCTGGTGTATGCGGTGTATTTGTACTTGTACCATCGTGGATTGCATCTCCAAAGCTAGCATAACCAAACACTGCATTCGTCTTTCCGCTAACAACCAATCCGGCACGCTCTGCGCATAGATTGGCAATGATATTTTTACCAATTGGCAACCAATTCGAGCCATCATAAGAAACGATTGCGGAATATGTAGTGCCAATTCTCTGAAGTTGAATCCTCGCTCCCAAGTTTGGCTGAGAATCTTCCATAGTATGGTATACAACTAATGTTCCAGCACTGGCTCTTCCTATGAAAAAAACCTGTTTATCTGCAAGTTTTCTTCTGCCGGCAACCACATAGATATCTTCATCCTGTTTAGAAATAATACCAGCATAATCTCCATCTTTCTCTCCCTTAAACTGAAGCTCAGCTTGCATTGTCCAATCTTCATCCGGAGCATTGGTTAACAAATGCATCTCTTCTTGTTCTGGACACAATTGTATACCTTCCTCGCAAAACTGAATGTTCACATCTGGTGTGAAATCAAACATTGCTGTATGCCCCTGTCTAAAATCATCCCACAGAATCGACTCTTTCTCATGTTTCACATGAATATCTCCAAATTCTGCAATTCCTTCTGCTACAGCCATTCCTACTAAAGCATGATTTGGAAGATTAATATGTACTGTGCAAATATTCTCTATCCACTCACTTCCCGGAACCTTGGTTACGTAAACGTCTATCATGTTGTTCCAGTTTCTTACAATCTTTATATAAGAATTGGCCTCAATTTTGCGAGTGATAACTTTTTGAACTTCGTCATTTGCAGTTGTTCTTGCATACACGGTTATCACATCACCTGATATTGCCGCACCTATAAAGGCTGGTTGCTCCACATCCTTTTCACAGATTGCCAATACCCCTGTTCCTTCCGCACATTTACACACTGCAGAAATTTCGCATACATTAAACACGTCTTTATGAACAAAGGCACTACTATTTTCAATGCGTATGGTACATTCCTTCGGCATGGTTACATATGACGCAGCAAGCGTCTCCGGTGCAATTGCAAAACCACCTTTATAACTTGAAGAATCGGTTCCTTTCACTAAAATTGTTCCGCCTGCCGGGAGTTCCACATCGAAATATCCATTCTTAACGGTATAGCTTTTGCCAGTAAACCAGTCAGTGAATACAGTTCCATCCGTCTCCCCAAGTTCTCTTGCATTGACAGCAAATTCACGCTGTGCTGGATTCCTGCTCGCTATGGTTACTATCGTAGACGCTTCGTCCTTTCTTGCGTATGCAAGTATATGTTTTTCATCATCCACGCATAGATACTGAATCATACCCGTCCGCAAGGTGCTATAACGCTTACGAAGTTCTATTAGAGCCCTCGTATCATTTCGTACTGCATAATCCCAGTTTGCCTCATTCCATTCCATAGCATAGAAAGAGCCTTTCTCACGTTCGATTCGATTCTCATCTCCATAATAGATACAAGGAGAACCTAACTGTGTCATATGTATCATCTGGAATGCACGAAGAGCATAGTCTTCCACCCCTTTGACTCTTGGTCTATCATGATCTGCCATTGAATTATATTGACATAAAGCAAATGTTCTTGGAACATTGCGTATTTCTTTGTCATATCGATCAAATAAGAATGATTCCTTCACTTCTCCACGCATATATTTCAAACCATAGTTGACAAATTCCAGATTCCATCTCGAGTCCCACACACCAGTATCAATATCCGGATAGAACGAGTATTCGGAGAGAAGCATCATTTCCGGATTGATGTCACGCAGATATGAACGCATATCTCTCATAATTTTATGATTCTCAATCTTCGTTCCATCTGGATTTTTTCCAGAGATATAACCACCACAATCAAATCGAACAGCATCTGGTGAAAACGGTGCTGAACAATAATACTGCAAATACGAATCCTTCTTTTTATAGATTAGGTCACACAACTTTTCACTGCCAAAATTCAGGGCAAGTCCCCCCCACTCCGATACGTAGGACTTGGTATCCCCCTCCTCACCTGTAAAATAGAAAAAATCATGATAAGGACTATCCCATTCCTGCGCCGCACCTGGATATGGATATGTTCCTTCACCGTTATACCAGATGTTTCGTAGTGTCACAAAAGTCAGCACAACATCAATCATGTAATACATGCCTCTCTCATGCACCGCGTTTGCCAGTTCCACGAGAGCATCCTTGTTTCCAAATGAGGGTTCTATCTGCTTGTAAAATTCCGGACCATACCCCGCGTTCTGCCCCGACTTGAAAATCGGATCCATAAACACTGCTTCACAGCCTAATTCTTTGATATAATCTAGCTTCTTTTTAATTCCCCTCAGGTCACCACCATACTTATACTGAAGAGTATGCTGCTCCATGTTCCATGGATTTGATAGATTGACTCCTGAAATTGATTCATCATTTGTAATATCACCATTATAGAAAGCATCCGGCATAATGGAATACCAAAGAATTCCCTTTGCCCAGTCTGGTGTGTGAAGACCTGGTACAATTACCCAACAATCATCTGGTTGCATCCTCTTAGACTCATTAAACACCGGTGCCTCTTTTCCAATCTTGGTCCGACTATAATAAACCTCGTTATTCGGGTTTTCATTCCCTACTCGGAATCGATATTTGAACATGGCTGATTGTCCTGGGATAGTACCAATAAAATATTCAAAATATCCCGTTTCATCTTCTTTTTCCTTGCTCATCTCACACGAAGTCCAATTTGCCCCATTATGAGAGAATTCAACATATGCCCATGTGACATTTCCCTTTTCTGTCCGAAGGCGGACCGTTACCGGTTCCGCCTCCTTTGGTTCTATGTTAGAAATGTAGATATAACCACAATCATGAAACAGATGTCTAATCGGTCTAGTTTCCACTCGTTCATATAAATTTTCCATACATAATCTCCTCTTTTTCATACACACTGAAATCTTATTCGTTTATCGGTGTAATCGTAATATTGTCCACCGAATACAAGGATTGATTGGAAGAAAAGCTGATAAACCCTTCCGCATTACGAGAAGCCGCATTACTGTCAACATACTCAAACATGGTTTCTTCCTTACCACCTGTGAGACAGATTACTTGTATCAGGTTACCGTTGTAACGGATTCGTATTCTGTTCCACTCACCTGGTTTGAAATTACTGCTTGTTCCACTCGCACCTGCAACATTTCCTCCACCGTAAAGCAAACTCATATTTCCATTATAAGAAAGCACCAATGAGTAACAGTTGCTCAAATGCGACTCTGTTACCGAAGCCTTTCGGAAGGAAACATATCCCCATACATTTTGTGGCACTTTATCATATTTGAAATCGAATTCCAGCTCAAAATTGTCATAGATACTGTCATATACGGTAACACCAGCAATATATTTTTCTGCACTCACACAAGAAAGCATGCCATTTTGAATCGACCAAGTTCCGTGTTCTGTTGCATATTTAGTCAAATGCTTCCACGCAGCATCCGTGGAAAAATCCTCACTGTAAGCTCGCATAATCTCAGGAAGAATGTTATTTGACCAATTCTTATACAAGCTTGCCTCTGAAAGTTCTTTTCCTGTAATATCCTCTAAGCCCAAATTCGCAAATGTAGTCGTTGCATTGATACTGTAGTATTGAATCGCCCCACCACGCTGCGTATCTGTATAGGAAAGAACCGGGTGTTCCAGCCCTAGCACATAAACATCTACCTTACAATCTTTTCGTACAATTAAAACCTGTACTTTCGTTACGTTTGAATCAAACTGGTGCTCCTGCTTTGTTTCACCGTCTACTTTTAATCGAAGCACTCCACCAGAAACCAATGAAACACTGATTCCTGTCTTTTCCGGAGATGCACCTTCTGATGCGGAGAACAAGATTCCACCCTCTGCTAACGGACCATTTGCATCTTGGGTGCTACCAAGACGAATAGTAGCTGTTGTCACAAAATCCGTAACACCAATTCCCATACTTGTCACTTGGCCATAGCCACTTCCATTGCTTGTACATGTAAGAGAGTTAGCTCCACCACTTACAGTTCCAGTCAGAGCATTCCACCTTGCATCCAGAGAACTAAATCGATAATTCAAAAAGCCGGCTGCGATGCCACTGGTAGCAAACACGATATATCCATCAGTATATCCTGTATCCTCTTGACGGATAACGCTAGTTGCACTCTGTCCCGCATAAACGCAGATATCTCCATCTCTCACTTCTAGTACAATACGAAGTTCACCATCCTCGTTCGGTATTTGTGTAACTGTCTGTAGTACGGTACCGTCTTTTAACAGACTCAGTTGTCCGGATGATGTGTATTTTAAAAGATATCCTTCCGTATCGCCAGAATTATAAGACTGCTTCCCGAAACCAACTGCTGCATATCCGTTGCCCTGTTCTGGTTTCAAGGTTACATTCACGCGAACATCTTCGTAAATCTTGTCTGTCACAGCTAGGCGTGCATCTGCTGACGCTTGATATCCTTCCTCCCCATATTTCCACGTTCCTCGCAGAATCTTCATACCTTCTGTCACCTTTGCAGCTACAGTAGAGGTATATTCTACATCTTGCAAGCCCTCTGCATGAGGAGTATTAATAGATTCGCCATCTTGGTGGCTCTCACCAAAGCTGACATAATCAAAGTTTGCTTTCATTTTTTCTGCAAACACACCAACTAGTTCATTACTATAGTTTGCAAAGAGACTGTCCCCAATTTGCTGCCATGTTGTTCCATCATAGGAATATACCGCCGAATACGTAGCTCCAATTCTTTGGAGTTGCACGATAACCGACTCAGACGGTTTTGAATCCGTCACATAGTGGTCGATTACTACTGAACCATCTGTTGTTCGTCCAAAGAATAATACTTTTTTCCCGTTCAACTCCGTTCGCCCTGCTGCCACAAACTGACCAGTGCCATCCATGCACAGAACTCCGGCATATGAGCCTGCACTCACACTACTTTCCAGTTTCGCTTGGAACGTCCAATCATCGTTCTTTCCTCCCGTCACAGCAGTTGCCATATTGGTGTTGCCATCTAGAACCAGTTTTCCGTCCTTGACTGTATACGAGCCATCTAACAATGTGCTTCCAGCATCACTTGCAAACTTATCATAGAGAATATCATTAGAATCACTCTGTGGGCTGACGCTAACTGATTCCATGGTCAATTTACCACTGTAAGGAGCAAATCCCGCAACCATACTTCTGCCGGCAGATATTGAAACTTCACTTTCTGGTAACAATTTCCAATCACTTGTCGATAAACCAAACCACTCGCTCTGTTTATAGTAAACACAGAATTTGTTATCTACAGTTTTCTCAATCTTGATACCTTTCAACGTGTGTCCCCACGTCATTGGCATCGGACAAACTTCTTGCATCGTATCGCCCGCACTCTTACGCACCCAAACCTCAAATCCATCTTTACTAACTATCACATTATAAGATGCCGCATTTGGATCCTCTGATGCACGCATAGTCAGCACTGCTGTTCCATCTCCTGATGGAACACCTTCGATAGTTGCTGTTCCATAGATATTACTCCAAACTAACGTCAAATCATCCGTCAAAATATCTGAGTTCTCTAATGTTCCATCTAATATATAATTACCATCTGCTTCCATAACAACATTACCAGAACCATTGCCAAGCTTCTTAATTGAAAATTTATTTCGATAACTACTTGCTTGTGTTCCTGTCACAAAAACACTTCCGCCTGGGGCAACCTCTACTTGTAGTATGCCTTGTTCATCCGTGATGTACTGTTTCCCAGTCATCCAATCTGTAAATACAGTACCATTTGGCACACTGAGCTTACGAACATCAAGTTCAACAGTCACAGTTGAACCATTTTGAGATGCAACGGTAACCACGGTACCTTGCTCATCCCAACGTCCAAACGCATAGAGGTTTTGCCCACTGTTGACAATCATTTCTCTACACGCACCCGTTTTGACTGCACTAAATTTACTTCTCAACTCTCCTAGTGCACGATAAAAATCATATCTTTCATAATCCCAGCTACTTTCATCCCAATTCATTGCAGCAGTACTAGAAGTCGTATTTAGGCCAATCTCTTCGCCATAATAGATACACGGTGAACCTAAATAATTCATCTGTAAAAGAATCATTGCCTTCTCCATATAGGATTCACTCAAGTTCAATCTCGCCTTATCATGACTGGTCACCAGATTATACATAGACAGTGCGACTGACCGCGGAAACTTATTAATTGTTCTTTTCAGTAACGAGTTGATATCTGCCTCGTTTAGTTCTCCCTTGGCATATGCCCGCATGGAATTAGCATAAAAATCATTCCATCTTGAATCCCATGAATCACCCATAAGATCCTCATCATTACTATACTCACTGACAAGCAAAATATCTGAATTGTCTGCCTTTAGATAGGAGCGCATATCGGCCATAATCTGGCTTGAACTCACTTTCGTGCCATCCGTTGTCACACCTTTCATTGCCCCACCACAATCAAATCTCCACGCATCGATCCCATAGCGTGATGAATAATAGCGTAAAAAGGAATTCTCCTCTGTATAAAACAGCTTCTTTGATATCTCTGAGCTCAAGTTAACTATGCGTCCTCCCCACTCGGACGCCTCCTCCAGAAACATATCCTTATACACACTGTTTTCAGATTCAAGTGCTCCATCCAACGGATACTGCTTATTACGGTCAAGATAATAGCTGTTCCAAGGTGTATATGTAAGCACTGCATCCATCATCACTTTCATTTCACTCTGGTCCAATTCATCACAAAGTTCAGCAAGTGCTTCTGCATTGCCATAGGAGGAGTCAATCTGCATAAAATCCACCTGACCATATCCGATATTCTGATATGCTTTAAAGATTGGATTCATATAGACAGCATCTATATTCAACTCCTTGAGGTGTTCTATTTTTTCGCGAATGCCTTGCAGGTCGCCACCATATTTATCTGCCAACCCTAATCGTTGGTTGTTCCATGAATTCACCGTATTATAATCAGATACCGCCACATCGTTGGATGTGTCTCCGTTATAAAAGCTATCTGGTACTAAAGAATACCACAAGGCTCCTTTGGACCAATCTGGCGTGGAATATCCCGGATTCACACTCCAACCTTCCGAATATTCCCCTGCTGTTTCACTTGGCTTTAAATTCCTGTCCACATATACCGTATAGATATCATTGGAACAAACAAAACGATAATAGAATAATTCTTCCTGTGCCGGAATGGTACCTACGAAAACGTCATAATATCCTGTATCGTCCACACACTCAAAGGTCATCGGCACTGTCTTCCATGTGGTACCCTTATCGTTGGTATACTCTATCACAGCATTTTTAACATTATTTATTTCCGTACGGACGCGTAGCGTAATATCAT
The DNA here is from genome assembly GCA_045649885.1 of Faecalimonas sp. Taxonomy (GTDB): domain Bacteria; phylum Bacillota; class Clostridia; order Lachnospirales; family Lachnospiraceae; genus Faecalimonas. Next base: position 12,527 of record JAZRQP010000115.1, read on the forward strand.
CTGTCTTCTTTGGTTCTAATGGTGCAATATACTCATTTGCCGGATCATGGAATACCTCTTTGATTAAAGCTGTGCCAGAAGTTGATTGTAAGCCATCCTTTACCTTCAAGGTTCTAACCTTGCCCATCACCTGAGTACCATCTAGCGTTTCCCAACATGCTTTTACATTGATGTCTGTGTGATATACCGTTGTCGGAATGTTTGTGATACTAAATGTATGGAGCCATTCTGATGCTGAACTAAACACCTGCGGTTCATTGTAACAAACCTCATCGCCCTCCCTTGAGATTACCTGCTGGTATACTGTAGTACTTGTACGTGTTTTGGTTTGTTCTCCGATCGTAATCACAAATCCTACATTTTCATATTTCAGGGAATCTACTGAAGTTACAAGGCGCAAGTTCGCTGTGCTTCCATTCTGTTTCACCTGATATTTCACTCTTAAAACTTTTTCCGGAACAAATTTTGCATATGCGGCACCTGTTGTAACATCTATTCCAGTTTCTTTTGTACATTCCTTATCTGTAAACCATCCCGCAAACACATAACCGGTACGTATTGGAGCTATGTATTCATTATTAGTTCTATATCCCGAAATAGCATCATAATACTGTGAAATCACAGGTCCATCCTGCACATCTTCCCAGAACTGAGTATTCTTGTAGTTTCCTGTGCCGGCACTTGCAGAACCACGCCATCCAAAGCAAGGTATTACACCGGTAAACCCTTGTTCTTTCAGTGATATCTCAACTATCAATGTATCATCCAGCCAGCATTGCAAAAGTTCTCTGTCACTTACTTTCATCGTTAATTGATAATCTTTATTCGCCTCTAACGTCACTCCCGTAGTACCGCTCT
>JAZRQP010000116.1:0-2740 GCA_045649885.1 Faecalimonas sp.
AATCGGAGATGAGGAGTTTGTATTTGAGCATATGCTCTATCAATACAATGCCGCCGAAGATAAAGTCATACGAGCGATGCCTTTAGCTATCCGCGATTTTATTCGTGTAGGCGATGATTACTTTGAGATGATAAAAGTGCCTAATATACGCACAGATGTGTTAGAGATAAAACTTGCTCCTCGTCGCAAAGGTACTATTGTGGACGATTTTGGGAAATGTCAATTGGTTAATGTGCGTAAATTTAAGGCATTTGTCAATAAGCCAAGCCATATAGATTATAAGGCCATCATAAATGATTGCTATAATCTCTACCAACCAATCAATTATGTAGCCGAACCTAATCGTCCTTGGCCACATATTCAAAAGCTGATGGAACACATCTTTGGCGAACAGGTAGAACTCGGTTACGATTATATGCAATTGCTATATCTTAAGCCAATGCAGATTTTGCCTATACTTTGTCTCGTGAGCCAAGAACGCGGCACAGGAAAGACTACTTTCCTTGATCTGCTCCGTGAGACATTTGGCAATAATGCAATCATCGTTGGTAACTCCGAAATCACCTCAGAGTTTAACGCTTTGGTCAGTGGTAAACTCATAGTCGGAGTAGATGAAACCTCGTTGGAAGATAATACCAAGGTAACAGAACGCCTGAAGATGATGTCCACAGCCAAGAAGGTTCCAATGCAGCGCAAAGGTAAGGATCATGAGGAGATTGAGAACTTTACTAAGTATGTGTTGTGTTCTAACAATGAAACACGTTTCATCTACACACAAGAGGACGAGGTGCGCTTTTGGGTGCGCAAGATTGAGCCCATCCCAGAGGAAGATGCTATCCCCGATATTCTTCCTATTTTAGGTGAGGAAATCCCTGGTTTTTTGTCGTTTTTATTATCACGCCAAATGCACATCCGTGAGCCGCAATCACGTATGTGGTTTTCTCCAGCTGATATTGAAACGGAGGCATTGATCAAATTGAAGCAAAATCAGCAACCCAAACCTGTAAAAGCTATCAAAGATAGGATACATGATTTGTTCTTGGAGTTTCCAGCCGAAGAATATCTCATTTCCGTGAACATTCTTAAACAAATGATTCCTGATATTCAGCGGCTCACTTCTGATGCAATCTGTGATTATTTGAAGGTAAACTTGCATTTGTCAGTAGCGCTTACCGACGGAATCGCTAAAACCAAATATTTGAAAATCCCTTATTCTTTTGAGTCAAGTGATGGGAACTACATCACTTGCTATCATAAAGATCGTGGAAAAGGCTTTGTTTTTCGTGCAGAAGATTTTCTTAATGAAGTAGAATTGGGGTATGTTCATAAAGTGCTGAAGGCAAAAGATGAATCATACTAGTAGTTACCTAAACTTTAATTTTTCTTCGGTGGGGTGCGCTGGCTCGTGAGAGTAGGCGCACTTTCTTTTTGTATTGTTTTTAGTGGGAGAAAAAACAAACTATAATTTGGTTACTTAGTTACTATAGTTATATGTAATTTAATTTCAATAAATTATATAGTAACCTATTTGGTAACTATTAGTAACCTATGGTAACTTTTGGTAACTCTTAGTTACTGAAGGTAACTTAATTTGTTACTTTGATAATCAGATGATTATAAAGAATGTAACCAATGTAACCAAAAATTCCCCTTCTGATTATTTCGCATGCTATGTGTCCGTTTGGTTGCTTGTGAGGAATAGGTCGTTGATGAAAGTTGTATGAATTGCCTTCGTTGAACATTGGCAAGCAGAGGGCGCTGATATAATACACCTTTACGCTGCAAAGTTAGTTACGCTCCATTACCCAGAACAAGGTTGCACAGAGTTTTGAACCGTGTACCTCAAAAATCTCCATCCCACGGCTGACTCGCTGTGGGTAGTATTTTTGTCAAAAACCTTGTGCTGCTATTCCGCTACTCTGATAAAGCACCGTAAAGGTTATATCATACGCTCACTGCTTTATACGCAAATGTTCAACTACTAAATTCAATTCATTATGTCACAACTTTCATTCTACAACGATCTCTTCAATCCTCACAATGAGGCAACCACATCCACAGCAGGCGAAAATGTAAAGGTTGATCACCGCTTCAGCATTACCGCAAATGTTCTAAAATTTATTGTTTCACAAGATTTTTATCGTGATTGCGATTGCGATGTGTTGGAGATTGAAATGCCCCGCGAGGAGTTCGAGGGTGTGGCTGTTAGTGCCTTGAGAGAGCGAGGTTTAGAATATACGCCTTATCTGTCACAAGGCGAGCGCATAGAGTACGATTACCAATTAGAGGAAGAACTCCACCAATACGAGCAAGCGTTCAAAGCTTGGCTTGCAGCGATTGATAGCGAGCGCAGCCAGTTAGTCCATGCGTTTGATGTGGAGGAGTTTATAGAAGATGTTTTCTATCACTATAGCATAGAGAGCCGCTACTATGGTGTTCCAGTCTTGGCGCACTATGAATACAAGCAAATTTGCAAAAACTATTTACAAGAAAATAACTAATACGAACCCTTAAATTTGGAGGAAAAAATCATGTCAGAGGCTAAGTCAAGAGAGATTTTGCACAATCTCAACAACCAAGTAAGTTTTGTAATCGATGAAATCGAAACGGGCGGTTTGCAATGTACTTTGAAAACGCAAATGTTGCTCTATGATTTGATAAATGAAATATGGAACTATTAAGCGGCACCGCCCATCTCCAGCGAGGTGGGCGGAACCCGACTGAGGGTGCGAAAAATCGC
>JAZRQP010000117.1:0-61499 GCA_045649885.1 Faecalimonas sp.
CGCACAGACTACTGCTGCAGCCAGAACAAGAAGTTTATTCCACTTACGTCTTTTCTTATAAACCATTCCAAGGCGAATCAATTCCTTCTCATCATCAGAAAGGCGGGATTTTTCTGCCTCTTTCGCATGGATTTGTTCAAACAAGTTGTCACGAAGTCCCTCCGGCGCTTTCCACTCTCTCATCACAGGGTCGTTATTGATTTTCTCCAAAACGCCTTCGATTTCATCCATTTCCTTGTCCATTTCTCTTTGAATAAATTCTTTCCACTTCTTGTCATCCATAGTTGACACTCCTTTTTTGTTTGCTATTTTTGCTTTTCCTTGACCTTTCTTGGAATACTGTTTAATATAATAAACTAGAAGCCAAAAAATTGGAGGAAAATTATGAAACGTATTATCTTAACCGGCGGTGGTACCGCAGGTCATGTTACACCAAATATTGCTCTACTGCCAGGTTTAAAGGAACTCGGATATGATATACACTATATCGGTTCTTATAACGGCATCGAGAAGGAATTAATTGAACAATTCGACATTCCTTACCACGGGATTTCATCCGGAAAACTGCGTCGCTATTTCAGTATGCAGAACTTTACTGACCCATTCCGCGTATTGAAAGGATTTGGCGAAGCAAAGAAAATTATTAAATCCTTAAAACCAGATGTTATCTTTTCAAAAGGAGGATTTGTATCCGTTCCTGTTGTTGTGGCCGGAAAGCAATGTCATGTCCCTACCATTATTCATGAGTCTGATATGACTCCGGGACTTGCGAACAAATTGTCCATTCCATCTGCATCCAAAGTATGCTGTAATTTCCCGGAAACTTTGGAACACCTGCCAAAAGACAAAGCGGTGCTTACAGGTTCCCCAATCCGTCAGGAATTATTGACCGGCGACCCGGAAGCAGCATTAAAATTCTGCGGTTTGAAACCAGGAAAACCTGTGATTTTAATTGTTGGCGGAAGCCTTGGCTCTGTCGTTGTGAATAACGCAGTACGTGCCATTCTTCCGGAGCTTTTGAAAGACTTCCATATTGTTCACCTTTGCGGCAAGGGAAAAGCAGATGACTCCCTAAAAGACCTCGAAGGTTATGTTCAATTTGAATATATTAAGGAAGAGTTGAAGGATTTATTTGCTCTGTCGGATATTGTGATCTCAAGAGCCGGCGCCAATGCAATCTGCGAAATCCTGGCACTGCATAAACCGAATCTTCTCATTCCACTGTCTGCCAAGGCAAGCCGTGGCGACCAGATTTTAAATGCACGCTCATTTGAGCGTCAAGGTTTTAGTATCGTATTAGAAGAGGAAGAATTAAACAATACATCCCTTCTAAGCGCCATCCAAAAACTTTATCAAGAGAAAGATGCTTACATAGAAGCCATGAAACACTCGTCTCAGCAGGATTCTATCAGTACCATACTTGGTCTGATTCAAGAAGCATCAAAATAATGGCATTTCAAAGAGTTTGCTCAATGACGAGCAGGCTCTTTTTTTCTGCCCATAGCCTCATCATACTGGTCTTGGAAATTCTGACGTATCCATTGCTTCGCACGGTATAGCCTGCTTGAGATAACATCCTTGGCCACACCTTCTTCTCTGGCAATCTCTTCTTGCGGTATCTCCAAATAGTAAACCCGTAAAACAACATCATGCCAGCGAGGATTCTTTTTATACAAAGCATCCATAATATTAGATGCCAGCCTCCAAGCAATTTCTTTTTCTTCCTTGCGGATAAGAATCTCTTCCAGACTCTCAATCATGAGTTCTTCATAATAGTCCTCAATATTGCCCTCTTTGGCAATCTTATTGTCACGAGTCCAGTTGTAGGTCATATTTCGAATGGTACGTCCCAAATACGCACGTACGGTTTCTAAGTTGACTTCTTCTATATGAAGATAAAAATTGTAAAATGCTTTCTGCGTAATCTCAACCGCAGCTTGTTCATGAAGCGTATAATACAACGCTACTTTGTACATATCATGTAAGTTCTCACGATAAATTTTTTCGAACACTACATTTATCTTTTCCCGGTTCACTTCTATTCCTCATTCATTCCTGACAGAATCTCTGCCTTTACTTCTTCTGTTAAGTTTCCTTGCTTCCACCCAATATTCACATCGTCGTCTTTATAGCGTGGAATCAAATGTATATGAAAATGAAATACTGTCTGACCTGCTGCTTCCCCATTGTTCTGAACTACATTGTAGCCATCACACCCGAGAATGCCTGTCATCTTAGTAATCACCTTCTTAGCAACAATCAAAGCCTTTGCCGTCAGCTCATCTGAAAGTTCATATAGATTCGCATAATGCTCTTTCGGAAGAATCAATGCATGGCCTTTTGAAGCCGGCTCAATGTCAAGAATAACTCTGAAATCATTGTCTTCGTAAATCGTTGCAGAAGGAATATCCCCTGCTGCGATTTTGCAAAAAATACAATTGTCCTGTCTCATTTGTTTTCCCTACCTTTTCCTTATATTACTGGTCGACTTTTGTCGAACAAATATATTTGAATCAAGTGTTCCCGAATGCTACACTTTATCTGAAAATATAGCACACAAAGGAGTAAACCTATGGAACATCTACTTAACAAATTTGCACACGAACTTAGAAATCCGCTTACTACTTTATATAGTACCGTTCAATTAATCGAATTTCAACATCCAGAAGTGAAAAACTTCAAATATTGGTCAAATCTTAATAGCGATATCGAATATATGGAGCAACTTGTAGCACAATTTTCCGATTTTGCAAAATCAGAGAAGCTGGAAAAGAGTTCATTTTCACTCCTTGCTCTGTTGGAGCGGGTCTCGCTTTCTTTTGCAGCCCTCATCGCTCATTCGGATGTAGACTTTACTTGCAAGATTGATCCTTCTATTCATCAGATTATCGGAGATAAAACCAAATTACAAGAAGTATTTTTAAATCTTTTAAAAAATGCTTATGATGCAGCCCTGCCAAATCACACCATCCGTATGGAAGCCACTCTGAAAGACAAAAATGTTGTCATTCAAATTCGGGATACCGGCTGTGGAATCTCTCCGGAGCATCTTGCTTCCATCTTTCAGCCTTTCGTTACATATAAAAAAGATGGCACCGGGCTGGGCTTAAGCATTTGCGAGCAGATTGTAAAGGCACACGGTGGTACAATCTCCGTGGAATCTACCTTAGGCGAAGGAACCTGCTTCACGGTAATATTATAGGAAATTTTTTACTTTTTTACAAGCCCTGCTCCTCATATCCCATGCGTCTTCGCCTTGCCCGTTCCAACAGCTTGCGCACGGGCTCCCACAAGTCATTCTTTTCTTCCACGCAGTTCTCCTCCAGTCGCAGATTTTCCATCTGTTCTGTGTAATCCATTACCGGAGCTGCCGCTTTTTCCGGCTCAGGCTTCTCCTGAGGCACAAGGGTCTGCATAATTTCCTCAATACTATAATTTTCCTCCATGGTCATCTTATGTAGGGTATATGCGAAATGCACTCCCTCCTCATCCTTATAATCCACCTGCTTCACAAAGAACTCTGTCAACCGGTGAAACATGTCTCTGGCATCCTCCTCGCAAGGCGGATAATAGCAGAAATGATAGTCCTCTGAATCACAGAAAATGTATTCCGGATCCAGCAAAATGCAGTTGGCATCCAACATATATTTCCGAAGGACGCGTATCAATTTTAACAGACTTTCCACCAACCGTTTCATTTCTTCATAGTTTAAATACATTTTCTCATAAAGGGTTTTAAATGCAGTCTTTCCGCTAATGTTATAGTGGTACTGCATTTGGTTATCAATATTTCGAATGTCTACATATAGAAGCCCTATTACGTGACATTCTGTTAGCATAAAGCTTTGATAATCCTCCGGATCTCCTTCCTTTCCTTCTAATATAAGGTATGCTTGTTTTAAATCATTTTTATAATATGTTTTCATTCTTTTTTCCCTTTCCCTTCTCCAATTTTTATCAGCTTACGCACACTTCGAATATAATTCTCCGGCTCTGTCCGCTTGACGGAGCATTCGATTCCAAGTGACATCATGCTCTTTTTTGCATTGCAGGTAACGGTTATCGCCTCTTCCTGCAACCCCACCTTCTTTTCCAACTGTTCAAATAACAAAAGTCTCTCTTTTAATCGTGTATCGAAATACGCTTCTAATTCTTCTTCCTGTACCTCTTCCAAACCGGCACCATAGGCCGCTGTCTCATGGGCTGCCCCCAGCAAAATGTTCTTGTCATGGTAGTAAAAAAGCACATGAAGCAACACCCCGAACACAAGCAATATCAGCGGGAATACATACGCAAGCTCTATGGTGAGACTTCCTCGCAACTTCATTTTCACCCAAACATCACCCCCAGATATGCAATGGTTAAAAATGGGACAAACGGTAGCGTCGCATTTCGATTCCATTTGCGCACCCACAGATAGAACACTGCAAATATAACTGCCAAAAGTGATGCCGTAAACAATAGTTGCAGCACACGAAAGATACCCAATTGTATTCCCAGCAGCAAGATGAGCCAACTGTCCCCATATCCAATAGCCTCTTTGGTCACTGTACTAACCACGAATAACATAATTCCAAGAGCTCCGCCGGCCAGCCGATACCAAATCGTAATATCCTTACAATATATGGCGAAAATCGTAACTCCTGCACTCATAATAAACAAAAGACTCATGGGAATTTCTCGTTTTCTCCAATCGATTACGCTTGCCACTGTCAGTAGAATCAATACGAACCAATTTGCTACCTGACACATTTTGAACAACCTCCTAATCCGTACACTTCATCCAAAGGTACTGCATAAATATTTCTTTTGACCCTGCTGCAATCCAGGGAGGTATGATACCGATTTCCATAGTCTGTAATAAATACCCTGCCTGCAGTTACCACATCCTCTCCACAGGACTCGCAAGGGTAGTACTTTGCTCCGGACTCATTGCGCAAATGCTCTATCTCCGAAGCGGGCACCGCCTGAATGGACAATTCCAAATAGGTACAATTCATACTTTTATGATAGACAAGACCATAGTCTGTCACGTACACAACCTCCTGTGTTTCTGAGCCTTCTGCACCTTTCACATATCCGGTCCACCCTTTCACACGCAGGGTTTCCTCACGGGAAATGGCCGGAATCTGAAACATCAATATGGGGATGTCTAATTGATACCTCACGGACAAATCGATGACCGCTGTATTCCAATTGGACACGGATTTCCTGCAGTCGATTCCCTTCGAACCGCCTGAAATGATACTTTTATCCAGCTTCTCTGCCCCGATATTTTTTATCACATGCTGCTCAATACCATAGGTCGATATCATGGGAGAGCTATAGGCCTGCTGCGCTATCTCTTTGCCTACACTATAAATTGCATTTCGCACCGTAGTTTGCACGCACATAGCTTCCAGCAAATACACCAGACACAGCATGGCAAAGAAGAAGATAGGCACCGCCATTGCAGCCTCCAACGTAATGCTTCCTTTAGAGGTGAATGGAGATGTCCTTTCGTGAATTGCTAAAAGAGAGTCGTTCTCCTTTCTGGTACGTAATTTCTTTATTAAAATGTAGGGTTGACAAAAATTTTTTATATTGGGAAGAAAGGACATCTCCACTCACCTCTTTTCTTATTTAATGATATTCATACGTTGTGGTAAAAGAATCGCTTTGTATTTCCACCTTTGTCATACATTGGTCCGTTTTGATATGTAAATTGGTCTCTATCAAATCCAAACAACGCATGCTAAGCGTTCCGGTATCCTCTAATAAAAATAATCCTTTTAAGTAATCCTGATAGGACAGACCCCTCTCCATATCCTTCTCATTTGCTATCTCTTTTTCCGTTCCCAAAGCGGCCAGATTAGAAAGCTGTAGCTGCCAACTGTCACTGCTTTTTACCAGTGGCACTTTTTTGCCCTTTAATAAGGCTCTCATATCTACAATGCTCTCTCCATATGACCATGCAAATAATATGGCATGCTTGACCACCTCTGTTACGGCGGGCAAGGAAATGAGACTGCAGAGGGTAAGGGCCATCGCTTCTGCCTCTGCCTGCTTTACAGAATCCGTCAACAAATATGTATAGTTCGAAACCGTCCGGATATTCATAATTTTCTTACAAACTGCCTCCAAATTTTCCTGGTCCCTTGCCTGACCACCGAGAAGGTACTCCTGCTCATACAGTAAGGGAGCCTGCCTTTCTCCATCCGTCGCATTGGAAAAATGTTCAAATAGATAGGCGATAAAAAACAATCTGTCCCCTGCTCCGTTTTGCATTTCTTGTACAAAGCTTCCCTTTTGGAGCGTACGATGGGATGGCAGGGTTTCCGGTGTAATACTTCGATTGGACAGTTCCTCTTGATTGGATACCAGAAGTGATAATAAGGGTGTGTTTTTTAGATTCTTCACGGATTCAATTGGGTTATCTTCTTTCGGAAGCTGGGCATTTTCCTGTTCTAACAGACCTTTTAGTTCCAGAGAATTGCTGAGTTCACCCTGCGACCATTCATTACCCAAGCTGTCTGCCGAGAAGTCATTTTCTGTACCACCGCCCATGTCCTCCATACCCAGCCAATCTTTCATATACCGGACAGCCTGCTCATAAAAGGGCGCTCCGTCATAATCGGTGAGAAGCTGGATTTGCTTTATGGTATGTTTTGTATTTCTTGCGCCGTAGTAGGCCATCCGGTTATTCAATACATCCTCGGTACATCCAAGTCTCGCAAAGATTTCATACTGGTTTAACAGGTCCGGATGATACTCTGCGAAGGTGCTTTCCAGTGCCATCAGAATATCCGCCCGCCTGCGATTTTTGGCAATCTGGTGGGAGGCGCTCTGAATCAATGCGCCAACCACCGAAAGCATTAGAATAAACAACAGGGCCATAAAGGCTGTAATTTCTCCTTTAAATGCCGAGACCCTGACTTGTGATTTTCTCAAAAATATCACCTACCAATTCTGTTAATTGGGTTTTAAATATGGCAACTAAAGCAATTAATACCACCAAGATTAAAATTGCTTCCACTACCACTGAGCCTTTCACTTTTCTTTTCATTTTTTGTTTCCTCCTTAGTTTTATAGTTGCATCGTGAGAAATGCAGGAACCATGACTATAACCAGCACGACCATAAGCATACCCATCATTGGCATTAGTAGCTTAGTCCCTGCTTCCTCGCCCAAGCGTTTTGCTGCGCTTTTGCGATTCTCAAAGGACTGGATTGCTTCCATACGAAGAAGACCTGAGATCCCTTTGCTTCCCTTTCTTAAGTTTTGTGCCAGCATTGCGCCAAACTTTAGATAAACAGTGACACCGCAGCGTTTACCAAATTTCTCATAGGCCTCTCCTTCAGAAACGCCCCCTTGCATTTCCCGATAGGTAAGAAGCATTTCTTCATAGACCGTCTGTTTTCCCGTCTCTTCCCGCTGCAGTTCATAGTTTTGCACGATTTTCTCCCACGCATTTTTTACGGTAGTTCCGGTATCCAGCAGCATGGTAAACTTGCTTATCATACCGGGATATTCCCTTATCAATTCCTCTCTCCTGCGTTTTTCTTTCTGCTTCACTTTTTCCCTGTCTCGATAGACCAGATACACCGCACTTACGCTTCCAATCAAAAGAATGTAATACCAGCGATATTCTTTTTTACCCTTCCAAGTGAGTTGTTTTCCCTTCAGCTTCTGAGGTAGTCGAAAGCCTTCTTCCTCTCTGGTTGACGCTTCCCTCTCCTCCACCTCCTGTTTCACTTCGTAAAGAAACTGCTCCGTACCCTCTCTGGTTGGCGCAAACACCATCATGTTTCTTACATAAGCGGTTTGCTCCTCCCCATAGGAAATGGTGCCTCGAAGTCTTACCAAAGTCCCCTCCGTTGTAAGCCTGTCCTGTCGAAGCTCTCCCTCGATACTCATGACCTCATAGGTATCCAAATCCCACTGAATATTGACCGGATAATCTTCCAGAGCAGTTACCAGTTTCAGGTCGGACTCAATGCGATTAAAACTTTTATTTTCACCCAAAACTACGTTATCTAATTCTTCCATAACCTTTTGAAAAAGCTGCTGCACCTCTTCTTTTGTGTATCTTCGCTCCTCAACCTCAAGCTGAAGCTTTTGTTTTTCATCCTCATCCTCAATAATCAATTCGTACTCCTGCGTCTTACTCCCCTCCCCGTATGTATTCCTGGTAACAAAGGTTTCGCCATCTTTTGGAAGCAGCTCCACCACCAACACCACAAGGGTTAAAAGCAGAGTCATTACAATAATCTTTTTCACATGCTTCATATTTACACCTCGATTTCCACAATGCGCCTACCCATCTCATAAGCCACCACATAGACAAGAAGGCAAATGCTCATAATGATGACGCCGGCAAGATTTCCATACAGCACATCCAGAAATTCCGGAAAACTGATTTTCATATACAGCACCATCCCCAAGGGAATCATGGTCATAATCTTAAGCTCCAGTTTTTTCCCGGATACCAAGGTTGTAATCTCTCGCTCCACATCGATTTTCTCACCCATCTGCCGAACCGCGTTTCGAATAATTTCCATGGTGTCTCCTCCGCTTCGCTTTGCCATGTTAAAAACGGTCACAAAGGTTTGCACATCCTCATCTGCGGTTCGCTGGGCGAAGTCTTGCAACACCGTTTCCACGGAGACATTCATCTGCAGCTGCCGAATCATGTAAGAAAACTCCCGCAAAATCATGTCGTCCTTCTTGTAGATTCCTTTCAAATCCTTGATGGTCTCCCGCATGGCATTCTCCACGGAATAACCAACGTTTAATGCTGCCGAGAGAGACTGAATTGCCTCTTTAAACTGCAACCGAAACTTGGACTGTTTCTTTTTTACCAACTGCTTTTCCCATGATTTGATATACCAGATAAGGTATGGTGAAAATAGAATTGTACATATCCATGTGCCATAGAATAGGTACGAAATTATCCCAATTAACAGGATTCCTTTTGCCAACGCCAGCATATACTCTATTTTACGAATATCCTGCTGCCAATAATTTTTCTTTCTTTTGTATTTCATGAACCTTTACCCATTCTCCTTGAATTTTTCCATCCACAACTTCCCTTTCTTGAAATTCGTATAATGTCTGCAATTTAATCTCTCCATTCTCATATCCAAGGACCTCCACAATCTGCAGCACCTTTCTGCTCTTATCACGAAGTCGCCCCAAATGAATGATGATATCAATGGCTGAGGCTATCTGCCTTTGTACTGCTGCCAGAGGAAGCTCCATTCCCATCAGCACCATGGTCTCCAAACGGCTTAACATATCTCTCGGACTATTGGCATGTCCGGTGCTGGCACCACAATGGCCCGTATTTAAACTCTGCAGCATGTCAATGGCTTCACTTCCTCGTACCTCTCCCACGATAATCCGGGATGGTCTCATTCGCAGGGCGGCTTTGAGCAAATCCCGCAGGGAAATCTCTCCGCTTCCTTCTACATTTGCATTTCTTGCCTCAAGGCGAACCAGATTGGGAACGCCTTCTATGCGAAGCTCTGCACTGTCTTCAATTGTGATAATGCGCTCATCCTTTGGAATATAGTTGGAAAGTGCGTTTAGAAATGTGGTTTTACCCGGAGCCGGTGCCGCCGCTAATAAAGATATTGTATTTGGAGGCCACTAGCTCCTCTAAGAATCTATCGATTTCCTGACTCATTGACTCTCGTCTTACCAGCTCCTTCATGGTCATTGCTTCCCTTGAAAACTTACGAATCGTAACAATGGGACCATTTAGTGCAATTGGATATAACACTACATTCACCCTGGAACCATCGGAAAGTCTGGCATCCACAATAGGCGAGGCTTCATTTACCATTCGGTTTGCACCTGCCACAATCTGCTGAATCACATCCTCCAGTTTAATCCTATCGGCAAACCGCTTCTGCAGTTGATATAAAGCACCCTCTTTTTCGATGAAAATGTGTTCCGTCCCGTTAATCATAATCTCTGTAATCTGGTCGTCCTCCAGTAGCTCCTGCAGAATGTCCAATTTTCGGAAGGCGTTGAATAGATCCCTTCCAATATCACCTTTTTCCCGCAATGAAATATAATCCTCTCTGCCATTTTCGTTGAGCACACAACGTATCACTTCCATCAGTTCATCATCCTCAACCTCTTTCGACAAATCCATCTCTTGTAAAATCTTTTCGTGCAGCTCTTCCACATTTATCATTTAGCATTCCTCCTTCATTAGTATTCTTGCAAACCCTTCCGGATTCTGTGGCATTACAAACTGGTATGTACTCCGTTTTAGCTTCTCCAGCTTGAGTTGCTCCACATTGTCCTGATACTGCTTTATCTTTCGCCTTGAAATTTCATCCTCCAGAACCGGCATATACACACGGTCGCACAGCTCCAGTAAGGGGAATAACCCTTGCACACTCTCGCCCACATCCAAGACCACCATCTCATACAGGCTATTTTCTAACAAATCGGTTATAAGGGCTTCCCATTCTTCCTGGGTAACCTCCTTCAAATCCAGCACAACCGGGATCGGGGGTACCACGTCTAATCCCTCATCTTCTTTTACCGCTGCTTGTAACCGAATCCCAAGATTGCCATTACCCTGCCGCAGATAATAAAGCAGATCTCCCAGATTCATGTTGGTATCCTGAGACACCTCCATGCCCGTATACTCCTCTAAGTTCAGGTACAGCACCTTCTTACTTTTGGCGCACTCTCTTCCCAGCGCCAAGGCAAAAGTGGTCTTCCCAACTCGATGAATGGGTGAGTAAACAGCTACCAGTCTTGCCCGTTCCTTGTTCATGCACCGCATGACATTTTCCTTGGTTCTATCCACATAGAACTCAAACACTTGACGAATAATTTCGTCTGCGCATTGGTATTTCCCAATGGCCCATTCTTCCTCGCCTAAATCCGCCACCTTGCCCCTGGCCAGAACAAAAACCTGATTGGCACCGATTTGGGTGCGTTGGGCGTAAGTAATCTCTTCATCCACAATGAAAATGTGAATCTTTTTCGCTTGTTCAAGCTCCAAAACGCGCTCAAAGCTGCTGCATACATACACCTTTACCGCCAAATCTTCACGTTCCGCAATGTTTTCTCCAAGGCCATTTGCATAACGAATTTCGCGATCACAAATCACAACATTCTTGTCACTCAAATGAATCATCCTCGTTTCTTATTCAATTTTTCTTTTGGATTGTTAGCCTGAAAACGGCTTTTTAGAAAGTTAAAATTCTAGAACAACTTTTCTTGTACGTCGTATTATAGTCTTGCTTTTTTAAATTGTCTAGTGCTTTTTTGTAAAAGATTTAAGTTTGTGCAATTTCTATAAAATTGGAAGTGAAACGATACCATAGAGCATGGCTACTCCCGGCAGGCCTAAAAAACCGGAAGCAAGAAAAGAAATCGCGTTAAATCCTACCTTTATCGCAATTTGTTCTTGTGCAAGAAACTGATTTGCAAAAAATATCAGTCCCATTCCCAAAATCGCCCTTATGATAAAATTTACCAAAAATTGTCCTTTTTGTTTCATAGAAAAAATTTCCTTTTTTATCATCTTATGCAACGATTTTGTAAATATTTTCTAGTATTCTTGTCTATAATATAAAAAAGGGGATGAGTAGATATGCATTTATTTCAAAAAACGCTCCCAAAAGATACGGAAAACAAAGAACTATTAGAAGAAATTGAACGTGTAAAAATGCAAATGGAGAATGCGCATTATAATTTTCAAAACGCAATGGACCCGGATTTGATTGATTGTTATATTTTTGAGAGTAACGCAGCCTGGAAAAGGTATCGTTTTTTACTGAAAGAAGCAAAGAAGGGACTGTAGCTTTGTACAGTCCCTTCGGGCTTAAATCGTAAATTTAATTTCTCTTCCGGTTCTTTGATATTGCCTATATGTAACACCTGCTGCCTCCATCATTCTTTTTGATGCTTTGGTGGCCGGTGTGTCTGCATATTTATCACTGTCATAAATGACTTCCTTAATTCCACACTGAATAATGGCTTTCGCACATTCGTTACATGGGAACAGAGAAACATAAAGCTTCGCTCCTGCAAGGCTTCCGCCGCTGTAGTTTAAAATCGCATTCAACTCGCTGTGTGCCACATAGAGATATTTGGTATCTAGTGGGTCCGCACAGTCTCTGTCCCATGGAAATTCGTCATCGGAACAGCCTTTTGGGAAACCGTTATATCCCATAGAAAGAATCTTGTTATCCTGACTCACAATACAACATCCCACTTGTGAATTCGGGTCCTTTGAGCGCATTCCGGAAAGAATGGCAACTCCCATAAAATATTCATCCCATGAAATGTAATCGGTTCTTTTACTTGACATAAATTTATCCTCCGTATAACTTTTTATTCAATCAAGCCAATTCTACGTATGTGTCTTTCGTCTTCTGAAAATGGGGTATTTAAGAAAATATCCACCATCTTTACGGCCAGCTCCGGACCAACCACTCTTCCACCTAATGCAATCACATTGGTGTCATTGTGTAATCTGGTAGCTTCTGCCGAGAAACAATCCGAGCATAATGCGCATCGAATCCCCTTCATCTTGTTTGCCGCAATGGAAATTCCAATTCCGGTTCCGCAAATCAAAATACCTTTTTCGCATTTGCCCTCTAAAATTGCCTGTCCAACCTTTTTCGCAATAATCGGATAATCAACTGCTTCACCGTCACAGCCAAAATCCTGGTATTCTAACCCATTTTTTTCTAGGTATTTTATAATCTCTAATTTCAGACCATATCCACCGTGGTCACATCCAATTGCTATCATACGTTTTTAGCCTCCTCGTTCAGTTTCTCTGCTAATATTGTGATTAACTCCTGTAACAATTCAAAATTGCTGCCATATACTTGAAGTGGTTGTCCCATTGACGACTCTACCACTCGCTCATCATCAATATACTCACTTAAAGTATGTACATTTTTTACATTTTCAAAATTAGCAACAATTTTCCATTTTTGTGCTTCTTCAAAAGTAATTACCAACGTTTCGTCATCTAAGTCTTCTTCTGTAAGCGGTGTCGCCTCATGAGATGCCAATGTCATCTGCTTGCTTCTCATAATCGCCTCTGCCTTTTGATTGGCCGGCTCAGGGAATAGAACTACCAGTCCGCGGGAACCGATTCGATACTCCTGAAGTAAATCTGTGTGTCTCAGAAGCTCTGCCGCCATCGGTCCTCTGGTACTGTCCGCATTGCTGACAAATAAAATCCGTCTGTATTTCTGCAATCTCGTAATGCTCGATGCTTGAATCGTATGGTGTCCTGCTGCCTTCTCCAGACGATTCATGATGGCATAACCTATTCCGTCTGCCTCGAATGCTTCGCTGTAAATGTAGCTCACATCCTCCTCGTCAAACTCACGGAGCACCTTATACAGATTCTTAGCAATTGTATTTTCATTGCTTCTGGAACCAATATTTTTGATAACTCCTGTTGAATAGGAATCTATAGTCTCATTGGTTGCAATTATTCCAACCTTATATCCCAGTCGTGTCTGTTCATAGGCAATCTGTTTGATTGCCTTTACAGCTTCACTGGTCTCACCCTCTACAATAATGAGTTGAGCCTCCGGTGCGTAATGGCGATACTTCATACCCGGCGCCTTCGGTGCTTGGTTGGCATCATCTGACAGAAGGGCTTGGTCTACTGTAATCTCACCAATAACTTCCTCTATCATTTCTTTCGTAATGGCACCCGGTCTTAAAATCATCGGTGGTTCTACGGTCATATCAAGAATGGTAGATTCCACTCCGATGTCAACCGTTCCGCCATCAATAATCATCTCAATCTTTCCGTCCAAATCGTCTGCAACATGCTGGGCACTTGTCGGGCTTGGTCTTCCGGAAGTGTTCGCACTCGGTGCTGAAATATAGCCACCGCCTGCTCGAATGACCGCTCTTGCAATCTCATCTGTCGGCATACGAACTGCAACAGTGGACAAGCCACCAGTCGTTCCAAATGGTACAATATATTGTTTTTCAAAAATTAGCGTGAGAGGACCTGGCCAAAACCGTTCAACAATCTGCTTTGCCTTATCCGAAATATTTCTGGCAACAATTGGCAAATCCTCTACATCTGCAATGTGAACAATTAATGGATTGTCAGAAGGGCGGCCTTTTGCAGCATAGGTCTTTTTCGCAGCATTCTCATCAAGTGCATTGGCTCCTAATCCATACACGGTTTCCGTTGGGAATGCTACGAGACCACCTTGCTTTAAGATCGCGCCTGCCTGCTTCAATATTTGTTCATCTAATTGATATCTGTCAATTTTTTCGATTCTCGTTTCCATAAATTTTATTATAACACTATTTGTTGTATTTATCTAGCCTTCATTTTTTGATGGAAAGGACCGCTTTTTTGGGGATACAAATGTCAACTTTGTCTTTTGGGAGCAATTTTAGTGCTCTTATAAGAAATTTACGGTGTTGTATGGGAATTTTTCTTTTTACACCGTAGTTTTCCTGTTTTTCAAATGACTTTTAGAGCTTGTTACGGTGTGTCTTTAAATTTTTTGCTGTTGACACCGTAGTACTTTTACAGTAGCTGCGGTGAGCATTTGTTTTTATACGTTTTACACCGTAAAGTAATGAAAACATTACGGTGCGACACTGACTTTATACTAATCGCACCGTGATATACAAAATGTATCACGAAATAATTACGGTGTTTTTTTCAACTTTTTACAAAAGCACCGTAAAATCAGAACACCGCCCTACCATAATCTCATGACAAATGCTATTCTTGTTCTGTGTCTGCCTCACCTTCACCATCACCATTCAACCATTTTACAACACCTTCACAGATTGCTTGCGCTAATTTGTCCTGATAATCTTCCTGCGTCAGTTTCGCAGCCTCATCCGGATTCGTTAAAAATCCGCATTCCACAATAATTGTCGGTACTTGAGTGTTTTTTAACATAAAGTATGTATCGTTTTCTTTTATCTGTCTTGTATTTGTCTGGTCAACGGTTCGCAGCTGCTCCTGCACAATGGATGCCACATCCTCTGCCTCCGGTGTAATCGTGTGGTAGAATACTTGCGCCCCTTTAATCTTGGCATCCGGATAGCTATTCTGGTGAATACAAAGTGCCAGCTTCGGCTTGGTTTCATTGATGAGTTGCACACGTTGATTTAAGTCTTCCTTCTTGGCATCCGGAACCTTGTCGTTGGTACGCGTCATCACAATCTTAATTCCTGCTTCTTCTAATAGTTTCTTGACTTTTTTTGCAATCTGTAGGTTTAAGTCTTTTTCCAAGACATCATTGATACCGACTTTTCCAGGGTCTTCCCCGCCGTGTCCAGGGTCAACCACAATCACAACCTGATCCTTTTTAGCTTTTTTCTCCTCTTTTGAAACATTTGCCGTCAGCTCACTCAGTTTCCAACTGGCAATAATTGCTCCCATCAAAAGGAACAAAATCATGAATAGTTCAATTTTTCTTTTCATGCATACACTCCAAACGTTTTTTGTAAAAGTATATGCAAAAGCTTCTTCTATTAGAATTCATTATAGTGCACGACTTATGTTTAAAAGACGGAAAGAGCTTGCTATAAACTCTTTCCGTCTTTCTTATTCTTCCATACCTATTTTACACCTTTTCTTCATTTGAATGATTTGACTTTTTTAATGCGTTTAATAATTTTAAATTCTCCTTTTCTGGAACAGAAATCTTGATATTGAATAAAAACTTAACGAACCAAATTACAACCAAGAATACAATAATAGGAATCGCACAGTATGTAATAATAAATAGCGCAATGACATCAATAAAATTATTGACTAGTTCTTTTGCCTTTTCACCTACATTTTCAACACCATCCTTAATCTTATCCGTAAAAGTTTCCCACCATTTTTTGTCTTTTTTTGTTTCCTCCGAGTCATCCATGTTTTCCACCTCATCGTTCAACTCGGTTACCATACTCTTATTGCTTTCATAAATCAAATCACTGATTTTTAAACTAAAAGGGATGATAGTAGATAGCACTAACGCAAACACAACAATTTTAAATGATAATACTCTCAATATATTTCTTTTTACAAAGATTGAGACAGCAAACAGAACGCAGGCAATTGGAACTAGTATATTAAATGCTAAATATCCCAAAACAGTTAACAGAGATTTTTCCAATACTAATGCGCACACTACAATTAGCAAATACGAACCCATATCCATTATTTGATTTGCTATGGGTGTCGTTGCATCTCCTGGTACAGCAGCAAGTGCTGTCGATGCCGTTATTGTTGCAGTTGTAATTCCCATTACTGTTGCTTTTTTATCGTCAATTGACTGAATAGTAGTTTTATAAGACTGTGGATCTGTTGCATGTTTTGCAACAACAGATATAGACACCAAAGCCAACATCAAACAAAGTAAAACCATTAATATCTTTTTAAAGATTTCTCTAGATAACAAATTTCTCATGTTTATTCTTTAGCCTCCCCATTTGTATCAAATACTATATCATACTCTATGTCAATGACTTCCGCACTATTTTCTTTATAGTTTGGATTACTTAGATATGTATCTTGAAGAACTTCTTTCAATTTATCACAACATGGTTTGAATGTTGCATACGTTAATCCGCCTCCAACTACACCGCCAACTAATGGAATTGCTTTCTTAAAAAATCCTGCAAATACTTCTTTCGTCATTTTTACACCAAACCACTTGCTGATACTTTTTACAATCGGATATATAGTTCCCTTGGTCAATGCTTTCTTTACTAATTGTTTTTCCACTCCCGTCCCCAATGCCTTGGCTATTGCCAATAAACCATTTTTTGCATTTGCTACACCAAACATTACACCCATGCATAGAATTATTTGATTCATGGTTTCTGTATCAAAAGTTTGTTCTTCTTCCTTGAACTCTATTTGTGGAAACCCATATAAATACAATAACTTCTGCGCAACTCTTAACATACATCCATAATATTGTGCAATATCCGCTGGAATCGTAGCCGCCATCGCTGCACCACCTGGGGTTCCTAAAGCAACAGAAATACCCGACACTTTCAATCTTTCATTCTGAATAATAGACATTGCTACACTATCCAAATCCTCCCGAATGATGTTTGCTCGCATCGGACTAGATATAATTGCTTCTTCAACAACAACCACATCATATTTTGTAGTCAATTCTTTTCTTAAAAATTTTTCTCGGTTTACACTTACACCCGGAACTTTAAAAGCCATCAAAATAACATCCTCGATGTCTATTTGACCATCGCCATTGACATCAACAGCCTTAAAAACTGCTTCTTTAGTTTTTTCAACAGTTTCTGATGATTTTTTCACCACAATTCCTGCCTTTGTGCCTACTTCACTTGCTAATCCTTTAAGTGTGGATGCAAACAGTTCCTTCTTATCCATCAGTTTCTTCCTCCAATATTTTTCTTATAGTGAGACTTTTCCATAAAATACTTTGCAAATTTCGCGAAATTTACAAGTTCTAATATAGGACAAAATAAAAAGTGCGCCCCCATAAGAGACGCACCGAAAAAATGTTGTCCCTTATTGTTGCGACACAATCTCTTCCCATCACGGCATGAGTAAAAAGGGAAACACTTTTTACCAAAGTAATTTTCCCATGACAGAAAGTTTTTATTCAGATTGTGTCGCAAGCAAATTATAGCACATACCCTTATTGCACTGCAAGAATAAGCACGAATAAAAGGGATTTTACCTAAATCCCCTAATATAATAAAAGTCATATGAAAATTTGCTTGTTTCTCTATTACTTTGGCCTTTTTTCATATGACTACAATTAAATGTATGAGTTTAAAATTTTTATTATCCATTTTACTATCTTCCTTAACTAATAAATTTTTTTATAACACTTATCTATTCTGATTACTCTATCTTTTAACTCATCAATCAAATAATTTTAAAAATATTTCTTACATAATTGACTTTTTCCTCGTATATGCTATACTACAAATAAGTTAACTCGTGAAGGATTTAGGCTGGGTTCCCGAATGGGAGTAGGTGTAAACCAAGAATTCCTTTGCCCCTGGGGTTAGCTTATTTTTTTGTCTTTTTTAACTTCTCTACAATGTTCTCAGAATCCTTTTCTATTTCTCCAACAATTAATTCTATTGTTTGCATCGAATAGGTGTAAGAAGGCTGTGCATATTGTCTATGCACATAACAATACTTCTCGTTTTCCTTAATTCCGTACGCTTTATTAAAAAGATCAAAGATATACTGATTAATCACAAAATTGATTCCCATACTCTGTAGCCTGCGATTAATCTCTTTGATTGCATTCTTCATTGTGTATTTATGCGTATTATTTGGGTCTTTTAATTCTTTAATAATCTTAACACCAGATTCAGCATCTTTATCAACATACACAAAAGAAGTCGCTTTGCTTTTATCTTTTGTAATATAGTGTAAATGTTCAATTTTTATTGCAAACGATTGATTGTTTTCTGCAATCATTGGTTCCAACTGATTATGAGTATCGATTAGCTTTCGAGCAATTTCTTCCGGATATTTCGCGCGTATCTCGTTCTCATCTAACGCCTTCATACTAATAGCTAACGTCAAGAAATTTTGTGGAATAACTTCTGTCATATCCACACCATGAAACTCTTGCATCTTTTCAACAAAATTTAAAACACATGCTTGAAATAATGGAATATAAACCATTTCATATTCTTCCGTTACAAAATGTGTGCTTGTGTTTCTCAATTCAATGATTTTCATCAAATTTCTTCTCAAAGGTGTTTTTTCATTTGTAAATATCTTTTGCAAACAATTTTCTAACGTAATAGTTCTTTCGGTATTATCCTTATAGTAAATACTCTCTATGCCATTCTTTTTGATTAGATGTGCTTTAAGCATCAATTCCCAAGCGTTACATATAAAAAAGCTAAAACCTTCTATACGATACTTAATAGATGGCTTATTATAAATCTCTATTGCCATTACAAAAGCTTCTTTCGATTTTTCAATTAATTTTTGTTCATACATTTTCTTCTCCTCCTTTCATCCTCTTTCACACAAAAAACTCAACGTAAAAAGCCATATTATAAATAATATGACCCCTACATTGAGTTACCTGACCTCATATTAGCATAATTCGACAAATTACGCAATCTGTCATTATATATTGTTTTGATTCTGCAAACCTTGAAACGTCTGCTTCATGTAAGGTGTAATACATCATTTATATCACCAAAGTGATAGTTAACTCATTATCTTATAAGAATGCAAAAGAAGGGCTGAAAATTCAGCCCTTCTCCTAATTACTATCACCTTAATTCACATATTTCAGAATCAATTCCCAGATATCGGATTTCTCGAATCCAAGTCTCCATGCAGCAACACCCGCAAGGTCATGCTCCTTCATCAGCTTCAGTTTTGCTTCCAAAGCAGCCTCGTCCTCCAGCCACACCTTGCAAGTAGCATCCCCTTCTACCCACTCGGCATAGTTCTGGCCGGTTGCTTTATCTACCTTCACCTTGGCTCCTGCATTCTCAATCGCAATATTAATCTTGCTCATTCCGTAAGCCACGCTGGTTACTTTATAAGGATACTCTGCCGCATCTGTTCCAGCCTGTTCTTCCAGCTCTTCCTCCGTCTTTAGAACTTCCTTCCAAAGTCTTGTATAGAACGGAACTGCATTAATCAGCTTGTCAGCCGGAACTTCCTTTAATGCATCCTGAATTCCATTTTTCACGAAATTCAAAGATGCAACAGGACCGCTTTCCAAAGAACTCTTATGGTGTTCATCGTAACCCATTATAATCACATAATCTACGACTTTTCCTTGCTCTTCCAAATCATATTGGGTACTGTATTGACTTGGAACCGGATTGTCTACCGATAAAATAATCTCATTCTGTCTACATTTCAAAGAAAGCTCGCGGAGGAACTGCAGATAATGTTCCCCGCATTCCTTTGAAATATTTTCAAAATCTACATTTATGCCATCTAATTTGTACTCAAGAGCCTTTCCAACCAACTGATTGGTCAGATTTTCGCGGGTTGTTGTATGACTGAGAAGTTCAAAGGTTTCTTCTTTTGATCCAATGCCTCCGTCAAAGTCTTTCACAAGAGCCCACACTTCAATTCCCAACTGATGTGCATAATTGACATATTGAGAGCTTGCTAAACTTGTCAGATTTCCCTTCGTATCCTTCACCATAAACCAGGTTGGTGAAATCGTGGTTAATCCTTTCGTATCAGCAATCATTTCCAAAACATTGTTGTTGGCATCCCTGTTACTTACCACATGCCAAGCCATATTAATTGTATAGTCTTTTGAAATATCCGGATATACCTGCTCTTTAAAAGGTCTTGATATTGTACGCACTTCTGCCTTCTTTAAGCAATTAGCTTTGATAAATCCAACAAAGCCATCTTCTGTCCGTACTTCTCTCCAATTACCCTTTTCGCTAATAACTGTAACTCGGTTTTTCTTAGCAACATTGGTTATAATCTCACTTTTGACGTTATTGTCAATTCGAAGCTGTGTGTTCTTTTTCACAGTTGCCTCAGTAGTTTCTCCCCAGTTGCTCACAATCATCACGCGATTCGGGTTCTCGTATACCGAAAAATCAATGTTTGTGTACTCCTGTACAAATGCAAGCGCAATATATGCAGTATTCCCTTCCATTTTCAGGATTGTATAATCTTTACTCTTTGTTTCTTTCCGAAGTGTATAATCCTTACTTCCAACATTCACTCGAAGCGTTTCTTCCGGCAATGTATAAAGCAAAATGTTCTCATTCACATCCAAGTAGAAACGGCTATTTAAATAATCACGAACCACAGAATATTCCACGTACGGATTGTCATCGATTATCGTTCCCTTGGCACCAACTATCTCGTTATCAATTATAATGGCAAGTTGATTCTCGTTTTTTATTCCATAATATTTATCGAGATCCACTCTCTCCTTAGACGGTCCAAACAATTTTATCAGTAATGCTCCACCAATTATGCCAACTATTAATATAATAAAGAGTATAATCTTATGCATCAGGTCACGTTGTCTGCGTCTTTTCAAATACGCACGTCTGCTATTTCTGCTATTTTGTGTTCTTGGTCTGACGATATGTTCCATATCACACCTCCTACTAGGATTCATTATACCAACATTTTTCGCACGAGTCATTAACAATTTCGACAATTTTTATAATAAATGCTAAATTAATCTAAGCCAGAGGGGTTCTGTAGTCGATTAACTTTCAAAAATGTCATAAAAGGTCAATTCTCGCACATGTCCTTTCTCATCCCACACATAATCTCTCATATAGGCGGAATCTTCTCTCACCATAAGAGCCGTTACAATCTGCATAGGACTAGCCGGATAGTTATTAAGTCTCATACTTATTCCCGAATTCTCATATTCCTCTAATTCCGTATAAAGCGCTTGAAAATTGTTTTCATTCATCATTATTTCCTCCTATAAGTATACCAGTAGCCGTGGCATAGATAACTTATATTCCTTAAAAGTTGCAAAGACAATTGTGATATATTTAAGTTACCGCCGCTGACAAGAAGATAGGATTCTTTAAAATCTTTTTTGAATATTTGATTAGAATCAATCATTGAAATGTCCTTGATACATAAAAATAGAATCATTAGACCTACATTGAGAAATAATTTAAAACATTTAGATAATACGTCCCTCCTCACATAATAAACACAGCCACCTGACATACTATCTTCTTGTATTAAAATTATATGCACGAAAATAATCTGTTTGCAAGTTGTATTTTGTTGAAATATTTTCCACATTTTATCCCTTGTAAAATAAGGGTTTTTCGCGTTTTCCACAATGTATCAACAAGTTATCCACATAGTTATCCACATTCTCCACAGGCTTATGTTGATATCTTTGCAAACTTTATAGAAATTTTCTTTACATATTTTTTGTTTTTGTTTATACTAATACAAATAAATAGAAATAATATATAGGATAGGAAGTGATGAATATGAAGATTGAAAAACTGAATGACAATCAAATACGCTGTACTTTAACGCGTGCTGATTTGGCTGACCGCGAACTTAAGCTGAGCGAATTAGTCACAGGCACAGAAAAAGCAAAGTCACTTTTCCATGATATGATGCAACAAGCTTCAGCCGAATTCGGTTTTGAAGCAGAAGATATGCCACTTATGATTGAAGCAGTTCCAGCTTCTTCAGATTCTATCGTACTCATCATTACAAAAGTGGATGATCCGGAAGAACTGGATAATAAGTTTTCCAAATTTGGTTCTACACACAATGTATTGGATAAATTAGAAGGTGCTGATGAATTCCTTGATTTGATTAATAAAGTAAAGGATGCTGTTTCCGACACGGTGAAACAGGTTGCCGAGAAGGAAGAAAAGCCAAGTCTTCCAAAGATACGATTATTTTCTTTCTCAACTCTGGATTGCGTAATTTTAGCAAGCCGTGTACTGGCAAATCTATATCAAGGTGCGAACACTTTATATAAGGATACGCCAAACGACGTATATATATTAGCTTTCACACAATCCAATCATTCAACCTCAGAATTCAATAAATTCTGTAATATGTTGTCTGAATACGGTTGTCTTGAAAAAGCGTCACCTGCAATACTAGCATATCTGGAAGAGCACTGTGAAGTTATTGTATCTACAAATGCAGTACAACAATTATGTCAGATTTAGAAGTTTCTATCAAACAAAAAGTCGAAAGCTCATTTTGCTTTCGACTTTTTTATTATCTCTTATTCATTCTCCTTTAAAAAAGCGTTGATTTTTTCAACTAATACTTCAGGATCAATTCCGTGAACAAAAGCTGCATCTCCAATTGATTCTGCCTGTGCTGATGGACATCCAAGGCAGTGCATTCCCATTTCCATTAAAATTGGTGCTACATTCACATTTTCTCTAAGAAGTTCACCAATTGTTGTGTCTCTATTAATCATGTTAATTCCTCCTTTAAGTTATCGTTTCTTCATTATAATACGTTTTTTATTGTGTATCAAGATGCTCTTTGTAAGTTTTTGTGAAAATATGACTGCCGTCATTTTTCTCAGTATCGGTATGATAATAGAGGAAATCATGGTCTACCGGATTTAAAGCCGCCTCCAAAGATGGCAATCCCGGATTGGCAATTGGCCCTGCCGGAAGACCGCTGATTCGATACGTGTTGTACGGCGAATCATACTCTGTATGTTTATAGGTTGATTTATCTATATCATAAAGCCCCTTCGTAATCGGATAAAGAAAGGTCGGGTCAATCTGCAATCGCATTCCTTTTTCCAAACGATTCTTAATGACACCGGCAACCATTGCCCGTTCAGAATCCACCATGGTTTCGCGTTCGATAACAGATGCCTCTGTAACTACTTCAAACATTGTCTTTCCAATGGCTTTCAACTTGTCCTTCATAGCACTTGTAAATTTCTTATCGAACTCATCAAGCATAACGGTCACGATATCTTCGGCAGACATTTCCTCGCCAATGGCATATGTTTCCGGATAGAGAAATCCTTGTAACTTGTAGAAAACTTCTGCATCCTCCGGTACTTCGTCCAAAAACCAGTAGTCATAGTCTTTTTCAACTGCGTCAAGGAATTCACTCTCTAAGCAAATTCCTTCTTTTTCCAACTTCTTTGCAATCTGCTCGATGGTGTATCCTTCCGGAACGGTGAACATCTGCTCTTCCTTCTGGGCTCCACCACTTGTCAAATCCTCAATGATTGTCTGTAGTCCTGCATCTCTATGAAGTGTAAATGTTCCGTATCTTAATTTTGCGCTTGCTCCCATGCTTCTCGCTTTTAAATAGAAGGCAATGCGATATTGAATTAAACCTTCTTCTTTTAATTTACTTGCAATATCCCAAGAACCGGACCCTTGCTCAATTTCAATTGTTACGGTTTCCTTCGTACCCTCTCCTGTGCTGTTGTATTCTATAAAGATAGAACCTACAACAAACGCAACTACTAAAAATAATACTCCCAATATGCAGAGTACAATATTTATAATTCTGCTTTTTTTCTTATCTCTACGTCTTCTCATACTGCATTCTCCTTATCTAGGCCTTTACATCCCTTACTATACAATATTTCTTCCAATTTTAAAAGCCTCGTTTAAATTGTCAGACTAATTTTTTCCATTTTTTAATGTATTTTGACTACTCAAAAGTCAAGTTTTTTATGAAATTATTTTCGACAAAAAATGATTTTTATTATATATGAACAAAACGTTTGTTCTTTTTTGAGCCAAAGTAATCCACATTTTTACCCTATTTTTTTGTGGATAATGTGGATAACTTTGTGGAAAACACGGTTTTATCACGTTTTTTCTAATTTTTAATGTGGATAACTTTTAAAAACGGCTTCTGCAAATTTCTACAAAAAAATGGATATTTGTACATTTTGTACAAATATCCGATTTTAAAAAACAAAATTAGAAAATTCTTCTTACAGTAATAATTTTTCTGGCATATAAATCTGACATGCCAATCCCTTTTCTTTCGTTAATTGCATTTACAACTTGTCCATTACCAGCATAGATTCCAACATGACCTGGGAAGCATACAATATCTCCCGGTTGGATGTCTTTGAGACTTACTTTATATCCCACTCTTCTCATAGAATAAGAGGAATGTGGAAGGCTAACTCCATAATGTCTGTATACACTCATAACAAATCCGGAACAGTCTGCTCCACGTGTTAAACTTGTTCCACCATATACATATGGATTACCAAGGAATTGCTTTGCGTATTTTACTAAATCAACACCTTTTTGACGACGTGCTGCTTCCGCTGCTTCCTTTTGAGCTTTTTCTGCAGCAATTCTCGCCGCCTCTTCTGCCGCAAGTCTAGCTGCTTCCGCCTCTCTGGTCTCTCCAACAGTAAAAGCTGCTTCTATTTCTTCTATAGATAATGTAGTAACATCTCTATCGGTATAAACTGCTTTCAAAAGCTCTGTTGCTTTTGTAATTGCATCTTTTCCTATAAGTAAGCTTTCTGTCTTTACGTATCCAACGACATCGCCGGACTCAACCTTACTCCAAAGCTCTCCTCTTTCTGTAACCTTTACAACTGATGAGGAATATACTTTACCAATCCAATCACTATTCTCATCCGGTGCACCATATACAAGTGCATACGAATCAGAAACATTTACAAAAACTTTTCCGTTTAACTTATCACGAAATTGAATTTCTTCTATAGTTTCTATTTTAATGGTTTTATCTGTATTCTCTTGTTTTTGAATTTCAGCAACTGCATTCATTAAACAGTTCTGATCGATTTGGCTTGTCTTTTCTTCTTTCGCCAACCCGAAAAGATTTGTCCCTTCTGCAGCGGCGATTTGTTCAACAGGAATTAAAACAGCACCAACTAAAGTTGCGATTACAATTCCTTTTTTTACGAATTTGAAATCCATAAAACCCTCCGTTACGTTTTTACTGCTAAATGTTACGTAATTGTTACACGCACCACGTTTGCCATTATAACAAGTGGATTGTCCCATGTCAATAGATTTTTGTAATATTTTTGTAACATTTGTAACAGTTTAGTCATGTGGCAAATATGGGGTTGAAAACGTCATGCTTGCATGTAAGTTTTTAACCCTCGTATTTGACATTTGGCGCTCTGCCAAAGCGAGAAGCAGCGAAGCGGATTCGAGCTTATGACTGAACTGTTAAAATTTCTCTTGACAAATTATTTTCAATACTTTATATTTTAATTATAGTAATCATTATTATTATTAGATTTCGAAAGGAGGTTCTATTTTGGCAGTTTTAAAATATAGTAGACAAAGGGAATCTATTAAGGAATACTTAAACAGTTCTTGCGAACATCCTACGGCTGATACCGTTTATATGAGTGTACGACAAGAATTTCCAAACATTAGTCTTGGAACAGTCTACCGCAACTTGAATCTGTTGGCCGATTTAGGAGAAGCCATTAAAATTAATACTCCAAATGGAGGCGTTCACTTTGATGGTCGGACCGAGCCACACTATCACTTCTATTGTAATCATTGTGGAAATGTGATTGACCTCAATTTAGAGGAATTGAATTGCATCAACGAAGCGGCAGGTAAGAATTTTGAAGGAGTTATAGAAAGTCATACAATGATGTTCTACGGAACCTGCAAAAATTGTTTAAAAAAAGCGTTGACAAATTAAAAAAAATATGCTAAATTGATATTAGTAACTATTACTGATTTAGTTACTGTAAAAAACAAAAGAAATAAAAAAAAATATATATTTAAAAAAGGAGACAATAATTATGAAAAAATTTGTTTGTTCAGTATGTGGTTATGTACACGAAGGAGATGCGGCACCAGCTCAGTGCCCACAATGTAAGGTTCCAGCAGATAAGTTCAAAGAACAAGCTGGTGAAAGAGAATGGGCAGCAGAACACGTAGTAGGGGTTGCACAAGGTGTTAGCGAAGACATCATTATGGATTTAAGAGCGAACTTTGAAGGTGAATGTACAGAAGTTGGTATGTACCTTGCAATGGCTAGAGTAGCTCACAGAGAAGGATACCCTGAAATCGGTTTATACTGGGAAAAGGCTGCTTGGGAAGAAGCAGAACACGCAGCTAAATTTGCTGAACTTCTTGGTGAAGTTGTAACTGACAGCACAAAGAAGAACCTTGAAATGAGAATTGACGCTGAAAACGGCGCAACAGCAGGTAAGTTTGACCTTGCAAAACGTGCGAAAGAACAAAACCTTGACGCTATCCATGATACAGTTCATGAAATGGCTAGAGATGAAGCTCGACATGGTAAAGCATTCGAAGGTTTATTAAAGAGATACTTCGCATAAAATAAGAAAAGAGTGAGGTAAAACATTATGAAATATATTTGTCCATGTGGATATGAATACAACCCAGAAATCGGTGATCCAGATAATGGAGTAGCACCGGGAACTGCATGGGAGGATGTGCCGGAAGATTGGCTCTGCCCTTGGTGTAGTTTAGGAAAAGAAGTTTTCGAAGAAGCATAAGATAAAATTTTAGGAGGATATGAACAATGTCTAAATATGCAGGAACAAAAACAGAAAAGAATTTAATGGAAGCTTTTGCAGGTGAGTCTCAGGCTCGTAACAAATACACTTATTTCGCATCTGTAGCGAAGAAAGCTGGTTTTGAGCAAATCGCTGCTCTCTTCCTTGAAACAGCAGATCAAGAAAAAGAACATGCTAAAATGTGGTTCAAAGAATTCCACGGTTTAGGTGATACAGCTCAAAACTTAATCTGGGCTGCAGAAGGAGAAAATGACGAGTGGACCAACATGTACGCTCGTATGGCTGAGGAAGCTGACGAAGAAGGTTTCCCAGAATTAGCTGCAAAATTCCGTTTGGTAGCTGCTGTAGAAAAATCTCACGAAGAACGCTACAACAGATTATTGAAACATTTACAAGAAGGTAACACATTCAAAGGTGAATCTCCATTAGGATGGAAATGCCGCAACTGTGGGTATATCCACTTAGGCGATGAAGCTCCTGAGGTTTGCCCGACATGTGCTCACCCTAGAGCTTATTTCGAAAGAAAAGCTGAAAATTACTAAAACCCTCAAAAAATTTCCTCCATATGAAAGCTCATATGGAGGAAATTTTTAGTTTTCTTTCTTCTCTACTGAAATAATTCCACTTCGAATCAATATCGGTCTCAATGCATTATATACATCTGCCACTAGTATTGTGGAAATAACTGCATTTACAAATGTAGTTGCAGTACTCCATTTTGCAAGAACAGAAGCCATTTGCTGCGGTTGCCCCATAATATATTGTTTATAGAAATATCCAACCAGTGGATCTGCAATCACATTAAATCCAAGTCCTGCTACAGAAGCCAACACACTCCATTTGAAAACGTACTTTTTGTCTGTATTCTGATTAATCTTTGCAATCTTATGTGCTACTAATCCCACAATCAACCCAATAGCAAGTTTTAAAACAAATGTCTTCGGTGCAACCGTAATATAAACCGGATCCATAATATCTGCTATCGCCATTCCAATTGCTCCAGCTATTCCTCCGTACCAACCCCCAAGCAGTAATGCCCCAAGGACACATACCGCATTTCCTATGTGTATGGATGTTGCATCTCCTCCCGGCATTGGAATCTTAATCTGTAAAAATGTAAATGTCACATAACATAAGGCTGCAACTAATGCTGTCTGAGCAAGTTTAATTAACC
Source organism: Faecalimonas sp. (assembly GCA_045649885.1). Lineage (GTDB taxonomy): Bacteria > Bacillota > Clostridia > Lachnospirales > Lachnospiraceae > Faecalimonas. The sequence goes on from JAZRQP010000117.1 coordinate 28,150, forward strand.
TAGTATTTCTTCTTTCCATAATAGCTCTCCCCCATCATTTATCCAATGCTGAAATCAGTTTTCCAAGTACTGGTTCAAATGCTGCTCCGTACCAATGGTTATCCAACTCTGCTGTTTTCTTAATACATTCTACTGCATAATCTGCAGCAATCTTTGCCGCTTCCGATGCTGTTTTACCTCTCATTAATGAACCCACAAAAGCCGATGCAAAAATGTCACCTGTTCCATGACAACTATTTGCTAATTTTTCATGCTCATAATATGAATATGTTCCATTCTCTAATACAACCACACCTGTTTTATCTGGTTCATAAGAAATCCCGGTAAAAATCAAGTTTTTACACCCCAATGCGGTTAATTTCTCTAGCAACAAATCGACATACGCCCTGTCGTATTCTTCCTTATACTCTACTCCGGTGAGGAAGGATGCCTCTGTAATGTTTGGCATCACATAATCTGCTTTTGCGCAAAGTCCTTTCATGGTTTCTACAAATTCCATATCAAAACCATAGTACAGTTTTCCATGGTCCGCCATCGCCGGATCTACCACTTTCACGCAAGATTTTGCGCCAACTGAAGCCATGATATCTGCAACATATTCTATTTGTTTTGTACTGCCGAGATAACCGGTATAAACCGCATCGAACTTCAGCCCTTCTCTTACCCAGTGGTCTTTGATACTTGGCATATCTTCGGTAAGGTCGCGGAATGTGTAACCTTTAAATCCCCCTGTGTGCGAAGATAGTACTGCTGATGGCAACACACATGTTTCCACACCACATGCCGAAATAATTGGAAGTGCTACAGTGAGCGAACATTGACCAACGCAGGAAATATCTTGAATCGTAAGTACTCTTTTATATGACATACAAATCTCTCCTTTGGATGTTTTTCATAAACTTCATTATACTATCTTTTGGTAATAGGCAAATATCCAAATAAAGAAATTTTTATATAACCAGATTTATTTTTTCTTTCTCCTAGCTCGGCGCACACGATTAATATGACGTTCGAAATCACCACTATGTATTAATTCTGCCAATACATATTGCTCAAATACCGGAACCGTACATGAATAGAATCCTAGTTCCTTCTCGAATTTCTCAACCAGATTTTCCGGTAAAACCATATATCCAATACGCATGGATGGAGCAATGGTTTGAGAAAATGTATTCAAATAAATGACCGTATTATTAGCTGCAAGGGAAAACACGGTATCCTCATTCTTTTTTGAAACCGTAAGCTCCGAATCATAGTTATCTTCAATAATATATCCGTTTTTTTTGTCTGCCCAACGCAAATACTCCTGCCGTTTCGATACACTTGCTGTAACACCGCTTGGAAAACTGTTAAATGGTGTAATATGAAGAACCGTTGCCTGTGTTTTCTCTAACTCATTTGTCTTAATTCCATCGCGACCCAGATCCAACATGTCGCAAGTAACACCATTTGCCTCATACACCTGGCGGATTTTATTGTAAGATGGATTTTCCAGTGCAAACACTCTATCCTTCCCAAGCAACTGCACAATTAAGTTATAAAGATATTCTGCTCCGGAACCAATAATAATCTGCTCCGGTCTGACAATAATCCCGTTTGTTCTTTTTAAATAAGAAGAAATCGCTTCTCGAAGCTCCGGACATCCATGATTTGGAGACTTTACAAGAATTTCATCACTATAGTCGGTCAACACACGGCGCATGGTTTTGGCCAGAACAGAAAATGGAAAAGCACTTTTAGATGGCTCGCGATGAGGCTCATCATGAGCTATTTGAATATCTGTTATCACACTATCGGCTCCATCCCTATGGCCAACAACTTGGAATTCACTCTCTCGATATATCACATAATATCCGCTTCGTTGTCTTGCCTCAATATACCCCTCATCGCAAAGAATGGAGTAGGTATGCTCCACTGTAATCACACTCACTCCGGTTTCCTCAGCAAGCAGACGTTTTGAGGGCAACTTGCTTCCATATGCAAGAACACCATCAACAATATCTTTCTTCATTTGTTTATACAATTGCATGTATGCAAATTCTTCTTTATTTAAGTCTACGTAATATTTCATCTGGTTATATCCTTTGTCTTTATATTTATATAACTTATAATACCAATCATATTTTAGACTTTTTTTAGAAAAATGTAAATAAATTTACTTGCATTTCTTACATAATTGATGTAGTATCTTCATATGATACAATGTAGTTTTAAATACTACATTGCAAATTCCATATATTTACATCTTGGGGAGGTATGAATAATGACTGTGAAAATATTTAAAGACCCTGGTAGTGCAATTACACATTACCTAGGTATGCTAATGGCTTTAATTGGGGGCGTTCCATTTATCATAAAAGCAGCACACGGTTCTAACCTTGTGCTTGCTTCTTCTATTATATATATTGGTAGCATGGTTCTATTATATGCAGCCAGCTACACCTATCATTTTTATGATATTTCGGAAAAGGTTAATAAAATTCTAAAAAAAATTGACCATATGATGATTTGTATTCTGATTGCCGGAACCTACACTCCGTATTGCCTGCTTGTAATTCGGGGAACTTTTGGAATTGTTGTTCTTTCGATTATCTGGAGTTTTGCCTTAATTGGAATTATAATCAAGGCCTTCTGGGTGACCTGCCCGAAATGGTTTTCTTCTATATTATATATAGGAATGGGGTGGACCTGCATTGTCGCTCTCCCAAGATTATACAGCGGCGTAAACCCTGCCGCATTTTGGTGGCTCCTTGCAGGCGGAATTATCTATACTATTGGTGGCGTTATCTATGCGCTGAAGCTTCCTTGGTTTGAGGAAAAGTTTAAGCACTTTGGGCTGCATGAAATTTTCCACCTGTTTGTAATGGGCGGAAGTGTTTGCCATTATGTGTCATTGTATTTTTATGTGATTTAAACATCATTAAAAAGGGTGCGTATCGATTGAAACGCACCTTTCTCTTTATACATCCAAATAATGCAATGGATCTACGGCTTCACCATCTTTCAACAATTGAAAATACAGATTGCATCCTTCCACACTATAATATTTTGTTGGCTCTCCCAGATATCCAATTAAGACTCCTTCTTCTACTCGGTCTCCTTCTTTTACATGAAGTTCACCTAACTGACCATATATGGCTTCGAATCCGTCACCCAAATCCACCGTCACTGTTGTTCCTGTCTGTGCATCCTCTCTAATGGAAGTTACTTTACCATCAGTTGCTGCCCAAACTTCCTCGCCAACATCTCCTGCGATAATAACTGCCGGATTATATTTGTACTGATCTAATGTAGCGAAATATACGGTTTGTTCCATGTTAAAAGGAATGAGAACATTTCCATCTACCGGCCAAGATAAAACATCTTCTTCAGAGAATACTAACGGACTTTCTTGTATAGACGGCTCAATCATATCGATTTCCGGCTCTATAATCTCCGGATGTTCTTCAATCTCTGCCTGTACATCTCCCGTATTGGCACTTTGAGACTCTTCCTCTCTCTCGTTCTCTGCCTGCATATTTTGTTCTTGGTTTTCCTCTTCTGCTTTTGCCTGTTTATCCTCGACTTTTCCCTCGTAATTGCTATACGTAATGGCACCTACAATTGCAATCATTGCCACAAATCCAACCACAAGACCAACTGCCGCACTTCTTTCTTTTTTCATATTTATCACCTCTGGCTTTATTTTTGCCAGAAAATGATGTGCTTATTCTACATTCCACAAAATTTCTGCAACCTCTTTGACTTCTGTTCCCTCGAAAAAAAATTGTAAAATTTCTTTATAGTTTTTCCCTTCTTTAGCCATTTCATTGGCAGTATATTGACTAAGTCCCAGACCATGTCCAACGCCTTTTGTCACAACTCGCGTATTATTTTCGAAGGCCTGAAGTTCAAAACAACTGGAAGCAAGTCCGTATGTATCCCGAAAACTTTCTCCATTGATTTTTTCCTCACCCACAGTCACATTCAACGCATAACCGGCACTATCGTACTTCTCTACCTTGGCGCCTTTAACCTCAATAAATTTGCTTTCCATCTGCCTATCCGCTTCCACATCCTTCGGACATTCTTTCATTTTCAAATACGGATAATCTTCACTTCCAAGAACCTCCGAACCGATGCGAGTTTTCCCGTTACTCACCTGGTGAAATGGCACAAGCGCCAGTTTGTCCTGATACAGGATGACTTCGCCTTCTGTTTCATCCCATATCTTTTCTAATTTCTTATACCAAGAGCCTTCTATATCACTGATATCTCCAAACCCTTCCTGTGTTAAAATATCTTCTCCAAGTTCTCCTATTTCTTTGTAAACGGTTGTACGAACTAACAATGCTTGTACCTTCAGCATTTCCTCCTCATAGTCTGCCGAAACCTCCTTCGCTAACAGTCCGATACAGTGTTCTTTTAAGAGTGCATCTTTTTTATCCGTTTCTTTGCTACCATTTACACTTTTTCCATTTGCAAAGACCGTAACAATATATGGAAATAATACTAAAATAGTTAAAACTGCTAAAAATTTTTTTAATTTTCTAAACATAAAACAAGCCTCCCATATTTTAATATATGGAAGGCCTATGTTTTTTATTACTTACTATTACATTTTCACTGTCACTTTTTCCAACTTCCAGATATCATCCACGTATTCCTGAATGGTTCTGTCTGAAGTAAACTTACCACATGAAGCTGTTTGTAAAAGAGCCATCTTTGACCATTTTTCTTCATCTCTGTAAGCTTCTTCCACACGTCTTTGTGCATCTGCATAGCTTCTGAAGTCTTTCAAGATAAAGTATGTGTCTGCTCTGTCGCTGCATTGTGTGTTAAGAAGTGAATTATAAAGGTCTCTGTATAATTCTCTGTCTCCATTTGCATAAGTTCCATCAACCAACTGGTCAACAACACGTTTGATATCCCAGTCATTGAAGTAGATGTCAATTGGATTATATCCGCCATTATTTTCGTAGTTGATAACCTCGTCTGAGCTTAAACCGAAAATAAATGCGTTTTCAATACCAACTTCTTCTACGATTTCCACGTTTGCACCGTCCATAGTACCAAGTGTTGGAGCACCGTTTAACATGAACTTCATGTTACCTGTACCGGAAGCTTCTTTTGAAGCAGTAGAAATCTGTTCGCTGACATCTGCTGCAGCAAAAATCCATTCTGCATTGGATACGCGGTAGTCTTCAATAAATACCACTTTGATTTTTCCGTTGATGCTTGCATCATTGTTGATAACATCTGCAACAGAGTTAATTAACTTAATCGTCTGTTTTGCACGTCTGTATCCGGCAGCTGCTTTCGCACCGAAGATAAATGTTCTTGGGTAGAATGACATTCCCGGATTATCTTTAATTTGATTGTACAAGTACATTACGTGTAAAATGTTGAGGAATTGACGTTTGTACTCATGTAATCTCTTAACCTGTACGTCAAAGATAGAGTTCGGGTCAACTTCCACACCGTTGTGTTTCAAGATATATTCTGCAAGACGAACTTTATTTTGATACTTGATTTCCATAAATTCTTTTCTTGCTTTTTCATCTTCTACAAGTGGTTTTAATTTTGCCATTTGAGAAAGGTCTGTAATCCAGCCGTCTCCAATATGCTCTGTTACCCAGTCAGCAAGGAGTGGGTTACCATGTAATAAGAAACGTCTTTGTGTAATACCATTTGTTTTGTTGTTAAATTTAAGTGGCATCATTTCATAGAAATCTTTAAGTTCTTGTTTCTATAAGATTTCTGTATGAAGTGCAGCAACACCGTTTACTGAGTAGCCTGCTGCAATTGCAAGGTGAGCCATCTTAACCTGACCATCGTATAAAATAGCCATTTTACGAACTTTTTCTTCATTGCCCGGATATTTTGCTCTGATATCAGCAACAAAACGACGGTCAATTTCTTCTACGATTTGGTACACACGTGGAAGCAATCTCTTGAATAGGTCAATTGGCCATTTTTCAAGCGCTTCTGCCATGATTGTATGGTTGGTGTAAGCACATGTTTTTGTTGTTACTTCCCATGCTTCATCCCATTCCAAACCTTCTTCATCCATGAGAAGTCTCATAAGCTCTGCTACAGAAACAGTTGGATGAGTATCATTCATCTGAATCGTTACTTTTTCATAAAGCTTCTTGATATCGTCATGGTCTCTCTTATATTTTGCAATTAATTCCTGCAAACTTGCCGAGATAAAGAAATATTGTTGTTTCAAACGAAGCTCTTTACCTGCATAGTGGTTATCGTTTGGATATAATACTTCAACAATTGTTTTTGCAAGGTTTTCCTGCTCAATTGCTTTTTGGTATTCTCCTTTGTCAAAGTGGTCTAATTGGAATTCTGTAATCGCTTTTGCATCCCAGATACGAAGTGTGTTTACAATGTTGTTATTGTAGCCAACGATTGGCATATCGTATGGAATCGCAAGTACAGATTCATAATTTTCCTGAATATAGTTGTTTCTTCCTGTTTTTTCATCGTATTCTACACGAATGTTTCCGCCAAAACGAACTTCTTTCGCGTATTCATCGCGGCGAACTTCAAATGGATTGCCTTCTTTTAACCAGTTATCCGGTGTTTCTACTTGGTAACCATTTTCAATTTTTTGCTTAAACATACCATAACGGTAACGAATACCGCAGCCGTATGCTGCATATCCAAGGGAAGCAAGTGAATCTAAGAAACATGCTGCAAGTCGTCCAAGACCACCATTACCAAGAGCTGCGTCCGGTTCCTGGTCTTCGATTACGTTGATGTCGATTCCCATTTCATCTAATGCTTCGCGTACTTCTTTGTATGAAGTTAGGTTAATTAAGTTATTTCCTAATGCTCTACCCATTAAGAATTCCATTGACATATAGTAAACTGTCTTTGGGTCATCTTTCTTATACTGCTCTTGTGTTGCCAACCAGTTATCAATGATCTGGTCCTTCACAGCATAAGAAACAGCTTGAAAACGTTGTTGCTCTGTCGCTTCTTCAATTGTCTTTCTATACAAACGTTTCACGTTGTCTTTTACTTGTTCTTGAAATTCTTTTTTGTTAAATTTTGTCTTTGCCATATATTTCTCCCTATCTCTCAACACCTAAAGTAACCTTTTCGCCATTGATATTCCATTCTTTTGTATAGCCTTCTGGTGTTTTATTTTCTACAGCGGTAGCTAATACTTCTCCGCCGATTTCTTCTGCATATTTTGCAAAAATGATTTCTGCTTTTTCAGTTCCCACATAAGATACTCTGATCTTATCTGTCACTTCAAAGTCAGCCTCTTTTCTCATGGTCTGAATTTTACTAATTAATTCTCTTACAAAACCTTCTTCTAATAACTCTTCTGTCAGATTTGTATCGAGAACAACGGTAATATTGTTGTCATTTTCTGATACATATCCTTCCATTTGAGCCATGTCAATTAAAAGGTCTTCCTTCAGTAATACAACTTCCTGACCATTGATATCAAGTTTCAGCATACCAGTTTCGTTCACTTCATCCATAGCCGCATTTCCGTCTAATGAGTCAAGTGCACCTCTGATACCGCCCAGTAACTTACCGTATTTTGGTCCAACAGTCTTTAGCTGTGGTTTAAATGTATAAGAAGTAAATGCTCTTACATCATCCGTAAACTCTAATGTTTTTACATTTAACTCTTCTTCCACGATTTCCTGATAGAATTCAGGTAAAGTTTTTTCTGATTTTACAAACATTTTGCCAATTGGCTGACGGTTCTTGATGTTTGCAGCATTTCTACAAGCACGACCCATCACAACGAGTTTCAATACTTCGTCCATATTTGCTTCCAAATCAGCATCAATCATAGCCTCATCAGCAACTGGGAAGTCACATAAGTGAATACTTTCCGGAGCATTTGCATCCAAACCTCTTACTAGGTTCTGATAAATGTCTTCTGTCATAAATGGAATCATAGGAGCTGCCACTTTTGCTACTGTTACAAGTGCAGTATAAAGTGTCATGTAAGCATTAATCTTATCCTGCTCCATACCCTTTGCCCAGAAACGTTCACGGCTTCTTCTTACATACCAGTTACTCATATCGTCTACGAAATCCTGCAATGCTCTTGCACTTTCAGGAATTCTGTAGTTTTCAAGGTTCTCATCAACCGTCTTAATTAATGTATTCAACTTGGACAGTAACCATTTATCCATAACAGAAAGTTTTTCATATTCTAATGCATATTTTGTTGCATCGAATTGATCAATTTCTGCATAGAGCACATAAAATGCATAGGTATTCCACAAAGTACCCATGAATTTACGTTGTCCTTCCACAACCGCATCACCGTGGAAACGATTTGGCAACCAAGGCGCACTGTTAATATAGAAGTACCAACGGATTGCGTCCGCGCCGTATTTTTCTAAGGCTTCAAACGGGTCTACCGCATTTCCTTTTGATTTACTCATTTTTTGACCATCTTTATCTTGAACATGACCAAGTACAAGTACGTTCTTATAAGGTGCCTTATCAAAAATCAATGTTGAAATTGCAAGCAATGAATAGAACCATCCACGTGTCTGGTCAACACCCTCTGAAATAAATTCAGCTGGGAACTGTTGTTCAAACAGGTCATGATTTTCAAACGGATAGTGATGCTGAGCAAATGGCATAGCTCCACTATCAAACCAGCAGTCAATAACCTCCGGTACACGGTGCATTTCTTTTCCACAGTGTGGACATTTAATTGTCACTTCATCAATAAATGGACGATGAAGCTCTACATTGTCTGGACAATTGTCAGACATGGATTTCAACTCCTCAATGCTTCCAATAGAATGCTGATGTCCGCATTCACATTCCCAAATATTGAGTGGTGTTCCCCAATAACGGTTACGGCTGATACCCCAGTCCTGTACATTTTCTAACCAGTCACCGAAACGACCTTTACCGATACTTTCCGGAATCCAGTTCACTGTATTGTTATTGCGGATTAAGTTTTCTTTCACGTCTGTCATCTTGATGAACCAAGATTCACGGGCATAGTAAATAAGCGGAGTATTACATCTCCAGCAATGTGGGTAACTATGTTCAAAGTTTGGGGCTGAGAAGAGTAATCCTCTGCTTTCCAAATCTTCAAGTACCAATGGGTCAGCCTTCTTACAGAATGTGCCTGCCCAAGGTGTTTCTTCTGTCATCTCGCCTTTTTCATCTACTAACTGAAGGAATGGAAGATCGTATTTACGTCCAACATTCGCATCATCTTCACCAAATGCAGGTGCAATATGAACCACACCTGTACCATCTGTCAATGTTACATAAGTGTCACAGGTTACATAATATGCCTTTTTGTTTAATTGTGCAAAGGAAAATAATGGTTCGTACTCTTTTCCTTCTAAGTCCTTACCTACATAAGTCTCTAATACTTCCACATCACCTTCTAAAACAGATGCAACTAATGCTTCGGCCATATAGTATGTGTATTCCCCATTTTTCACTTTGACATATGTTTCATTCGGGTTCACACAAAGAGCCACGTTAGATGGCAATGTCCAAGGTGTTGTTGTCCATGCTAAGATGTAAGCATCTTCATCTTTCACTTTGAATCTTGCGATTGCAGAGCGTTCTTTTACATCCTTATATCCCTGTGCTACTTCATGACTGGATAACGGTGTTCCACAACGTGGGCAGTAAGGTACAATCTTATATCCTTTATAAAGAAGTCCTTTATCCCAGATTTGCTTTAACGCCCACCACTCTGACTCAATGAAATTGTTGTCGTATGTGATGTATGGGTTTTCCATATCTACCCAGAAACCTACGGTAGAAGAAAAACCTTCCCACATGCCTTTGTATTTCCAAACGCTGTCTTTACAATGAGCAATAAATGGCGCAAGACCATACTCTTCAATTTGTTCTTTTCCGTTAATGCCAAGCATTTTTTCTACTTCAAGCTCTACCGGAAGACCATGAGTATCCCATCCAGCTTTTCTTGGCACCATATATCCCTTCATAGTACGGTATCTCGGAATCATATCCTTGATTACACGAGTTAATACGTGTCCAATATGTGGTTTACCATTGGCGGTCGGCGGTCCATCGTAAAAAGTGTAGGTCTCGCCTTCTTTGCGATTTTCTAAGCTTTTTTCGAAAATCTTATTATCAGCCCAAAACTTTTCTGTTTTCTTTTCACGTTCTACAAACTTAAGGTCTGTCGATACTTTCTGATACATTTCTTTTCCTCCTTTTATTGATGTATAGGAAATAATTATTTTGTAAACAAAAAACTCCTATCCCGTAAAAGGATAAGAGCATACTGCAATTATTTATTAACCACCTATTACATCATACTAACATATGTGTTCTTGTTAACGGTAGAAAACCGGCAGCACTTATTAGGATTTGGAAATCCGTTCACCGCTGCAACTCGGAAGTGATATTCAAATATACGCTACTTGCATCAGGCTCTCACCATCCCTGATTCGCTTTGCCTTTCCTGTATATTCTACTGTCTTCGTCATCGTTTTTTCATATAACTACTTCATTATAAGAAGAAACCCTTGATTCGTCAAGGGTTTCTTTTCATTCTTCTTGCTTTTCTTCTCTTTCGTTTCTGCGCTCTTTTATAACTCACATATCCAAGAAGCGCAAGATATAGAACCGCTATTATAATCACTACAACCAACAATACTTTTAATACAATCAAAAGCACAGAAGGTTTCTCAGACGGAACCTCTTTCTTTTCTTTTTTATCTTCCTTCTTTTCTTCTATCCCATGAAGCTCATTATAATACTTATCCGTAATTGTCATCTCAAATGAACCTACAGCTTGTCCTTCATAGGTATAGCTCACTTCACCAGTCTTATCCCCTAACTCAGTTGGGTTTTCCACACTGCATTGTAATTGTTCGAAAGTTATCCCCGTCGGAACCATTACATATGCATTTTCATCAACAGACTTCAAGCCTTTCCCTTCTACCGTATCAACCGTAACCGAAATCTTAGAGAAATTATTAAAAGCATAATCCAGCATTGCTCTTGTATCCACATAGGTGTTCCCACTTCCATGAGTTCGAAGAACAACTGCAACTAAGTTGACATCATCCTTTGTTGCAAATGTCACTAGGGTGTTAAGTGCTTTATCTGTATATCCTGTTTTACCGCCTACGCAATATTCATAATATTGGTTTCTCCAATCAAACAACATTTTATGATGATTTTCAAAAGCACGTTTTTCATTAGTAACATTCGTTTCCGGAATGGTATATAATTTCGTGGCTGTAATTCTGCGGAAATCTGCATTTTTAAATGCTGCCGCGCCAATCAGAGCCATATCTCTTGCAGAAGTATAATGGTTATCATCATGTAACCCATGAGAATTAGTAAAATTAGAATTCATACAGCCAAGTTCCTTAGCCTTCTCATTCATGAGTCTGATAAAGTTATCATATCCGCCTTCCGTATTGCTTCCCAGTGCATGGGCCACTTCATTTCCGGATGCCAAAAGCGTTCCGTGAAGGGCATCCTCCATCGTAATTTCTTCCTTATTCTTAAGACCAATATGGTTGTCCCCTCTTTTTAGGAAGTTATAATCTTCCGGAGTAATGGTAACGGTGTCAGTGAGCTCATTATTCTCCAAAGCAACCAGACCGGTTAAAATCTTCGTAATACTCGCCGGATAATGTGGATTGTCAATATTTTTCGCGTACAGAATCGCACCGCTGTCAATATCCATAACAATGCCGGCTTCACTATAAATGTGCGGGCCCCTCGCCCAACCCGGTATAGCGTTTGAATCAACACTCTGATTATATACGCCTTGAACTTCTTTTGCCGGAACTTGCACTACATTTACCGCTTGGACTGTTATTCCCCCTAAGAAAAGTATACCAAGCAGAGTAAATGATATGATAATCTTACTAATCTTCATAATAATTCTCCAATAAATAACTTTATGCTATTATATCAAATAAAGAGTTGGCTTGCAAACCATTCACACACTGACATGAAAATACCCACGATTTTTTGAAATCGTGGGTATAGAGACATATAAAACATCCATTTATAGAAAGTCACACGTAGCAAATAAATTTCGCCACACTTTATTTTTATTTATTTTTCTTCACTTCTTCTAGCTTAGTCTTACGACGGTCTTTCACTTCTTGTGACATTGGCTTGATTTCACCTGCAGACATGAGTGCCTGTCTTGTCATAAGTGGTCCGAACAATTCGTAAATCAATACTGCAAATAAGGTAATATTTCTGATTAACGTTCCCTGATCACCAAAGTCTGTTGAGGAAGCAACAATACTGCACATACCAAGCGCAACACCCGCTTGCGGGAATAACGTAATACCTAAGTATTTACAAATCTGAGGCTCGCATTTTGTTGCCTTGGCACTAATAAGAGAACCAAAATATTTTCCTAAGCAACGGAAGATAATATATACAACACCGATGCCCACGATTGCAATATCAGCAAATACGCTAAGCTCTAACTCTGCACCGCTGATTACAAAAAAGATTGCCAAAAGCGGTGATGTCCATTTGTCTGATCTTCCCATCAAGTCTTCTGACAACGGACAGATATTGCAGAATATTGTTCCAAGCATCATACATACTAATAAGGAAGAAAAAGCAATATGTACCGGTCCAATATGGAAGTCAAGCATAGAAAGTGCAACAGTTAAAAATACAAATGCAATTGTCATATTCAAACGGTTTGTGTTTGAATGGAACATTTTTTCTAACTGTGTTAAAATCCATCCCATGATTGCACCAAGTATTAATGAGCAAACAATTTCCACCAATGGATTTAAAATAATAGAAACCAAATCAACCTGACCACTCAAAATTGTTTTTGCAATACCGAATGAAACGGCAAATACAATCAAACCAACTGCATCATCCAGCGCAACGATTGGAAGCAATAATTTTGTAAGTGGACCATCTGCCTTGTACTGACGAACAACCATAAGTGTTGCTGCCGGAGCTGTTGCTGTTGCAATAGCACCAAGTACGAGAAGCTGCGGTAATGATAATTTGTCCGGCATCATATAATGTACACCTAAAAGTGCTAAATCTACAAACAATGTTGCAACAAGTGCCTGCACAATACCAATGACAAATGCTTGCTTTCCTGTCTTTTTTAATTCTTCTAATCTAAATTCACTACCAATAGAAAAAGCGATGAATCCTAACGCCACATCTGCTACAAGTCCTAACGCTTCTACTGCATGCATAGAAGAAAATCCAAAACCATCCACTCCCAAGGCACCCACGCAATATGGTCCGATAAGAACACCGGCAATCAAATATGCGGTTACGTCCGGTAATTTGAATGGTTTAAAAAGTCTTGTCATAAGAAGTCCTGCTAAGAGGGCTATTGATACTGATAATAATGTACTCATAATCTTCACTCCTTTTGATTTTTAACCACAGACAAGTATACGACTGCACTTTGGGAAAATCAAGCAATTTTCTAAACTTTTTATAAACTTTTATAATACGACATTATAAAAAACTGTTCTTTTCTAAAAAAATTTAGTATAATCTCATTTAGTGGGCTCTCAATGTGAAATGTAAATAATTTAACTTGGAGAATACATATGATAACATTACTTTTGACTTACATTGATGATGAAAATAACAAAAAATGGTTTGAAAACTTATTTTATGACTACAGAAAACAAATGACCACCCTTGCGAGATCAATTGTACAGAATGAAACAGATGCTGAAGATGTAGTTCATGATGTTTTTCTACGCATTGCAACACGAAATATGGATGTTGTACGTAAAATAGATAATCCTATAGATTTACGAAATTACATGCTTAAAGCAACCAAAAACTCTTCGCTCAATCTGTTAAAGAAACGAAAGAAAAACATCGTTTCATTAGATACGATTAAAGAATATGATATTGATGGAATTGTTGATTATTCTGACGATAGTTTTATAGAACTTTTATGTAACAAAAGTGAATACGAGCATATCATTCACGCTATACATTCTTTGAGTGAAAAATATAAAAATGTATTATATTATCACTATGTTATGGAATTAACAGTCAGTGAGACTGCAAAGTTACTTAACCAATCAGTTACAACCACAAAAAAACAATTGGTTCGGGGAAAAAAGATACTTTTAAGTTTGCTCGGTTTAGGAGGAGTTTAAAAAAATGGCAATTACTAAGGAACAGTTTAAAAAAGCCTTTAGAGAAGAAGCTGCTGCCGAATTCTCGCATATTCCTACTAATGAAAAAAACATCAATATACTTTTTAGTAAAAGATTTAATAACAAAATGGAAAAATTATTGAATAATCAGAAAAGAGCATATTGGGGTTATATAAATACCGTCCCAAAACGCATGGCTATAGCATGTATTACCATAATCGTGTTATTTACAACCGCTTGTAGTGTAGAAGAAATCAGAAAACCAATAGTTGATTTTATAAAAGAAGTTCAGGAAAAATTTATTCAGTACTTTTTTGAAGGCGATACAATAAAAGAAATATCCTATGAGTATAAAATTTATGAACTTCCTGCTGATTTTGAACAAGCAGATACCATTCGCTGTGAAAATCGGATTACTACTATTTACGAAAATGTTTCTGGAGATAGCATTGAATTGGTACAAATGGTAACCGGAGAAACCACGCACTATTTTGACAAAGAACACGGAAAAATTACTCAAGAAAAAATTAATGACATCAATATCGAGTTTTTCGAGCATGAAGAATTGATAACCGCAATATGGATTAAGGATGCTTATTTTTTTGAGCTTACATATTATGGGGAAACAACAAAGGATGTTCTGAAAAACATAATATTCTCGATTAAATAAAGGTTACGAAAGAAGGAGCCGTCGCACTCTAAAATAAAATTGTGAGTGCGACAGCCCCGTTTCTAATAAGAGTCCTTAAGTTCAGTAGTAATGGTATCTGCACTGCCACCTGTACCATAAATTTTGTATGTAACAGTAACCCGATATGTTCCCGAATCAGATAATTGATATGTGCGTGTACCATTATATTTATAATCATAAATAGTGTCCACCCACTGATCATCGGTTTCCCCAATATCTACTCTAGTCCAAAACAATCCTAAGACTCTTTTTTCGATATAAGTTGTAATAATAGCTTTTGTTGTTGTCGATGAATATCCTGTATATCTGTATGATATTGTCATTTTACCAGTACTGTTTATACTCATTGTAGTATTTGATGATGCAACATTATTATACAATGGCATTATTTCATCTGTTGATGAGTCAATAATACGGGGTATTATTACTGTATCTGCAGCTAATACGGGATTAAACGGAATAATGCTCATGCACAGAACAAGAACTATTAACATAATTTTTTTATGATTTCTACGCATTCTCTAGACTCCTTTCTTTATTTTTTAGAGTAAAACCTCCAGATACACAACAAATAAATGTTCTAAAGAGGTGACAAAATTTTAATTTTTTATTCTATGACTGATTACTCTATAATTAGAAATAAATTTGCTCGTTGGGATATTTTCTTTTTAAGATTTGTCCTAAAACGTTAAAATCGACATCCCTCAACTGTCTATTCCCAATGTTATTTTGAAGAAAGACTATATACTCTTGTAAGTCTTGATAATTTTCGTTTCTCTTATTAGTAGTTCCATTTATGTATTTTTTTATCATGTCATTTACTTGCAAAATATCCCTACTACAAACTTCCCATTCAGGATGTTCCTCTAATCTTTCATATATAATTTTTAACGGACCATACATAGGCTCTGGATGCTCGACATGATGTACTATTAAAGAACGCGCAAACAGAATCAGGAGCCGTAACTTCTTATTATTAGCATTATGGGTAGTATGGCCATTTCCACCACCTCCTGTCCCTCCTTCATTCACATCTCGTAAAATGCTTCTTTTAGGTGGCATTCGAATATCCCAAGCATTAAGCATAGTCCGCGCTGTTTCAACAGAAAAAATTGGATAATACATAATACCCTTTTCCTGATCTTTGACGGTAAAAAGAACAAATTCACCATCAATTCTTCGTTCACCAGTTGCAAAGCTATTGACAATGCTCCCTGGCATTACTTCCTCATGCGACTCAACAACCACGCTAAAATCCTGTCGCATTTGAATTCTTGTTTTATCACTTTTGCAATACTTTCTCTTAAACATTGCAGTTTCATAATTATTTGCTTTTCGCATTATACTGATTCTCCTTTCTGAAATATCTTCCTAATATATTATACCGTCATAATCTAAAAAAGAGTATGGAACCAACATAATATATTACATTTATATTATGTCAGACTACTATGAAACTGAAAAAACAGACACGCTCTGTTCATATACAAAGCGTGCCATTTTTTTAGAATTTAATGCTTTCTACTGTCGATTTTAATAATTTATAATTTGCTTCATCTATCGCCTGCAAATCAATTAATATTGTATATTCTCCGTTTTCTACAAAGTATCGACAATTAATAAAATCCTTGTCATTTTTCTTCCCAGTATATTCAATATACAATGTTTTTAAACCATCAATCGTTGTATGCTGTAAATCTTGCAATTTGACATCCTTGTATGTGGAAGAAATCAATTGATGATAATTATCTTTCGAGTATTCATCGACTTTAATTTTTAATGACTGAATGGATATATTTAAACTGTTTCCATTTTCATCATACACATATATATGATCGTTATGATTCACCCGTGTGTATTTCTTCGGTGTAGTCAATTGATACTCTGAAATATTATGTTTCCTGTTTTCAACCGGTGTACCCTTAATTGATGCATTATTGCTTTCTGCAATGTCTTGCTTTTTCGAATCTTCAGTTTCGTCAGACACTTCCGTCTTTCCAGACAGTTCTTCCTTTTGTTCATCTACCTTTTCTGTTATCTTCTGTTCTTTGGATAATTCTTTCTCTGCATCTTGTGAATCTCGTTTTGAGCATCCGTTTATAATGACGCATAATGCAAGTAGAACTAAAACTATATATTTTCTCATTGATATAACCTCATTATAGTGTCATAAATGCTTGTATTACAACCTCGACTGGGATTAAAGGAGGTTTTTGCAATAAACGCAACACCCCTTCACAGAGGTGTTGCATAATAACCGACTAAAGCATTAAACGTTAGGAGAATATATGCTTAATTCCCTACGATTGTGATTGCAATACCGCTTAATCATTTTTGTTTCAAATGTTTCATCAAATTGCTTCCAAAAAATATTTGTGATATTATCCTTTGAATGTGGAACAAATTCCAATGGTGGGTTATTGGCCGATTTGAAATTCCCAAGATATTTTAGTTTCTTCGGAATACAACTTTCAGAAATGTTCAATAACATTATTCTGTATTGAGGCAAAAAACCAAATTCATCTACTTTATAATCAATTTTTGCCTTCTCAGCCATATCTTCTTCTGGTCTCGTTCCATCTATTGGCCAAAAACGTTCCTCATATCGCGTGAACCAAGTCTGGACAAATTCAAGTTCATTAAATTCGTCCAAATCAGACGGAAGTTTATCATCCACAGTGATTTTAACATATACAATAGGTACCATATGACCTGGATGCCAAACTCCTTCGTCAACCTTTTGAATAAGAAAATGTCTACCATATAGCCCCTTTTCTTTCGCCAAATCACTGTCTAGTTGATACGAAAAAACATCGCCCATTTCCCATGTACATTGAAATACAGTTCGTCTTCTAACTTTTTTCTCGAATGGTTGCGGAAACAAAGACTTATTCCTCCTCTACATAGATTAATTTCTTTATGCACACTTATCTCCCACCACGTCTGTCCTAGCACAACTTAACAAGTAGTATCTACATAGACTTCCTTGCCTTGTGGCAGATAATACAATTGTTTTAACAAGGATTGGGGTACTATTATCTGGCACTGCCGCTCATACATCAACCTTATCATTAACTCTTCGCAACACACAAAACTATATACATAGGAGAACTCCTCGAAACACGCCTTAATTGTACTAGTTGTATATTTTCGAATAAAGTTTGAATGCAATTTCTTAATAGTCACATCCAAAGGCAAGTCACTAAGTATGGTAACTGCATACTTATCTTTTAAAATATGTGTTTCATTTCCTAATGCTGTTCTCCTTGCAAAAGGCGGACAAACATCGGCATAAGAAATAACTGCCGTGATTTTTTCGGGAATCAGTATGTTCTTTGTGACTTTTCCTTTTGTTACTATAATTGAGTTGCCTTCCAAAGTAAATCTCTCATTTCTAGGCATTACAATTGTAGCAAGCCAAATTAAAGCATACGCCACTGGAATAATTGCATATATGTATAAGTCAAATAACAGACAAATCATCGAAAATACAAACAACAACATTATTCCTATCCATGAGCCTATATAATCACTAGCTCGAAAGTCTCCGTATCGCTTATACATCATATTTTCATTACTCCCAAATATATACTAATGCATCATCTGCCCAACCGAAGAATGCTTTAAATCCCTCTGCAAAACCATAAGAAAAGGTCGGCATTAATCCACCGCACCCATCTATTCGCGCTAAGTCTGCTGAATAACCAACATATGCAGTAACTGAACTTGTCATTAGTCCTTTAACCCCTGATGTTGTTGCACTTTTTAATATTTCACTTGCAGACAAATTAGACGAATCTGGATCCCAATTATTCATTGCACCAGTAACCGCTGTCCCGACTGCCACTCCAGCACCACCACCTAATGTTGTACCCAATGGTGTCTTGTTAGATACCCCCTGTATGACTCCACCTGTGGCTCCGCCGACATAGCCATTAATATAACTATTTCCCTGTTTTTCGTTCGCTACACCACCATTTATACCACTCAAAGCAGCTCCCAGGAAAATAGTAGCTCCCCACACAGCTGCAGCACTTCCAGTACCCGCAGTAAACGCAGACACTGCAGCAACTGTGGTAACAACTGCTGCAACTGCAATAACAACAGATGCAACTTTTACAGTCTTCTCCAACCACTTAGGCCAATCACCATCTGGGTCACTCATATTGATTGGATTGTTAAAACAGTATGTAAACAAGTTGTATCCATGAACAGAATCACCTGTGCCTGATATGGCATTATCTGTGTTCAAAAATCTACCTGTCTCTGGATCATAATAACGACTATTTAAATAGTAAAATCCTGTTTCATTATCGTAATAATATCCACGATATCTTATTGGATTGGCTTGACCAATCGTGCTTGCTAATGAGCCAGTGATAAAAAGGACTTTGCCCCAAGCATCGTATTTATATTCAACAATTAGCTGTCCGTTAGCATCATATATACCGGTAACATCACCTTGTAGATTGAATTGATAATAGTACATGGTTCCGTTATATGAAAATCCGTACATTCTATCATTATCATCATAGAAATAAAAAATCTCAGTGGTACCGCTTGTACCAGTAGTCTTCTCACCATACATCACATCATCTATGATATGATATTTCGTAAATGTATTTCCTATGGTTTTTGATGTACGAATGCCTTCTTGGTCGTATGCATAGCGGATTGTTTTATCACCAATATTTACAATGTAGAGACTTCTACCAAATACCCACCTGAAATCCATAGCAGTACCATTGTTATAATGTAATGGATTTCCGATCTCATCATAGGTAATAGATTGATTATTATAAGATGTCATCAAATCAGCCCATGTCGGATCGTTGTATCCATATGTAATTGTCTTATTGGTGCTATAGTCTGTCTTTGTAAGTATGTTACCATTAGCATCATAGGTATAACTAATTCCACTTGTTAAATCTGACCCTACATAAGTTAACTGATTTTTACTATCATACTGATACACATAAGTCTCTACA
Organism: Faecalimonas sp.; assembly: GCA_045649885.1. Lineage (GTDB taxonomy): Bacteria > Bacillota > Clostridia > Lachnospirales > Lachnospiraceae > Faecalimonas. The sequence goes on from JAZRQP010000117.1 coordinate 47,946, forward strand.
ACTTCATTTGTTGTAGCATTTGTCTTGGTATATGCAGTAATGTTTCCAACAGCATCATAGGTATATGAATAAGTATATCCATTCTCAGTTACGGTGTCAATCAGATAGCTTGTCGAGCCATCATCAAGCGTTTTAAAACCGTATGTAGTCGTAATTGCTGAATCTCCTGCATACAAGGTTCTTACATCTTGACGTGCCAATTCATCATAATCATATCCTATTTTTTGCACATTATCTAATTTAACTCCATAAACAGCATCCGCAATCTGCCCTTTATTAATATCACCATAAAGGAACGAAGTCGTAAAATCATCTGTTGAAGTAGCAAAACGATACTTCTCCAGCAGGTTTTTCTGATTCAAGTATTTATACGACAACGTATACATAACTGTACTATCCCAATCTGGGGTCACCGTTTTATTCACTACTCTTCCAGATAAGTCATAGTTATAGTAAATAGTACCCAAATCATAGAAGCCACCTGGAGCACGTTCCGTAATATTACCATTTTTATTGTAATATATGTAATTATCGTTAATTCCCGATAATCGCCCCGTTTTATCGTAGAACATATTATAAAACTCACCAGTACCATATGTTACCTGAGACAAATTGTTCTCACTTCCGTTGGAAGCGAAATCTGTCGCTTCAGAATGGTACATATAAGTTACCAAAGTTCGTGGAGTGGCTGTACTGTTTTTACGATTCAGTTGTATTGAAATATTACGTCCGAAAGAATCATAATTGAATGTGTAAATTGTACCATTCGGTGTTTCAATAGTTTTGATTTTATCGTTTTCGTATGTATATTTATTCGTTGAACCTCCAGCGGACACTGATAATAAATTTCCGTTGCTAGAATCGTAAGTATAGTTTGTAACATTGTTGTTTGCATCTGTAACATTTGCCAAAGTTCCATCAAAATTATAGTTATAGTTGGTGGTATTATTTAATTCGTCTGTCGTTGAACTTAAATAGTTTCCATCAGAGGTGTATGTACTACTCGTAGTAACTGTGGCTTGTGTAACTGAGTTTTCCACGTATTGAGTAAAATACCATTTTTGATTTCCTGAGGTAGTGTCTTTGGTATTTTGCACCATTCCTTTGTTTAATTCTGTGCTGGCACCATTATTCAGGTCACGACCGTCAATTGCTTTAGTATAATCACTAATCTTCGACAGAATGTAAAAAGTTCCGTCGTCGTTATATTGCACTTCGAATTTCTGACTGTCAGATGTTGATGCTGCTGACAACACAATTTTAGCTTTATCTGCTGTTGAACCATTCTCAACTGTCCAATACTTGCTAGTATCGTTTTGTGGCTGAATGTAATAAACATCCTCTTCTCCTGCCGAGATTAACCTCCACCTAATTGAATTATTCTGTGTTGCGTATGTGCCATTAACCAAGTTTGTGCCGGAAGCTTTCATTGCATTTCCTGTTGTGACGTTTCTAATATAGTAGATTCCGTCAGTTGCAACCTGTGTACTGTTTTTAGCTTCTGAGACCGTAGAAGATAAAGCATTTCCATATTCATCATACGTGAAAGCATACAACTGACCATAAGATGAATTTGCATACATTAACGCATTGGTTGTTTCGTCATAAGCATAACTGTATCTTGTTCCACTAGGGTCAAGCATCTGAGACAGATTATTGTTTTGATAAGCAAAGGATGCTTCTGTGTCTGATAAATCTTTGCTACTTACAACATTTCCATTATTGTCATAAGCATAACTTTGACCGAAAGATTCCTTACACACAAAAGCTTGGCTAAATATACCAAACCATGCGTTATAGTCATAATCAAAGTACAACGTTATTTTTGTATAATCGATTGGCGCAATTAAAGTGCCACTTACAAATTGCCATTCATCCAAAGCATCATTGAAATTCAAAATATTGGACTTGTTTGTAAATGTAGCTTTGCCACTAGGGCCTTCCATCTCGATACGAATTCTAAAGGTTGATTCGCCAGCTGCACCAGGTTTTGTTACCCCGGTTGGTACGGAATAAGCAACGCCCCAAGAACCGAACACAATGGAATCTCCTGCTTTTCCTGTACAGTTTACAGTTTGGCTTACACTACGTTTTTCGTAAAAAGAACCATCTATTGTACAACTACTAGCTACATTATAAGAAACCGAATCGTCTGTTGCAACGTTGTTATTACGTCTATAGGTCCAACTTGAACCGCCATTCATGAAGTAGTTGTCATTGAGATAATTGTATCCCTGGTACAAGTCGCCTAGCTGTATGTGTAAATCATCTAACCAGAATGTACCGGCACCTTCAAAATATCCGCCGATTACAATATAATAGTGAGTGTCTTCGTAAACTTCAAAACTAGCTTGTGAAAGCATCCAATCTTCCTCAAGGGTTGTTGTAACACCACCGGTTGTTTGAGCATAATTATCCCATTCTGCATTCGGATCGTCTGCATACACAGAAAAAGTTATGCCTTCTGGAACTGGTAGTGTTTGTCCTTTCGTGTTAAGGAATGCACCAAATGTATACTTATATCCTCCTTTTAACACACCGGCATCATATACTACTGCACTGTAACCGCCATTTGAATTTGTTTGCTCTATTTTTAACGAAGGAGCTTTGTTCTTCCCGAAAGTATTGTCTATCGACATATTCGTATTGTTTGAACTTGCCTTCAAATACCACTTTGATGAATTGCTGTAACTATCATTATCATTCATATAGCTGTATGGAGCTTGTATCGTTGTAGAGGCCGATAATAATTTGTTTTCTTTACCCGAAGTGCTTCCACCCGGCGCTCCATAAGAATAATACTCTGCAGTATCGGAGATATTGTTAACAACACCTGTTGTTTTTCCATAATCATCAAACTGGTAAGTGTGATTGATTGTATTATCACAATTACTCGTAATCACAGTATTATTGTGTCTATATACAAAATCATAATCTGTATTTAATACATTGTTTTTTCCATAGTATTCTAATGATTTTGTGTACAAGTGACCTGCAATGAGACTATAAACCATTTTTGTGTATGTTCCATCAGGACTTGTAACTTGATGTAATCCATTGCTCCCATAACTAAACGTTGTACTTTTTGAATCGGCATACTGGATTTTAGTTAAGTTTGCGTTTCCATCGTATGTAAAGGTTACTGTCTTGTTTGCCGGGTTTGTTATTGAACTCACATTGCCTGAAGAGTTATAACTAAATGTGTAAGCTCGACCGGCACCATCAGTAATGCTTGAAATTCTTGCACTTGAATCATAATTTACGGTAATGTGGTTACCGAAAGTATCATCCATACGTCCAAGTTTACCATCGCTACGGAAATAGGTTTTGTTTTTCCCCTTATCGGTAATTAAATAACCACCACTGTATACAGAGGAATCCCTTTTCAAAGTATAACCTAATCCATCTTCATCTTCCCATTCTGACGCCGAAGAATCTCCGTAAAAATAATGTTCAGTTCCATCAGCGTCAATTAAATAGAATGGAAATTGAGGTAAAGACGAAGTACATATTTTCATATTATAATTCGTTTTCCAACCTAGTCCTAAGTTGTATGCATTGCTAGAACGGCTACTTGAATCATAGAAGGCCGAAATTGAAACAGGCATTCGGTTTCCAGAAATACCAGTGATATTCTGTGTTACTAACAGGTTCCCATTAAAATTATTAACTGCTGCTGTGCCGTTGCGACCGGCAGTCATAGTTGTATAAGTCCAATAATCTTCTACACCTTTTGTATCTCTATAGGTGTATGTGAAACACGGGTCAGAGTTTCTCAAAGAATTATCACTGTCATAAAATCTCATATATCTTTCTGTTGACGGGAGATCTTCTCCTCTAAGCATAATACCTCTGTTGACACTTGCACCAGTAGCCCATTTTTGTGCAATTTTGGTTATATCGAAAGAATATAATTGGTTATGACTAGATGTTGAGCTGTCGTTCAGAATCATAAAATCAGTATCTTCGTACTCATAATCAGGCAGGGTATCGCCGTAAAGTACTGTGTTTTGCGACAAATCGTTTTGATTCCAATCAGTCGTGATTTCATGTGCAGTAATTGTTAAATTACTAGAACAAGTGGAAATTCCTGCACGATAGCTAATTAGGTTGAGTTTGGCTTCGATAATACGACATGATTCCCTAATATTACTAGGTAACGGAACATAAACCAGGGCATAGGCCTCTGTACCAAAAAATTTACCTACTTTTAACCACAAATCATTATTATCTTCCTCCAATGCTTCATGCAGTTCATCCGTTTCCCACGAAGAAACTCCCGTTGCATCTTTTACCGCACTCGCCGCCTGCTGTGTGACAATTGTAGGATCGATAGTAACAGGATAAGCACGCTCACTAGAATTTAACCATTCTGAATCTGCTGTTAATTTAAGAGAAAATCCTTTTTTCGTCTTCTCTATAACAGCATCAATTTTACTCGATGTTATGCCATTGGCATCATACATAAATGGTTTATCCATGGTATAAACGGCATCTTCAAGATTATCTTCAGCAAAGAATGAGATAGAGCCATCGCTGTTTTCCTGATAAGTTAATTTCTTCACCTGATAATCAAATGTAAATTCATGCTGTGCCGCTTTTGACTTTAAGATAATATCTTCCTTAACAGAACTTGCATCTATTATATATTGCAAATCTACATCCGGAAGGATTTCTTTATATACAACCCCACCATTTACATTATTTAAAGAAACTTTTGTTGCAGTACCAGTCACAGGTTCTACTGCTTCCGCTGACACTTTGTTAGCATTTGCAAGTGCCCAATCAATTTCATACTTACCTGAGTTTAATGAAACAAGTTTCTTATTTTTTGCTTTGTTGGAGAACTTAATGTTAAAAGAATTTTTCTTATTTTCCAACACAGCATTGCCGTCATCGTCAGAAGTTATGTCTAAAGAATTGTCGATGTCTACCCATTCATTATTCTCACGATAATGAACTTGTTCCGGGTATACAGCATACAAATAACTTCCGTCACTCATTAAAAATGTTTTGGTGTCAGCCGAACGCTCGGATTCAATTTCGCTGACAATTTCAGTTTCCTCTTGCTTCACATCGGATACATCACTTGTAGTTGAGCTTTCTGTTTTACTCGTGCCAGATGCATTTGATATTATTGGAATCGATGTGACAATCGTGCTCACACATAATATGCAAGCTAAAATCTTTGATAATTTTTTCCTCATTTTTTTACCGCCTCCTTTAAGATCTAATAAATTCATTTCCTGTTTTTAGTCATGTGCTTCGTACGCATTCCCTCCCTTTTTGATAGACCACTTATTAATACAACAATTTCTATAAACCAACGGGTGACAAAAATGTACTGTTATAGTACTTTGAGTTTTTCTAAACTTTTTGTAAACTTTTTTGGTACTTAACCAATTTTCTTGAAAACAAGCCAACTTTATCTTATAATGTAGTTTTAGGAGGGATTTACTTATGATTAAAATTATTTCAGACAGTACTTGTGACTTATCGAAAGATTTAATCGAAAAATATGATATCGCAATACTGCCGTTACACATCCATTTAGGAGAAGAAGAATATCAAGATGGTGTAACTATTACACCTGATGAAATTTATACATGGGCTGACGCTAACAATACAACGCCGAAAACATCGGCAGCTTCTATGATTGAAGTAATTGATATGTTTGAGCCTTATATTAAAAATGGTGATGAGATCATTAGTTTTTCTATTTCAAGCAACATGTCAGCCAATAACAACGTAATGCGTCTTGCTGCTGAAGATTTGGAAGCAGAGGATAAAATTCATATTATTGACTCTGCAAACCTTTCCACCGGAATCGGTCTTCTTGTAATCGAAGCCGCTATTATGGCACAAGAAGGTAAAACTGCTGAGGAGATTGTTGCTAAGATTGAAGAATTAAAACCTTTAGTAAGCGCAAGTTTTGTGGTAGATACACTCACTTATCTTCACAGAGGTGGACGTTGTAGCGGTGTTGCTGCTTTAGCCGGTGGTGTATTGAAGTTGCATCCAAAGATTGTTGTAGAAAACGGCAAAATGGATGCTAACAAAAAATATCGTGGAAAAATGAGCATGGTTATTAAATCCTACGTGAAAGATTTAGAAGAAGATTTAAAAAATGCGAAAAAAGACCGTGTATTTATTACTCATTCCGGATGCGACCAAAGTATTCTTGATGAGGTCTATGGATATTTAGCTGAATTGAATATATTTGATGAGATTTTAGTTACTCGTGCAGGTGGTGTAATCTCCAGTCATTGCGGTCCTGGAACACTAGGTGTGTTATTTATTAAAAACTCATAATTTATTGGAGTAAATATAACATGAAAAAAGAAAATAAAAAGTTAGCACAAGAACAACGTGCAGCCCAGAGAAAAAAGGAGGCACGCAAAAATCTAATCAAAAATATATTCACAGTTGGAATTCCTGCTTTAGCAGTTGTGGCTCTTGTAGTTTTGATTATCTGGGATCCATTTTCAAAGGTTACGGGAAATAATTTATTTACAGGCTCAGAAACCGGCTCTACTTCATCAAATAATAATAACAATAGTAGCACGCAAAGCACAGAAGGCACCTACACACCAAAAGCTTTGGACGAAAAACTCAACTATTATGCAGATATCAAAATTAAAGACTATGGCACAATTACCGTGAAACTTGACCAGAAATCCGCTCCAATCTCAGCAGCGAACTTTGTGGCACTTGCAGAAGACGGTTTCTACGATGGATTAACCTTCCATCGTATTATGGAAGGATTTATGATGCAGGGTGGTGATCCGGAAGGCAATGGTACCGGCGGCTCTGACAAAAATATTGTAGGTGAATTTACCGCCAACGGATATGACAATAAACTTTCTCACACAAGAGGAGCTATTTCCATGGCCCGTTCGACACCTTATAACAGCGCCAGCTCACAATTTTTTATTGTACATGAAGACAGTACTCATCTTGATGGCCAGTATGCTGCATTTGGTTATGTGACAGAAGGTATTGAAATTGTAGATAAGGTGTGTGAGGATTCTCAACCTACCGATAATAATGGTACAATTAAAGCTGATGAACAGCCGGTGATTACTTCTATCACAATTAGAACAGAATAAAAGATTTTATGATATCTCCTATGAATTTTTTATGGGAGATATTTTTTTGCACATATTGAATTTTTTATAGAATAATCTATAATAAGATATACAATACAAAAGAGGGCGAACTGATTATGAAAATACAATCTAAGAAAAAAATTATAATTATTGCTTCAATCGCATTTTTATTATGCGCGATTGCCAGTATTTTTGCGGTATGGAAGCTAAACAAGTATCACTTAGAATTAAGCGTTTCCGAAAAGACCATTACTTTAGAGTATGGCGTGGATAAAATGCCTGAGATAACTGCATTATGCAAAGGTAGTCTTATTAATAGGAAAGGAACGCCTGTTAAAACTAAAACGAAGGGTGAATTAGACCTGCAGAAATTAGGGGAATATCAGGTGACCTTTGTTTCTAAATATAAGGACATGACAATATCAGAGAAACGCACCATTATAATAACCGATACCCTTGCACCGGAGATTCAATTGGTATCCAGCCCGGAATATTATACCAATCCATCTATGGCATACGAAGAGGAAGGATTTTCGGCAACGGATAATTACGATGGTGATATCACTTCTCAAGTAGTAAGTGTTGAAAAAGATGGAGTTGTAACCTACACCGTATCCGATTCTTCCGGTAATACTGCTACTGCAGAACGAAAAATCATCTATAAAGATGTGATTGCACCGGTAATTACATTAACAAATGGAACCAGCATTTCTTTAAACAGAGGAAAAGATTTTGTTGATCCGGGATTTAAAGCCGTTGATGAATGTGACGGAGATATCTCAGCTTCCGTAACGGTGGAAGGAAAAGTAGATGGACACACATATGGAACATATACCTTGACATATCGCGTAACCGATTCCTCCGGAAATATTGGTGAAGTGAAACGAACCGTACGAATTGCAGATTTGACAGCTCCGATAATCGCACTGAAGGGGGAACAAAGTACTTATATTAAGGTAGGGACTGCTTATACCGACCCGGGATTTACTGCTTCCGACAACATTGATGGGGATATGACTGCAAAAGTAAGTGTAACCGGTGGTGTAGATACATCAAAGATGGGGATTAATACCATTACCTATCAACTAACTGATTCTTTTGGAAATAAAACTACTGCTACCCGCACCGTGTATGTATATCAGAAGCAAATGGTTGCCAATCCGATTAATCCGGGAAACAAGGTGGTGTATCTGACCTTTGATGATGGACCAAGTAGATATACCTCCCGACTGTTGGATATTCTCGATAAATATGGAGTAAAGGCCACATTTTTTGTTACCAATCAATTTCCTAAATACCAATATATGATTGGGGAGACACATAGACGTGGGCATACAATTGCACTACATACTTTAACCCACAGATATGAAGTTTTGTATAAAAACGAAGCCGCGTACTACAATGATTTAGAGGCAATCAAAAATATTGTAGTAAATCAAACAGGAGTGACTCCTACTATTGTGCGTTTCCCTGGTGGAACTTCGAATACAGTTAGTAGAAAATACTGCAATGGAATTATGTCATCCTTAATAAAATCTATTTCTTATCACGGATTCCTATACTGTGATTGGAATGTCAGCAGCGGAGATGCCGGTGGTGCAAAAACTGTATCCGCAATCTCTAACAATGTAATTAACGGTATAAAAAAGAAAAATGTATCGGTTGTTTTGCAGCATGATATTACCTCTGCCAGTGTAGAGGCTGTTGAAAAGATTTTATTCTGGGGAATTCAAAATGGTTACACATTTTTACCGATGTCAGAGACAACACCGATGGTACATTTTAAACCTTTAAACTAAATAAATGTATTAAAAATACAGGTGCATACTCATGCCCCTGTATTTTTTGACACCCCCAGTAGGAATCGAACCTGCAACTAGCCCTTAGGAGGGGCTTGTTATATCCATTTAACTATGAGGGCCCATAATATATTTTTAAAATAACATATACGCACACGAGGATGTTCCTATCACATCCTCGCGGCGTTCATGACATCTTATCTGATTTCAGTCTTTCCACCCATATATGGTCTTAATGCTTCCGGAATTCTTACGCTTCCATCTTCCTGCAAGTTGTTTTCCAAGAATGCAATCAACATTCTAGGTGGAGCAACTACTGTATTGTTTAGTGTATGAGCAAAATATTTCTTGCCATCTGCACCTTTTACACGAATACCAAGTCTTCTTGCCTGAGCATCTCCTAAATTAGAGCAACTTCCAACTTCAAAATATTTTTTCTGTCTTGGTGACCATGCTTCCACGTCACATGATTTTACTTTCAGGTCTGCCAAATCACCGGAACAGCATTCTAATTGACGAACCGGAATATCTAATGTACGGAATAATTCAACTGTGTATCTCCACATTTTTTCATACCAGTCCATGCTTTCTTCTGGTTTACATACCACAATCATTTCCTGTTTTTCAAATTGGTGAATACGGTATACACCACGTTCCTCAATGCCATGAGCTCCTTTTTCTTTACGGAAACATGGTGAGTATGATGTTAATGTCTGTGGTAGTTGTTCTTCATCTAACATTTGGTCAATAAATTTACCAATCATGGAATGTTCACTTGTACCGATCAAGTATAAATCTTCACCTTCAATTTTGTACATCATGTTTTCCATTTCAGCAAAGCTCATAACACCTGTCACAACATTACTACGAATCATGAAAGGAGGAATACAGTAAGTAAATCCTTTATCAATCATAAAATCGCGAGCATATGCTGTCATTGCTGAATGTAATCTAGCAATATCTCCCATTAAATAATAGAATCCATTACCAGCAACTCTGCCAGCAGCATCCAAATCAATACCATTAAATTTGCTCATGATATCTGTATGATAAGGAATCTCAAAATCAGGAACAACCGGTTCACCAAACTTTTCTAATTCCACATTTTCACTGTCATCCTTTCCAATTGGAACTGATGGATCAATGATGTTCGGAATGGTCATCATGATTGTCTTGATTTTTTCTTCTACTTCTTTTTCTTCTTTAGAAAGCTCTTCTGTTCTTCCTGCATTTGCCGCTACCTGTCTCTTGTACTCTTCTGCTTCTTCTTTCTTTCCTTGAGCCATGCAAGCGCCTATCATTTTAGATATTTTATTTTTTTCTGCTCTTAAAGCTTCTACTTCTTGCTTAATTTCTCTGTTTCTTAGGTCTAGAGCAATAACCTCATCAACTAATGGTAGTTTATTATCCTGAAATTTATTTTTAATATTCTGTTTTACTACCTCAGGATTTTCTCTTAAAAAACGAATGTCTAACATATTATGTCCTCCTCATACTCTATTTCATGTTTTCTAAATCAAAACCTAACGTTTCTTGGAAAATAGCATTATCCAAAGATTCTGCTTCTTCTTCTGAAAGTTCAATATAACTTTCGCCCTTTACAATTTCTTTTACATAATTATAGCAGCCTTCTCGACTATGCATCGAATTAATAATATAACCACTATTATTTCCATCTAGTAACGTGATTGCAAAACTGAGTTTTCCACCCATTTCATTAAAAGCATCATATTTTACAATTCCAACCTTTTGGAAATTAGACATCATTTCTTCATTAATTTTGCGAATCGCCTGTCTATTTTTTATTGTCATTTCTGTAAGGTTATCTAATTCCTCAAAGCGTTCGAAAATACTATCCTCTAAAGTTCTTCCGTCTTTTCCTTTCATGAAAGAATTGTAACTAAACTTTAATCTATTATATTTCATATTTGCATTAATTACTAGGATAAATAATACTACAACTAATACAAATAAAGCAATAATTAATATTTCTATCTTGCTTTCCATTATTATTTCCCCTTTTTTCCTACTAATTCTGCGCTGTAGACATTAATAAATCGAATATACGTTCGAGTTCTGCATTGGAATAATATTCGATTTCAATTTTTCCCTTACCATTGCCTTTTTGATTTACACTAACCTTTGTTCCGATTACAGAAATCATTTTTTCTTCTAAATCCTTGTAGATAAAAGAATTTTCAACAACTTTTTTTTCTTTTTTCTGTTTTGGATTTTTCATTTGACGGATAATATTTTCTACATCACGCACACTTAATTTTTCATCGAAGATTCTGGTAGCCAGATTATACTGCTCTTCCTTATCTTCAATTGCGAGCAAAGCTCTCGCATGTCCGGTAGATATCATCTCATCAATAATCATTTGTTGAATTTTTTCATCCAACTTTAATAAACGCATGGAGTTAGTCACCGCAGTTCTGCTCTTTGATACGCGCTCTGCGACTTCATCCTGTTTCAACTTGAACTCCGTAAGAAGCTTTTTATAAGCCATAGCTTCTTCAATCGGATTTAAGTTCTCTCTCTGAATATTTTCAATTAATGCAATTTCTACAACTTCTTGTTCTGAATATTCTCTTACAATAACAGGTACTTCCTTTAAACCTGCCAATTTAGCCGCTCTCCAACGACGTTCTCCGGCAATAATTTCATAATAATCACCTTTTTTCTGAACTAATAATGGCTGAAGTACACCAAATTGTCTGATAGAATCCGCCAATTCAAGTAAGGCATCTTCTTCAAAATGTCTACGTGGTTGTTCTCTGTTTGGTTCAACTTTACTTATTTTCACCATTTGCTCCTCATGAACGACCTTTTCGACTACCTTTTCAACGACTTTTTCTACTACCTTTTCCTCAGTCTTCTTAGCCGGAGCTACTTTTTTTCCTTCTGGAATTAAACTATCTAATCCTTTTCCAAGACCTGCTCTTTTAACTGCCATTATTCTTCTCCTTTATTAATCACTTCTTCAGCTAACAACATGTAACTTTCTGCACCTGCCGACTTTGGGTCGTACAAATTAATTGGTAATCCGTAGCTCGGTGCCTCTGCAAGACGAATATTTCTCGGAATAATTGTCTTATAAATGGTTTGATTTAAATTATCTTTTACGTTTTCTACTACTTGAAGAGATAGATTAGTTCTGGCATCATACATTGTAAATACAACACCCTCTATCTCCAAATCCGGATTTAAACGCTCTTTTACTAAATCAATTGTATGTATTAACTGGCTCAATCCCTCTAATGCGTAGTATTCACATTGAATTGGCACTAAAACAGTATCTGCAGTAGTCATAGCATTAATTGTAAGAGTATTTAAAGAAGGAGGACAGTCTATGATAATAAAATCATAATTATCACGTACCTTTTCTACCTCTTCATGTACAATAAATTCCTTATTTTCAACACCAATTAACTCAATTTCTGCCGCAGATAAGTCTACATTTGCTGGTAAAACATCAAGATTTTCAATTGCATCCTTGCAAATTACCTCTTTGATGCCAACTTCACCAAGAATTAAGTCATAAATTGTGTACTCAACACCGTTTTTATCAATACCTAGCCCACTTGTCATATTTCCTTGTGGATCCATGTCAATTGAAAGAACTTTCTTTCCATGTGCAGCTAAACATGATGATAAGTTAATAGATGTAGTTGTTTTCCCTACGCCACCTTTTTGGTTAGCAACTGCTATAATTCTTCCCATAATTATTTCCCCTTTGTTATTACGCAATAATAACGCAATGTAACTCAAGAGGCTTCGCCTCTTTCGTTCTGTGCATTCGCACTATAAAAATAATAAAACCCAATTGCTTACATGCAAGCATGAAGCCCTTGGTTTTATGATTTTTGCACTGCTTATTGCTTATAGTATACTATGTTTCACGTGAAACATCAATTCGTTTTGGAAACTTTTTTATAAAAAAAAAGAAAATGTTTCACGTGAAACATTTTCTCATAATGTTATCCTAATGGTTCTTTTGCAGGTAAACCTGCTTTTCTAGGATATTTCTTATTTGTATTAGCTATTTTTCTTATTTTTACAAAAGAACGACCAATTTCTGTGCCTGGTAATTGGAATTTAACCACATTCTCTATTTTCCCACCTAGAATTTTAACAGCTTTCTTGGAATTTTCCAATTCTTCGTCTATTTCGCCTGATTTATATGGTACAAACATTCCATCAACACTTACATACGGTAAACAATATTCTGAAAGGGTAGAGAGATTAGCAACCGCGCGGGATACACATAAGTCAAACTTTTCTCTGTATTCCGTTTGTTTCGCGTAATCCTCAGCACGCCCGTGTATTGTTTTTATATCGGTTAGTCCTAATTCAGCAATTACTTCATTTAAAAAATTAATTCTTTTGTTAAGAGAGTCGAGCAGTACTACCTTTAAATGTGGAAATGCAATCTTTAGTGGAATTCCCGGAAAACCTGCTCCGGTTCCTACATCTATAACACTTTTTACACTTTCCATATTGGTTGCCTTCACGATGGATAAGCTGTCAACAAAGTGTTTTTCATTTACTTCCTCATATTCAGTGATACCGGTTAGATTCATAACCTTATTCCATTCAACAAGAAGCTCATAAAATTTATCAAATTGTTGTTTTTGCTTATCTGT